>VERG01000002.1 GCA_018882885.1 Candidatus Nanopelagicaceae bacterium | reverse complement strand
GATTTACATCGTAATTAAATAGTTTTGCGGCCGCTACCGTGAGCAAAAAGCCCAATACCTGCCAGGTAAAGATTATGAAGACCGTGCCGGCAACCCAGCGCCAAAGACGAGGTCTTGAAGTTGCTCCGACGAAATCTTGATTCACACCCCAAGCATAGGGAGATTATGATTGTTCAACTTTCAACTAATTGGTTTTTCCTCTACTCTGAGCACATGGCAAAAAAGAGCGCCCCACGCTGGTTAAACCCCAGGGAGATGAAGGCTTGGCGCTCATACATAATCGCCTCACGCCGACTACTTGAAGCTTTGGATGCCGATCTTGATGGGCATGATTTAACTATGGCTGATTACGAGGTAATGGCGCAGTTATCTGATGCCCCTGGCCGCCGAATGAGAATGAGCGAGCTGGCGGAGTTGGCGATGCTTTCAAAATCCAGGCTTTCGCATCGTATGAAGGTTATGGAGAAGGCTGGCTGGGTTAAAAGAGAAGAGTGCGTTGAGGATCGCCGCGGTTATTGGGCGGTAATGACAGAGAAAGGCTGGAGGGCGATTGTTGCTGCGGCCCCGAGTCATGTGGAAAGTGTTAGAAAGAGATTGATCGATCAACTATCAGTTAAGGAGCAAGAGGCGCTGGCCGGAATCTTCACGCATGTTACTGAGGAGCTGCGCCAACAATTTGTGGAAGAGAACAGGGCATAATTAAGTAGAGTTCTAGAAAGAGAAAAGCCCGGCGCATATGCAGCCGGGCTTTTTCCGTAAATCTGGTGCTAAATTACTTAGCAGCCTTCTTACGACGACGCTTTGGTGCAGCCTTCTTAGCAGCAGCCTTCTTGCGGCGCTTCTTTGGAGCAGCCTTCTTAGCTGTTGCCTTCTTAGCAGCAGCTTTCTTACGACGACGCTTTGGAGCAGCAGCCTTAGCAGCAGCTTTCTTACGACGACGCTTTGGTGCTGCAGTCTTAGCAGCAGCTTTCTTACGACGCTTTGCAGCCACGTAGATTTCCTTTCGAAATGGTTCGATCCGTCACCGAACCTGTTCAAGGCAAATCGTGACAGTTATTACGAAAACTTTCCACTATTTTGGGTAAAAAAACCGCCTGCGTGTCGCAATTCATTTTTTGAAAAAAATGTGCATTTAGGGTTTTTTGAGGTGGGGAAATTGCCCATTTTCACGCGTAAAAACCGCGTTTTCTGAGTTTTTGGCAAAAAATCAGTGATCCGCCCCCAAAAATACTGAGGGGTAGCAATAAAAAATTTTTTAAATTTTTTCCTGATTTTGGCGGATTTTTGCCTGTTGGACCGCAAATTCATTGGTCCGGACGTCATAGTTACGAAACTTCGGCATGACTGCTGCAATCGCTGTCACAAATCCAATACAGAGAAAACCACCGCCAACAATTGAGGTGCGAAGTGATGTTAAAGCGGCCATGCCACCGGCCCTGGCCTGTCCACCAAGAGGTCCGAGCAAATAGGAAAGCATCTCGATTCCCGCCAATCGACCTCTCAACTCATCGGGTATTGATTGATTCCAGATAAATCCGCGGAAGAGTGCACTGATCTGATCAAATGCTCCGGCAACAATCAATGAGGCGATCACTACCGTCAATGAGTCTGAGCTACCGGCAACCACAATTGCTACGCCCCAGCCCAAAGCCCCGAAAACAACCGCCCTGCCGTGGTGCGGATAGTGGCGCATCCAGCCGCTCATCAAGGTAACGATGACCGCTCCGATAGTTATCGAGGAGTAGAAAAATCCCAGGGCGTAAGGGGCACCAATGGCATCGGCCCAAAATGGGAATAGCGCCATCGGCATAGCCAAAAACATCGCCGCCAAATCGACAACATAGGTACCTAATAAATCCTTGCGGGTATAGGCGTATCGAATTCCCTCCATTAAGGCGGCTATAGATGGTGGGGTTGATTTACTTAATGGCGGAACGCTGCGCACCTGCCACAACAAGGAGAGAGAAATTACAAAGGTAATGCAATCAATTAGATAACCCGCGCCAGCACCGTGAGTTGCAATGATGATTCCTCCGGCAGATGGGCCGACAATGCCACCGAACTGCCAACGCAAACTCATTAGTGCACTGGCACTTGGTAGATCTTCATGATTTACCAAACGGGGCAAAATCGCATCCTGGCTAGGGCGCTTAAGTCCACTCAGGGCAGCGAAAATCGCTGCAATTACAAAGATCAAAATAACGCTTGGTTCATCGCGCAAGGAGTTGAGCAAAAGGATAATGGTGAAAAACAAGGTTCCAAACTCCGTCAGCCAAATCATTTTCTTGCGATCTACATAATCAGCGAGCACCCCGCCGTAAAGACCGAAGATGATTAAGGGGATGATTTCAACCGCACCTATTAAACCCACAGCCCAATAGGAGTTGGTTAACTCTTTGATTTGAAAGGGTAGGGCAACAAAGGTAATCATCGAGCCGAAATAGGAGAAGAATCCAGCCACCCAGAGCAGTCGGAAATCCCGATACTTCTTCAGCGGGCTTAAATCAATCGCGTATTGCCGCACAGTTAAGTGTAGGTCCCTCTATTAATGAAAGGTTTGAGCTTCGCCGGGAAAGACACCATTTTCGACCTCTGCCATCCAGCTACGAACTCCATCAATCATCTCAGTGCGCAGATTTTTGTAAGCCTTGGCAAAACGTGGTGGCTTCTCGGTTAGCCCCATCAAATCAGTCCAAACCAAAACCTGGGCATCGCAGGCAATGCCGGCCCCAATTCCAATAGTTGGGATTTTTAAAGCAGCGGTAATTCGATCCGCCAACTGGGCGGGAACTAACTCAAGGACAATGGCAAAACATCCCGCTTCTTGTAGCGCCAAAGCATCGGCCAAAATCTCATCGCCCGATTCATTTCTTCCTTGAACCTTAAAACCACCAAAGGCATTAACTGATTGCGGGGTCATCCCTAAGTGACCCATAACTGGAACTCCATGTTTGACCAAGGTCTTGATCTGTTCAGTAACGCGCACTCCACCTTCAAGTTTTACGGCGTGAGCTTTCGCCTCCTTGAGAAATCTGATTCCAGTTTGTAGGGCTTGTTCCGGATTTACTTCATAGGAGCCAAAGGGTAAATCGGCGACAACTAATGCGTTTTTGGAGCCGCGAACGACCGCCCTAGCCAATGGGATCAACTCATCTACCGTGACCGGGATGGTGTTTTCCTCGCCTAGAAAATTGTTACCGGCGCTGTCGCCGACTAGAAGTACTGGTATACCGGCCTCATCAAACACTGAGGCGGTAACCGCGTCATAAGAGGTAAGCATGGGCCACTTCTTGCCCGCCTTTTTCCAGGCAGCAAGATCGGCGATAGTAAAGCGAGCCATAAATTCCTTTCCTCGAAGCCGCTGGCGCGGTCCCCGGGAGATGTGGTCGAACTCTATCGGTACTCTTGAACTGTGCCTACATCACTTCGCGTTGCGCTAGCTCAGGTCAACCCTGTTGTCGGCGATCTGCATGGCAACGCCAAATTAATTCTTGATGCGGTTTCAAAGGCGGCCGCGGCTGAGGCTGATGTAGTGGTTTTTCCCGAGATGGTTTTAACGGGATACCCAGTTGAGGATTTAGCGCTTCGCCCCGCTTTTCAAACCGCCTCAATTGAGCGGGTAATTGAATTAGCGAAAGAGATTAAGGGGATCGGGGCTGGCAACCTTCTGGTTATTGTTGGATATCTAGATCAAGATGCCACCTCCGGCACCGCCAAACCCAATAACGCAGTGGCCTTGATTCATGATGGCCAGATAAAAGGGAAGTATGTAAAACGTCATCTACCTAACTACGGGGTATTTGATGAGTTTAGAAATTTTGCTCAAGGCTCTGGAACTCTAATCGCTAGATATCTTGGGGTAGATATCGCCATCGCAATTTGCGAAGACATTTGGCAAGAAGTGGGCCCAGTTTCAGAGTTGGTAAATCGCAAGCCCGGCATTCTATTGGTGCCAAATGGCAGTCCATATGAAAGAGATAAAGATGATCTGCGTCTGGCTCTAGTCCAAAAGCGCTCCAAACAGTTGGGTGCCCCAGTTGTTTATGTAAATATGTATGGCGGCCAAGATGATCTGGTTTTTGATGGGGATTCACTCGTAGTTGATAAAGAAGGGGTTCTACTGGCCCGAGCACCGCAGTTTGAAGACAGCGTGTTGTTGGTAGATATATCAGTAGCGCAAAACACCAGCCAACCAGATTTGATTATTGATGAATCTCAAACCGCACCGACAAAAACTTCTGCAGTACGGGCAGTGGAGTCCCAGCGACTTTCCGAGGCTGAAGAGATCTGGGCTGCGCTCGTGACTGGCTTAAGGGATTATGTAGCAAAAAATGGTTTTAAATCCGTGGCCCTGGGATTATCGGGAGGAATTGACTCAGCGCTTGTGGCCACCATCGCGGTCGATGCCATCGGCAAAGAAAATGTTTATGGCGTCTCCTTGCCCAGCAAGTATTCATCTGAACACTCTCTAACTGATGCGAAGCAGTTGGCGGCAAATCTAGGTATTGATTATCGAGTTATCGAAATAGAACCGGTTGTGCAGAGCTACAAAGCAGCTACTCAATTAACCGGTGTGGCCGAGGAGAATGTTCAGGCTCGGGTGCGTGGCTCATTGTTAATGGGTATCTCAAATCAAGAAGGTCATTTAATTTTGGCGACCGGCAACAAATCCGAGTTGGCGGTCGGCTACTCAACACTTTATGGAGATGCGGTTGGTGGTTTTGCCCCTATCAAAGATATTTTCAAAGTAGATGTCTGGGGATTGGCGCGGTGGCGAAACCAACTCGCCAACTCTCAGGGTCAGACGCCACCAATTCCGGCGAGCTCAATAAATAAGGAGCCCAGCGCAGAGCTACGCCCCGGACAAAAAGACTCTGACTCATTGCCCGAGTATCAATTATTGGATCAAATTCTTGAGTTGTACATTGAGAAAAACGGTGATGCCACATCACTTTTGGCCGCAGGCTTTGAAAAAGCATTGGTGGATCGGGTCATCGCTATGGTCGATAAAGCCGAATACAAGAGAAGGCAGTACCCACCTGGACCAAAGGTCTCAGCTATCGCATTTGGCAAAGACCGTCGTCTGCCGATGACCTCACGATGGAAAGAGCATTAATCTGCAAGTAATTTGCAATTAGCGCTTTTTCAAATACTTATTAAAATTCTGCTCATGTTCTCGATTCCGCAGTGGTACTTCACCCGCCGCCGGGTAATCGATTTTGGCCGCGCTAATTCCTGCGGCTGCTGCAAGTAATCTAGCTGATTTTTTTTCAGCATATGTAATTTCAACAAGCCCTGCCCAAATTTCGAATTTCCACAGATTAACTATTAGAGGAGCATGCAGTGAAGGTTTACAACAACATAACTGAGGTATTTGGAAACACCCCGCTAGTTCAATTAAATCGCATTACCGATGGTGCATCAGCAAATGTCTTTGCAAAGTTGGAGTTTTACAACCCAACCAGCACGGTGAAGGATCGCATTGGAATTGCAATGGTTGATGCAGCTGAAAAAAGCGGTCAGTTAAAACCAGGTGGCACAATCGTTGAAGCAACCTCGGGAAATACTGGAATTGCGCTTGCAATGGTGGGCGCTGCTCGCGGCTACAAGACAATTTTGACGATGCCAGAGTCGATGTCTAAAGAACGTCGTGCGCTTTTGCGCGCCTTCGGAGCAGAGTTGGTTTTAACGCCAGCATCAGAGGGAATGAAAGGGGCCGTTGCCAAGGCGGAAGAGATTGGGGCAAATGGCGCGGTTTTGGTGCGCCAATTTGAAAATGAGGCAAACCCTGAGATTCACCGCAAAACCACAGCGGAGGAGATTTGGCGTGATACAGATGGAAAGGTTGATGCGGTGGTCGCCGGTATTGGAACCGGTGGAACCATTACCGGTATCGGACAGGTTTTGAAATCTCGTAATTCTGAAATCAAGATTTTTGCGGTCGAGCCTGCTGCTTCACCAATTCTCAACGGCGGAAAACCTGGTGGTCATCCGATTCAGGGTATTGGACCAAACTTCATTCCACCAATTTTGGATCGCAATGTTTACGATGAGGTAATTGATGTTGCTGCAGAGGATGCTGTTAAGTACGCCCGTCGCGCAGCCGCAGAAGAAGGAATCTTGGCAGGAATATCTTCAGGTGCTGCGCTTTGGGCGGCATCACAAGTTGCAAATCGTCCTGAGTTTGCCGGAAAAAATATTGTTGTCATCATTCCATCATTTGGAGAGCGTTATCTCTCAACAATTCTTTACCAAGATTTGATGGATGCT
This sequence comes from Candidatus Nanopelagicaceae bacterium, assembly GCA_018882885.1. GTDB lineage: Bacteria > Actinomycetota > Actinomycetes > Nanopelagicales > Nanopelagicaceae > MAG-120802. The sequence continues at coordinate 87,160 of VERG01000002.1, read as the reverse complement.
TAAGTGTTTAAGCGCATAATTGAAGATCTCGATACCGCGTTGCAGCGCGACCCTGCGGCGCGTAATCGACTAGAGGTTGCGTTGACCTACCCAGGTGTACATGCCATCTGGGGTTACCGCATCGCAAACTTATTGTGGCGACGCGGTCTTAAATTGTTAGCGCGCATCTATGCGAACTGGGTTAGAACTGCAACCGGTATCGAGATTCATCCCGGCGCAAGAATCGGTCGGCGATTCTTTATCGATCACGGGATGGGCGTTGTCATTGGCGAAACAACAATCGTTGGTGATGATGTGATGATTTATCACGATGTCACATTGGGGGCTCGCACCTTTGATCATGGCAAACGTCATCCAACGATCGGTAACAACGTTGTGATTGGTGCTGGCGCCAGAGTTCTAGGAAACGTCACTGTCGGAACAGGAGCTCGCATCAGCGCCAACTCTGTGGTTACGAAAGATGTTGCAGAGCGCACCGATATCGATGCTTCAGAGCTGTTTGTGATTTAGTCAGGCCGCAATCGGCCGCTTTTGTAACATGGCCGTAACTCGGGCAGGGCACAATCTGGCCTATGTCTTCCCAAGAAAACAATGCTGCAACCATTGCCAAGCAACAAGAGTTTGTTTTGCGCACCCTTGAAGAGCGAGATATTCGCTTTGTACGGCTTTGGTTTACCGATGTTCTTGGCTTCCTGAAGTCAGTTGCAATCGCTCCTCCCGAGTTGGAGAGTGCCTTTGCCGAGGGAATTGGTTTTGACGGCTCTGCGATTCAAGGTTTTGCCCGCGGCACTGAATCTGACATGTTAGTTAAGCCAGATCCAGCAACCTTCTCTGTTTTGCCATGGCGTACCGAAAAACCAGGTGCTGCCAGAATTTTCTGCGACATTACTTTGCCGGATGGAAATCCATCTCCAGTAGATCCTCGAAATGTTTTGAAGCGAACTTTAGATAAAGCGGCCAAGATGGGCTTCACCTGTTATACCCATCCAGAGATCGAATTCTTCCTATTTAAAGATGCGCCAATTGCTGGGGTAAAACCAACACCGGTGGATTACGGCGGCTACTTTGATCACACCCCGACCGCAGTTGGACATGACTTCCGACGTCAAGCTATTACTTTGCTGGAAGCGATGGGTGTATCTGTTGAGTTTAGTCATCATGAAGGTGCACCTGGTCAACAAGAGATTGATTTGAGATATGCCGATGCATTGAGTACCGCTGACAACATCATGACCTTTAGACACATCATTAAAGAGGTCGCGTTAGATCAAGGTTTTCATGCCTCATTCATGCCAAAACCATTTACTGAGCATGCTGGCTCTGGAATGCATACCCACTTCTCACTTTTCCAAGGGGAGAAAAATGCTTTTTATGAAGCCGGCAAAGAAGAACAACTTTCAGAAACAGGACGATCCTTTATCGCTGGAATTATCAAGCATGCTCCAGAGTTCATCGCGGTGACAAACCAATGGGTTAACTCCTACAAGCGCATTCACGGCGGTGGGGAAGCTCCTGCCAAGATTTCTTGGGGCAAGGAGAGTCGTGATGCGATGATTCGAATTCCGATGTACAAACCAAAGAAAGAAAACTCAACACGCATCGAATTTAGAGCACCAGATTCTGCTTGCAACCCTTACCTAGCATTTGCAGTGACTATCGCCGCTGGATTAAAAGGGGTAGAGGCTGGTTATAAGTTGGAAAAGGTCTCAAATCCTAAGACGCTACCCGCTAACCTAAATGAAGCTATCGGCGAAATGGAAAAGAGCGAGTTAGTTCGAGAAACCCTTGGCGAGCATGTATTTGAGTACTTCTTGCGCAATAAGCGTGCGGAATGGTTGGAGTATCAAAAGCAGGTAACCGCCTTCGAACTTGATCGATACTTGCCAGTTCTTTAAGAGATTAGATAACCTTTACACATGATCCGCAGCGAACTGCTTTCACTTAACACACTCCTCCTTCGCTGCCGTGGCGAGGCCATTTAACCGGTCTCCTCGCTGCGGGGTTTTTTATTGCCGGTTAAAAATCCGGTAAACCCAATAGATTTAAGGAGTAGCAGTGAATTTCCCAGAACAAACAGCGTCAAAGATGCCGAAGCATCGTTATTCATCCTTTGTTCCAGTTGTTTTGAATGACCGCACCTGGCCCGCCAAGCAAATGTCCAAAGCGCCGCAGTGGTGCTCAGTGGATCTAAGAGATGGTAATCAGGCTCTAATAGATCCGATGGATGTGCCGCGCAAACTTGCGATGTTTAACCTGCTTGTGAAAATGGGTTACAAAGAAATTGAGGTTGGTTTTCCGAGTGCCAGCCAAACTGATTTTGATTTTGTCCGGAAGATTATTGAAGATGGTCTAATTCCTGATGATGTGACCATTCAGGTTTTGACCCAAGCGCGTGAGAACTTGATTCGACGTACCTATGAATCATTGGTTGGTGCTAAGCAGGCCGTTGTTCACCTTTACAACTCAACCTCTACATTGCAACGCCGAGTTGTTTTTGGTCTGGATAAAGAGGGCATCAAGAAGATTGCGGTCGATGGCGCCAAGTTATGTAAAGAGCTAATGTCCACAGTTCCGGGTACAAAAATCTCATTTGAGTACTCGCCCGAGTCATATACCGGCACCGAATTGGAGTTTGCATTAGAGGTATGCAACGCGGTTAATGATGTTTGGCAGCCCACCCCAGAGTGGAAAACCATTATCAATCTGCCTGCGACGGTGGAAATGGCCACCCCAAATGTTTATGCAGATTCCATCGAATGGATGCACCGGAATTTGAAGTACCGGGAGAGCATCGTTTTGAGTTTGCATCCACACAATGATCGCGGCACCGGTGTTGCTGCAGCGGAACTTGGTTATTTGGCTGGAGCAGATCGCATCGAAGGAACCTTGTTTGGCAATGGTGAAAGAACTGGAAATGTCTGCTTAGTGACACTCGGTTTGAACTTGCTAAGCCACGGCATCGATCCAATGATTGATTTCAGTGATATTCCAGAGATTCGGCGCACCGTTGAGTACGCCAATCAATTAAGGGTTCCAGAACGACATCCTTATGGTGGCGATTTAGTTTTTACCGCTTTTAGCGGGTCACATCAAGATGCCATTAAGAAAGGATTTGATCATCTCGCAAATGATGCAAAGGCCGCTGGAAAAGAAATTGATGATTTCACTTGGGCGGTTCCTTATCTTCCGATCGATCCAAAAGATATTGGGCGATCATATGAAGCGGTTATCAGAGTTAACTCACAATCCGGCAAGGGTGGAGTTGCTTACATCATGAAAACAGAGCATCAACTTGAATTACCGCGTCGTCTTCAGATTGAGTTCAGTCAGGTAATTCAGGCGCACACTGATGATCAAGGGGGAGAGGTTTACCCAGATCAGATGTGGCGCATATTTGTTGATGAGTATCTGCCTGCCAACGAAAATCAATGGGGCCGTTTTAGATTATCTGGTTTAACACAATCAAGTAACGCAGATGGCAAAGTTAGCTTGAGCGTTGATTTATTGGATAACAAGAAACCATTAACCCTCTCTGGCGATGGAAATGGTCCGATATCAGCTTTTTGTCATGTTATGCAGTCACACGGCGTAGATGTGCAGGTGGCTGATTACTACGAACATGCTATGAGCGCTGGTGGCGATGCAAACGCAGCGGCTTACCTTGAGTGCACGGTTAATGGCGGAACCTTTTGGGGGGTCGGCATTGACCCATCAACCACCACGGCATCATTAAAAGCGGTCATTTCGGCGGTAAATCGAGCGCTTCGCTAGTTGCTTTGACTAACGTGGGCCCGTGGCGTTGTACCGGGATCAGGCGGTTGTAATCCGCACTCAAAAATTGGGTGAAGCCGATCGTATTGTCACCTTAATTAGTAGAGAGCATGGCCGGATTCGCGCTGTCGCAAAAGGGGTCCGAAGAACTAAATCTAAGTTTGGTGCTCGGTTAGAACCAGCCAGTTATGTTGATTTGCAGCTCTACACCGGTAAAACCTTTGATGTGGTTACCCAGGTCGAGAGTTTAGAGAACTTCGGAGATGCTATTTCTCATGACTATCAAAAATGGACTATTGCATCGGCGATACTTGAAGCTGCAGAACGCTTTACCTCCAATGAGGGTGAACCAGCGCTACAACAGTTTTTGCTGCTAACTGGTGGTCTTAAAGCATTGGCTCATGAATCACATGATCCTTCTCTAATTCTTGATGCTTACTTGTTGCGCTCATTATCTATTGCAGGATACGCCCCTTCAATGACAATCTGTTCCAGATGTGAAGCGCCAGGTCCGCATAAGTATTTTTCATTAGTTGGTGGAGGTTCGGTTTGTGTTAACTGCAAGCCCTCTGCCTCTGCAACCCCTTCCGTTGAAACCTTGCAATTAATGTCAGATCTATTAACAGGAAATTGGGATGATGCCGATATCAGTGAATTAAAGCATAGAAGAGAAGCCTCAGGATTAGTGGCTGCGTATCTGCAATGGCATTTAGAAAAAGGTTTACGATCTTTGCCGATGGTTGAGAGAGCAAGCTCGTGAAGCCACCAAAAATCGCTAAGGACAAGGTCCCACAACATGTTGCTTTGGTTATGGATGGCAACGGCCGCTGGGCAAAAAAGCGAGGTTTGCCCCGAACTAAAGGACATGAAAAAGGGGAGAGCGCTTTATTTGATGTTGTTGAAGGTGCGATTCAAATTGGAGTTAAAGAACTATCTGCCTTTGCTTTTTCTACAGAGAATTGGCGTCGCTCACCTGATGAAGTGAAATTCTTAATGGGATTTAACCGGGATGTCATCAGAAGACGCAGAGATGAAATGCATCGCATGGGGGTGCGGGTGCGTTGGGTCGGAAGACCACAGAAACTCTGGAAATCAGTAATTGAAGAGTTAGAGATCGCGGAAGAGATGACCGCAAAAAACAAAGTTTTAACCCTAAATATGTGCGTCAATTATGGCGGGAGGGCCGAAATCGCGGACGCTGCTCAAAAGTTGGCACAGGATATCCAACGCAAAAAGTTGAAGCCAGAGCAGATTAATGAAAAGGTTTTCGCTAAGTATCTCGATGCGCCACAAATGAGGGATGTAGATCTTTTCCTGCGATCATCAGGAGAACAACGCACCTCCAATTTTCTGCTTTGGCAATCAGCTTATGCAGAGATGGTGTTTATGGATGTCTTGTGGCCTGATGTCACGAGGCAAACATTGTGGAAAGCAATAGAGATTTATGCAGACCGCGATAGACGATTTGGAAAGGCATAACAATGAAGACAAAAGCGGAGTTTTGGTTTGATCCAATCTGCCCTTGGGCTTGGATGACTTCACGTTGGATTCTCGAGGTAGAGAAGGTTCGTGACATCGAGGTCAATTGGAATTTATTTTCCTTGGCGCATTTGAATAGAGACAAAGAACTTTCGGAAGAGTACAAAAAAGGATTAATTCGTTCTTGGCGAACCACCCGTGTGATTGCAGCGGCTCAAAAAGCAAATGGCGCTACGGTGACTTTGCCGCTGTATACCGCAATCTCATCGCGAATTCATTTACAAAAGCAGGAGGTTAATCAAGCATTATTTGAAGCGGCGCTGGAAGAAGTTGGTCTTGATAAATCCTTAGCTGCCGCGATGAATGATGAATCCTTCGATGCGGCAATTATCGAGTCTCATGAACGTGGAATTAAGTTAGTTGGAAATGATGTCGGTACTCCAATAATCTCGGTCGAAGGTGCAGCATTCTTTGGTCCAGTAATCTCTCCAGCACCAAAGGGAGAAGAGGCTGGAAAGTTGTGGGATGGTGTTGTCGGAGTTGCTAGCTACCCAGGATTCTTTGAAATTAAGAGAAGCCGTACCGTCGGCCCGATATTTGAATAGAATGTAAATTGTTAAAGATTCAAGATGGCCAATTGACCTACCAGCTTTCAATATCGGAAAAGCTCGGCGCCTTTCATGGCTCTCCAACGGCTCGAATTGAAAACCTTGTTTCAGTTTCCAAAGAAGAAAATCCGTGGAGCACAAAAGTTTTGCGTGGCTTCCGTGCACCAGGTACGGGATTTCCATATTTAATTATGTTGGGAACGATGCGACATCGTAAAGGAAAAGATTTCTGTGTAGTATATAAAAAGAAACCAGTTCTACTTTTGGAGTTCGAGAATGAAAACTTCAAGCGCTGGGTCATTCCAGATAAGACAGAGAATGTTGCGGTGCTGAGCGAGATTGGTAAATAGTTAGCAGTTTGGGCAGATGCCAAAGATTTCAGCGGTATGGCCTACTTCGCGAAATCCGTGCTCCTCTGCCATCGCCTTGGTCCAACGCTCTATAGCTGAGCCTTCGATCTCAACTGTAGATCCACATTGTTTGCAAACAAGGTGATGGTGGTGGGTGTCACCACACAGCCGGTAAATTGCTTCGCCATCTTCGCGCCGTAATTGATCAACAATCTTGTCGCTAACAAGAGATTGCAGAGCGCGGTATACCGTGGTTAATCCAATAGATTCACCACTTCGTTGTAGTAATTGGTAGAGCTCTTGAGCGGAGGCGAATCCACCAACCCTCTCTAGTACCGCAATGACTTTTATCTCAGACTTGTTCATGCTTATCCATTGTGGTCGTGATTGTGATCATCTTCTTCATGACCTTCTTCTTCATGCTGGTGTTTATCCTCTACACCTTTTTCAATTGCGGTTTCATCATGAGAGTGAACATGAACAGCGTGCAACTGACTAACTAAACCCCACATAATTGCAACACCGGCAAGAGTGGAGACAAAAGTCCATCGTGAAGCATGGCGGGCGTGTGCCTCAGGCAGGATGTGACCAGTAGCAAGGTAGATCAAGATTCCCGAAAACACAGCAAGGTAAAGAGCAGTGAATTCACTACTGAACGCGATGGAAGAGCCAACTGCTGCGCCGCTAATGCGAGCAATTGAATCTAATCCAAGTAACAAGACACCCTTCTTGGTCCACTTGCCGCTCTTAATTAAGAGTGAAACCGTGTTTAACCCATCACTGAACGCGTGCACCAATAGTGCTACGAAAACTGTGATTCCAAATTTCTCATCAATTGCAAAGGCGACACCAAGGGCAAGACCATCTAGGAAGATATGGAATCCCATAGCTGCAGCACCTAATCCACCTGCCACATTTACTGAATGCTTGTGGTCGTGATCGTATTCAGACTCCGCTGGTTCATGAGAGCCGACAACTCTTTCAAACATGTGGAGCAGCAGAAAGCCCGCGATCAATGCGACCGATACTGCGGGCGCTCCAAGAAGTTCGGAGTTTGATAACTCGAAGATCTCTGGCAAAAGCTCAAAGGCGACCAAACCAAGAAGAAGTCCCGCAGCTAAACCAAGGACCAGGTGTAGGCGATCTTTGGCGCGAAGTGCTAGGAGCCCTCCCGCTGTGGTTGCTATTGCGGTGGCTGCTGCTAAGAGAATGGCTAGATTCATATTCGGAGAGTATCTGAAATGAAAATGATTGTCATTTTCAGGGGAAGGCCTACTTTGAGCGTGTCTCGGGCTAAAATTTAGCCCTGCGCCCAAGCCAAATCACCTCCGAGTGATAGGACTTGCGACCGGTGCGCACCGCCGACAGCCAGCCGGATGGAGACCACCATGGCCCAAGATCGTTTAGAAACAATTGTTAGCCTCGCCAAGCGCCGCGGCTTTGTTTATCCCTCATCTGAAATTTATGGCGGCTTACGCGCCTCTTGGGATTACGGCCCGCTTGGTGTTGAGTTAAAAAATAATGTAAAGCGCCAGTGGTGGAAATCCATGGTTATGGGACGGGAAGATGTTGTTGGTCTCGACTCCTGCGTAATTTTGGCGCGCGAAGTTTGGGAAGCATCGGGACATGTTGAAACTTTCACTGATCCTCTCACTGAGTGCACCGAGTGCCACAAGAGATACCGTGCCGATCATCTGGAAGAAGCTTTCGAAGCAAAACATAATCGCAAACCCCAATCTTTGGATGAGGTTAACTGTCCGCATTGTGGCAACAAAGGAAAGTTCACAGTACCAAAGCAGTTTTCGGGATTATTAAAGACTTATTTAGGCGCTGTTGAAGATGAATCTGGTTTGGCTTATATGCGCCCGGAAACTGCGCAGGGAATCTTTATCAATTTTGATAACGTAGCAACCACTGCGCGCAAGAAACCGCCCTTTGGAATTGGTCAGATTGGTAAATCATTCCGTAATGAAATCACTCCAGGAAACTTCATCTTCCGCACTCGCGAGTTCGAACAGATGGAGATGGAGTTTTTCGTCGTTCCGGGTACAGATGAAGAGTGGCATCAAAAATGGATTGATACCCGTTTGGCTTGGTACATAGATTTGGGGATTAATCCAGAGCGTCTGCGTTTGTTTGAACATCCTAAAGAGAAGTTGTCGCATTACTCAAAGCGCACCGTTGATATTGAATACAAGTTTGAGTTCACGGGTACTGAATGGGGCGAGCTAGAAGGTATTGCTAATCGCACCAACTTTGACTTGAAGGCTCACTCAGAAAAATCAGGCAAGGATCTATCTTGGTTTGATCAGGAGAATAATGAGCGCTGGTTCCCATATGTAATTGAGCCTGCTGCAGGCGTAGATCGCTGCACATTGACCTTCATGATGGATGCCTTCACTGAGGATGAAGCGCCAAACTCTAAGGGTGAGATGGAAAAGCGCTCCGTGTTGAAATTGGATTACCGCTTGGCACCGGTGAAAGTTGCGGTTCTACCATTGTCACGTAACGCCGATCTATCGCCAAAGGCAAAGGATCTGGCGGCAAAGTTACGCAAGAACTGGAATGTTGATTTTGATGATGCCGGCGCGATCGGACGTCGTTATCGCCGACAAGATGAAATCGGAACTCCATATTGCATAACAATCGATTTTGAAACTTTGGATGATAATGCGGTGACAATCCGCGAACGCGATTCCATGAAGCAAGAACGAATTGGAATTGACCAAGTGGAATCCTGGTTGGCGCCTAAGCTTTTAGGTTGTTAAATAACTTGACTGCAGTAAAGCCACTGCATCTTCCAATTCGGGATGGCGGATTGGATTTACAGGTTCCGGTTGTGCTCGCCCCAATGGCTGGCATCACTAACTCCGCCTTTCGACTGTTATGTCGTGAGCAAGGTGCAGGGTTGTTTGTTTCTGAAATGGTTACGGCCCGTGCGCTAACAGAACGCAATGAAGAGACAATGCGGATGATTGTGCCCGGCGAAGGTGAAACTCCTAGGTCTGTGCAGCTGTACGCGACTGATCCAATTGATTTAGAGCGAGCGGTTGAAATGTTGGGCAAGGAAGATTTAGCAGATCACATCGACCTTAACTTTGGTTGCCCGGTGCCTAAGGTGACAAGAAAAGGAGGAGGTTCAGCTCTACCTTACAAACGAAGACTATTTGCATCATTGGTCTCTGCGGCTGTAAACACCGCGAAGAAATATGAAATTCCAGTCACCGTAAAAATGCGGGTTGGTATTGATAGTGAACATGAAACATATTTGGATGCCGGCAAGATAGCGGCAGATATTGGAGTTGCTTGGGTAGCGCTCCATGCACGAACTGCGGCCCAGTTTTATGAAGGAAAGTCTGATTGGAGCAAAATCAAAAACCTTGTCGAACATTTAGCTCCAACTGGGATCCCTGTGCTGGGAAATGGCGATATTTGGTCGGGTAATGATGGTGTGAAAATGGTGGCTGAAACCGGCTGCGCTGGGGTTGTTGTCGGGCGCGGCTGTCTGGGTAGACCATGGCTTTTCGCAGATTTGGTTCGCGCCTTCAATGGAGAAGGAGAGCGACCTCTTCCTAGGTTGTTTGAAGTTCGCGAAGTTATGTGGCGTCACGCTCAGCTTCTAGTTGAATACTTCCAAGATGAACATCGGGCTTGTCGCGATCTGCGCAAACATATGGCCTGGTATTTGAAGGGTTTTAGAGTTGAAGGTGGCATGAGATCGCAATTTGGAATGGTTTCATCATTAAATGAACTTCGCTCATTGCTAGATCAATTGGTAGATCAACCATATCCAGAGGCGATTGGCGATGCACCACGTGGTCGCACAAGTCATGGCAGAGCGGTAACTCTTCCCCAAGGCTGGTTGGATGATCCAGAAGAGTTAGTTTCAGTTGATGGTTCAGACTCAGGCTCTGGTGGTTGATGTTTGCGATAAAGATGTTGTGGCGGATAATTGCATTCACTCTGTTAGTTATTTTAGTAATACCTACATGGGCTTTAGGAAAAACGTGGTATGCGGCAAATAATCAAACAATTCGAAAAGCAGATGCGATTGTGGTTATGGGTGCGGCGCAGCTAGATGGTCGACCAGGTGAGGTGCTTTCAGCAAGATTAAAGGAAAGTTTGCGCATTTATGAAGATAACCTAGCACCAAAGATTTACACGTTAGGAGCGGGGGCTCCTGGAGATAGATACACCGAAGCAAAAGCTGGTCGTAATTGGTTAATCTCAAAAAAAGTTCCACGTTCTAATGTAATTGAAGTTCCCTATGGCAGAGATTCACTTCGTAGCATCGAAGGTTTCGCTAAAGTTATTAAAGAGAACAACCTAAAGAGAAAAGTAAAAGACATTATTATTGTCACCGATCCCTATCACTGCTTGAGATCAATGACTATGGCGAATGATCAAGGCTTTGTTGCTACTTGCTCTCCAGCCAAAGCAGGTATCGCTAGCCTGGAAGAGGTTGGAATTAAGTATTTAGTAAGAGAAACTGGGGCATATTTAGCCTATATAACGCTGGGCCGACGTGGCATTCACATTAGCGACCACACATCTTAAGAAGTAGCCTAAGAACACTATGGTGCTAAGACCCGCTCACGAAAATCAGGCTTACTCTGATTTTGATCGGGAACGTTTTCTCGATGAACCCGCAAAGAGAAAAGGCCGGACCGAGTTTGCACGAGATCGTGCCCGCATCATTCACTCCTTTGCACTGCGGCGCTTGGCGGCAAAAACTCAGGTAGCTGTTCCTTGGGCCAGTGATTTTCCCAGAACCCGTCTCTCACATTCTTTGGAGTGCGCCCAAGTTGGACGTGAACTTGGAGCAGCACTGGGCGCTGATCCAGATTTGATGGAAAGCGCCTGCTTGGCACATGACTTAGGCCATCCACCCTTCGGACATAATGGCGAACAAGCCTTAGCAAAAATCGCAGAAGGTTTTGGCGGATTCGAAGGTAATGCACAGAGCTTTAGATTGTTAACCAGAATTGAGGCCAAGACTGTTGATGGTGATGGCATCTCTGTTGGATTGAATCTCACTCGAGCGACCTTGGATGCGGCAACCAAGTATCCATGGAGTTCGCTGAGTAATCCAAAGAAGTTTGGTGTATATGAAGATGATCAGGAAATCTTTGATTGGGTTAGAAAAGATGCACCAGAGGGTAAAACTTGTATTGAAGCGCAGATTATGGATTGGTCTGATGATGTTGCCTACTCAGTTCATGATTTGGAAGATGCATTAGTAACTGGCCAGATTGATATAAATGATTTGGAGAAAGATCTACCCTCGCTTTATCAGACGGCGGTAGATGATTACCTATCTGATTTAACGCAAGTCGAAGCGCAGCACGCCTTAGATTCACTTAGAAATCTCTCCTGCTGGCCAAAGGAGTTTGATCGTAGTCATCGACATCTGGCACAGTTAAAAGATCTAACTAGTCAGCTGATTGGCCGTTTTGCTCTCGCCGCGGAGCGTGAAACTCGAGCCCATTACGGAGATGGAGATTTGGTGCGATATTCAGCAAATCTATTGGTTCCCAGAGCTCAGAGAGCCGAGGTAGCTCTACTTAAATCTATGGCTGGTTTTTACATAATTCGTGCAGAAAAATCGCAAGAGCGTTATGCCAAACAACAACAGCTTATTGCCGAGCTAGTAACAGTAGTTAGGGAAAAAGCCCCTGAAAGCTTAGAAAGCTTCTTTTTGCAGGAGTGGCAACGAGCTGGTTCAGAACGGGAGAAGTTACGCGTTGTTATTGATCAGGTCGCATCGCTGACTGATGTCGGAGCCTATGCGCTTCATGAGAAATTGATTGGGGCTTAGGATTACCGCCATGTCCGGACGAATAAGAGATGTTGATGTCACTTATGTTCGTGACCATTCACCAATTGATGAAGTAGTTGGAGAGTATGTTCAATTAAAAGGTGCTGGCGGGGGTCAGAAAAAAGGGCTCTGCCCATTTCACGATGAGAAGACTCCCTCTTTTCATGTAACACCAAGCCGCGGTTATTTCCATTGTTTTGGCTGCCAGACAGGTGGCGATGTAATTGCTTTTGTTATGAAGATTGATCATCTTACCTTTACTGAAACCATCGAAAGATTGGCTGAAAGAATCGGGTATCAACTCACTTACGAGCAAAGCGCTGGTGGGACTAAAGCACCCGCTGGGCAGAGATCAAGATTGATCGCGGCACATGTTGAAGCTGTTTCTTTTTATAAAGAACAACTGCAGCTTCCCGAAGCAGCACACGCCAGAGATTTACTAATAAAGCGAGGTTTCGATCGTGCCGCCTGTGATTCCTTCGAAGTTGGATATTCGCCAGACAATTGGGACTCTCTAACCAAGTTTTTAAGGGCCAAAGGTTTTACAGTTGAAGAGTTAACTTTGGCGGGACTTTCCAAAGAGGGCCAGAAGGGAGCCATAGATCGCTTTAGAAATCGCTTGATGTGGCCGATTCGAGATATCTCTGGTGATGTAGTTGGTTTTGGGGCGCGCAAACTAGCCAGCGATGAAGAGGATCAAGGCCCAAAGTATTTAAACACTCCGGAAACCCCGATTTATAAGAAAAGTCAGGTGCTTTACGGGCTGGATCGTGCCAAAAAAGAGATTGCCAAACGGCGCCAAGCGGTAATTGTTGAAGGCTATACCGATGTTATGGCGGCACATTTGGCTGGGATTACTACCGCCGTTGCTACCTGCGGCACCGCATTTGGTGACGAGCACATAAGAATTCTCCGCCGATTGTTAATGGATGATGATGCGTTCAGAGGCGAAGTTATATTCACCTTTGATGGTGATGCCGCCGGACAAAAAGCGGCGTTGCGTGCCTTTGGTGATGATCAAAAATTTGTTACTCAAACCTTTGTTGCGGTCGAACCAAGTGGCATGGATCCTTGCGAATTACGCCAGCATCATGGAGATTCAGCGGTCCGGGATTTAATTGCGCGTCGTGTTCCCTTGTTTGAGTTCGCGATTAAGAGCGCGATTAAGCAGTTTGATCTCACTAACGCTGATGGCAGAGTTTCGGCATTAAATGTCGCGGCCCCTTTGATTGGAAAGATCAGAGATGCCTCTTTGCGGCCAGAGTATGCCCGGAGTTTGGCGGGCTGGCTGGGCATGGAGGTCGAAGTTGTTTTGGCTGCGGTCAAAAAAAATTCCGCTACCTCTACAAAAGGTCCGGTAGAAAATGTTGCAACTAGCAATTGGCGACCAGATCCAAATGAACCGCGGTTAATTTTGGAACGAGAGGTTTTGAAGGTTCGCTTGCAAATGCCCGCCTTAATGCGAAGTTGGCGGGAGTTGGAATCAAATGCATTTTCACACCCGGCTTACATTAAGTTGCGTGAGTTCATCGATACCCAAAATGATTTTGCACCGATTGATTTATCGGCCACCGATTCCGAGGAATTGAAATCATTCATAACCGAGTTGACGGTGGAGCCGATTAGGACTGATGGTGAGATCTCGGATCGCTATGTCACTAGTATCTGTGCGCGATTGAATGAGGTAGCTCTTAGTCGCTCAATAGCCGAGGTTAAATCCACCTTACAGCGGCTTAACCCGGTGGAAAATGAAGCGGAGTACAACCGGATTTTTACCGATTTAGTGGCTATGGAGAGCAAGCGCAGAAATCTCAAGGAGTTGGCTCTAGGCGAGGGCCTGGCTTAATTTCTCGCTTTCAGAAACCTTGGTCTAGAGTTGCGCGCTGTAAGCCGATCCCTGATAGCTCAATCGGCAGAGCAGCCGGCTGTTAACCGGCAGGTTCTTGGTTCGAGTCCAAGTCAGGGAGCTTTTCATTTAGACTGCTTCCCATGGCAATGGTCCGAATTCGCGTAGCACTCCCTGATCGTCCCGGCTCACTCGGAGCGGTCGCTTCAGCAATTGGTTTTGCTGGGGGAGATATCCGTGGCTTGGTTGTTCTATCGTCCGAAGGCGGTCGAGGCATTGATGACATCACCGTTGCATTTCCCGGAAATGATCCGCAGGATTTAGTGAATGTACTAAGTGCAATTGGCGGAGTTGAAGTAATTTCTGTAACCCCAGTTAGCTAATTAACTTAGCTCCATCGCTAGGCAAAGAATCAAAAAATCTCGGGGCTTGATACCCTGCTTCTGCAAATGCTTTTTCAATCGCTAGAGAGATTTTTCCAGCATCCTCATCTTTAATTAATGCGATGGCGCTGCCACCAAATCCACCACCAACCATTCGAGCCCCTAGGGCTCCATTAGCGTTAGCGGTATCAACTACTAGATCTAATTCGGGACAGGAAACTTTGTAATCATCTCGCAGCGAAATGTGTGATTGATTTAGTAGTTCACCAAACTCTACAAATTGCTTAGTGCGCAATCTTTCCACGGCATTCAAAACCCGGGCAATCTCTGACACCGCATGTCTGGCCCTTTGAAATTCTACCGCGGTTAACTTATCTTTCTGGCTCTCTAAATGTTGCATATCAAGATCCCGCATTGAAACCACACCAAGTTTTGCCGCGGCCGACTCGCAAGAGGCACGCCGCTCTGCGTAACCACCATCTATTAAGGCGTGATCCGCTCTGGTATCTACAATTAATAGACGCAATCCCGCACCCGCGAAATCAACTGGAATATGTTGTGTTGAAAGATCTCGACAATCAAGTAGCAGTGCATAGCCTCCCTTTGCCATCAAGGAAACAGATTGATCCATGATGCCGCAGGGAACTCCGACATATTGATTCTCTGCACGTTGGGTTAACTGTGCTAACTGTGTTAAAGATTTACCCAGTTCAAACAAGTGATTTATTGCGGTTGCAACGCTGCACTCTAGAGCTGCCGATGAGGAGAGCCCGGCGCCGAGCGGAACCCTTCCATCAACATATATGTCTAGGCCGTTTTCTATTTCTAATGCCCAGAGCACTCCGAGGATGTATCGCGACCAACCGGTTCCGCCCTTTTCTCGCAGCTCTGAAATCGAGCTGCGAATCATCGCCTCGGGGTGCTGGGCAGAAACTATGCGAATTTGCCCATCATCTCTTTTTCTAATGGCGGATCTGGTAACAGCATCAATGGCAAAGGGGAGAACAAATCCTTGGCTGTAATCAATATGTTCGCCAATTAGATTGACTCGCCCTGGGGCTTGCGCAACTACCTCTGGTTTTGCGCCAAAACTGGTTTCAAACGCCTGCACTATCTCCATAATTAGAGAGATACATCCCGCAGTTGTTGGGCCGATTGCTCTGGTTTGAGATCCATCATAAATGCACCAAAGGCTGATTCAGATCCTGCCAAATACTTTAACTTTCCAGGTGCCCGCCTAATACTTTGAATCTGCCAGTGCAGGCGCAGCGCTTCTCTGCCCGTACGAACCGGAGCTTGATGCCATGAAGCTATGTAAGGCATGGTGACACCAAACACCCCATCAAGTCTTTGCAGTACTTCCTTGGCAATTGGAGCAAAAGAGTTGCATTGCTCTTCGTTCAATGCCACTAAATCAGCAACACCGTTAAGAGGTGCAATATGAATTTCAAATGGATAACGTGATGCATAAGGTACATAAGCGATCCAGTGTTGATTTTTCACAATAACACGAGAGCCTTCAGAGATTTCCCGTGCAATGATGTCATCAAGCAACACCCGTCCAGTATTTTTCAGATGCGCTTGGGCGACCTCAAGCATGCGAGCGGTCTTTGGTGGCAGATACGAGTAGGCATAAATCTGACCATGAGGATGATTTAAGGTAACCCCAACCTCTTCACCTCGGTTTTCAAATGGCGCGATATGTTGAATAAATGGCAAGGTGGAGAGTTCGGCGGTGCGATCTCGCCAAGCCTCCAAAACTGTGCGGATTTGATGATGTGATAAATCCTTAAAGGAAGAGTCATAATCAGAGGTGTAACAAACCACTTCACACTTTCCGGCGGCAGGAATTGCAGGTGCTGAAAAATCTGGATTTTCAGGGGCTAAAAATTGGGATTCTGGTGGTCGAAGTGAAGGGGAGCGGTTATCAAATACAACAACCTCATAATCGCTCTCTGGAATCTCGGTCAAAAAGCCCGGCCGACTTGGTGCTAAAGGGTTTAACTCCTTTGGTGGCAAGAAGATTCGTCCTTGTCTATGCGCAGCAATAACAACCCATTCATTATTCAATGGGTCTAGACGCATCTCACCTATTAGAGGTTGCTCCTCTGCCGGTCTTTCATCTACTGCTTCTCGAACTTGGCCTTTAGTGTCGTAGTAACGAATAGTGCGGCCATCCATCAGGGTGCGATCTGTGCGCGTAACCCCTGCGCCCAATTTCTTTACCGCCATAGTGAGTATTACTCTACCTGCATGTCTGCTACGGCTCATCTCTCCAATGGTGGAGTCGATATCTTTCTCGAGGTAATCGATGGTGCTCTAGTGGTGCGGTATTGGGGCTCCAGTATTGAAGGCGGATTTGAAAGTATCCCTTTTACAAGATCGGTAGCTAATAGCGATTTTGATGAGGTACAAAATCCGGGCCTGATGCGCGAGCATTCTCGTGGGTGGTTGGGTTACCCAACAATCTCAGGTCATCGCGCCGGCCAAAACTGGTCTACTAAGTTTTCGGTAACCGCTTTAAAAAGTACTAACGATTCTTTTGTTGCTAATTTGCATGATGCGGATGCGCAGTTAACTCTAGAAATCTCCGGGCAACTTGATAATTTTGGTGTTCTCAAATCCGCTATGAAACTTGTAAATCATGGTGCTGATTACACATTGAATGAGCTTTTCTATTGGATGCCGCTGAGCGATAAAGCGGTGCAAACTTTGGATTTTGCTGGCCGTTGGTCAAATGAAAGAAACCCACAACGTAGAGATATCCAAATCGGAAGATGGGTTAGAGATTCGCACGAAGGAAGAAGCGGACACAACTACACAATCGGCGAAATCGCACTAGAGGCGGGGACTAACTTTGCAGTTGGTCAGGCCTGGGCGGTCTCTTTGGCTTGGAGCGGTGATGTTCAATACTGCGTGGAAAAGAATTATGAAGGTGTGCAAAGTATTGGTGCGGCCGAAGTTTTGTTACCCGGTGAGGTTATTCTTAAGACAGGAGAGGAGTACAAAGCTCCAGAGTTTTTTGCCTGGTACTCCAATAATGGTTTAGATGGTTTAGCAAATACTCTGCACCAACATTTGAGAGCTCGCAGTGTTCATCCAAAGAAACCGCGCCCGTTAACCCTAAACATGTGGGAGGCGGTTTACTTTGACCATGACGAAGCCAAGATCCGCCAGCTCGTTGATATCGCCGCAGAAATTGGAGTAGAGCGGGTAGTTCTTGATGATGGCTGGTTTGGCTCGCGTAGAAATGATCGCGCCGGACTTGGTGATTGGATTGTCAGCAAAGATGCCTGGCCCAATGGCTTGGGTTCAATTACTCAGTATGTTGTTGGTAAAGGTATGGAGTTTGGACTTTGGTTTGAAGGTGAGATGGTCAATCCCGATTCAGATCTCTATCGCAACCATCCCGATTGGATTTTAAATGTTGCAGGACGAGTTCCGCCTACCTGGCGTCATGAATTAGTTCTTGATCTATCAAAGCAGGAGGTCTTTAATCATATTCTCGAGCAAACCAGCAAAATTCTCTCTGATTATCCAATCTCTTACATTAAATGGGATCACAATCGCACTTTGGTTGATGCCGGATCATCTGGATTTCCAGCGGTAAGAAAACAAACCCTTAGCCTGTACAGGTTGTTTGATGAGTTGAAAAAACGCCATCCCGGATTAGAGATTGAGTCCTGTGCATCAGGTGGTGGCCGAGTTGACCTGGGGATTATTGATTTAGTGGATCGTTTTTGGACTAGTGACAATAATGATGCGCTTGAAAGACAACGTATGCAGCGTTGGACAATGCAGTTCATCCCACCGGAGTTACTAGGAACCCATATTGGCTCCAACCCTGGACACCAAACCGGACGGGATCTTCTATTGGCTTTCAGAGCTGCAACTGCACTTTTTGGTCATGCTGGTCTCGAACGAGATTTAACCGCTTTGAGTACCGAGGAATTAGTAGCGCTAAAGAGTTGGATAGCTCTTTATAAGAAAGAGAGAACTCTTTTGCATACCGGCGAGATGATCCGCATGGATTATCCGGATTCTTCCCACTATCTATATGGTGTAGTTGAAAAAGATAAATCTGAAGCGTTTTTCTCTTATGTTCAACTGCAGCCGATTGTTGCTTCTCATGCACCCAAATTGTTTTTCCGAGGATTAAAGGCAAAACAAAAATATCAAATCAGTATTTTGAAAGATGCCGGAGCGGCACAATTTATGGATATATCTGCGCCAGATTGGTTGAATTCTGGGGCGGTAATGACTGGCGCTGCACTAGAAGAGGTAGGTCTGCCGGCTCCAATTTTGCGCCCTGAAAACGCCCTGCTGTTAAAGATAAAAGCGGTTTAGTTTTACTCCAACCAATCTAAAGTTCGAGAAATAGCTTTCTTCCAAAGTTGATATCCAGAGGTGGCCAGTTGGCTTGCTGAATCTGCATTCCAACGCATTCCCTCTTGCCATTTAGCTTTTAATTCTGAGGTGTCCTTGAAAACTCCAACCGCCAAACCCGCCGCATAAGCCGCACCCAAAGCGGTAGTTTCAATAATTAATGGTCTGACTACATCAACTCCCATTATGTCCGCCTGCATCTGCATACAAAGAGAGTTAGCGGTAATGCCACCATCAACCCTCATCTCAGGAAGTTTTACTCCACTATCGGCTGACATCGCATCTAATACATCTCGAGTTTGATAACAGATTGCTTCTAGAGCAGCCCTGGCCAGATGGGCTTTAGTTGCGGCGCGAGTTAACCCTACGACAACTCCGCGGGCATCATTGCGCCAATATGGCGCAAACAAGCCAGAGAATGCTGGGACAAAGTAAACCCCGCCGTTATCTGCAACTGATTTAGCAAGCGGTTCGATATCAGGAGCTGTTGAGATTATTTGAAGTTGATCTCTTAACCATTGAATAGCTGAACCGGTAACTGCAACTGAGCCCTCGAGTGCGTAATTTGCAGGCGCATTTCCAAACTTAAAACATACCGTTGTGAGCAAACCATTTTTAGATCTAACAATCTCAGTTCCGGTATTTAACAAAGCGAAGTTACCAGTGCCGTAGGTTGTTTTTGACTCGCCTCTTTCAAAGCAGGCCTGTCCAACCATGGCAGATTGTTGATCTCCTAATATTCCTGCAATCGGCACGGCAGAGCCAACCGGTCCGGCTGGATCTGTGGTGGCGTAGATCTCTGAAGAAGATCTAATCTGCGGCAAAATCGAGCGAGGTACGCTGAAAATATCCAGTAACTCCTGATCCCACTCCAAACTCTCCAAATTCATAAGCAGAGTACGACTAGCGTTGGTTACATCAGTTAGATGAACCCCTCCACGCGCGCCGCCGGAGAGATTCCAAAGTAACCAGCTATCTATGGTGCCAACCAAAGCGCGCTCACTTTTCACCGCTTCTTGGACCGCTGGAACATGGTTTAACAACCAGTTGATCTTGCTACCGGAGAAATATGGAGCGATTGCCAAACCAGTTTTGTGGGTGATCAATGATTGTTTTTCTTTGGAGATAGAGTTTAAGAAATCTGTTGTTCTAGTGTCCTGCCACACAATGGCATTGGCTAAAGGTTCACCAGTTTGTTTATCCCAAACAACAGTGGTTTCCCTTTGATTGGTAATGCCTATTGCCGATAACTCAGCGCCTGAGATGCGGGCCGCCTTTAAGGCGCCAGCAATTACATCTTGTGTCCGCTGCCAAATTTCCGCGGCATCATGTTCGACCCATCCAGCTTGCGGCAGGATTTGCGTGTGCTCCAATTGATGCTGTCCAACAATCTTTCCGGCATCATCAAAGACTATGAAGCGGGTGCTAGAGGTTCCCTGGTCGAGTGAGCCGATGTAAGACATAACCCGTATCCTAAGGCTGTGCCGCTTACAAATTCGAGCCTTAATCAGGAGCAACGCCACAAGGCGATGCAGGATTTGGCGAGTACCGAGTTCGACATTCTGGTGATTGGTGGCGGAATTAATGGAGTAGGTATCGCATTAGATGCGGCCTCGCGTGGTTTAAGAGTTGCTTTAGTTGAAAACTCAGATTTTGCCGCAGGAACCTCCTCTAAATCTTCAAAGTTAATTCATGGCGGTCTTCGTTATCTAGAGCAGTACGACTTCAAGTTGGTGCGTGAAGCGCTAAATGAACGTGAGTTGATGGTCAGCACCCTTTCGCCTCATCTGGTTAAACCGGTTTCCTTCCTTTATCCGCTGCAAGAGAAATTCAAGGAGCGCACATATGTTGGCGCCGGAATGGCGCTTTACGATGCATTGCGTGGTTTCAAAAGAGCACTGCCATGGCACAAGCATCTATCTCAAAAAAGAATCAGTGAGATTGCTCCATCACTTCGTTTGGATGTGGTGACCGGTGGATTTCAATACTTTGATGCCCAAGTTGATGACGCGCGACATACCATGACCATTGCTAGGACCGCCGCCAAGTATGGAGCGGTAATCACAACTCGAACCCGTTGTGACGAGTTAATAAAGCAAGGCAAAACTATTGTCGGCGCAAAAATTAAAGATTTAGAGAGCGATGAAGTTATCGAAGTAAGAGCCAAGGCCACGATCATGGCCGCAGGGGTATGGACTGATCCGCTTTATGAAAAGTTTGGACTTAAGCCAGGTTATGCGGTTCGCATGTCAAAAGGCGCTCACATCGTTGTGCCAGGTGATGCCATCAAATCTGAATCCGGAATAATCATTAAGACTGATGTGTCTGTGCTATTCATAATTCCTTGGGGAGATAAGTGGGTTGTTGGAACTACCGACACTGATTACAACGAGAGTCGTGAGGAGCCACTGGCTAGCTCCGAAGATGTCACTTACATAATTAATCAAGCCAACCGAGTCCTAGAGCCCAAACTGAGAAGAGATCAAGTAATTGGCGTTTTTGCGGGTTTAAGACCGCTTGTCTCAACAGATCCTGATTCACCAACAACAAAACTGTCACGTGAACATGTCGTTGATAGTCCGACCCGAGGTTTTGTTTCAATTGCAGGTGGTAAGTACACGACGTACCGGGTCATGGCACAGGATGCGGTTGATGAAGCAATTAATCATCTTCGCCGAATTGTTCCAGAATCAGAAACTGAAACCTTGGCAATCATCGGCGCCGAGGGTTATTCAGTTTTGATGAATCAAATTCCAAGACTGGCTCAAGAGTTTCGAATCGCTGATTCAACAGTGGAACATCTATTGAATCGTTACGGCTCGCTGATGGAAGAGGTGTTGGAACCTGCGCTGGAAAATTCAGAACTCCTAGAGTCAATTATTCCAGGGTTACCATACATCGGCGCCGAGATTGTTTATGCGGTTACCCATGAAGGGGCAAGAAGCGTTGATGATGTGATGTCTCGCAGAACTCGAATTGCATTTGAAGACAAGAATCAGGGTTTAAATCAAGTGGAGTTAATCGCAAATCTAATGGCGCCCCACTTAGGTTGGAATAAAACGCAAAAGAATGCCTCTATTAAGGAGTATCAACTGTTAATTGAGCACCAGAATCAAAGGCTCAAAGATGCGAAAAAATCAGCAACTAAAGCAAGTTAATTTTTGATCTGACCTTTACAGGTATCAACTACAACCGGCGGCTTTGTTGCTGTTGGTTTTGGAGTTGGTGATGGGGTTGGTTGCGGACCTTGTTCGAGATTAAATGAAATGTCCTGCCTAATCTCAGCATGGGTTCCAGTTTGATCAACAAATGCAACATAGCCTTCCGTTAATCCAGCTGGAAGATTGCGTAGGGTTAGCGTCCACACGCCAGATGCATCTCGCACCGGGGTTTGCGTAACTTTTGGTGGTCGCGCACCATTTAATCTGAAGGCAACTGTGCCGGTAACGACGGGATTTCCGGTAGGTCGCTTAACCTCGACCTTTATACGCACCGGTTTATCGGTGCTAGTGGCCTTTAAATCGGTAATCAGCAGTGTGGTTGGCTCCTTAACCGGCAAGTAATCTCCAGTTTGCGGGGTCCAAACACCACGGGTTAATTGCAGAAATGAAGCGGTATCACCGCGGAAAACATTTAGGTCAACACGTGTAGATGCAACCCCGTACTTTTCACCGATTCCACAGGAAGAGTACTGCCAGATTTGCCATAAGGAAGAGCAATCAGATGTCGACCAAGAGTGCACAAAGCAACCGAAAACTTTGCGACCCGGCTCGGCGGTTGGATCTGCCGGATTAACTCCGTACTGCGCTTTCCATAAAGGATATTGCCGCAACTTTTCACTGCGCACCATCGCCTGCTCTAGGAAAGTCGGATAGGAGTAGAAAAATGGCTTACGACCAGTTTTTTCCTGCAGGGTTTGCATCCAAGTTTCTGCCCATAAAGTAACAAGTGCTTTTGGCGCATACTTGGTACAGCTACTTCCTGATGCAGCAACACAGTTATTTTCTAAATCCAAGGCGTATGGAAGATCCTTTTCGGTGTAACCACCAAGACTTGATAAACGCCATATCGCTTTTTGAGCTTGAGCCTGTGCATCTCGAATTACAGCGGCTTTATCTGTCGTGTTTGGCAAAATCGCATAGTGGTAATAACCGGTGTAAATGCCAGCCGCTTGTGCGGAGTTTCTATTCATCAATAGATACTTAAGAGCCAAAGCATCAGCATCATCACGGGTATCAGAGGCTTTGATAATTACAAAGCGAATACCCGCCTCATACATCTTCACAAAATCAATCGGTTTGTCTCCAGGGTGTTGCCACCTACTCACATCGGTGCCGTGAATCCGACCACCAGGACCGGTCAAGGCGATCAACTCATCTGGAGTGCTGATTTCGGGGGAGGGCTCAATAATTATTGAGCGGGTCCGAGTCACAAGAGTTTTTGAACCGATAGCAACGGTTGCTCTATAGGTAGCTCTTCCGGCGAGAGCGGTTGCCCGCGTTTGAATTTTCCAAGCCCCACTCGGTGTTGATTTAGTGCGTAATCTCGTATCGCTCCAGGTGTTTCCCAACTTCACATCGATTCTAACTACCGCATTTTTTACCTTTGGTTTGATAACACCATGAAAGGTGACCTTGTACTCTGGAAATGATGGAGTTTGCACCAAATTAAAGGTGGAGGATGCTTTGGCGGCCTGCGCTGGAGAGAGAAGGGTTGCGGTTAGAACTATGGCCAGAAGTGGGGAGAGAAGGCGCGGTCGAATCACTCCGTCATTATCTCTATTTGCTCTCCAAAAATCTCAACACACGCCTGTTCCAAAACTTTGCGGTGAGATTCCTTACGGACCGCTGCAAAATCATGGACTCCGCTGAGTTTCTCAGCATCTACAAAACTCAATCTAAGTTTATTGTTATCAAAGGAAACCAACCGAGCATCAAAAAAAGCCAGCCACGCGATACGGTTTTCCCGCTCTACCAAATCCAATACTTCGTTCCATCGAGCTTTGATTTCCGACAAGGTCAAAGTTTGGGACATTAATTTATTGCTAGTTGAGTATTGCTAACAGCCCTGCAGCGATCGCTGCTACAGACACGATTACTTTTCCAGCTAAAGTGGTTAAGAACTTTTTTCCAAAACCTAGATAGGTCAAAGCGAAAATCGCAGCTCCAGTACCAACAATTAGGAGTGTAGTAGTGCTTAAATCTGACTTACCGGTCTGGTAACGGAGATTTATTAGACCAACTGCGATCAGAGCGTAGGCGGTATATCGAAAATAATTCGGAGTACTCATTCTTGATCCTCTTTGGTTGCCCGCTCGGATTCGGAAGGTAGTAACCAGGCGCGCTCTTCATCAAATGAGTACCTGGCAACCTTTCCGACCGGAACAATCTCTTCGTAGATTGGATCTGAAACGACGGCCAAAATAAGGCCTTCATCGGTATCTAATGTGTACTCAACATGGTTTCCGTAAAACACAACATTTGAAACCACGCCTTCGCTCTTGCCCGGTTTTGCCGACCTAGCGGCGGTAACGGAGATTGATTCAGGTCGAACTAATAGAACTGGATGCTTAGAACTCAAAGCATTTTCTTGCGCAGCAACCTCAAGCTCTACTCCGCCCACAACTACTGAGGCTTTGCCGGAGCGGGCTTTCTTGGCGTTTTCAACCTTTAGGAAATTGGAACGGCCTATGAAGTCAGCGACGAAAACAGATGCGGGGCGGCGGTAAACCTCATCTGGATTTCCCACCTGTTCTACCACCGCGTTTCGCATAACAACGATTCGATCAGAAAGGCTCATCGCTTCATCTTGATCATGTGTAACGAAGATACTGGTGATTCCCAGGCGTCGTTGAATGTTGCGAATTTCAATTCGCATTTGGGCGCGTAATTTGGCATCGAGATTAGATAGCGGCTCATCAAAGAGCAAAACCTTGGGACGAACCACCATGGCACGTGCAAGTGCCACACGTTGCTGTTGTCCGCCAGAAAGTTGATTTGGAGCTCGATTTGCTAGATGGGAAAGGCTCATTGATTCTAAAACTTCAGCTACCGCAGTTTTGATCTCAGCAGCAGACATCTTCTTGATACGCAATCCATAAGCTACATTGTCAAAAACTGTCATGTGTGGAAACAGTGCATAAGATTGAAACACCATTCCCATCGGACGCTTATCCGGTGTCATCGCTACCAAATTCTCGCCATCTAATAACACATTTCCAGATGTTGGGGTTTCAAATCCAGCAATCATTCGAAGCGCAGTTGTCTTACCGCACCCAGATGGCCCGAGTAAGGTTACAAACTCTCCTGGATTAATGGTCAGTGAAAGTTCGCGGACCGCAACGACCTTCTCTTTGCCGTTGCCGAACTCCTTTGTTAGGCGTTCTAGTTTTAGGCTGCCGGTTTTGCTTGCCATTATTTCTCCTTAGCGTCCTGTCACCATCGGGCGATCTACCGAAACTTGGGTCTTTCTTACAAAGAGGTTGATTAAACCTCCGATAATCATGATTAAAACAATCAAAATGCAACAAAGGGCAAAGACGTTTCCGTAGCGACCTTGATCGGCTTCCGCCAAGATTTTCTGAGTCAAAATTGAAGTATCTGGAGTTACCAAGAAGATAATTGGGGAGAGTGTTGTCATCGAGTGAGCAAAGGCGTACATCAAGCCAGATAAAAATGCTCCGCTAATTAAAGGCAAAGTCACGAGTCGGAAAGTTTTACCGCCCGATGCGCCAAGCGATGCTGAAGCTTCTTCTATCGCAGGATCAATCTGCTGCAACTGTGCAATGCCAGATCTCTGACCCGCGGGACTGGATCTGATGATGTAAACCATCACGATGGCAATCGCACCGCCCAAGATTGCACCACCGCCACCAACTTGAGGAAAGACGGTGAAATCTCCAATCTTCACCGGATCGTTGTAGGTAATGGCATAGCCAATACCGATTACGGTTCCAGGAACCGCAATTCCTAACATGCCCAAGAAATCTAGAGCTTCAGCGCCACGACGTACCTTTCTAATTACGAGCCAGGCAATAACCATGCCGAAGATTCCTGCTATCGGTGTCGCGATTAATGCCAAAGTTGCTGTGGTCTTAATGGCTCCATTTGCAAAGCCACCCAGCAGATAACGGAAGTTGTCTAGAGTAAATTCATTGTTAACGCCGATAATCTTTACGAAGGCTCCGAATACAACGGTTAGATAAACCAAAATAACTAATGAAGTAAGCAATCCAGTGATGCTTAGCAAGAAGAACTTGGCTGGTTTGGAAGTAACCATTGTGGGTCTACCACTTGGCTTTCCGGTTACCGAGACCACGGAGCGTTTTTGTGCCCAATATCTTTGAATTAAGAAAACTAGAAGAGCCGGCAGCAACAATAAAGTTGAATATCCAGCAGCAAGAGAGATGTCGTAATCGCCATTTATCGCCATATAGGCGCGGGATGCCAAAACGGTGTAATTACCGCCAATAATGATCGGGTTGGCTAGATCTGCGATTGCTTCAATGAATAACAATAGGAACGAACCGGCGAAACCCGGAATGAGCAGTGGCAGAGTTACGGTCTTAAATACCTTCCATTTACTTGCGCCCAAACTAGAGCCCGCTTCATCGAGAGCTGGATCAAGGCTTCGCAACATGCCCAATAAGTTCATGTATGCGATAGGGAAGAAAGAAAGCGTCAAAACCAAAACTAGTCCGGGAAAGCCGTAAAGGGTAGGTCGCCAATCAAAAACCCCTCTAGTGATGATTCCGCTTCGGCCAAATAGAACGATAACAGCGGTAGCAAAAGCAAATGGCGGAGAGATGATCGGAATTAGATTGATAATGTGCAGAATCTTCTTGCCGCGGAACTCTACTCGAGCTTGAGTGTAGGCCATGATGAAACCAAGCAAGGTTCCTAAAAACGCAACAGATAAGCCGAGTTTTATCGTGTTCCAAATAATATCTCTGGTGACAATGTCACTCCAGGAGTTAGTCAAAATTGCACTGCCGGATGGCTGTGTTGAATAAACCAAAATATTGGCCAATGGAAGAAGGATCAAGAAGCCAATAATCAAAACGACTAGAACCAAAGCAATCTTGGTAAAAATGTCGTACCTGGCACCACTGGTCTTAATGGCCAATTACATACTCCTAAATTTCAATTTAGTAGATTTCAAGAAATGAGGGTTCTGAAGAGAACTTCAGAACCCTCATCCCGTTTACTTCTCTTGCTCTTCGGACTGATTACTTAGCAGATGAAGCTAGAGCAACTTCCTTGTCGAAGCGAGCCTTCAACTTCACAGCCGAGAGACCAGCTTTTTCAGCATCGTAATCCAACAAGGTGATCTTGTTTAGCTGCACCATACGACGGTCATACTTCGCATTTGGATTAGTCAATACTTGGAATGACTCAGCTGAAGCTGGACCAAGGTTTTGTGCCTCAGCAGATAGTGTGAAATCGATATATGCCTTAGCTGCATCAGGGTTCTTTGCACCCTTTACAAAACCAACAGCGCCGATTTCAAAGCCGGTTCCTTCCTTAGGGAAGGAAACAACTAGTGGATTACCACGTAACTTTGCTGCTGTGCAGTCATGTGAGAAAACAAGACCAGTTGCCACCTCACCACGACCAAGAGGACCGGTTGGGCCAGCTCCGCTTCGGGTATAGGAAAGAATGTTCTTGTTTAGATCCTTCATGTAATCGATAGCTGCATCTTCAGATCCCAGACGAAGAACCTGTGAGAACAACGCTGTGTAAGCGGTTCCCGAAGTTCCTGGGTGGGCCATCATGATGTTGCCCTTGTACTTAGGGTTCAACAAATCATTCCAGCTGGTAGGAGCCTTCAAACCAAGACGCTTCAACTCATTTGTATTTGAGCAGAAACCAAGTGCGCCCATGTAAACGCCGGTCCAATATCCATCAGCATCTTTGTGCTGAGACTTAAGCATGTTGCGAGTTGGAGATTTATAAGTATCTAGAACTCCCTGAACACGACCGGAGATATAAGTGTCATTCGGTCCACCATGCCAAACATCAAACTCTGGGTTGTTCTTGGATGCCACCAAACGGGTCAATCCTTCACCAGCAGAGAGTCGGATGAACTTTGTTGTAATTCCAGTTTTCTTCTGGAACGCAGATGTCATTGCTACGCACCAAGCTTCTTGAGCGCCACATAGAACATTTAAGGTTCCGGATAATTTACGACCTTGCGCATACTGAAGGTTGCCAGCCACGCGTTCGCATGTATAGGTAACTCCAGAGATGGTGCGTACTAATCCTTCTTGTGCACACTTGCTGCCCTTTAGGTCACGTGCTGCCTGAGCAGGAGCGACAACTGAGAGAAGTGATAGGACGAGAGCGGAGAGCGCACCGAATGCGATCAACTTTGATCTTTTCATTCTTGCCTTTCATCAATACGAGGGTTATTGCTTACGCAGCACAATAACAGGGCAGGGCAATAAAGTCATGAATCGTTAGATTGCATATTGATAAAGAAGGTAAACCCTGGTGGGGCGGGTCGGGCTCGAACCGACGACGACCGGATTATGAGTCCGGGGCTCTAACCAACTGAGCTACCGCCCCTAAGGCGCAGGTAGAGAATACCCAAAAATTCATGCAGAGTTTTTCCGACCTACCAACGCTTCCCACATGCTCATGACCGCAAGAACCATCGCAAAACCAAAGATCAAATCCTCAAAGGGGGCGCCTGCGACCCGCAGACCCATAATGGAATCTGGGTTATAGGTGACTATCTCACGGCTTGTGAGCCACCAATTAGTTAACAGCTGAAAGGGCAGAATGATTGAGTAGCTGAACCAGAAGCGCATAGTTGAAAGCAAGGAGTTCCGAGTTATGAACATATCAAAAAAGATTGTGATGATCAGGGCGTAAACCGTGATTTGAGTGTAGGTGAGTTCAAATCTCATTTTTTGGCTCGATTAATTAGAGATTTAACACCTTCGAGAGTAAGCAAAGCAGCCAGCGGAATAATGAAGAAAAAGAGGTACTCCTCAAGTGGGATATTGAATGGACCGTAAATACCTAACATCTGTTGGTTGTCGAACTCCCAATGGTTTTGATTGATTGCAAAGGCATCCCAAACCAGGAAAAAAATGCTTACGGGGAAAATTGCTGAAAGAGCTAAACGCGGACGACGCAGGACCCTAATCTTGAAGGCAAACTCTAGCCACCAAGATCCAGTTACCACAAAAAGCAGCATGCCTAAATAGGACCAGTTTTCTAGTGTTAGCCCTTGCGACATTTCATTAGTTTCTCACATCAGGTAATGGATTTTGCTACCTTGAGAGTATGTCGGAAGCACAGGTGAAACTTTTCACCCGCACCCGTAACTTCTCTAGTATCGCCGTGAGTGTGGTTATTTTACTTTCACTAGTTTTCTCTCAGTTCATAGATGAAACCGATATTTCTTGGCAGGTAGTAATAGCTTTATTTGCTTTAGCGGTCGGTATTCCGCATGGGGCGCTTGATCATTTAGTCACTCTGCCACGCGCCTCAATCAAGCGAATGAGTTTATTTATTTTGATTTATGTTTTGATTGCAGCTTTAGCGGTACTAGCGATACTGCAATGGAATGTTTATGGATTCATTGGCGTGGTTGTAATGAGCGCACTTCATTTTGGAATTGGCGATACCGCTTTTATTAATGAACTTGAGCGAGCCAAAGGGTCTGTGCGAGTAAATAGATTAGCCCAAACTTTTTATGCTATTACAGCAGGTGCTTTGCCGGTCGTGATACCTCTTACCAATCAGGAGAGCACCTCAGCTCTTGCAGCAGTTAATGATGTTTTGATTAATTGGCATGGAGGATTAGATCAAGAGTTAACAAACCTGGTAACCGGAATGTATCTCGTTGCCGTACTGGTCTTAGCGGCCAATCGACGGTGGAGAGATTTGATCGATATTAATCTGCTTTTACTCCTTGCCTTCTTTACTCCACCCCTGGTTGCCTTTGCCGCATACTTCGGCACCTGGCATGCGATGCGTCATACAGCTCGGTTAACTCTAAATTTAAAGAGTTCTCAAGAATCTTTACATAACAATCAACCCGCCAAAGCATTTCGCCAAGCGGTACTCCCGGGCGTTCCTGCTCTTGTGGGCACTTTCATAGTGTCGTTCGGAATTGCCCTATTTACGCCTGGGAAACTAAGTGATGAGTTCCTGTGGCTCTCACTAGTAGTGGTGTGGGCTTTAACTGTTCCGCACATGATTGTGACGGCACGACTAGATAAGGCGGCGTTGCGGTGAAGAAATTAATCGGCATTTTGGTTTTGGCTTTGGTTCCTGTTTTTCCTGCAAACGCAGCGCCCATCTACGCATTCCCAGTTGCTGATTGCAAAAGCAGTTATGGCAAATATCATCATGATTACCCTGCTACTGACATTCAAGCCAAACTTGGTTGTGCATTTGTCGCGCCGATTAATGGAGTGGTTGAAGATGTAAACTCAAAAGACATCTGGAGCGGAAAAACTAATTTAGGTAAGGATCGTGGAGGATTGTCGGTCTCTATAATTGGCGAAGATGGAGTTCGTTATTACGGATCGCATCTTTCAAGGATTGAACCAGGGATTGCACCTGGCGTAGTAGTCGTCGTGGGACAAAAACTTGGCGAGGTCGGTGCAACCGGAAGTGCTCGGGGAACTAAACCTCATTTGCATTTTGGAATTTCATATCCCACCAAACCAGGTGACTGGGAGATTCGAAGGGGAGTGCTGTATCCGTGGCGCTTTCTAGATGCTTGGAAGGTTGGTAAAGATTTGTCACCAGTGAAGGCTGTCGCAAAAGCCAAAGCAAAAGCCGGCAAATAAAAAAGCCCCGGGTCGCCCCGAGGCTTTTTTACAACTAGTTATTTGGTTTAGTTGGCAGTTACTTGATCAGCCTGAGGACCCTTTGGACCCTGGACTACCTCAAATGAAACTGACTGACCTTCTTCAAGGGACTTGTAGCCATTTCCCTGGATAGCTGAGTAGTGAACGAATACATCTTGTCCACCGCCATCAACAGCAATGAAACCAAAACCCTTTTCAGAGTTGAACCACTTAACTGTACCTGTTGCCATTTACTTTCCTTCGGTATTTATTGGGGACAAACGTGAATTCCACGATCGCCAGTCTTTCCGTTCTACAGCGATACCGATTCAAGCTAAAGCCATCAAGCGGGTACTGATAAGCGTTGGACTAGGGCTGAGCCTACCCTGATTTTTCGCTGATAAAAAGCGGCGGATTTACGCTGTGAATTCATAGGTTTTTGAGCATTTTCCAATGGATTAATGGGAGTTTGAAGAGAGATAACCAGAACCTGTCGGGAGTAAACTGCACACATGAGCGAAAATGAGAAGCAAAAATCGATTTCCTTAATTGTTGCTGCTGCGATAGTTGCGGTTGCTATGGGCCTCGGATTGAATCAAGTTGGTGCCGGGTTTGCTTCTCGTTCCAATGAAGGAATTTCAGTAACTGGTTCGGCTCGAGTAACCGCTACAGCAGATCGAGCGGTCTGGTCACTAAATGCCGAGCAAATTGCACCAACATTGTCAGACTCTGTGCGCAAAGTTGAGGTTGCCACCAAATCGGTCACTCAGTATCTGACTGACGGAGGCATTCCTACTGATGCAATTGAGTTTGGATCGGTATCGGCATACCCACAGGAAGAGTATTCAAATGGAAATAGCACTGGTCGAATTTTGAATTACCGCGCCTCTCGCACAATTACTGTGCGCAGTGATGACGTTGAGTTAATTTCAAAGTTGAGCAACGGCATTGGTGCACTGTTGCAATCTGGTGTTAGCGTTTCGAATTATGGTCCACAATATTATGTTTCTAAGTTAAATGAACTTCGTCCAAAGCTTCTAGAACAAGCTATGGAAGATGCAAAGGTGCGTGCTGAAGCTATTGTTAAGGCAACTGGCGGGAAGGTTGGAAATGTAATGAGCGTCCGCTCAGGTCCATTCCAAGTCACCTCACCAGATTCAGTGGACACCTCTGCCGGCGGTTATTACGACACTCAAACCATCGAAAAAACAATTACATCAACGGTCACTGTGATGTTTGATGTCGATTAATTAGCCACACCTGAACACTCATAGCCCGCACAATTACTTTATCTCTGGGCTTTTTTAGAGTCGGGCTAAAATCATTAATTAACTCCGCCGAATCAAATACGGTGCGGAATGAATCACCCCAATCCTGATTAGGCAAAGTGAACTCGAAATCTTGCCCAGCGCTATTTAAAATAATGAAAAGACCTTGATTGTGGGTAGCATCAACGCTAAAGGCTAGGTGGCGAATTGAGCTGTCCTGCCAATTGTGTTGGCTCATCTCATTGCCATCCCGATCAAACCAGGCAACATCTTTGCGGTTAGTCTCTTGATCGATTTCTCCAGTGTAAAACCGCTCAGTAGCATCAAACATATAGCTGCTTCTGATTCGAGAAAGAGCAGCCACAGTCTCTATCAAATCCTCTTGACGCTCATCGGGTGTCCAATTCAACTTCCAACCACCAAGAAAGTTTTCCCAGCTATCCGTTTGATCTTTAGCCGATAAAGAGTATGCGTTGTTTGAACCATTTTGCGTTCTTGAAACTTCATCACCCATATTGAGCATGGGTACGCCGGATGAGAGCAGCAGAGTTGCCAGAATTGATTTTTGTATTTGAAACCGTCTTTTATCAATCTCGGCATCATTTGATGGACCCTCAATGCCAAGGTTCCAGGATCTATTTTGCTCGCTGCCATCATGATTGTTCTCTGCATTTGGCTCATTGTGTTTGTTGCTATAACAAACCAAATCTCTAAGGGTGAAACCGTCATGCGCTGTAACAAAATTCACTGAGGAAGTAGGGCCGCGGAAATAGAAGATGTCATTTGATCCAGCAACCCTTGAGGCTAAATCTGAAACTCCGTTGCTGTAGCCACGAGCGCTATCTGCTAACCAGAATTGTCGGGTTGCATCGCGATAAGCATCATTCCACTCTCTCCATGGATGAGGGAACTCGCCTAATGCATAACCTGCAACATCCCATGGCTCGGCAATCAACTTTCGCTCTCGGAGTATTGGATCCGACGAGATTGCTGAAATCAATGGTCCATGAGTATCTATCCCATCATTGCTTCGAGAAATTGCCGTCGCCAAATCAAAGCGAAAGCCATCTACACCAATTATCTGGCTCCACCAGTGCAAGGAATCTATGATCATTCGAGTCACAAATGGTTGGCGGGAGTCGATAGTGTTACCGCAGCCGGTTACATCTTCATACTTGTCCTCAGCAGCATGACGATAGAAGGTTTTATTGTCGATGCCTTTGAAGCAAAATGTGGGACCAGCAATTCCTTCCTCCGCTGTGTGGTTATAAACCACATCAAGGATTACCTCGATACCGGCTTCATGTAACGCATCAACTGCTTTTTGTAGCTCAGTTATTGGATCTTGACTGGCCGCATATGCGGCATGCGGGGCGCTAAATGCCAAGGGGTTATAGCCCCAGTAATTTTGCCGGCCTCTTGCTTTTGTGTGAACCTCGGTCACAAATTGATGGATCGGAAGCAACTCAAGTGCGGTAACACCCAAATGTTGTAAATGTTTAATGGTTGAGGGATGACCCAATGCCTTATATGTGCCACGTTCAGCTACGGGAATCTCAAGATTGTCGGCGGTTAATCCGCGAACATGGGCTTCATATATAAAGGTTTTTTTCCATGGTGTACGAGGTCTGTTAATAATGCGTGGTGCGCTTGCGGTTACAACTGAGAGCGGTACAAAACCCAAAGAGTTGCGCTCATCCCTCCGATTTAAATCACCATTTCCGAGTTGATCAACAGCTTGGTGCCCAAAAATCTCCGGAGCATAAATAACTTCGCCATCAATCTGGTGGGCGTAAGGATCCAATAAAACTTTTGCAGGATTGAAACGCCAGCCTTGTTCTGGTTGCCAGGGGCCGTAGATCCGGTAGCCATAATGCTGACCGGGGCCAATGCCGGTGAGGTGGCCATGCCATATTGGACCTTCACGGTGAGCAAGAGAGAATTTGGTTTCGACCCATTGCCAGCTCCCGCTCGCTGATTCGCGCCGATCAAAGAGAGATAACTCGACCGCATCTGCGGCTGGGGCCCAAATTGCGAAATCAGTTCCGCCAGCGACAACATGGCTTCCCAATATGTGCGGATTGGCTGGTTTCACTTTGCTATCTAAGCATCAGCCACCACATATCCAAGGAAGGCCGAGTGGAGAGCTAGATTACTGACCAGTAACATACCCGCCATGAAGATTGCAATCTGCGTTAAGCAAGTGCCTGATTCTTGGGCGGAGAAAAAAATGGTCAATGGTTTGCTGGATCGAGAGAGTGTCGATGCGGTGCTTAATGATCTTGATGAATATGCAATCGAAGAGGCGCTGCGCATAGTAGAGCCGTTAAATGAAGGTAAAGAGTCTCCAGAACACACCATCACTTTGATTTCAATGGGACCAGATCGAGCAACTGAAGCGATCCGCAAAGGTTTATCAATGGGTGCAGATGATGCGGTTTTGGTATCAGATGCTGCCTTGGCAGGTTCTGATGCCATAGCAACCTCAAAGGTGTTGGCTGAAGTCATAAAGAATGGTGGCTTTGATTTGGTTTTCTGCGGCACCGAATCAACTGATGCTCGTATGAGTGTTGTACCTGCGATGTTGGCGGAGCGTTTGGGCTGGGCGCAGCTCACCTTTGCTGGCTCAGTCAAAGTTGATGCAGCGGCCAAGAGTGTCGAAATCGCTCGCATGACTGAAAGCGGAGTAGAAAACATGTCCGCTAACTTTCCCTGTGTAATTAGCGTAATTGAAAAGATTAACGAGCCACGTTACCCATCATTTAAGGGAATTATGGCTGCTAAGAAAAAAACAATTGAGAATAAATCTCTGGCAGATATTTCAATCTCTGCAAACGAGGTTGGTATCGCGGGTGCCTGGAGCGTTGTAGAAAGTGCTCAGGCCCGACCACCGAGAGAAAAAGGTGTAAAGATTGAGGATTCTGGCGATGCCGGAACTAAATTAGCCGATTACTTGGCAGAGAAGCGGTTGGTGTAACTATGAGCAAAGTATTGATTTTGGCTGACCACGATGGTGGCAAGATTTCAAAGACCGCTGCTGAATTAGCGACACTCGGAAAGAGAGCGGGTTCAGTAACCGCTGTAGTTCTAGCTCCAGCAGGTCAAGGGGATGCACTTGCAGCACAGCTATCCAATACAGAAATTGAAAAAGTTGTCTTGGTAGAAAGTGATGATTTTGCACGACATGGAATTCCAGCTCTTGTTGATGCACTAGCTCAAATTGTTAGCTCTGAGAATCCAAATGCTATTTTGATTCCTTCTACCGCAAGAGGTAAAGAGGTCGCCGGTCGATTAGCGGTGCGGATTGGCGGTGGAGTAATCACTGATGCGGTTGATGTTAACTCTGATCTTGGTGCTACCCAATCTGTTTTTGGTGGCTCATTTACAGTCTCATCGAAGGTGAATAAAGGCACTCCAGTCATTACGATTAGACCAAGTGCGGTTGAAGCAACTTCTACTTCTACAAATCCTGCGATTGAAAAAATGTCACTGACAATTTCTGACTCAGCAAAGTTGGTGACAATCACCGGCACTCAACCAGCTGCAAAAGGAGGTCGTCCAGAGCTGACTGAGGCAAAGATTGTTATCTCAGGTGGTCGGGGAACAAATGGTGATTTCTCACAGGTGGAGGCGATGGCTGATTTGCTCGGAGCAGCGGTTGGCGCATCTCGTGCAGCCACCGATGCGGGTTGGTATCCGCACACTCATCAGGTAGGACAAACTGGAAAGACGGTCAGCCCACAACTTTATGTAGCATGTGGAATTTCAGGAGCGATTCAACATCGCGCCGGTATGCAAACCTCAAAGACAATCGTGGCAATCAACAAAGATCCAGAGGCGCCAATCTTTGATTTGGCAGATTTCGGAGTCGTTGGGGATTTGTTTGCGGTACTGCCACAGGCGCGCGAGGCGATTGCGTCAAAACGCAGCTAATTAGCTGACCGCTTGGCAATTAGAATTAGCTCATGCCACGCGTCTACTTTGATAACGCTGCGACCACGCCCATCTCAGAGGTCGCACTTCAAGCCTTCATCAAACAATCACGCGAGGTTGGCAATCCATCCAGCCTTCATACCTTTGGTCGTAACGCTCGAAAAGAGTTGGAAGAGGCAAGAGAAAAACTAGCCGAGTTGATCGGAGCGCACTCGACCGAAGTAATTTTCACCGGGTCTGGTACCGAGGCTAACAATCTAGCTTTAAAGGGAATCTATTGGCAGCGCAACAAAGAAGATTCCAATCGAAAGATTGTTGTCATCTCTGCCTTCGAACATCATGCGGTTTTGGATCCGGCGATCTGGTTAAAGGATTTCAATGGCGCGGAGTTGATACAGATTCCTGTTGACTCGCAGGGATACTTAAAGATCGATGAATTGGAAAAACTCTTAACTCAAAGAGGTAAAGAGGTTGCTGTTATTAGTGTCATGCATGCCAACAATGAGATCGGCACGGTTCAGCCAATTCAAGAGGTGGTAAAGCTGGCAAAAGGTTTTGATATTCCAGTTCATACCGATGCGGTGCAAAGTTTTGGCAAGATTCCAATCTCATTCAAAGAGTTTGGGGTATTTGCGCTGACAATTAGCGCACACAAGATCGGCGGTCCAGTTGGGGTTGGCGCACTTGTTCTGCAAAAAGGTGTTGACATCACTCCGCTGCTACATGGTGGCGGTCAAGAGCGTGATATCCGCAGTGGAACATTAAACGCTGCCGGGATCACCGCATTTGTAGCCGCTGCCCAATCCGTGGTGCGTGACATGGAGGCAAACCAAAAAAGAGTTTCTGAATTACGGAAGAAGTTGATTTCCGCCATCCAAGATCAGATTCCCGATGCAACGTTAAATGGAGTGCTTGATGGACAAACTTTGCCTGGAATTGCAAACATAACTTTTCCAAATACTGAAAGTGACTCTTTGCTAGTTTTGTTTGATGCAGAGGGAATCGCCTGTTCAACTGGATCTGCCTGTAGTGCAGGTGTCCAGGAAGCTAGCCATGTATTGCTGGCTTTAGGTAAGAGTGAGGCACAGGCCCGCTCATCACTGCGATTCTCGCTGGGAGTTACAAATACCGAGAGCGATATCGAATATCTTCATACCTGTATCAAGCGGGTTATCGAGCGGGCCCGTGCCGCATATTCAGTATCCAACTCAGTCTCCAAATAGAGAAGCGAACAGATGAAGTTAATTGCAGCGATGAGCGGGGGAGTCGACTCTGCCGTTGCTGCCGCGCGCGCCAAAGAAGCAGGACACGACATCATCGGCGTTCATCTTGCGCTATCCAAAAATCCAAAGAAGTACCGATCTGGTGCTAGAGGCTGTTGCACAATTGAAGACTCTCACGATGCAAGAAGAGCCGCCGATGTAATTGGCATCCCTTTTTATATCTGGGATATGTCCGATGAGTTTCACGAGGGAGTAGTAGAAAATTTCTTGTCTGAGTACGCGGCAGGCAATACTCCAAATCCGTGTCTGCGTTGTAATGAAAAAATAAAATTTGCAGCGGTTTTAGATCGCGCGCAAGCAATGGGCTTTGATGGGGTAGTCACCGGCCACTATGCGCAGAGTAAGGATTCAAATGAGGGCCGTTTGCTTTATCGAGCGATAGATCCCGCAAAGGATCAATCTTATGTTTTGGCGGTTTTGAATCGAACTCAGATTCAAGGCGCGTACTTTCCACTTGGTGACACCACAAAAGAAAATGTCAGGCTAGAAGCAAAAGCTCGTGGTCTGTCAGTGGCGTTAAAGCCAGACAGTCATGACATATGTTTTGTGCCATCAGGAGATAACGCGGGTTGGTTACGTGAGCGGTTAGGCAGTGAGGTCGGTCCAATTGTTGATGAAGCTGGAAACAAACTGGGCGAGCACAAAGGTGCCTACACCTACACAATCGGCCAACGCAAAGGTTTGGGGCTAACCGTGCCAGCCAAAGGTGGCGAACCCCGTTATGTATTGAAGATAGAGCCAGTGACC
Organism: Candidatus Nanopelagicaceae bacterium; assembly: GCA_018882885.1. Lineage (GTDB taxonomy): Bacteria > Actinomycetota > Actinomycetes > Nanopelagicales > Nanopelagicaceae > MAG-120802. The sequence continues at coordinate 49,479 of VERG01000002.1, read as the reverse complement.
AACACAGTTATCGTCGGTAATCGAGATGCTTTAGCGGTCTCGGAGATCTATGGCGCGAACCCAATTTGGTGCGGACCGACCCCTGAGGTCACAGAAACCCAGCCAAATAGGGGCTTTGTTCAAGTTCGAGCACATGGCACACCGCACGCCTGCAGTTATTTCCGTCGTATTGAATCTGGAGTCGAAAACCTTATCGCAGTAGTTGATGAACCGATTTTTGGATTAGCTCCTGGTCAGGCGATGGTTATTTATGACGGTGATCGGGTAGTGGGTTCTGCAACCATTACAGGAACAAAATAACCATGGCTGCATTGAAAAATACGGGTGATCAAGTACGCCGCGAGATGTCTGAACTTTCAGAGCAAATAAGGGATCACCAATATCGTTATTATGTTTTAGACAAACCGATTATCTCTGATGCCGAGTTTGATCAGCTTTGGCAACGCTTAGTAAAGCTTGAAGGAGAGAATCCCGAGCTGCGTGATCCTCATTCACCAACCTTGGATGTTGGCGGCGGCTTTGCCACGCACTTCGAACAGTTTGATCACAAAGAGAAAATGATGAGCTTAGACAATGCCTTCAACGACAATGAGCTAGATGCCTGGTTTGATCGTGTAGCAAAGGAAAGCTCGAAAAATACCTGGCTTTGCGAGGTCAAAGTTGATGGATTAGCCATTAATCTGCTTTATGAAAAGGGCAGATTAACTAGAGCATTAACTCGGGGTAATGGAACAACTGGAGAAGATGTAACGGTAAACATCAAAACAATAAAGAACATCCCACAACAACTCAAGGGCGAGGAGATACCAGATTTAGTTGAGATCAGAGGGGAGGTGTTTTTCCCTATCGATAAGTTTAATGAGTTAAATGATGCGCTAGAAGAATCTGGAAAATCAGCTTTTGCTAATCCACGTAATGCCGCAGCTGGTTCATTGCGGCAAAAAGATCCGAAGGTCACCGCGAGTAGGCCGTTGGACATGGTGGTACATGGTGTCGGAGCAATTTCAGCTATGGAGTTTGCGACACAAAGTCAAGCTTATGAAACTCTAAAGAGTTGGGGTCTACCAACCAGCCAGCGGTACAAAGTGGCGAAAAATAAGGCCGAAGTTAAGGAATTCATCGCCTACTACCTAGAAAACCGCCACTCTGTTGAACATGAAATTGATGGTGTAGTAATCAAAGTGAATGAAAGAGATATTCAGAGAACTATTGGTACTACCTCTCGAGCACCCAAATGGGCCATCGCATATAAGTATCCGCCAGAAGAGGTAACAACCAAGTTAATTGATATCAAAGTAAGTGTTGGTAGAACCGGGAGAGTCACGCCATTTGGCTTCATGGAGCCGGTTCGAGTTGCTGGCTCTACAGTAACCAACGCAACCTTGCACAACATTGAAGAGGTGGAGCGCAAAGGCGTTTTGATTGGTGACACGGTTGTACTTCGAAAAGCCGGTGATGTGATTCCGGAGATTCTCGGTCCAGTTATTGAAAAGCGAACTGGTGCCGAGCGGAAGTTTGTCATGCCAAAAAACTGTCCAGATTGTGGAACCAAATTACGGGCCATGTCTCAAGGTGATGTAGATATTCGCTGTCCAAATGCTCGCAGCTGCCCCGCACAACTTCGGGAACGTCTTTATTACATAGGCTCACGTGCCGCCTTAGATATTGATGTACTCGGTTACGAAGCCGCTAATGCATTACTAAATGACAATCTAATAGTTGATGAATCCGATATTTTTGCTTTAACTGCAAAGGATCTATTGCGCAGCGAGTTTTTCCGAAAAAAAGATGGAAGTTTAGGGGCAAATGCCGAGAAGCTTTTAGCGGCGTTGGATGAGGCTAAAGCCAGACCGTTGTGGCGGGTATTAGTTTCATTATCAATTCGACATGTTGGCCCTACTGCGGCTCAAGCCTTAGCAAAAAGTTTTGGATCCATTCCAAAGATTGCTTCAGCAACAATTGATGAGTTATCTGAGGTGGATGGCGTAGGAGTGATCATTGCAGAGAGCATTCAGGAGTGGTTCTCTGAGGGTTGGCATAAAGAGATCATCAAAAAGTGGCAAAAAGCTGGGGTTTTGATGGAAGGGGCTCAGATCTCAACTCTGCCACAAACCTTGCAAGGCTTAACTTTGGTAGTGACCGGCTCATTAGAGAACTTCACCCGCGATGGAGTTGGCGAGGCTATAACCCAGCGTGGTGGAAAAGCGGCCTCTTCAGTTTCCAAGAAAACTGATTATGTTGTGGTTGGAGATTCGCCAGGCTCTAAAGCGGCAAAGGCCGAGGAGTTGGGTGTTCCAATTCTTGATGAGGCGGCATTCATCAAGCTGTTAGAAAATGGCCCTCGCTAGGAGTTAGGATTACAACATGATGAAAGCGATGTTTGCTCTAAAGGCACAGAGTTTGTTTAGCGAAGTTGGCGAAAAAGGCCGCGAACTTCCCGCCCCTCCAGTTTTCTTTGGCGTATTTACCTTTGCGGTTCTGATGCTGATGCTTTATTTAGTTCTTCGCCTTGATCGCGATTAAGAAAGTCGGCATATTTGGTGGGAGCTTTGATCCCATTCACCTTGGTCATGTTCACTTGATTTCTGAGTTAAGCAAACGAACGAATTTTGATGAGTTCGTTGTAGTTCCCGCTGGACAGCCGTGGCAAAAAAATCCCGTCGCATCCAAGTTTGATCGTCTGGAAATGACTAAATTAGCATTGCAAGATTTACCAGTTCGGATTAGTGATGTTGAGGTAAAGCGAAGCGGTAATAGCTATGCAATCGATACCGTTAATGAATTAAAGAGTGAATTCGATCCTTGCCAGATAGTTTGGATTGCCGGTAGCGACATAGTCTCACAGCTGCACACCTGGCACCATATAGAAGAACTTGCTCAATTAGTGAAGTTTTTAATTGTGAAAAGACCAAACTCAAAGATAGATACAACACAGATACCCAACTTCATAAACTTTACTGAAATTGAAATTGCCGCCCTAGATATCTCTGCAACGCAGGTGCGAAGCGCCATAGCGGCTCAAGGTGATATCGGAGAGCTCATCCCTGATAAAGTCGCTGAGTTCATAAAGAGCAAAGGACTATATGGCGCCGCGTAAATCAACCTTAGATCTCACACAGCGCGCTGCGCATGCCGCGATTGAAAAATTGGGAACGGATTTAGTCGCGATAGATCTCACTGCACAAATGGTTTTAAGTGAGGTTTTTTTATTGGTAAGTGGACAAAATGAGAGACAGATAGATGCTATTGCTGATGAGATTGAAAGAGAGTTAGCCAAGGTTGGTGAGAAGCCGATGCGTCGAGAAGGATCCGAACATTGGATCCTCTTGGATTATGAAGATCTAGTGGTACACGTTCAAACTGAGGAAATACGTCAGTACTACATGCTTGATCGCCTTTGGAATGATTGTCCTTCCTTGCCTTTAGATGCAGTCAAAGAGGCGGCCAAGTTCAAAAAGGGCGAGGTATAAATGGCCAAAAATAGGCAGCGCGTAGTTTTATGGCGTCATGGTCAAACAAATTGGAATATTGAAAATCGCTTTCAAGGACACTCTGATATTCCATTAAATGAAGTTGGCTTGCAACAAGCCGAGCATGCCGCACCTCTTCTATTAGCACTTCGTCCAAACAAGATTATCTCCAGCGATTTAATTCGCGCCCAGCAAACCGCGGCCGCCTTATCAAAGATTGCTCAGTTGCAAGTTGCGATTGATCCAGGTTTACGTGAGACCAATGGAGGAAACTGGGAGGGAAAAACCGGAGCAGAAAATCGCGCCGAGGATTACGACCGCTTTGTTAATTGGCTAGATGGTGATGACCAGCCTGCGGGACAAACTGGTGAAAGGCGAAGTGAAATTGCTAATCGCGCGGTGAATTCAATTCAAGCTGCGCTGAGTGAAGATGTTTCAACTTTGATTGTAGTAACCCATGGCGGTACCGCACGCTGCATTTTGGGCAAAATGTTGGAAATGCCGATGAATCAATGGTCTGCAATTGGCGGTCTTTCTAATGCCTGCTGGTCGATTTTGGAAAGTGGACACCATAGAAATGGTTGGGTTCTAGTTGAGCACAACTCTGGATCCTTACCTGAGCCCATCTATGGAGAGGAAAGCGGGGCCTAGTTCAGGTAAGGTCTGCCGCGCAAGAAAGTTCGGGGCTATAGCGCAGCTGGTAGCGCACCTGCATGGCATGCAGGGGGTCAGGGGTTCAAGTCCCCTTAGCTCCACAGATAAGCAACTAAAGAGAGTAGGGCATGAGTAATTCAAGGGTTGCGTTGCAACATATTCCAACTGGTTGGTCGGCGAAGGACCTGCCGGATCTTGTGGGAAAACATTTCTTAATTACCGGTGGAACAAGTGGAATTGGTAAGGAAGCGGCCCGCGAATTGGTTCGGGCTGGTGCGCAGGTAACTATTACCGCTCGAAATCCTGAAAAGGCCGAGCGGACCAAAAAGGAACTCTCCAGCCAATTAATTTCTATCTTGCAGTTAGATTTAGCAGATCTAAATAGCGTACGCAAAGCGGCCCGGGAGTTTGACGGTGAAATTGATGTATTAATTTTGAATGCTGGCGTTATGGCGGTTCCATTTACAAAAACCGCAGATGATTTTGAATTACAAATTGGGACTAATCACTTAGGGCATTTTGCCTTTGCCGGTTTACTAAGCAAAAGAATCAAATCTCGTGTTGTGACAATTTCAAGTCAGGCGCATCGCACTGGATCTTTTGGCGATGGTTCGGTTGATGCAATAAGAGATATTTGCTTGGGACGCAATAAGTATCAGCCGTGGGGTGCTTATGGTGCTAGCAAGTTGGCTAATCTCTTATTTACCTTTGAGTTAGAGAGAATTGCGAATTCACGTGGCTATGGATTTAATGCTTTTGCGGCTCACCCCGGATATTCCAATACCAATCTGCAGAGTGTCGGTCCAAAGATGCGGGGAAGTTTGCGAGAGGAGCGCGCTACTGCATTTATGAACTCCATAATTGCGCAGTCAGCTGCAAAAGGCGCTTTGCCAACTTTGTGCGCGGCTACATTTCCAAATCTTTATGGAGCTTCCTACATTGGGCCAGATGGATTGATGGAAATGCGTGGCTACCCCAAAGCGACTCGGGCTAGATCAATTGCTTATGACCAGAGTTTGGCTCGCAATCTATGGAGTGTCAGCGAAGAATTAACTGGTGTGCAATGGCATTAAAACAAGGGCGGTAACCTACGCACATGCATGAGGCCTACGACATCAACCATGTCCAGGAGAAATGGCTACCAATCTGGGATCAGATAGCTCCATTCCGCTCTGGAAAAGCTGATGACCCACGCCCGAAAAAATATGTTCTAGATATGTTTCCCTACCCATCTGGGGATTTACATATGGGCCATGCCGAGGCTTACGCTCTAGGTGATGTGATTGCTCGGTATTGGGTGCAAAAAGGTTTCAACGTTATGCATCCAATCGGTTGGGATGCATTTGGCTTACCTGCCGAAAACGCTGCGATTAAACGCAACGAGGATCCAAGTGTTTGGACCTACGAAAATATCAATACCCAAAAAGCTTCTATGCGACGCTACGCCTGTTCCTTTGATTGGGATCGCGTGCTTTACACATGTGATCCTGAGTATTACAAGTGGAATCAATGGATCTTTATCAAGATGTATGAAAAAGAATTGGCTTATCGAAAAAACTCCGCGGTCAATTGGTGTCCTTCATGCCAAACAGTGCTGGCAAATGAACAGGTAGTTGCTGGACTCTGTGAACGTTGTGACAATGCAGTTACAAAGAAGAAATTGAATCAGTGGTATTTCAAAATTACAGATTATGCCGAGCGCTTGCTTTCCGACATGGAGCAGCTCGAAGGTAAATGGCCAGAAAAAGTTCTAACCATGCAGCGCAATTGGATTGGCAAATCAACCGGCGCAGAGGTCTCATTTCAAATTGAAGGCAGAACAGAGCCCGTGGTTATTTACACAACCAGACCCGATACTTTGTACGGCGCCACTTTTATGGTGGTTGCCGTCGATAGTGAGTTGGCCCGCGAATTAGTAAAAGGTAGCCCGGTTGAGGCGGAGTTCGAAAAGTATTTTGATTCTGTAAAAGCGGCTAGCGACATAGATCGATTAGCAACTGATCGACCTAAATCAGGTGTATTTCTTGGACGATACGCCATCAATCCGGTAAACGGCGAGCGGATTCCGATTTGGGCAAGTGATTATGTATTGGCGGACTATGGAACAGGTGCCATCATGGCGGTTCCGGCTCATGATCAACGAGATTTAGATTTTGCTCGGGCGATGCAGCTTCCGATTCGAGTAGTTGTTCAAACTGATGAGGAAGATCCAGCAAAATCAGGGGTCGCAACCGCTGGCGATGGGGAATTAATCAACTCTGGCAGCCTAGATGGCCTCTCCAGCACAGCTGCCATAGCGCAGATTGTTAAGGAGCTTGAAGATAAGAAACTCGGTAAAGCCTCAAATAATTATCGCCTGCGGGATTGGTTAATTTCGCGGCAGCGATATTGGGGTACTCCAATTCCGATAATTCATTGCGAGAAATGTGGAGAGGTTCCAGTTCCGGAAGATCAACTCCCAGTCAAGTTACCTAACTCCTCAACCTTAGATTTAAAACCAAAAGGCACCTCACCATTAGCAACCGCTACTGATTGGGTAAATGTTTCCTGTCCGAAATGTGGCGCAGCAGCCTTGCGAGATACCGACACGATGGACACCTTTGTTGATTCATCTTGGTACTTCCTGCGTTACACAAGCGTTGACTCTCATGATCAGGCATTTATCAAAGAAGAAGTTGAGAAATGGCTTCCAGTCGATCAATATGTTGGTGGAGTAACCCACGCTATTTTGCATCTTCTCTACTCGAGATTTTTTACCAAAGCTCTACATGACATGGGATACCTAAACTTCACCGAACCATTTACTAGATTACTAAATCAGGGAATGGTAATTATGGATGGCTCAGCTATGAGCAAGAGCCGCGGCAATTTAGTCAGACTCTCTGATGAATTAGAAAAGCATGGAGTGGATGCGATTCGACTAACTATGGTATTTGCCGGTCCACCAGAGGATGATGTTGATTGGGCCGATGTTTCGCCTGCGGGATCTGCAAAATTCTTAAACCGCGCTTGGCGATTGGCCGGAGATGTAACAAGTGAGCCCGGCGTTGATTTCACTAAAGGTGATTTAGCTCTGCGTAAAACCGCTCACAAGAGTTTGAATGACATTTCATTGGCAGTAGAAACCTTTAGATTTAATGTTGCAGTTGCTCGTGTAATGGAGTTGGTGAATGCAACTCGAAAGGCGATTGATTCTGGCTGCGGTCCTGCCGACCCTGCGGTGCGCGAAGCTGCTGAAATTGTTGCTATCTCCCTATCTTTAATCGCTCCCTACACCGCTGAGGAGATGTGGGAGAAATTAGGCCATAAACCATCAGTCTCTTTGGCAGGGTGGCCCACAGTTGATCCAGCATTGCTGGCTCAAGATTCGGTGACCGCAATCTTCCAGATCAATGGAAAGATTAAATCTCGAGTAGAGATTGCTCCAGACATTTCCGATGCTGATTTGGAAAAAATGGCTTTAGCAGATGCAGAGGTTTTATCTGAACTTGGCGGAGCGCAACCAAAGAAAATCATTACTAAGGCGCCAAAGTTTGTAAATATAGTTTTGTAACTGATTTCCACAGTTCAAGGTTTTGCACTCGAGATACACTTAAATGAAACTCTGGCAATTTGCAGTGCTTTTATCGGGTAATGAACATTGCAGAGCTCAAAGACAATCTAACAAATTACACATATCCACAACGACGTGCCCTAGTTTTCATAAGTTTAATCGGGGTCGGGTTGGCCCTATTTCTATTTACGACAACTAGAGGAAGTGCCGAGGCGCAAGAAGCTCCTATGCCAAAGTTGAGCATCGCCCCAATTGCAAAAAACATCCTGGTACATGTCGCCGGCAAAGTAAAAAATCCAGATGTCTACCCTTTATTGCAGGGCTCAAGAGTCGCTGATGCAATAAAGGCAGCAGGCGGAGCTAAGAAAGGGGTAGATCTAGGAGAGATCAATCTGGCTCGAATTCTGGTAGATGGGGAGCAGATATATGTTGGCTATCAACCAAAGTTAAGTACTTCATCTAAGGGCGGCACTGGCAAGAAAAGTTATACCGGTATCGTAAACATCAATCGGGGAACAAAAGCTGAGTTTGATTCTCTCGTCGGAATCGGCCCAGTAATTGCAGGGCGAATCGTAAGTTATCGAAATCAAAACGGGCCTTTTATGAGTATCGAAGATCTACTCAAAGTCTCAGGTATTGGCGCCAAGACCTTAAGCAGAATAAAACCGAGATTAACTCTGTAATACAACCAGCTACTAGGCCGCGGCTCGAGCTGCGGCTTTTGTTGTTTGGAGCGGGTATTTGGATCGGGGCTTTAATGGCCGGCGCATATAGCTGGAAGTTGGCGATACCACTTTTTCTTATTGTCTTGCTAGCTCAGATTCGGAGTAGTCGATACGCAATCTTTGCCTGGTCGATCTTGGTGGGCTGTGGGATCTATTCGCTTCATTTAGCCACTCTGCAGCAAAGTTTTCTAGCCCAGATAGCCCAAGATCGTGGGCAAGTAGTTTTACATGCCAAGGTAACAAGTGATATTAAATCAACCGGTCATAAGGTGCGCGGTTCAAATCTGCACCAACCACAAAACTCCTTTCTGGTTCGAGCGACAAAGGTGCAGTGGCGGGGTCAAGAGAGTTCACTTCGCTTGCCAGTCCGAGTTCTCTCCAAATTCAACTCCACTATTGGGGTGGGCGATGAAATTCTTTTGAGCGGTCACTTAATTCTCACAAAAGAAAAAAGAGTGGCCGCCACCATAATTGCTGATGAAGCTCCAGAGGCTTTGCATTCTGCTGGAAAACTATCCAAATTGCTTAGCGATATCAGAGAGGAGTTTAGAAAAAAAGCTTCTCGAATTAATTCAGATGCAGGTTCACTGATCCCAGGAATGATTCTGGGTGACACAACATTACAATCGCAGAGCTTTGCCACGCAGATGCGTAGGTCAGGGCTCTCTCATTTGACTGCGGTGAGTGGAGCCAACTTTGCAATTGTTAGCGCCCTGGTTTTCTGGATTAGCAGGTTGATATTTAAGCGTTTGATAATCCAGTTACTTATAACAAGTGGATTCTTGGTTATTTTTCTTCTACTGGTAAGGCCTTCACCATCTGTTCTACGAGCCGGAGTTATGGCCGCCGTTATTCTGTTGGCCCGTGCTACTGGAAATAGGAGAAATGCGGCCTCAGCGTTGGCCGCGGCAATAACTGCTCTATTGTTGCTCGATCCCTTTCAATCACAGGATCCCGGCTTTGTTTTATCAGTACTGGCTACCGGCGGATTGATTTTTCTCGCTCCAGAGATTTCCTCACGATTAGAGAAATGGTTGCCCGGATGGCTGGCTGAGATTTTGGCGGTTTCATTGGCTGCCACGGTCCTTTGCACGCCCTACATTCTCTTTCTCTCTGGCGAGATCTCTGCCCTGAGTGTCCTATTTAATGTTCTAGTAGCACCGAGCGTCGCTCCGATTACCATCATGGGCTTCTTGTCCGTAATTCTGCTGCCTATAACTTGGCTTTCAAACTTGCTACTGACTTTGGCAGCTTCACTAGCGAAGTGGATTGCGCTGGTTGCTTCCTTCTCACTAGCCACACCTACATTGCGAATTAATCCGATATTTTTTCTCTCGGTAATTTTAATTGGATTATTGCTTTACAAAGCTAAACGAAATCTGCTTTTTCTAGCCCTTGCCCTAATCGTGCTGATTAATTTGTCCCCACGATTGAGTTTTCCTGGTTCAGGGTGGCAGATTGCGCAATGTGATGTCGGACAGGGAGATGCCTTAGCAATATCTTTAGGTCACGGGGCCGGTTTGCTGTTTGATGTTGGACCAGACCCCACCCTAATTGATCGTTGTTTGAAAACTCTAAAAATTAATAAACTTCCTTTAATAGTTCTTTCTCATGATCATGCTGATCACACCTTTGGTCTTGCTGGCGCAATGAGAAATAGAAGTGTTGGCGAGATTTGGAGTAATGGCGGCGCTTTGCCTCCCGAAACATTAAATTCAATAATCCGTGTCGTTAAATTAGGGGACAGCGCAAAAATAGGAGATACCGATCTTGAGGTGTTGTGGCCAAAACCATATTCATCATCAAGTGCGCAATATCAAAACCTTCCCGGAGACGGGTCGGCAGAAAACAACCGCAGCTTGGTAATTAAAGTGATCCATAACGGTGTTTCAATCTTGGTTACCGGAGATATCGAGCCAGAGGCTCAAAGTGAAATAGCGGCACAGGGAGCTTTGTCGGCTGTAGACATATTGAAGGTCGCCCATCATGGCTCCCGATTTCAAGATCAAGGGTTCTTGAGAATTACCCAACCCAAGGTTGCCTTGATTAGCGTTGGAAGGGGAAACAGTTACGGCCATCCCGATGTTTCATTAATCAATTCATTACTGGAAATGGGCAGTGTTGTGCGCAGAACAGATTTACATGGCCCAATCGCGGTGGGGTGGAGATTTGATAGCGGGTTAAAGCGTTATATATTCACCATCAGAGAGATGAGAAAGGAGTGGTGGCGGGTTCAATGGCGTTAGCTCAGGTTGTTCTTATTCTCGGTGGCGAAGCGGTACTGGCCGATCGCGCTCTATCTCAAATTTTGGAGCAACGATCTGGTTTTGAGAAAACTGTTTTGGATGGTACTCAATTAGATTTAGGAAAATATGCCGAGACTGTTGCACCTTCACTCTTTGCTGATCAGCGGGTTGTAGTTGTTAGAGATTTGCAGGATGTCGCATCTGAGGTACAGGAAGAGATAGAACAACAATTTGCTCATATCGAGCCCAATCTACATTTAGTTTTTCTCCACAAAGGTGGGATCAAGGGCAAGGCGCTGTTAGAAAAGATTAAGAAGTTAAAACCGGAATTAATTCCTTGCGAACCGATGAAGAAGGCGGCCGATAAGGAAAGTTTTGTTAGAGAAGAGTTTGCTAGAAATGGTCGAAAGATATCTGCGGCAGGCATCACGGCACTTGTTGAAGCGACGGGAAGTGATACTCGAGAGTTAGCTGCGGCTTGCAGCCAGATTTCTTTTGACACCAACGCTGGAAAAGCGGTTATTGATGAAACTGATATCGCTAAGTATTACCAAGGTCGGGTAGAAGCAACTGGATTTGATGTTGCTGATGCGACTCTTTCTGGAAATCCAAAGGCGGCATTGATCGCGCTTCGCAATGCACTTGAAACTGGAACAGATCCCGTAATGATTGTCTCCGCATTAACCTCTTCGATTCGAACTTTAGCGAAGGTCTCTGGCGCGCCTCGAAACGTCAATGCTTTCCAGTTAGCCGGCAGCCTTGGGCTTGCTCCGTGGCAGATAGATAAAGCCCGTCGCCAGTTAGCAAAATGGTCACCCTCACTAATCGCGTACTCGACTCGGGAGCTATCCCGCGCGGATGTCGCCATAAAGGGTGCGGAGGCCGATCCGATATTTGCCCTGGAGCGCACCGTGATGGCTATCGCCAATCAAGTCGCTCAAAACCATAGATAGTCCAGAGCCTGCGGGATGCCTTGGTCAGCCTGAACAGGCTCAGTTTGAGCCCCATCGCGGTCGACTGATACCCTTCGGCGCTCAATTACTCCTAAGCATCACCGATTTATTAACTGGAAGGCAATACGTTCGTGGCAAATATCAAGTCTCAGATCAAGCGAATCAAGACCAATGAGAAGGCGCGCCTGCGCAACAAGTCAGTTCGCTCATCTTTCAAGACCGCGATCCGTCGCTTCCGTGATGCTGTTGCATCTGGTGATTCAAAGGCGATTGCTACCGAGCTAAGCGCCGCAACCCGCGAATTAGATGTTGCGGTTTCAAAGGGTGTTATCCATGCCAACCAAGCTGCTAACAAGAAGTCAGCGATGGCAAAGTCAGCTCACAAAGCTGGCGTTCGTTAATCACCCCGACAAAAATAACTTAGTAGGCGAGCGCTAATGCCTGCAATTCCTTTAAGTAAAGCGCCGCAACCCGCTGCCACAAATCCGGAGCAGATTCGAAATTTCTGCATCATTGCGCACATCGATCACGGTAAATCTACTTTGGCCGATCGCATGCTGGGAATTACCGAGGTTGTCGAGGCGCGCAATATGCGAGCGCAGTATCTAGATCGAATGGATATCGAGCGCGAGCGCGGCATTACCATTAAAAGTCAAGCGGTTCGTTTGCCATGGAAATCTGGGATCGATGGCAAGGAGTACATCCTTAACATGATTGATACTCCAGGCCATGTGGATTTCACTTATGAAGTTTCTCGTTCTTTAGCTGCGTGTGAGGGTGCAATTCTTCTTGTTGATTGCGCACAAGGGATTGAAGCGCAAACTCTGGCCAACTTATATCTTGCAATGGAAAATGATTTAACCATCATTCCAGTTCTAAATAAGATTGATTTACCGGCCGCGCAACCAGAGAAGTTTGCCTTGGAGCTCTCTAAATTAGTTGGTTGTAAGCCAGAGGATTGCCTTCGAGTTTCCGGCAAGACCGGTGCAGGTGTGGAAGAGTTGTTGGATCAAATTGTTGCCCAGATTCCAGCTCCAAAGGGAAAACCAGAGGGGCCGGCACGCGCACTTATCTTCGACTCGGTTTACGACACTTATCGCGGCGTTGTTACCTATGTAAGAGTTGTAGATGGCCATTTATCACCTAGAGAACAGATTCAAATGTTTTCTACTGGTGTGAAGCATGAGCTTTTGGATATTGGAGTTATCTCTCCGGAACCAGTATCAAGCAAGGGCTTGGGTGTTGGCGAGGTGGGTTATCTAATTACTGGCGTTAAAGATGTACGTCTATCCCGCGTTGGAGACACTGTTACAACATTTCATAAGCCAGCCACTGAAGCGCTCTCCGGTTACAAAGATCCAAAACCAATGGTCTTCTCCGGTCTCTACCCAATTGATGGAGATGAGTATCCAATGTTGCGCGATGCGCTGGACAAGTTGCAGTTAAATGATGCGGCTCTGGTTTATGAACCAGAGACCTCAGCAGCTTTAGGTTTTGGTTTCCGTTGCGGATTTCTTGGTCTTCTACATATGGAAATTGTTCGTGAACGTCTTGAGAGAGAGTTCAATTTAACCTTAATTTCAACCGCGCCAAACGTGGTTTATCGGGTTACCACAGAGGGCGGTCAGGAACTGGTCGTAACAAATCCAAGTGAGTATCCAAGTGGAAAAGTTGAGAAGGTTCTAGAACCAATTGTGCGTGCGACAATTCTTTCGCCCAGCGATTTTATTGGAACGATTATGGAGTTGTGCCAACAGCGGCGTGGAACTCTAAATGGCATGGATTATCTCTCTGAGGATCGTGTTGAGATTCGTTACACATTACCTTTGGCAGAGATTGTTTTTGATTTCTTTGATCAGCTGAAATCTCGCACTAAAGGTTATGCATCTTTGGATTACGAACCAATTGGCGAAGCTGAAGGTGACTTAGTAAAGGTTGATATCTTGTTGCAAGGAGACACAGTTGATGCCTTTAGCTCAATTGTGCACCGCGACAAGGCGTATCCATACGGCGTGATGATGACAACCAAGCTTCGCGAGTTGATCCCAAGACAACAGTTCGAAGTTCCAATTCAGGCTGCGATTGGAGCAAAAATCATCGCCCGAGAAAATATTCGTGCGATTCGAAAAGATGTTTTGGCAAAATGTTACGGTGGTGACATCACTCGAAAGCGCAAACTTCTGGAGAAGCAGAAGGAAGGTAAAAAGCGCATGAAGATGGTGGGTAGGGTTGAGGTTCCTCAGGAGGCATTCATCGCTGCACTATCAACTAATGCAGATGCCGAAAGTGGAAAGGTTAAAAAGTAAGGTGAGCCGCAGGCTCTCGTTTTATGTTCATATTCCTTACTGCATAAAGCGCTGTGGTTACTGCGACTTCAATACCTATACGCCGGCCGAATTAAAAGGGCCAGATCTTTTATCAGTCTCCAGCAATTACATATCTGCAGCACTTGCGGAGATCGGCATGGCCCACAAAGTTGTGGGAGAGGCCCATGTCCCAAGCATCTTCTTCGGCGGTGGCACACCTTCTTTAATGCCAGCTCAGGAATTAGCCTCGATAATTGCTGAGATCCGCAGCAGGTTTTCACTTCTACCTGATGCTGAGATAACTATTGAGGTCAATCCAGATTCGGTAACTTCGGAGTTCTTGTCTGAGATGCGTACGGCAGGTGCCAATCGCATCTCTATGGGAATGCAGTCTGCGGTTCCGCACGTGTTGCAGGTGTTAGATCGAACCCACAATCCAGAGAATGTTTCTACCGCTGTAGGTAAAGCCAGAGCTGCAGGCTTTGAACATGTCAGTGTTGATTTAATTTACGGTGCGCCAAAAGAAAGTTTTGACGATTGGCGAATTTCAGTTGAAGCTGCGCTTTCAATACCGATTGATCACATCAGCGCTTATGCCTTAATTGTTGAAAAGGGAACAAAGCTAGCGGCTCAGATTTCTAGGGGGGAGTTAGAGTTGCCGCCCGAGGATGAGACCGCTGAAAAATACCGGTATGCCGATGATCAATTTATAGCGGCGGGTTTTGATTGGTATGAATTAAGCAATTGGAGCCGGTCTGGCGGAAGCTGTAAACACAACATTGCATACTGGGATGGTTCATATTGGTGGGGGGTCGGCCCAGGCGCACATTCCTATTTGGATAACAAGAGATGGTGGAATGTGAAACATCCAAATACTTATATTCAAAAAGTTTCTGAGGGAGTTTTGCCTGCACTAAATGAAGAAGAATTAACCGAGGAGAACCTTGCAGATGAATTCATCATGTTGCAGATTAGAAGACGAGAGGGAATCCCGCTGGATCGATTAAATAACAAACAAATTGAGAACTGCAGGGAGTATTTAACGACCGGGTATTTAGATGAGCAGAGTTGGCGTGATGGAAAGTTAACTTTGACCCAGTCTGGCCGCTTAATTGCGGATCGAATCGTGCGTACCCTGGTCATGTAGTAAATTTGCGCCCATGTCCACACTTCACACTGTAATTACGCTTTTTTTAGCGGTGGCTTTTCTCTTTGCTGGATTATCTAAAGCCAGCGGCAGCAACGCCGGCTTGTCAGGTACTAGAGATGTCGGCTTTCCAGATGGATTGGCAAGATTAGTGGGAATCTTTGAGATCCTGGCTTCCTGCTCGCTTTTCATCGGCTTTGCTCTAAAAAATACAGATTTAGAGTTGTATGGATTTGTGATTGTTTGGTTCATAATGGCAGGAGCCATTTTTTATCACTTCAAAGCTAACAAGGCCCGCACAGCGTTTCCAGCCATGCTGTTAATAATTCTCTCCACTATTGGAATCGCAACCATCTAGAGCTTGATAAAAATGGAAACCCGTCAACTAGAAATCCTGCGCGCAATTGTTGAAGAGTATGTCGCAACTGAAGAACCGGTAGGTTCCAAAGCGATCTCTCAGCGCCATGGATTGGGAATTTCTCCAGCCACAATCCGAAATGAGATGTCCATCTTGGAGGATGCCGGCTTAATTACTCAGCCACACACCAGCGCCGGCCGAATCCCCACCGATAAGGGATATCGCCTTTTTGTGGACAAGATTGCAACCGTAAAACCGTTATCAAAAGCAGAACGCCGAGCGATTGAAACCTTTTTAGAGGGCGCCAATGACTTAGATGACATTGTTATGCGCACCGTTCGCTTATTGGCTCAGGTGACAAAGCAGGTTGCAGTTGTGCAATACCCTTCTTTAACTAGATCGCGGGTCAAACACATCGAACTTGTGCAACTCACCCCTTCTAGGTTGATGATGGTTCTAATCACCAATACTGGACGAGTTGAGCAACGTGTTTTAGAGCTGCCTTATGATTTGAGCGAGGCGTTATTAAGTGATTTACGCACCAGATTAAATCTTGCCGTTACTGGAAAATCAATGTCAGATGTTGCTCCGCAATTAGAGGGAATTCTCTCTGCATTTGGAAGAAATGAGAGAACCTCAACTGCACTAATAATCTCCAATTTGATTGAAATGGCTATCGAAAGACCTGAAGAGAAAGTGGTTTTGGCGGGAACCGCTAACTTGGCTCGGTCTACTGGAGAGTCATCGGTTGAGATTCATGGAATTCTCGAAGCGCTTGAAGAGCAGGTGGTTTTATTGCGTTTGCTAAGCGATGCCGGCGACACCATGCGGGTGCGAATTGGTGAAGAGCAAAATGAATCAGTTTTGAAAAAAACGAGTTTGGTAAGTATGGGGTATGGATTTGATGGCTCTTCACTGAATAGCTCATCTCTGGGTGGACTGGGAATTATCGGTCCAACTCGAATGGATTACTCATCCTCAATGTCCGCAGTGAATGCGGTCGCTAGATATGTTGGGCGATTCCTAACGGATAATCAATCATGAGCGATCACTATCAAACCCTCGGAGTAGATCGCAACGCTTCAGCTGATGAGATAAAGAAGGTGTATCGCAAGCTGGCGCGAGAGATGCATCCTGATGTTAACCCTGACCCCAAAGCTCAGGAGCGTTTTAAAGAGATTACCGCGGCTTATGAAGTTTTAAGTGATCCCCAAAAGAGAAGTAGTTACGATCGCGGCGGAGACAATTTCGGCGGTTTTGGTGGTGGCTTTGGTGGATTCAGCGACATCATGGATGCGTTTTTCGGTGGTGGCGGCTCGCCTCGTGGTCCAAGGCCAAGAATGCGGCAAGGTCAAGATGCGTTAATTAGAACCACAATTGATTTACATGAAGCATGCTTTGGAACAGATAGAGAGATTGGTGTCGAAACCGCTGTTATCTGCACTAAATGTGGGGGTGATGGCTGCGCTCCTGGCACCTCTCCAAAAACCTGCGATATTTGTCGAGGTCGTGGTGAGATTCAACAGGTTACAAGATCTTTTATCGGACAGGTAATGACCTCGAGACCGTGCGCCAGTTGTCAGGGGTTCGGAACTGTAATTCCTTCGGTTTGTAGCGAGTGTTCCGGTGATGGCCGTGTCAGAGCCAGACGAACTATCGATGTAAAGATTCCTGCCGGGGTTGAAACTGGAAATCGTATGCAACTTTCTGGACAAGGCGAGGTTGGAGCTGGCGGTGGACCAGCTGGTGATTTATATGTAGAGATTATTGTTGAAGAGCATGAGTTCCTGGTACGAGAGGGTGATGATTTACATCTTTCAGTTTCAACCCCGATGACCGCTGCGGCTTTGGGTACCAAAATGAATGTTGAATCTCTCGATGGTGAGATTGAGATCGAGATTAAGGCTGGCACACAAAGCGGGCATGTAATTCCGATAAAAGGAAAGGGCATGACCAAACTACGTGGTGGCGGCAGAGGTGATTTGTTCGCCCATATAAATGTGGAGATCCCGACCAAACTCTCCAAGAAACAGGAGGAGTTGTTGCGGCAGTTCGCAGATGAACGTGGCGATAATTCAAAATCCACTCAGGTTAAAAAAAGCTCCGAGGGTGGAATTTTCGGCAAATTTAGAGATGCGTTTAAAGGCTAATGCTGCCACTTTTTCTAGTTGAGAATCTTCCTAACTCCGGATCACTTGAGATAGATGGAGATGAGGCAAAGCACGCTATCTCAGCTTTGCGCATTAAAGAGGGAGAGTTGATTTCAGTAACCGATGGCAGGGGTGCAAGAGCCGATGCGCTGGTTATTGGTGTTACCCGAAAAACTATCGCAATTGAAATAAAGAGTTATCGATTCGAGGAAAATTCTTTAGTAAAGCTAACAGTTGTGCAGGCGTTGACTAAGGGGGATAGAGCTAGAGAAACTATCGAGCTGCTTACCGAGGCTGGCGTAAATCAAATTATTCCCTGGAGCGCGCAGCGCTGTGTTGGGCAATGGAAGGATGATGCTTTAGAAAAGTGGCGGAGTTGGTCTAAAGAGGCAACAAAGCAATCAAGGAGAAGTTGGATCCCCGAGATATCAAATATTCACAGCACTAATGATGTTGTTTCTGAACTAAGCAATTTTAATATTTCACTTATTTTCCATGAGTCAGGTGAGAGAAAACTTTCCCAAGTTTTACAGGATAAGTCGCCATCTTCTCTCCTAATGATTATCGGCCCGGAAGGTGGCATTTCGGAAACCGAGTTGAGTGCTTTCAAAGCCTCTGGTGCTATAGAGGTAGCAATGGGTCAGCCGGTATTTCGTTCCGCTCATGCCGGCGCTGCAGCTTTGGCGGCGGTTCAAACCGGGTTAAGAATCTGGTAGAGATGCCCTATGGATTGTCTTTTTTGCGCAATAACTAGAGGGGATATCCCAGCTGCGAAACTTTTGGAAAGTGAAAGGGCTTTAGCTTTCAATGATATTAATCCGCAGGCCCCGGTTCATATTTTAGTAATTCCAAAATCACATTATGAAAATGTTGCAGAGTTATCTAGCAAGGAACCAGAGACTGTTTCAGAACTATTCAAACTGGCACATCAGCTTTCGTTGGAGAATTCTTTAGAGGGTTACCGCACCGTATTCAATACAGGAGCAGCTGCAGGGCAGAGCGTTTTTCACGCTCACTTACACCTTTTAGGCGGACGAGCGCTGCAATGGCCACCTGGCTAGAATTGGGCTAATGGATCGCATAGTTCTTACTCTGCCCGGCGATATTTCTAGTGTTGCCTTAACTGGGCCAAACGATTCATACATTCGCGCTCTGGAGAATGCCTTTCCCGATATAGCCATCACAGTTCGAGGTAATGAGGTAATTGTGCGGGGTAGCGCTGAAGGCACAGAACGGGTCAAGAAATTGATGCACAACTTTTTAACCGTTGTGCGCTCAGGTCAGTCTTTAAGTGATGATGCGGTGCGGCGCTCGATTGCAATGGTGCAAGGAGGCAATGAGTCTCCAGCGGAAGTTTTAACTTTGAACATTTTGAGCAATCGCGGAAAAACAATTAGGCCAAAGACCGCGAATCAAAAACGTTACGTGGATGCAATTGATAAACACACCGTCACATTTGGAATAGGTCCTGCCGGTACCGGCAAAACCTATTTAGCAATGGCAAAAGCGGTTCAAGCTCTGCAATCAAAGCAAATAAATAGAATTATTTTGACCAGACCCGCGGTTGAAGCGGGAGAGCGTCTCGGATTTTTACCCGGAACTTTGCATGAAAAAATCGATCCATATCTGCGTCCATTGTTTGATGCCTTGCATGACATGTTGGACCCGGAGGCGATTCCGCGGTTGATGTCCTCCGGAACAATTGAGGTAGCTCCATTGGCTTACATGCGTGGTCGTACTTTGAATGACTCCTTCATCATTTTGGATGAGGCACAAAATACCTCTCCCGAACAGATGAAAATGTTTTTGACCCGCTTGGGCTTTGGCTCCAAGATGGTCGTGACTGGGGATATAACTCAAATAGATCTACCAACACATCAGGAGTCTGGTTTAAGTATTGTCAGAGATATCTTGGAAGGAATATCTGATATCTCCTTTATGGATCTAACCTCAGAGGATGTAGTTCGTCATCGATTGGTCAGCGAGATTGTTGATGCCTATGGCAAATTTGATTCGCTGTCCGAAGGTAGCCACACTGGTCGCCGGATAAACAAACCTCGTTCGCTAAGGAGTGATCGCTGATTCGTTCCGCAATGCTTTTGGGCTTGCGAAATAGAGTGCGAAATGAATATAGAACTTACTAACCTAACTGCGATTGACTGTTCTGAGTCAAAGCTGGCGTCTGTCGCAGAGTTTGCGATGCAATCACTTGGGCTGCACAGCGAGTGTGAATTGAGCATCTCACTAGTTGATGAGTTAGAGATGAGCGCTTTACATGTGCGTTGGATGGATGAGCCAGGCGCTACCGATGTCCTATCTTTTCCTATGGATGAGCTGCGGCCCAATTCAGCGGCATCAGGTCCGGGAATGCTCGGAGACATCATTCTTTGTCCTGAGTTTGCATCACGACAGGCGGTTCAGGTGGGGCATAGCCTTCAGGAGGAACTGGAACTTCTGACTGTTCACGGGGTTTTGCATCTTGTTGGTTTTGATCATCGCGAAGCGGATGAAAAAAAGATTATGTTCGGCATGCAGGAAAGTTACTTAAACAAATGGAGAGCGCAGCAATGACAATAAATGCATCCCTTTCGGTAGTAGCACTTCTGTTATTTGCTGGTTTTCTTGCGGGCTCGGAATCTGCCATCAACTCGATATCCCGCGTTTTTGTAGAAGAGTTACAGGTTAAATCTTCTCGAGCAGCAGGTTGGGTGCAAAAGGTAGTCAAAGAGCCAGCGCGATATTTGAATGTAATTCTCTTTGTCCGCAAGGCCTGCGAACTGACCGCCACCGTAATTGTGGCCGAGTCTTTCAGAGAGTTTTTTGATTCAAACCTTGCATCCATGGCTTCTGCTATCGGATTGATGTTAGTGATTTCTTATGTCGTAGTCGGCGTAGGCCCGCGAACTTTGGGCAAGCAACACGCTGGCAAATGGATTGTTCCGGCCTGTTTTGTTGGAGTGCTTCTCTCTAAAATTCTCGGCCCGCTAACAACTCTTCTTATTGCGATTGGTAATGCGATTACCCCTGGTAAAGGTTTTAAATCAGGGCCATTTGCCAACGAGGCTGAGTTACGAGATTTGGTAGATCAAGCTCATGAACGAGGTCTGGTCGAAGAATCAGAACATGAAATGATTCATTCAGTTTTTGAACTTGGCGACACTTTAGTAAGAGAGCTAATGGTTCCGCGCACTGAGATGGTGTGGATTGAAGGGAACAAGAATCTACGCCAGGGACTTTCCCTGGCCCTGCGTTCAGGATTCACCCGAATCCCGGTAATCGGCGAAAACCTCGACACCATCCTGGGAATTGCATATGTTAAGGATTTAGCAAAGCGCACCCATGAGTACCGTGAATCAGAGCAAACTGAGTTAGTCAAAGAGCATTTGCGGAAAGCCTCCTTTGTTCCAGAGACCAAGACCGCTTCAGAGTTATTGAAGGAGATGCAACGAGATCAGATTCACCTGGCAATAGTGGTAGATGAGTATGGTGGAACTGCTGGATTAATCACCATTGAAGATATTCTGGAGGAAATTGTTGGTGAAATCGCCGATGAATACGATGATGATGTTGAAGAGATTGAATGGATTTCAGAGAAACAGGCCAGAGTTTCAGCCCGTCTTCATCTAGAAGATCTGGCAGATAATCTACAACTAGAGTTAAGCGAAGAAGAGCTACAAGATGTTGATACCGTCGGCGGTTATGTAGCAAAAGTTTTAGGTCGAGTTCCAATTCCGGGAAGCGCTGTGAAATTGCACGGTTGGGCGATAACAGCAGAACGACCAGTTGGTAGACGTCACAGAATTGCAACATTTGTTCTTGAGAATCAAAATGATGATTTGGCTACCAAGGTTCCGGTAGAAGAGGTTTAAGGTTAGCCAGTGCGCATAGTCAGATTTGCTCCGCCTGAGGGCTCAAAACTCGGAACCGATCCACACTTTGGGGTCATGGAGGATGACAACACCATTCGAGCGATCGCAAGTGATCCTTTATACGCCGGGGTTTTTCCAGAGGATGATCGCTTCTCAATTGATGATGTACGTCTTTTGGCTCCAGTTATCCCACGTAGCAAAGTGGTTTGCGTTGGTAAGAACTACGCTGATCATGCTGCGGAGATGGGTGGCGAGGTGCCATCGGAGCCGATTATTTTCATAAAGCCGAACACCTCGGTAATCGGACCAAATGAAATCATTCAGTGGCCCAGTACCTCCGAACGAATTGATCATGAAGCCGAGTTGGCGGTGGTAATTTCCAAGATTTGCAAAGAGGTTCCTAAGGAAAAAGCGCAGGATGTCATCTTCGGCTACACATTGGCCAATGATGTAACTGCACGTGATCTACAAAAGAGAGATGGACAGTGGAGTAGAGCAAAAGGTTTCGACACTTTTTGCCCGCTGGGTCCGTGGATCGACACAGATTTCAAACCGGGAAGCCAACTAGTTACCGCTCATGTTGATGGAGAGTTGAAACAATCCGCTCCCTTATCCGATATGGTTTTCAATGTTCCATTCATCATCGAGTTTGTTACAAAGGTGATGACCCTACTGCCAGGAGATGTAATTCTTACCGGCACCCCATCAGGGATCGGTCCCATGAACGCTGGTGGAGAGGTAGTTGTATCAATTGAAGGGTTGGGAAGTTTGAGAAATCGGGTGTCCAATCGTGGCTGATAATAAGAGAGAGGTCCGAGTTCGCTTTGCTCCTTCGCCGACCGGAGATTTACATGTCGGAAATATCCGCACCGCACTTTTTGATTGGGCATACGCCAGACATACCGGTGGAAAGTTAATCTTCAGAATTGAAGATACCGATCGCGAACGTGTGACCGATGAATACATTGCTCGGGCTATCGAGACATTGAGATGGTTGGGATTGGATTGGGATGAGGGTCCTGAAGTTGGCGGTCCCTATGGACCATATTTGCAATCACAGCGCCTAGAAATTTATACCGAATGGGCGCAAACCTTTTTGCGAAATGGTGATGCCTACAATTGTTATTGCTCAACCGAGGAGTTAGAGGCGCGTCGCGAAAAACAACGGGAGCTAAATCAGGCGCCTGGATATGACGGAAAGTGTAGAGATTTATCTGCTGCAGAAATCGCTGATTTTCAGGCTCAGGGGCGTCTACCCGTGATACGAATGCGAATGCCAGATGGTGAAACCCGTTTCACCGATCTAATCCGTGGAGAGGTTGCTTTCGAGCATAAATATGTGCCGGATTTTGTATTGATGCGCGCTGATGGCTCCCCGCTCTACACCTTAGCGGTAGCCGTTGATGATGTTTTGATGAAGGTAACCCATGTACTTCGCGGCGAGGATCTTCTCTCATCAACTCCGCGACAAATCAGGGTTTATCAAGCTATGCAGTTAGATCCCGCCGATTATCCGGTATTTGCCCACCTACCTTTTGTAATGGGACAGGACAACGCTAAGTTATCAAAAAGAAATGGTGAGGTATCTATCGCTTGGTACCGCGAACAAGGATTTTTGCCAGAGGCAATTTGTAATTATTTAGCTTTACTAGGTTGGTCACCTGGTGATGATCGTGAAAATATCTCGATGCAGGAGCTTGTTGAACTGTTTACTGTAGAACGGGTTAACAGCTCTCCGGCGCGCTTTGATATGAAAAAACTAGAGGCCATAAATGGTGACAAAATTCGAGCATTAACAATTGATGATTTCTTAGCACGTGCATTGCCATTTTTGTTGAAGGATGACGTGATCTCCGGCAGCGATACTGAAATCGCAGTAGTTAAATCGGCCCTGCCCATCATTCAAGAGCGTATTGCGCGAATGAATGAGGTCACAGCAATGTTGAAATTCTTATTTGTCGAACAACTTTCTTTCGAGCCGGAGTCAGAGGCAAAACTTGGTGAAGAGCCTTCCCAACATGTTGTTCAGAGAGCTTTAGATGCGCTACGAGATCTCCAGAATTGGAACCATGCGGAGATTGAGGCCAAATTACGTGCGGTTTTGCTAGATGAAATGGGATTAAAACCAAGGTTAGCTTTTGGTCCAGTTCGCATTGCCGTAACTGGTAGCCATATTTCACCGCCATTATTTGAATCGATGGAGCTTCTGGGTAAAGAGCGTTCCCTTGCTAGGTTGCAGGCGGCGGTTCGATAGCCTAATTTTTCGCTGGTATTCTTTGCCTCTTGTCGCAAGCCCAAAAAGGCTGTGACCTTGGGGTATGGGGTAATTGGCAGCCCAGCTGATTCTGGTTCAGCTTGTCTAGGTTCGAGTCCTGGTACCCCAGCGCGGTACAACTTAATAGAATTAAATAATAAAGAAATAAAAACGAGATCTGGCCCCGTCGTCTAGCGGCCTAGGACTCTGGCTTCTCAAGCCAGCTACGAGGGTTCGAATCCCTTCGGGGCTGCCAGACTCGTTATTTTTTGATTAATTTTTCTTGGCAATAAACTCACTTAACTTTGTTGCAGTTGCAACTACAGCAGCAGCATGTACCCGCCCTGGCTGTCTTCCTAATCTTTCAATGGGTCCACTAATACTTACCGCCGCGATTACTCGATTATTGGGACCGCGCACGGGCGCGGATACCGATGCAACACCTGGTTCACGTTCTCCAACACTTTGTGCCCATCCACGGCGACGAACAGCAGATAATGCAGCAGCGTTAAATCTGGCATTGGTCAAGGCTCTATGTAACTTGTCAGCATCCTCCCAAGCTAAAAGTACTTGGGCGGCAGATCCAGCGTTCATTGTTAAGGCGGCTCCAACTGGAACGGAGTCGCGTAAACCAGAGAGTCTTTCAGCTGCTGCAACACAGATTCTCATATCACCTTGTCTGCGATAAAGCTGTGCGCTTTCTCCTGTTGCATCTCGCAAAGCGGTAAGAGCTGGAGCCGCTGCGGCCAGCAAGCGATCCTCTCCAGCAGAGGCAGCGAGTTCGGCTGCGCGAGGCCCCAAAATGAAACGACCATTGAGATCGCGGGCAACAAGGCGATGATGTTCTAAAGCAACCGCAAGACGGTGCGCTGTTGGACGGGCAATCTTTGTAGCCGCAACCAACTCGGAGAGCGAATGTGGTCCGGATTCCAATACACCTAGGATTCTTACGGCTTTATCTAGAACGCCGACTCCGCTATTCTTTCTGTCCATAATCTAATACTGCCATCTCATCATGTGAGAAGCAAGCTATAAGGGGTAATGAAAAGCAATGGGAAAGACGCTCGCCGAAAAGGTTTGGGAAGATCATGTCGTACGGCGCAACGCCGGAGAGCCAGATCTTTTGTATATCGATCTGCATTTAATTCACGAGGTAACCAGTCCACAAGCATTTGATGGGCTGCGTTTATCGGGCAGAAAAGTGCGTCGTCCCGATCTGACTTTGGCGACTGAAGATCACAATGTTCCAACTTTGGATATCGATAAACCAATCGCTGATCCGGTTTCCAGATTGCAGGTTGATACCTTGCGTAAAAACTGCCAAGAGTTTGGGGTTCGAATTCACTCCCTTGGCGATGTAGAGCAAGGAATTGTGCATGTGGTTGGACCGCAGCTCGGATTAACTCAGCCAGGTATGACCATTGTTTGCGGAGATTCACACACCTCAACTCATGGAGCATTTGGTGCCTTGGCATTTGGCATCGGCACCAGCGAGGTAGAACATGTCTTGGCTACCCAAACTCTGCCATTAGCAAAACCAAAGACTATGGCGATAAATGTTGAGGGAAGTTTGAAGCCTGGCGTTACAAGTAAAGACATCATTTTGGCCATCATCGCAAAAATAAGCACCGGTGGCGGACAGGGTTATGTATTGGAGTATCGCGGTAGCGCCATCAGAGCCCTCTCCATGGAAGCTCGCATGACGATCTGCAATATGTCGATCGAAGCAGGAGCTCGGGCAGGTTTGATTGCCCCAGATCAAACGACCTTTGATTACATACAGGGGCGCCCACATGCACCAACTGGAGCAGATTGGGATGCTGCAGTTGAGTACTGGAAAACGCTGAAAAGTGATGATGATGCCAAATTTGATAAAGAGATCTATTTGAATGCAGATGAACTCTCTCCCTTTGTAACTTGGGGAACAAATCCTGGACAGGGTGTGCCGCTAAATGAAACGGTGCCTAATCCAGAGAGCTTCGATGATCCTGAAGAGCGCACCGCTGCTCAGCGCGCACTGGAGTACATGGATCTTGATGCCGGCACCCCCATGAAAAAGATAAAGGTGGACACTGTTTTTCTTGGCTCCTGTACCAATGGGCGCATCGAAGATTTGCGAGCAGCTGCTGCAATCATTAAAGGCAAAAAGGTTGCGGAAAATACCAGGATGATGGTTGTTCCAGGATCGGCAAGAGTTCGACTACAAGCTGAGTCCGAGGGGCTTGATCAGATATTTCTCGCTGCAGGGGCAGAGTGGCGAAGTGCGGGATGTTCCATGTGTCTTGGCATGAACCCAGATCAATTAAAACCAGGTGAGCGATCTGCCTCCACCAGCAATAGAAACTTTGAAGGTCGCCAGGGCAAAGGCGGCAGAACCCATTTGGTGAGCCCATTGGTTGCAGCGGCGACAGCTATACGTGGAACCCTTTCTTCACCGGCGGATCTTTAGGAGTTAAAAATGGAAAAATTTATTTCACACACTGGAACTGGCATTCCACTTCGTCGCAGCAATGTTGATACCGATCAAATTATTCCTGCGGTGTATCTCAAGAGAGTAACTAGATCTGGCTTTGAAGATGGGCTTTTCGCTGCCTGGCGAAATGATCCGGAGTTTGTTTTGAATAAGCCCGAATACGCAAAGGCGAGCATCTTGGTTGCGGGGATTGATTTTGGTACCGGCTCATCCAGAGAGCATGCGGTTTGGGCGCTCCAAAACTATGGTTTTAAAGTAGTTATTTCCAGCAGATTTGCCGATATCTTTCGCGGCAACTCGTTAAAAGGCGGCCTTCTGACTGTGATTCTGCCGCAAGGGGAGATTGAGGCCCTTTGGAGCGCGATTGAGCAGGATCCAGCGATGCAGATTGCGGTAGATCTAGAGAAGAAGAGCGTTTCTTACAAAGATCGCGAAATTGGCTTTGATTTAGATGATTACACGCGCTGGAGATTGATGGAAGGGTTGGATGACATCGGCTTAACCATGAGAAATCTTGATGCGGTTGAGAATTTTGAGGAAAAAAGAGCGAAATTTAAGCCAAAAACGCTGCCTGTTCTCTCATAACCTTGTCATAAGTAGAGTTTTTCTCCGACTCTCAACCTCTAATTGAGGGTTTTTTACGCATAAAAATCAGCATTTTTCTTAATTGGTTATTTGTGAATTGTTGCGACACACCGAGGGTGATGCGGGAAAACCTTGATTTATATGCGTAAATTTCTCGACAGGTTAAGCAAACGCTTAACTTTACGCGTAAATAAGGGGATTAAATGAACAAGACCCAGTTCATTGCTTCGTTGGCACCACACTTCAACGGAAGCAAGAAAGAGGCAGGCCACGCTGTAGAAATCGTTTTCGATTCCATCGTGCGCAATATCCAAAAGGGCGAAGATGTAACCATCAACGATTTTGGAAAGTTTAAGAAGGTAGATCGCAAGGCTCGTAAGGGTCGTAACCCTTTCACCGGCGAGACCATTCAAATCAAAGCGAGCAAGAAGGTTCGCTTCCTCCCAGCTAAGGCGCTCAAGGAAGTTGTTTCTGGCGCACGTAAGTTGGGTCCAGCTCCAAAGCCAGTCGTAGTTGCTAAGCCTGTAGCCAAAAAGGCGGCCAAGAAGGTTGTAAAGAAGGCTGCAAAGAAGGCTCCTAAGAAGGCAGCTAAGAAGTCAGCTAAAAAGGGCAAGAAGAAATAAATTACTGATTAGTAAGGGCCACGCAATCAAGCGTGGCCCTTATTTTTCTGCCCTACGCTTCCACTATGACGGCTTCAGAAATTCGGATTTCATATGATCCGCCAACCGGAAATCCTCTTGGCACCAATGGTTGGTTTCGTTTTGGCGCTGGAGTCTTGCGCCCCATTCTGAATTTGATAATTAAAAGAGACTGGCGTGGCGCGAGTAATTTGCCAAAATCCGGCGCCGCAATTGTTGTATGCAATCATCTCTCTTATGTAGATCCGCTGACCTTTACTCACTTTCTCTACAACAATGGCCGCGCGCCACGCTACTTGGGCAAAGAGTCGGTATTTAAGATCCCATTAATTGGCAAGGTAATTAGAGGTGCGGGACAGATTCCGGTTTCTAGAGAAAGCAAGGATGCAATCAAGGGATTAGAACATGCGATTGCAGTTTTGAAAGCAGGGCACCTACTTGGTGTTTATCCAGAGGGAACTTTGACACGAGATGAAAATCTTTGGCCGATGCGGGGTAAGACTGGAGTGGCGCGCCTGGCGTTAATCACCGGAGCCCCAATTTATCCCTGTGCATCCTGGGGGCCAGAAAAGGTTCTGCCACCTTACGGGAAGAAATTAAAGGTATTTCCCCGCACAAAGGTTTCGGTATTAATGGGGGAGCCACTCAATCTAGAGCATTGGAAGGGTAAAGAGAATGACCCAGTGGCGGTTGAAGAGGTTGCCGATTACGTCATGGATGAAATTACAAAACTATTAGAAAAATTGCGGGGAGAGAAAGCACCTGCTGTTCGCTTTGATCCTAAGAAATCTGATTTGCCGCGAATTGGAAATTATAAGAAAGCCCGCAAGAGGCGTTAATGAAGATTTCAGTTCTGGGTACCGGGCAGTGGGGTACCGCATTAGCTCAAATACTCTGCGATGCTGGAAATGAAGTTCTTATTTGGGGGAGGAACTCCAACGTTGTCGATGAGATCAACTCTCGACACACAAACACCACTTCGCTGCCGGGAGTTGTATTACCGCAAAATCTAAAGGCAACAGATGATATCTCTGAGGCTTTGCAACAGGCACAAATGTTGGTCTTAGCGGTTCCGGCTCAATCCTTAAGAGAGAATTTGCAGAAATGGAAATCTTTGTTTAAAAAAGATACTCCAATAGTTTCATCTTTAAAAGGAATTGAGGTCTCCACTCAACTGCGCATGACAGAGGTAATACAGCAGGTTTTGGAGATACCAGAGGAAAAGTTAGCGATAATTACTGGGCCGAACTTGGCTCGAGAAGTAGTTTTGCGTCAGCCCGCTGGAGCAGTTGCTGCCTCCGTGTCCCAAGAGTTATCAGAGTTAGTTGCTCAAGCATTTAACACTTCTTATTTTCGGGTCTACACCTCAAATGATGTCATTGGTTGCGAGCTGGCTGGCGCGGCGAAAAATGTGATAGCCCTTGCTGTTGGAATGTCTATTGGAATGGGGTTTGGAGAGAACACCCAATCACTTGTAATAACCAGAGGCTTGAATGAGGTAACTCGTTTAGGTATGGCGCGGGGAGCGATGCCATTGACCTTTGTCGGACTTGCCGGAGTGGGAGATTTACTCGCAACCTGCGGCTCTCCTTTATCCAGAAATAGATCTTTTGGTGAGGCTTTGGGCCGAACAGGTTCTATGCAAAGCGCCCGGGCAGATGTTTCTTCGACCGTCGAAGGTGTTTCAACTGCCAAAGCGGTAGTGGATCTCGCGCATTTAGTAGGGGTGGAAGCTCCAATTATGGAGGCGGTTTATGAGGTGGTTAGTAATAACATTACGCCTGAACAAGCAATTAGATCCCTGATGCAAATTCAAACTGGAGCGGAGATTGATCACGAATGAAAAAACGTGTTGCAATCATCTGTGGAGGCAGAAGTAGCGAGCATCAAATCTCTTGCATATCAGCCCGTGGCGTTCTAGCCGCCATTGATAGAGAGTTATTTGAACCAATATTGATTGGAATTACCTCATCGGGAAAATGGGTAAAACTCAACTCCGCCGATGATTTTGCTAAGGATGAAGATGGGTTGCCGGTAGTTCCGGAATCTGCGGCTGAAATATCCTGGTCGGAGGTTAAAGTTGATCTGGCTTTTCCTTTACTTCACGGCCCTTATGGTGAGGATGGAACAATCCAAGGTTTATTTGAAATGATGAACCTGCCTTATGTTGGCTCAGGTGTACTGGCCTCTTCTGTAGCTATGGATAAAACCTTTGCCAAACCAATCTACGCAGATTTTGGTTTAAAGGTTGCTGATGGCTTAACGGTTCACAAAAGAGATTGGGTGCAAAATCAGGCGCTCGAGATTGCCAAAATTTCCGCGCTCGGATTTCCATTATTTGTAAAACCTGCCAGAAGTGGTTCAAGCCGCGGCACCACAAAGGTTAAGTCGGAAAGCGAGATTGCAACAGCAGTTGAGGCAGCACATTTGCATGATCCAAAAGCCCTTGTCGAAGTCGCCATTAACGGTCGCGAAGTTGAATGTGCTGTGTTGGAGATCGATGGCAAAGCTACCGCTTCCATAATCGGTGAGATAAGGGTTCATGAGCCGCATGAGTTTTATGATTTTGAAGCTAAATACTTAGATGGCTCTACCAGCTTTGAAGTGCCGGCAAATATTCCAGAGAAAATCACCAATCAGATTCGCGAAGCAGCGGTAACCGCATTTGAAGCTTTGGGGTGTGAGGGGTTGGCTCGGGTCGATTTCTTCTTAACTCATGAAAATGAACTTCTGATTAATGAAGTTAACACCATGCCCGGCTTTACGAATTCCTCGGTTTTTCCGATGTTGTGGCAGGCCAGCGGTATGAGTTATAGCGCTCTAATTACCCAATTGATAAAAAGCGCGCTGACGCGTGAATCAGGGGTAGTGCGCTAAATCTAAAGGTTGGTTACCGGACAGGTGAGCGTTCTAGTAATTCCGGGAATCGCTTGAATCTTTGAGAGAACAGTCTTGCCGAGCTCATCCATGTTTGCGGCCTCAGCTCGCATGATTACATCGTAAGGTCCAGTTACCCCTTCTGCGATTGTTACCCCAGCTATGGCGGTGACCGCTTTAGTAACCAGTCCAGCTTTGCCCACTTCGGTTTGAATCAAGATGTATGCCTGTATCGACATTTTTCGTTCCATTTCATCCAGTGACCTCACCATTGAGGGTTAACGGTTTTTCTACCGCCTTAGCGTAATTGCCCTCTTGGAATTAGGCTAGTGGTGTTGTAAAAATCATTGTGATTATCGAATTTAAACTAGCGTGATAAAGGATGTGCACCGGTGAATGAGCGCGAGGTACTGGCTCGGGTGCGCGCTATTTTTGACCAAGTTGCAGATCCGGCAAACCTCGTCGTGCCCAATGGAGATGATGGAGCGGTATTTTCTGCCGGCAGCACAAATGTGGTTGTCGCTAGCGATATGGCGGTTGAGGAGGTTCATTTTCGCTTGAGTTGGAGCTCCGCCAACGAAATTGGCCGGAAAATTACAGCTGCTAACTTGGCTGATATCTGCGCAATGGGTGGATGGCCACAATTTTTATTGGTTTCAGTTGGTTTTCCGAAAACTTTTATGGGAAATTTAGAACAGTTGGCGCAAGGTATTTGTGATGAAGCTAGAAAAGTCGGTGCCAAGGTAATTGGTGGAGACTTATCAACCTCAGATAAATTAGTTATTTCAATAACTGCGGTTGGCGCAACCGAACACATCATTCAAAGATCCGGTGCTCAGATTGGCGATCTAATTCAAATCTCGCATCTTCCTGGTTGGTCGGCGGCGGGATTAACTCTCTTGCAGCGTGGAAATCCCGAATCTCCTGAAAGCTCTAAAGCATTAGCTGCACATCGAGCACCCGAGATTGATTACCAGAAATACCGTCAAGCATTTTCTGCGCTTAATTGTGCAACTGATACAAGTGATGGACTACTTGTCGACGCTCAAAATATTGCCGAGGCGAGTGGTTGTCAGCTTGCTCTTGATGCCAACGCCTTTAATAAGATAATGGGTTTTGCGGAGTTGGATCAGCTGGCCAGAAATTTATCGGTAGATGTAATGGATTGGCTGCTACGAGGCGGCGAGGATCATATTCTGCTTGTTACCGCTAAAAACCCAATCCAAAACTTTTTTGTAATTGGAAAAGTTGTTGCCGGGTCTGGGGTTAGCCTAGATGGCAAGGAAATTGGAGAGCAGGAAACCGGCTATGCGCATCAATGGTGATAATGGTGAAGCGTATTTAAATTAGCGTGCGACCTTGCCAGCTTTAAGGCAAGAGGTGCAGACATTTTGACGCTTCGTGTAACCGTTTACCAAAGTGCGAATGCGCTGGATATTTGGGTTCCAACGACGACGGGTACGACGGTTTGAGTGTGACACGTTATTGCCGAAGCTTGGCCCTTTGCCACAGATATCGCATACAGATGCCACGTTCGTACTCCTTGAAACTTAGATTTGACCTTTGGTTACTTCAACCAGTTGTTACTGCAACTAGCGGGCGCAAGAGTAGCCGCAAAGCCCACCCATGCGCCAATCTGCCTGGAAAGAGCCCAAATGTGAGCGGGAATTGCGGGGTCATCCGAGAGAATGAAGCATGGCGGCTTTGGATTCACGGTTGGTCTCGATAGTCGGGGACAAGACCGCCAAAGTACTAGCCGAACAGTTAGAACTTGAAACAGTTGGAGATTTGTTACGTCACTACCCCAGACGTTATGTAGTGCGTGGGGAGTTAACCGATATCCAATCTTTGGTGGAAGGTGAAGAGGTAACCATCTTTGCCAAAGTTGAAAGTACTAAGGTACGAAGAATTCCGGGAAGAAAAGGCGCAATTGTCGAAACCGTAGTCACCGATGGCCGCGCGAAATTGATCTTAACTTTCTTTAATCAAGCTTGGCGAGAGAAAGATTTGCGGGAAGGGCGGCAAGGATTGTTTGCCGGCAAGGTTGGAATCTTTAAAGGCAAGCGGCAACTTTCTCATCCCGATTACCTTTTAATTCCCGAAGGTGATGATGTTGATTCGGCAATCGGAGATTTCGCCGGAAAATTCCTGCCGGTATACCCGGCAACAGCGAAGTTGCCTTCATGGAAGATTGCGCAATGTGTTCGGCTGACACTTGCTGCCTTGGAAAATTTGCCTGATTATGTACCAAAAGAGTTTTTAGATGAGTTAGGTTATCCGGAATTTGTTACAGCATTACATGAAGTGCATGAGCCAACCAGCGCAGAAGCAGCGGATTTAGCAAAACAACGTTTGACCTTCGATGAGGCATTGTTGATGCAGTTGTTTCTTGCCCTGCGCCGCATAGAGTTACGGTCTGCTACGACAAAGCAAAGGGCGCCGCGCGAAGATGGCTTGTTAAAAGCTTTTGATTCTCGAATGCCATTTGAACTTACCGCGGGTCAAAAGCAGGTATGGCAAGAGATCGTAATGGATCTATCTGGAAATCATCCGATGTATCGATTGTTGCAGGGTGATGTGGGATCTGGAAAAACAATTGTTGCGCTGCGCGCTATGTTGGCTGTGGTTGATTCTGGGGGACAGGCTGCTCTATTGGCGCCAACCGAGGTATTGGCACAGCAACACTTTCACAATTTTCGCCGCTTGTTGGGTGACTTGGCGGAAGGTGGCATGTTGGGCGGCAATATGTTGGGAACCCAGATTGGTTTATTGACCGGCTCGATGTCACAAGCAGACAAGCGCTCTATGCAATCAGCGATTGCCTCTGGCGAAATCGGAATAGTCGTTGGCACACATGCGCTTTTGAGTGAAAGTGTTGAGTTTTCAGATTTAGGTTTAGTTGTAGTTGATGAACAACATCGTTTTGGTGTCGAACAACGGGATGCACTGCGTAGTAAAGCAAAACAGCCTCCTCATGTCTTAGTTATGACCGCAACCCCAATTCCCAGAACTGTGGCAATGACGATTTTTGGTGATTTAGATGTTTCTACATTGCGAGAGTTACCGCTGGGTCGATCACCGATAACTACCCATGTTGTTTCCGCGATTTCAAAGCCACAACATCTACAACGTGCTTGGGGTAGGGCGCTCGAGGAGATAAAGCAGGGACATCAGGTTTATGTTGTCGCACCTCGAATCTCTGCAAATGATGACTCTGATCTACAACGTTTTGGCTTGACAGCAGATGAGCTGGCACTTGCTCGAAAACTTTCTGATGACACTGAGAGTTCTGTAAGCCTGCCAATGAACTCAGTGGAGGAGCTTTACCCGCAGTTGCAAGATGGTGGGTTAAAAGGGGTTCGTATCGCAATGTTGCATGGCCGGCTAAAGAGCGAGGAAAAAGAAGCGGTAATGAACCGTTTTGCTAAAGGTGAAATCGATGCTTTGGTCACCACAACAGTTATTGAGGTTGGTGTTGATGTTCCGAACGCTTCAATGATGATAATCATGGATGCGGATCGATTTGGTGTTTCTCAACTTCATCAGCTGCGTGGTCGAGTCGGTCGTGGAACAACCCCTGGGCTCTGCTTACTGGTAACAAATGCTGATGAACAGTCAGATGCAATGCAACGCTTGCAGGCAGTTGCTTCCACCACGGATGGTTTTGAATTGAGCCGACTTGATCTTGAGCAACGCAGAGAGGGCGATGTGTTGGGAGCTGCGCAATCCGGGGCACGCTCACATCTTCGATTGTTGAGGGTTATCCGAGATGAGGATTTGATTGTTAAAGCTAGAGAGGTGGCGGAGCGAATTACCTCTGTGGACCCTGCCCTTAGTAAATTTGCGCAGTTGCAGATTGAAATTGATAAGTTGCGCCAAGAAGAGCGGGCCTCGTACTTGGAGAAGAGATAATGAGAATCATTGCAGGGCTTGGCAAGGGAAGAAATCTTCACTCACCAATTGGAAGTACCCGGCCAACATCAGATAGAGCCCGGGAGGCTTTATTTTCTACCTTGGAATCTGAGTTTGGATCTATAAATGATTTAGTGTTTTTGGATTTGTACTGTGGCTCTGGTGCAGTAGGTGCAGAGGCGCTGTCACGTGGTGCTGCCGTGGTTTATGCAATTGACAATGATGAAAAGGCGACCGCAGTTGCAAGACAAAATTTTGAGCTACTAAGTAAGCTAAATGGAATCGGAAGTCACAGCGTCATAACCATGTCAGTTGGTAAGTTTCTTGAAAAAGGTGCTGATCTGCAATTTGATGTTGTCTTTGTCGATCCACCATATGAGCTTCCTAATAATGAGATAGAGAAAATTATGGAGTCATTGCTGCGTAATGGTTTTCTCAAAACATCTTCAGTTATCGCGATTGAACGAGACTCAAAATCAAAGCCGCTTAATTGGCCCGCGGGATTACACGAGGTCAAGGTCAGAAAATACGGCGCAGCAACCATTTTTTACGCGGAACCTCTCGCATAATTTTTAGGTCGTGTTAGCGTTACCTCGTGAAGAAAGCGGTTTGCCCCGGGTCCTTTGATCCCATCACTAATGGCCATTTGGATGTCATTGAGCGCGCTAGTGGTTTATTTGATGAGGTTGTTATCGCGGTTCTGGTCAACAACAGTAAAACCGGACTTTTCTCAATTGACGAGCGTGTAGGAATGATTTCAGATGCGATTAAACATTTGAAAAATGTAAAGGTTGATACCTGGAGTGGTCTATTGGTGGACTACTGCCGCGATCATGACATAGCGGCGATTGTTAAGGGTTTGAGAGCTGTGAGCGATTTTGATTATGAACTGCAGATGGCTCAGATGAATCTCCAGCTTAAAGGTGTTGATACCTTATTAATGGCTACCAAGCCGGCTTATTCCTTCTTATCCTCCTCACTAGTGCGTGAAATTGCGCGCTATGGCGGAGATGTGTCTAATCTTGTCCCAGCGGGCGTACTAAAGCGTTTGGCTGAAAAGGCTTAAAGGAGATTCAACATGGAAGCTATTGAAAAACTCCAATCTGCAATAACTATGGTTAACGAGGCACGCGCCGTTCCATTGTCCGCTTCCTGCGTAGTACATCGCGGTGAGTTACTAGGCATTCTCGAGGAGATTAATCAAGCACTGCCAGTAGATTTAGCAAACGCCAAAAAATTATTATCTAATCGAGAGAGCATTGTTGAAGAAGGTAGACAAAGTGCCGAGCAGTTAATCTCACATGCCCGTGAAGAGGTAGCACGGATGGTTGAACAGACCGCAATCGTGGCCGCTGCACGTGAAGAGTCCGCTCGCTTAATTGAAGAAGCTCATTTAAAAGTGGAGCAAGAGCGTGAAGAGGTTGATGCCTACATTGACTCTCGCCTGGCAACCCTTGAAGTAATTCTGAACAAGACTCTTGAAGCGGTAAACCGTGGTCGCGAACGTTTAGCGGGAGCAAGTGACAAGGATGTTCTCTCGCAGCTTGCTGATTAATTTCTTAAGGCAGCGCCATGAACTCGAAATCTCAATCCCCATTTAAGGTAAATCTGCATGAACTTCCAAGACGTGCAGGTGAGATGCGCGAGTATGCGTTTTCCTTTCCAGCTGCCGAACCCATCGGTGTTCCCCTGCTTCAGATAACCGCCGGATCACAGATATCTCTAGCTTTCAAAGCGGAGTCTGTTGATGATGGGGTGCTTATTACCGGGCAGGTTAAATCCCATGCTGTAGGTGAATGCGGTCGCTGTTTAGATCCTATTAATCAGGAAATAGATCAGCGGTTTCAGGAGCTTTTCCTGTATGCCAGTAGAAAATCAGAAAACCCAGAAGAGGATGATGAGCTATTTGTCTTAGATGGCGATGATGCGGATTTGGAGATTGCCGTTAGAGATGCCGTGATCCTTTCTATGCCGGTCAATCCAATCTGTTCTCAAGATTGCCAGGGACTGTGCCCGCAATGTGGTGAAAAGTGGGCGGAGCTCCCTGAGGATCACAGTCATGAGGTAGTTGACCCGCGGTGGAGCGGGTTGGCGGGCTGGAACCCCAGCTCAGGTCCAGAAAAGTAAGGCATTAATTTGGCAAACCTCCCTAGCCTGGGAGATACTTGCCCGCCCAAAAGGGTGCAAAGCAGTTTTTACTAAAGGAGAACCACCGTGCCATTACCCAAGCGAAAGATGTCCCGCTCGCGCACACGTTCTCGTCGTAGCCAATGGAAAGCAACTCCAGCCGCTACCTCTAACTGCAGCCAGTGCCAGCAACCAAAGTTGCAGCACACGGCATGTCCAACCTGCGGCACATATAACCGTCGTCAAGTTCTAGAGGTCTAACCCTGACTCTGGCTTTAACCGAAAAGCTCGGAGTTTCGGTAAGTCCAGAGCTTCTCAATCTCGCGCTTACTCATCGCTCTTTTGCCTATGAGTTTGGTGGTCTACCAACCAATGAACGTTTAGAGTTTTTGGGCGATAGCGTTTTGGGCTTAATCATTACCGAAGCATTGTATGAGCGGTTTCCAGATTTAGATGAGTCCAGACTTTCGCCGTTACGTTCTGGAATTGTGAATATGCGAGCTTTAGCTGCAATCGCACGAGAGCTACAACTTGGTTCCGTTTTGAAAATAGGCAAAGGTGAAGAGGTCACTGGAGGACGGGACAAGAATTCGATTTTGGCAGATGCGCTTGAGGCTTTAGTTGGAGCCATTTATCTTGACCATGGCTTTGCCACAACAACAAAAGTAGTTATGAAATTGATGGCGCCGGCAATTGAAGAAGCTGTAACCCGTGGTGCTGGTTTGGATGGCAAAACAGCTCTTCAAGAGATTGTTGCAGCATCCGGTTGGTTGCCACCTGAGTACAAGGTCACAGAATCTGGACCTGATCATGACAAAGATTTCGTTGCCGTAGCGGTTGTTAATGGAGTCACTTACAAAGCAGGCCATGGCAAAAGCAAGCGAGAGGCTGAGCAGGTTGCTGCGCGTTTAGCTTATGAAGAGATAACGACAACACCGACAATTTAAAACACTCAAATTACCAATCAGAATACCAATGCCAGAGTTACCAGAGGTCGAAACGGTTCGTAGGGGCCTTGAACCTTGGGTAAAAGGTAAGAAGTTAAAGCGAATTGATTTAGTTCACAAAGGTGGAAATCGGTCATCAACATTCGCACCTTTAAACGCCGTCGAGGGCGCAAAAATCCTTGATTTAAAACGTCGCGGGAAATTTCTTTGGTTTCAACTAAACCGTGATCTAGCGCTGGTTGCACATCTTGGAATGAGCGGACAGTTTTTGGTTAAGTCCAAAAAAGCAGATGATGAAAAACATCTTAGGGTCCGGATTGATTGTGGTGATCGCAAAAATGAGATTAGATTTATTGATCAGCGAACCTTTGGCTGGGTAGCGATTGATGAGTTAGTTGAGGAAGATGGCGAGAAAATTCCCCGCTCTTTTGCCCGAATCGCTCCTGATATCTTTGATTCGAAGTTTGATGCCACTAGATTCAAAGGGAAATTGACTAATAAGAAGAGCGCCATCAAGAGAGTTCTCTTAGATCAAACTGTAATGAGCGGTGTGGGCAATATCTACGCGGATGAAGCTTTGTGGCTGGCCAAAATTCATCCGGAGCGTTTGGCAAATACTCTTTCTGAAGTTGAGATAAAAGCATTATTAACTGCGGTCAAAAAGGTTATGTCTAAGGCTTTAAAACAAGGCGGCACAAGTTTTGATGATCTCTACATAAATGTAAATGGTGAGAGCGGCTACTTTGCAGTTGAACTTGAGGCTTATGGCCAGGAGGATGAGCCCTGCTCTCGATGTGGAGTTTTGATACGTCGTATTGTTTTCGGTAATCGCTCCTCGCATTTCTGCCCCAACTGCCAGAAAAATCTCAAAAAATCCGGCGCTAAGCGGGTTTAAAAGCCAAGCTGGCTCTATGCCACCCGATAGGTTCTGCCTGTGTATTTGAAGAGCATGACCCTGAAGGGCTTTAAGTCCTTTGCCTCCCCAACCACGCTCAAGTTCGAGCCCGGCATCACCTGTGTAGTCGGACCAAACGGCTCGGGTAAAAGCAATGTGGTCGATGGGTTGTCCTGGGTTATGGGTGAACAGGGTGCCAAGAGTTTGCGCGGCGGCAAGATGGAGGATGTCATCTTTGCCGGAACTTCAGGGCGCGCTCCATTGGGCCGTGCCGAGGTTTCGGTAACTATCGATAACACCGATGGTGCTCTTCCAATTGATTTTACAGAGGTGACAATCTCTCGAACTTTATTTAGAAATGGGCAAAGTGATTATCAAATAAATGGTGAATCAGCTCGTTTGCTGGATATTCAAGAGTTGTTAAGCGATAGCGGTATCGGCCGCGAAATGCATGTAATTGTTGGACAGGGACAGCTTGATGCGATCTTGACGGCGAATCCTGAGGAACGTCGGGGCTTTATTGAAGAAGCAGCTGGAATTCTCAAACATCGCAAACGTAAAGAGAAGGCTTTAAGAAAGCTAGATTCGATGCAGGGCAATATGGCTCGAGTGCAAGATTTAACAAATGAGTTGCGCCGTCAACTTAGGCCACTTGGCAAACAGGCAGAGGTAGCGAAAAAGGCTGCTGTTATCCAAGCCGATGTTCGTGACGCCAAACTTCGAATCTTGGCTGATGATCTAATCGGATTTAAATCAACGTTGACCTCAGAGGTTGCGGATGAGACCGCTTTACGTGAACGCCGCTCTATTGTTGAGCAAGAGTTGGACAAATTGCGCAATCGCGAGGTGGAGTTAGATCGAATCGCTGGCGTAGAGGGACCTCAACTCAATGCGGCGCAAGATAATTATTACAACTTAACCGCACAACGTGAAAAATTACGAGGAACTCAAAATCTAGCTTCTGAGCGGGCTAGATTTCTAGCTGAAGAAGCGGAAGAGGCCCGCGCTTTGGGACGAGATCCAGAGGCCCTTGATGCAGAGGCCCAAGGTTTGCGTCAAGAGGAAAATGTTCTACAAAACTCTCTTGATAAAGCGCGCACTGAATTGAATAGCGCAACTACTAATGTTGCCGATTTGGAGTCGCGTTTAAAGCATGAAGATGATCGAGTTGCTGCGGCACAGAGAGCTATCGCTGATTATCGTGAAGGAACCGCCAGGCAAGAGGGCCATATCAAGAGTCTGCAATCTCGAATTGATGGAACCAAATCTGAGATATCCCGTTTAGAAAAAGCTTTGAGTGAGGCAAACACCCGCGTTGAAGAGGCAAAGCGAGAGTTTGCCAAATTGGAAAGTGAGGTCGCCGGATTAGATGCTGGTGAACTGGGACTTGATGCAGAGTTCGAAAAAGCTAAACAACTTCTAAATGATTCCAAATCAGTTTTAGAGAAATTGCAAAGTGATCTATCTCGTGCGGAGCGTGAAAAGAGCTCTACTGAAGCAAAGGTGGATGCGTTACGTCAGGCCACGTTACATAAAGATGGTAGCGGCGCTTTATTAACCAATACCCGCGGAATTGAGATTCGTGGCAGCGTTGCATCTCTGATTACCGTTGAACCAGGTTGGGAGAGTGCGGTTTCTGCAGCGCTTGGCTCCATGGCAAATGCCTTGGTGGTTCAGGATGAGTCACAAGCTATTTCGGCACTTTCCTTTCTTAAATCTGAATCAGCGGGTAATGCGGAAATTTTGTTTGTAGCAGATGTAGAAGCAGATCAGGAATTAAACTCAACCTCTGGATTCTCATCCCTGGCTAGCAAGGTCAGCTCTGCGACTTTAAGTACCATCATCCCTAGATTGTTGGCAGGTTATGTCGCAGCTGAATCTCTAACTCATGCTCAAGAGATTATCCGCTCAAATAAATCATTAATTGCTGTTACCCGAGACGGAGATTTGGTGGGCAGAGGAAGAGCCAGTGGCGGATCTTCGACTAAATCTTCGCTGATCGAAATTACCGCCATGATTGAAAAGAGCGAAGTCGATCTTCAAAGATTCTCACATGAATGCGATCGCATTAAGTTTGAAATATCAAGCGCGGAAAACAAAGTTCGGGCAGATCAAGCTAATTACGACCAAGCTCTAGCTAAATTGAATGAGTCTGATGCTGCGATGGCGGGATTGGCTGAGCAGTTAGGAGCTGCCGGTCAGGGCGTTCGAGGTAGTACTGCTGAGGTAGAGCGTTTGTCCAGTTCCATTAATGAGCTGCAAATTGCGGTTCGTGCGGATGAAGAAGAGTTGGTTGTAGCGCAGAACGAGTTTGGAAAGAGCGAAGAACCACATGAACCTGATTTGGCTCAATTGGAAAATCTTCGGGCTGCTGTTGCGACCGCCAGAGCGGTAGAGGTTGAAGCCCGACTTGGTTTAAGAACCAGCGAAGAAAGAGTTGCGGCAATCTCACAACGTGCCGCTGCTCTCGAACAAGCTGCACGTAATGAAAGAGAAGCGGCGAGTAAAAGTATTGCAAGACGCGAAGCCCGTGCCAGAGGAGCGGTTACCGCACAGGCGATCGCTGATGCGGCATATGAAGCCTTAATTCAAATTGAAAACTCTATTTCGCGCGCCAATGCAGAGCGAGAAAGATTAGAGGTTTCACGTTCCAACCGTGACGGTGAGATTTTGGCAATTCGTGCTCAGGTTCGCGAGTTAACTACCGAACTAGATCAACTAACCTCAAGTGTGCACCGAGATGAGATCGCACGAGCTGAACAGCGGTTGAGAATTGAGCAGCTAGAAAGCAAAGCTATGGAGGAGTTTGGCGTAGATTCTCAGACTCTATTTAGTGAATATGGTCCAGATAAAGATGTCCCAACTTTTGTTGAAGATGAAGTGGGAGATTTGATTCAAGGTGATTTCATCCCATATGTCCGCGAACAGCAAGAAAAGAGA
The DNA here is from genome assembly GCA_018882885.1 of Candidatus Nanopelagicaceae bacterium. Taxonomy (GTDB): domain Bacteria; phylum Actinomycetota; class Actinomycetes; order Nanopelagicales; family Nanopelagicaceae; genus MAG-120802. Next base: position 8,397 of record VERG01000002.1, on the reverse strand, counting down.
TTAGCAACCGCGGAGCGCTCATTGGCGCTTCTTGGAAAGATTAATCCATTAGCTTTAGAGGAGTACTCATCTCTCGAGGAGAGATTGAAGTATCTTGCAGAACAACTTGAAGATCTTAAGAAGTCGAAGAAAGATCTTTTGGACATCATTAAAGAGGTTGACGAAAAGGTTCAGGAGATATTTGAAGAGGCCTATCGCGATACTGCTAGAGAGTTTGAAAAAATTTTTGCACGTCTATTTCCTGGCGGTGAAGGGCGTTTGGTTTTAACCGACCCGAGCGATTTGCTCAACTCCGGAGTTGATGTCGAGGCCAGACCGCCTGGAAAGCGGATTAAAAGACTCTCATTACTTTCTGGTGGAGAGCGATCGCTGACGGCGGTGGCTTTGCTGGTTGCGATTTTCAAAGCTCGCCCAAGCCCGTTTTATGTAATGGATGAGGTTGAGGCTGCATTGGATGATGCCAATTTAGGTCGTCTGCTTGGAGTACTCGAGGAGTTAAGAAGAGATTCTCAGCTCATCATAATTACCCACCAAAAGCGCACTATGGAGATTGGTGATGCCCTGTATGGCGTAACCATGCGCGGCGATGGTGTCTCGGAAGTAATCTCACAACGTTTGCGTGAGAATGAAACTGAATCCGTCTAACAATGGGATTGTTTGGCTCTTTTCTCTCTAAATTCTCTCGCAACCGAGCCTCGTTAGAGGACATTGAAGAGTTTCGCAAAATTCTCATTGAATCTGATATCGGTGCTACGACTGCGGAAGAGATTGTAGATTTAGTAAAAAAAGAAAAGTCAGAAAATCTTGAGGCGGCGATTACAGAGCGCATTAAATCCTTCTTATCCACTGATTCACGAGAACTTAAATTACAAGCGGGGGGATTAACCACAGTCCTTGTCGTTGGAGTAAATGGAACCGGCAAAACTACCAGCACGGCGAAATTAGCAAATCTTCTAAAGACTTCTGGAAAAAAAGTTCTTTTGGTTGCAGCCGACACTTTTCGCGCAGCAGCAGTGGATCAATTGATCACCTGGGGGCAACGTATTGGTGTGGATGTGGTTCGAGGAGCGGAATACTCTGATCCGGCCGCAGTGTGTTTTGATGGCGCTACCAAGGCGAAAAATGAAGGTTACGATGTTTTGCTCATTGATACTGCAGGTAGATTACATACCAAGAGCAATTTGATGGATGAATTAGGAAAGGTGCGGCGGGTAATAGAAAAAGTTACCCCAGTAAATGAGGTGCTATTTGTTTTAGATGGAACCACTGGACAAAATGGCATCGCACAAGCCCGAGTTTTTTCAGAAAGTGTTTCCTTAACCGGAATGATTGTTACCAAGATTGATGGTTCAACTAAAGGTGGAATTGCTCTGGCAACAGAGCGGGAGTTAGCTCTGCCGCTTAAGTATGTTGGGGTTGGAGAAGGGGTAGCGGATCTGAAAGCTTTCGACCCGGACCCCTACATTTCAGAGCTCCTGAGCTGATTTTTTACACCTCTGTAACAAGCCCGGCATAACTGTCACCAAAATGAAACCTAGTTGAGGCCTGGACCGTAATACGTCAAGGGCACCCTGCTCCCATTCTCAACGGTGAGAACTACCGAAAAATTGGTATTGGGAGATTGCAATGGATCAAGTAGTACTAAGCGCCGGCGATACCGCCTGGGTTTTGGCTAGCTCCGCACTTGTTTTATTGATGACGCCGGGATTGGCATTTTTCTACGGTGGCATGGTGCGAGCGAAAAGTGCCCTAAATATGATGATGATGTCAATGGTAACTATCGGGGTTGTCAGCGTCTTGTGGGTTATTTACGGATTTAAATTAGCTTTTGGTTATGAGGCAAATTCACAATGGTATGGCTCATTCTCGCTTTCGGGATTAGGTGATGTAGTTAATGAGTTGACCAATAATGGTGGCGTTTATCCGATTCCGTTGCTGGTGTTTGCTGCATTTCAATTGATGTTTGCGGTTATAACCCCAGCTTTAATTTCTGGAGCTATCGCAGATCGAACCAAATTTGTTTCTTGGATCGTCTTTGTAGCAATTTGGGTTACCGTAGTCTATTTCCCAGTCGCACACTGGGTTTTTGCCTTTGGAAATAAAGAGGGCGATACAGTTACCGGAGCAGGATTCCTTGCTTCTCGCGGAGTACAAGATTTCGCGGGCGGAACTGCGGTTCATATCAATGCAGGTGCAGCTGCACTGGCATTGGCTATTGTTTTAGGGCGTCGCATCGGATGGCAGAAAAGCCCAATGCGTCCCCACTCATTGCCACTAGTGTTATTGGGCGCTGGCTTACTTTGGTTTGGCTGGTTTGGTTTTAACGCCGGTTCAGCACTTGGTGCAAATAACATCGCAGGATTGGCCTTTATAAATACCCAAGTCGCAACCGCTGGTGCTTTGTTGGGATGGATATTGACTGAAAAGATGCGTGATGGTCATCCAACAACATTAGGTGCTGCATCAGGTGCGGTAGCTGGATTAGTTGCAATTACACCTGCATGTGCATTCGTTGCGCCTTGGGCCGCTGCTGTTATCGGATTCATCGCTGGCGTGATTTGCGCTCTGGCGGTTGGCTTGAAGTACAAACTGGGATATGACGATGCCCTAGATGTTGTTGGTGTCCACCTAGTTGGCGGAATCGTAGGCAGCTTAGCGATCGGTTTCTTTGGTTCAAGTGCGGTCAACTCACTTGGCTTAGATGGAATCTTCTACGGTGGCGGAACCGCACTACTTGGAAAGCAAGCACTTGGTGTGGTGTTGGTATTCGCTTACTCCTTTGTCGCCACTTTGATAATCGGTTATCTGATTGAGAAAACAATCGGATTCCGGGTACAAAGTGAGAAGGAGTTGATTGGCGTGGATCAAACAGAACATGCTGAGAGCGCCTACGAACTGGGCGGAATTCTTAAGGGAGGTCGTTAATCATGAAATTGATTACTGCGATTATCAAGCCAGGAAAGTTTGATGAGGTTAAAACCGCTCTACGTAACGCGGGCGTTAAAGGCATGACCGTCTCTGAAGTTTCAGGGGTGGGACGTCAAGGTGGTCATGTTGAGGTTTATCGCGGAGCGGAGTACCCAATAGATCTAATTCAAAAGGTGCGCCTTGAAATCCTTGCAGAGGATAAAGAGGTTGATGCGCTAATTGATGTGATCGTAAAGACCGCTTCGACCGGCTCTATCGGTGATGGAAAAGTTTGGACCACTTCAGTTGAAAATGTTGTCCGGGTTCGAACTGGTGAAAAAGGTGAAACCGCAATTTAGTCTCAAGTAGTCAACTGAAAAATGGGCGCAGAGCCGAGTCTCTGTGCCCATTTTTATTAGCAAGCCGGCTTTAGTAGGCTTTCGACCATGTTTGAATCGCTTAGCAACAAATTCTCTGAAGTATTTGGGGCTTTGCGTAACAAAGGACGTATTACCGAATCAGATATTGATGACGCAGCTGGGGAGCTCCGTACCGCATTGCTGGAGGCGGATGTAGCGCTTTCAGTGGTTGAAACCTTTGTCCAGCGGGTAAAGGAAAAATCACTCACCGCGCTTCCAGAGTTAAGAAAATCAACAAATCAATCCCAAGAGATCTACTCGATAATTAACGCCGAGTTAATTGAGATTTTGGGTGGAGCGGCCCGTCGAATTCGATTCGCAAAGAATCCACCTACGGTAATTATGCTGGCCGGTTTGCAAGGATCGGGAAAGACCACCCTTGCCGGCAAGTTAGCTAGTTACTTAAAAGAGGATGGAAATACTCCCTTACTTGTGGCCGCTGATTTACAACGACCAAATGCGGTAACCCAACTCTGCGTTCTGGCCGAATCTCTAAAACTTCCAGTTTTTGCACCTGAGCCTGGAAATGGCGTTGGAGATCCGGTGAAGGTTTCGCGAGATGCAATTAACTTTGCAAAGGAAAAGCTTCACAACGTAGTTATCATCGACACCGCTGGCCGACTCGGAATAGATGAAGAGTTGATGAAACAGGCTAGAGATATCAAAGCTGCGGTAAATCCAGATGAGACCTTATTTGTTGTAGATGCAATGATTGGTCAAGATGCGGTACGTACGGCTCAAGCATTTGAATCAGGTGTTGGTTTTGACGCAGTAGTTCTTACCAAACTAGATGGCGATGCGAAGGGTGGCGCCGCTTTATCTATTGCAGAGATGTCTGGAAAGCCAATCCTCTTTGTATCTAACGGCGAAAAGCTCTCTGACTTTGATTACTTCTACCCGGACCGCATGGCCTCAAGAATTTTGGGTATGGGTGATATCCAAACCTTGGCCGAGCAAGCTAAAAAAGCTATTGATGGGGAGAGTGCGAAAAGACTTGAAGAGAAGTTTGTATCTGGAGAGGAGTTCACTCTCGAAGATTTTCTAGAACAGCTACAGGCTATGAAGAAAATGGGTTCAATGACCAAGTTATTGGGAATGTTGCCTGGCGCAAACAACGCCGCTATGAAAAAACAGATTGATTCACTTGATGACAATGAGCTTGTGCGGACCCAAGCAATTGTGCAATCCATGACCCGAGAAGAGCGACAAAATCCCAAATTGTTAAATGGCTCAAGAAGGGCTCGTATTGCCAAAGGCAGTGGCAGAACCGTTACCGAAGTTAACTCCTTAGTTGATCGCTTTTCAGCGGCTCAAAAGATGATGAAACAGATGCGCACTGGCGGCGGCATGCCAAAGGGGATGGCGTTACCGCCTGGGATGTCACTACCGGCCGGAGTGCCAACTGGAATAGGTGGCGGAAAACCCCAAAGCCCCAAGAAGAAATCCCGTTCAGGCAACCCAGCAAAGCGAGCGGCTCAAGAAGGGCGTTGAGGCCAAATTGGGCATATCTGTTGGCTCATGGCAATATTGGCCTCCTGTTCAAGAGCCCTCTACCTCTTGACCGGCAACCATTAACCAGAATTGATTGAAATTCACCTGGCATCCCACTCGGGTTTGATTTCATCATTCGAACGATTATGCAAGGAGAAAGCCTTCGTGGCCGTAAAGATTAGATTGGTACGTCTTGGAAAAATCCGTACCCCGCATTACCGCATTGTTGTTGCAGATTCCCGTAAAGCTCGTAATGGTTTGAAGATTGAAGAGATTGGTCGTTACTCACCAGCCTCTGAGCCATCTTTGATTCAGGTTAACTCAGAGCGCGCACAACACTGGTTAAAAAATGGTGCAAAGCCAACCGAAGCCGTAGAGGCGATTTTGAAGGTAACCGGTGATTGGCAAAAGTTCAAAGGTATTGCAGGAGCAGAGGGAACATTGAAAACTCTTCCAGCTCGTGCTGATAAGCGTGCGGCTTATGAAGCAGCTGTTAAAGCAGCGATGAATGAGCCAAAAGATGGTGCAACCACAATGAAGAAGCGCGCTGCAGAGAAATTAGCTGCGAAGTCAGCGCCTGCGGAAGAAAGTGCGGTTGCAGAGTCTGCACCTGTTGAAGCTGTTGCATCTGAAGCAGTTGTCGCTGAAACTCCAGTTGAAGCTGCGCCAGCAGCAGAGGCTGAAGCCCCAGCAGAAACACCTGCAGAGTAATCAGCTGTGATGATTGACGAAGCTTTAGAGCATCTCGTTAAGGGAATCGTTGATAACCCTGAAGAGGTAGTCATCTCTGAAAAAGAGGGAAGACGTGGCACCACTCTTGAGGTGCGGGTTCATCCAGAGGATATTGGCAAAGTAATCGGCCGAAATGGTCGCACAGCAAAAGCATTACGCACAGTGGTCTCGGCTTTGGCTGGACGCAGTGTTCGAGTTGATTTAATTGAGGCGGATGAGGCGCGTTAATCGCGCTCTTCCGCTTTTATAACTAGTTTTGTTACTAGTCGTAGGACGCATCGGCCGCGCACATGGAGTGCGCGGCGAAGCTACGATTGAAATTCGAACCGATAACCCCGAGGCCCGTTTCTTTGTTGGCGCAGAATTAAAAACCGATCCAATGGATAAAGGCCCTTTAACAATCCGAGAAGTAAAGGTTCATAGCGGGACACTCTTATTGGCTTTTGAGGGCGTAGCAGATCGAACTGCGGTAGAAAAACTGCGCAATGTATTGTTATTGGCCGAGGTCGATCCAAGAGAATCAAATACTTCAGAGGATGATTTCCATATTTCTCAAATAGTTGATTGCACAGTGATTGATGAATCTGGAAGAGAGTGGGGCAAGGTGGTAGATGTTCTCCAGCTACCAGCACAGGACACCCTTGTCGTAGAACATGAGGGCAAAGAGGTCCTAGTGCCCTTTGTTAAAGCTTATGTTCCAAAGGTAGATATTGAGACCAAGCGATTGACCATAATTAATTTTGCAGGGTTGCTATGAAGATTACAGCTATCTCAATATTCCCAGAGTATTTTGCGCCCTTAGAGCTTTCACTTATTGGTAAAGCTAGAGAACATAAGATTGTTGATTTCAAAGCGGTCAACCTTCGGGATTACACCTACGACAACCATCACACAGTAGATGACACCCCTTACGGCGGTGGTGCTGGAATGGTGATGAAACCAGAGCCTTGGGGCGAGGCTATCGATGCGGTAATTGATAAATCTGATCAATTAATTGATTTAGTGATTCTTACACCTGCTGGAAAACAATTTAATCAAAGGGTTGCCGAAGAGTTCTCTAACTCTGCACATCTACTTTTTGCTTGTGGTCGTTATGAAGGAATAGATGCCCGTGTTGCTGATTTTTATCGCAGCGCAAAAAACGTAAGGGTTCATGAGATTTCAATTGGGGATTATGTGTTAAATGGTGGAGAGGTCGCCGCCATGGTTATTATCGAAGCGGTAACGCGATTGATTCCGGGAGTTATTGGTAATCCAGATTCACTTGCAGAAGAATCACACAATGAGCTGGGAAGTGTTGAGTATCCAAGTTACACTAAGCCAGCTCTTTGGCGGGGGCATGCAGTGCCCGAGATATTGCTATCTGGCAACCATGGTGAGATTGCAAAGTGGCGTACTACTCAAGGGAAGTTGCGATCAAAAGGCGAACCCCACAAATAACTGAGATTTTTCATAAAGTTATGGGTTTCATGCGGGAATAATCGCGACACGCCGAGTGTTGGTCAGGACACGAGCGTGGGTTTTGGGCATTATCCGCCCGTGCACATCTAGCGGTCAGACCGATGACAGCTAGTCAAACTTTGGAATGGTGGTGAGAGATCAATGGCAACGGATTACGACACGCCCCGAAAAACCGATGAAGAGTTACATGAGGAGTCGCTTGAAGAGTTAAAAGCTCGACGAGCAGAGGCGCAATCAGGACAGGTTGATCTCGATGAAGAAGAGGCAGAGAATGTTGAGCTGCCAGGTGCGGATCTTTCTGGTGAAGAGTTGGCGGTTCGCGTTGTTCCAAAACAAGAGAATGAGTTCACCTGTTCTCGCTGTTTCTTGGTACATCACATAACACAGTTAGCTAAAGGCGAGGGCGCCAAAGCTATCTGCAAAGACTGCATTTAATCTTTAATTGCCTTAATTACTTTCTCTGGGTCTTTTGTGCTCACTAACCAGTAAGGCGTTGGATCTCTGGGATCTGCAATATTTATTTTTACCCCTCCTCTTACCCAAAAACGCAGCGCAAGAAATGCGGAAGGGTTAATGCCTGGACCTCTTAGATGCTTCATCTGATCATCTTTCAAAATCTCAATATCTCCGAGAAAAGTTTTTGCAATATTTGCCCGTCCTACCTTGATAACATCGCTGGTAACCTCAATTTTAAGTTTGGTGAATTGATAAAAAAACCCTGAGAGAAGTAGCAAAATGAAGAGTGCAATCCATGTTGCAGAGTTACCAAGCGCGGCCCAAAATGCCAGCACAATAGAAAAATCCAGTCCAATAACTAGAAGCCAGATCCATAATGGCCAGCGAATTATCTCTCTCACTGACAGGAGAGTACTTGCCTGCAAGGTTGCAGGTAGTTAATTCAGGGTTCAAACAGGGTAACCTTTCACCTATGTCTCGAGGCTTGAGTATTAATCCACCGGCTGGCGCAAAAGTGCCGGAACGTCATCCCCAAGCACCGGTAGCTGGTTCTTTGCTTGGTTCGCATAATCAGGATTGTTATGGATGCGGTGCTTCACATCCCGCAGGTTTACATCTCATCGCCTACTCCGGTGAGGGAATGACAATCAATGCAAAGTTCACCGTTACTGAGCTTCATCAAGGTGCTCCTGGCTTAGCTCACGGTGGTTTGCTCTCTTGCGCCTTTGATGAGGCGCTAGGAAAGTTAATGTGGTTAGTTAGACAACCTGCTGTTACCGGCAAATTGGAAACATTATTTGTGGCCCCTGTTCCGGTGGGAACCACACTTTTCATTAACGCTGAGATTGTGGGACAAGAGGGACGAAAAATTTACTGCAAAGCAGAAGGTCGCTTGGGCTCCAACACTGGCGCGGTAGCGGTCGAAGCAGCA
>VERG01000032.1 GCA_018882885.1 Candidatus Nanopelagicaceae bacterium | reverse complement strand
ACTCTGGTCAGGGATTCCTCTGGCGAGGTAACGGATCTGAATCGTTGGGTTGGTTTAGCAAAACGTTCACCAGGCGTGGCTTTGTTGTTTGCCACATTCCTGCTTTCCTTTGCCGGTATTCCTTTAACAGCCGGCTTCATTGGAAAGTTCACTATCTTTACCGCGGCTTATGACAGTGGAAATATCGCAGTAGTTGTTGCTGGCGTTCTCTCCAGTGCGATCGCGGCTTTCTTCTATATCCGGGTAATTGTGATGATGTTCTTTACCGATGCGCAGGATGACACGGTTTCAGTAACCATTCCATCGCTTTACACCAACCTCACAATTTGGATTGCGGCGATTGCTACTGTGATTCTGGGAGTCTTCCCAACCCCGGTTTTGGATGCGATTGCATCACTTGCTGTCTTTGTTCGATAGTTAAAAATGTCAAACCTCGGTATTCCAAACCTAGATACAAATCTAGAGGCGGAGCTAGCGCGTGGTCTTGATGAGGTTGAAAATCTCTTAAGCTCTCATATTGAAGGGGATTACCCGCTAGTTGTTGAAACCTCAAGACATTTAGTTGAAGCTGGAGGTAAAAGATTTCGTCCCTTAATTACTTTGATTGCCTCTCACTTTGGTAAAGGACAATCCCGCGAGGTTATCGAAGCTGCTGTTGTTTGCGAGTTAACCCATGTGGCGACTTTGTATCACGATGATGTTATGGATGAAGCGCCGCTTCGCCGTGGTGTAGAGAGCGCCAATAACCGCTGGGGCAATACCGTGGCGATTTTGACCGGCGATTATCTATTCTCAAAAGCCTCAGATTTATTAGCTGATTTAGGGCCAGAAGCGGTCCGATTGCAGGCCAAAACCTTTGAACGGCTGGTAATCGGCCAGATTCAAGAGACCCAAGGCCCACCAACAGGAATTGATCCACTTTCTCATTACATTGAAGTTGTCGCCAATAAGACTGGTTCTTTAATCGCAACCAGCGCCAGATTTGGTGCTCTGTTATCTGGTGCCGATAAAGCAATTGTAGAAACCTTGACTACATTTGGCGAGAAGATCGGCATCGCCTTTCAACTAGCTGATGATGTCATCGATATCGCAAGCGACTCAGCACAATCTGGAAAAACCCCAGGAACAGATCTTAAAGAAGGGGTCCCGACCTTGGTAACGCTTCGGATTATGAACTCAAGTCGAGCAGAAGATGCCGAGTTAAAGAAATTGCTTTCTGGGCCGATGGATGATGCCACAGTTGCAAAGGTTATTCCGCAGCTGCGCAGCCATCCTGCCTTGAATGATTCAAAGAAGTATCTTCATGATCTAGCTAATGAGGCGAAGCAAATGCTCAATAGCCTGCCACAATCACCAGCGCGCAATGCTCTAGAAAATCTATGCCTGGCCATTGTTGAGCGCACGGCTTGAGCGATACAAATCTCGACTCAATACCGCAAGCGCTAACCAGATAAAAACAAAACCAGCAATCTTGGTGCTAGAGATATCTTCATTATTAATAAATAACCCTATAAAAAACATGATGGTTGGAGTTATGTACTGCAACATGCCAATTGTGCTCAGTGGCAAACGGGTTGTAGAGCCATTAAATAACAACAGCGGCACTACAGTCGCAGCTCCTGCGCCAAACAGCAGCAAAGAACTGCTCCATTCCTTACCGAACTCGGCTGTGCCATTGGCTTCTATGTAAAAAAGAAAAATCAGATTTGGGAAGAAGGCAAAAAGCGTCTCTACTGAAAGGGTCTCTAAAGCCCCTAAATTCAAGGATTTTTTAATCAAACTGTAACTGCCCCAGGAAATCGATAAAACAAAGGCGATCCAAGGCAGAGCCCCGTATCCCACAGTCAAAATCAGCACTCCGACAGAGGCGATAGCTACCGCGGCCCATTGCAAAGGACGTAGCTTTTCCCGTAACAAGAAAACTCCAAAGGTCACATTTATCAATGGTGTTATGTAATAACCCAGCGCAGCCTCAACAACGCGATTGACGGTAACGGACCAGATGTAAACACCCCAATTAATTGTCAGTAAACCAGAGGCAAGAAACAACAAGGAGAGTGTGCGAGAAGCACGGACCATCACAAAGGCGCTCTTTATCTGTTTGCGTGCCGCGAGTAGAAATACACACAACAAAAGGGACCAAATGCCGCGGTGCGCCAAGATTTCATAAGCGCCAGCCTGTTCAACTAATTTCCAGTAAAGCGGGAGTAATCCCCAAATCACATATGCCGATACCCCAAAGAGTAAACCTTTATTAAATTTGGTCATCGATAATTTGTGAACTGAACTGCGAAATCCAGTTTGGCTCCTTTAATCAGAGCGATTGCCTCTTGCAGGTCATCACGGCTCTTACTTGAGACTCGAAGTTCATCTCCTTGAATCTGCGCCTTTACAGATTTCGGTCCCTCTTCTTTTAGCAACTTGGTGATTTTCTTAGCATTCTCTTGAGAGATACCCTCTTTAATGGTGCAGAAAATTCGATAGACCTTGCCGCTCTGTGCTGGATCTGCAATATCGAGATGTTTTAGAGAGACATTGCGTTTGATCATCTTTTCTTTCAAGACATCCAGCGCTGCTTTGACTCGCTCTTCGGTTTCGGCTTCAACCAATATCTTCTCGCCGGACATCTCAATTTTCACACCGGTATTCTTAAAATCAAACCGGGTCGCTACCTCTCGAGAGGCTTGATTTAAAGCGTTATCCAGCTCCATCCGGTCAACTTTTGAGACGACATCAAAGCTGCTATCTGCCATAGGGCTACCGTATCGCGAGGGCAATTTGAGCGAGAAATCCTTGGTTTGAGCCCCCTTTCATACCTATTAGAATTAGCGCAGTTCTCGCATTCAATGTCGTGTACGAGGTAATTAGCGAATTCGCTCTAAACCAGGATTCAAGGAGTTTTAATGAACAACGAAATGTTTCAGCAGATTAAATCTGGTAAAGGTTTTATTGCAGCCCTAGACCAGAGCGGTGGCAGCACACCAAAGACACTTGCACTTTACGGTGTTACCGAATCTGCTTACTCAAATGAAGCTGAAATGTTTGATCGCATGCATGAGATGCGCTCACGCTTAATTAAGTCTCCAGTATTCAATGGCGACCGCGTAATCGGTGCAATTCTTTTTGAAATGACCATGGAGCGCACTATTGATGGCATTGGATCTGCAGAGTATCTATGGACAAAGAAGAAGGTTGTCCCATTCCTAAAGGTAGACAACGGTCTTGCCGATGAAGCAAATGATGTCCAACTAATGAAGCCAATCCCAGAGCTTGGTGCACGTATTGCCGCTGCTAACAAGCATGGAGTATTTGGAACAAAGATGCGTTCTGTAATTAACATGGCTAATCCAACCGGTATCGATGCGGTTGTTAAGCAACAGTTTGAAATCGGTAAAGAAATTATTGCTGGCGGTCTTGTGCCAATCATCGAGCCAGAGGTAAGTATCAAGAGCCCACAAAAGGCAGAGGCTGAAGAGATTTTGAAGAAGCAGTTGATTGATTACGCTAACAGCTTGAATGGCGATCAAAACATCATGCTCAAGCTTTCACTTCCTACCAAAGCAAACCTTTACAAAGAGTTGGTTGATCACCCACGTGTGGTGCGCGTTGTTGCGCTTTCTGGCGGTTATTCACGGGAAGATGCCAACAAGATGCTCTCTGAAAACACCGGCGTTATTGCCTCATTCTCACGTGCCCTTGCTGAGGGTCTAACCGCTCAACAGAGCGATGCAGAGTTTGATGCGATGCTTAACGCAACAATTCAGAGCATCTACGACGCTTCAATTAAGTAGTAATTTGGCGGCGCAAGGGTGAGTTGTTACCCTTGCGCCGCCGTATAAACAATCCTGGTGGGTTGCCCGAGCGGCCAATGGGAGCGGACTGTAAATCCGCCGGCTCTGCCTTCAGTGGTTCAAATCCACTACCCACCACAAGTACTTCTCAATAGCTATTAATTAAGCGCCCAACGAACTGTTATCGAGAGGCTTAACTCTTCCTCACCCAAATCAATCTCTGGTGTTGAGCCATCGGCGGCCTTTGCAACACCAAGCATTGGGAAGCTGTAAGAAGGTGCGGAGTTCTCTTGTAAGAAAACAACTTTGCCAAGTGAGGTGCCAAGTAATTTGGCATATGAAACTGCGCGAGCTTTGGCATCTGCAACAGCGGCTGCGCGGGCTTCCTCCATCGCAGCTGATCCCTTAGTAATAAAAGGCACGATGCCGTTGATCTGCACATTGTCATTGCCGGCATTAACAACTGCTTCAACAATTTTCCCAGCATTTTCTGCTTTGCGAATCACCACGTTAAAGGATTGAGTAGCGCGGTAACCAATAATCTCTGAACCCTTGTCTTGGGTGTAGTTGTACTCTGGATAAACCGAAAGATTTGAACTCTTAATATCTTTTGCGGCAACACCTTCCGCCTTTAGTGCATTACGAACTGCGGTGGCGGTCTTGGAGGCGGTAGAAAGTGCTTCTGCGCTCTTTGCAGCTAGCGCAGTAACGCTAGGATAAAAACGAACCGCATCAGGAACAACCGAAACTGAGCCAACACCAGTAACTGTTACATATCTATCTGGTTCTGCCGCTTGAGCGGGAGCAATACCCAGGGCTCCTACGCTTATTACAGAAACAATGGCTAATGCGATGGCGATGATTTTTCGGTTTTTTCTCATGCGCATAAGATACCTGTTATGGGCGCGATTATTTCTCAATGTTCGCTGAATGTATTGCAGCAAGCCGCTGAGAATCTCAAAACGGGAGGGTTAGTCGCATTCCCCACTGAGACTGTTTATGGATTAGGTGTTGATGCTGAGAATGAATCTGCTATTGCCCGTATGTATAAAGTTAAAAATCGCCCCGCAGATCATCCGGTAATTGTTCATATTGCAGATTTAGATGCGGTGGATTATTGGGCCACAGATATTCCAGATTATGCAATCGCTTTGATGCGGGATTACTGGCCCGGGCCAATGACTTTGTTATTAAAACGCACAGAGCATGCCAAGGACTTTGTTACTGGTAGCCAAGAAATGGTTGGAATTCGCATGCCTGCGCACACAGTGGCGCTCAATCTTTTGCAGGAGTTTGCGAAGCTGGGTGGACATGGTTTGGCAGCACCAAGTGCTAATCGATACGGCGCGGTTTCGCCAACCACCGCTGCTGCGGTTGAGCAGGAGTTAAGTCAGTATTTGGAGCCACGGGATCAAATACTGGATGGTGGCGCATCATTGGTCGGAGTCGAATCAACCATTATTGATTGCACAAAAGAAAACCCCTCCATATTGCGTCCTGGTGCAATAACCGCAGAGATGGTGGAGCAAAGTACCGGGATTATTGTTGCGGAACCTGATGATAAAAAGGTGAGGGTATCCGGATCTCACAAACAACATTATTCACCGCAGGCAAATGTAGTAATTGATGGCGTGGCAAAAGCAGGTGAAGCATTAATAGCTATGAGTGATGTTGAAACACCAAAAGATGTTGTGCGATTAGCAGCGCCTAAGAATCTTGAGGAGTACGCCCGAGTTTTGTATGCCGCCCTTCGTGAGGCAGATAAACAAGGTATTGCAACGGTAAATATCGTTATGCCAGAAGGAAGTGGTTTGGCGGTTGCGATTAGAGATCGCATTACACGATCTGCAGCTAGCGCCTAATTAACTCCATATATTCAGCGACCACCTCTGCTGCATCATTTTTCGGTGCAATTTGTTTTACCTCACCCATTGACCACTGTGGCGGTGTAGTTGTACCAGTTAAAGCCCAAGCTGCTTGCTTGGCGGCGCCATCTGCAACGTATTCACCAACCGGTGGGAGATTAATGTTGTTGTTAAAGAAATCTGCTGCAATTTGTTGTACCGCGGAGTTCTTTGCAGCTCCTCCAATGAGGAGCACTCGAGAGTAATTAACGCCGAGTTTTTCTAAAGCTTGGGTGGCATAAACCATTCCAGCAATCACACCCTCAATTGCAGCGCGCGCGATGTTGGCTTTAGTGAAGTTGTTGTGGGTAATTCCGGTAAATAGACCCTTTGCCTGCGGTTTATTTGGGGTGCGTTCGCCATCAAAATGAGGGACGATTCTTAATCCATCAGCGCCAACATTGGCTTTGAGGGCTAATTGACTGAACTCTTCAAAGCTGATTCCTAAGGTTTGTGAGATGGTATTAAAGATTTTTGCCGCGTTTAATGTGCAGGCAAGGGGCAAGAAGTTGCCAGTGGCATCGGCAAAACCAGCCACCTCACCGGAGACATCATGGGTAGAGGTATCGCTAACTGCAAAGGCGGTACCACTTGTACCAAGAGAAATAATTAAATCTCCAACGCCTGCACCTAACCCAAGTGCAGCACCAGCGTTATCACCCGCACCGCATGCGATTGGAATGCCACCGTTAGTTCTGCCCCCGAATGAATTTGGCGCAATAACCTTTGGCAGAGTGATTTGGCGATCATCTCTTAACGCAGCAGCGAAGATATCTCTGCAGTATTCATTTTTTACTGAATCAAAGTAGCCAGTACCAGAGGCATCAGAGCGATCAGTAAATAAATCATCCAAACTTTTCGCCCCAGATAGTTGCCAAGAGAGCCAATCATGGGGCAGAGCAACTGCAGCTAACTGCTGGGCATTATCTTTTTCATTGTCGGCGAGCCAACGCACCTTGCTAGCGGTGAAGGAGGCAACAAGTTGGGAGCCGGTGCGTAAATGGATATCGGTTATCTCTTGATTTAATTGCCCCGCGGCCAGATCAGATCTGGTGTCATTCCAAAGCAGAGCATCACGAATTACTTCACCATTTGCATTTAATGTCACCATGCCATGCTGCTGTCCACCAATAGAAATGGCATCAATCTTGTGTTTGCCTAATTCAGACAACGCCTCATCTAATGCTTTTTTCCAGGATTGTGGGTTTACCTCGGTGCCATCTGGATGTGGGCGTGAAGTTGAGGCAATTAACTCGCCAGAGTCAGCATCACGCAATACAACCTTTACCGATTGGGTTGATGAATCAACCCCAGCAACAATCGGGCTCATTTAGTAAACGCCGATTAGATATTCCAAAGCCAGCTGATCCAACTCTTCATAGTGATAACCACGTTTTCCAGCGGCCTCAACATCAAAGCTTTCAGCAGCAATCTCTTTCCAGCCTTCTCCATTAGCAACTGTAGGTTGCAGCAACTCATTAACACCGGATTTTTCTAGCGCAGCTTTGGTGCGTGGATCTGCGCGGAAGGCCTTGGCGCGCTCCTGCAAAATTAAATAGGTGCGCATGTTTGCAGTAGCGGAAGCCCAGACACCTTCATCACTTTCGGTGCGCATCGGCTTGTAATCGAAATGCTTTGGACCTTCATAGTTGTAGCGCTCTAGGAGATCAACGAGGAAGAAAGCGGATTTCAAATCACCATGACCAAAAACTAAATCTTGATCATACTTCGGTCCATGCTGGCCATTTAGATCTATATGGAAAAGTTTCTTATGAAAGAGGGCTTGGCCAATGCCATGTACAAAGTTGAGGCCAGCCATCTGCTCATGTCCTACCTCGGGATTCAATCCGACCAACTCGGGATGATCCAATGAGTTAATAAAAGCCAAAGCATGACCGATTGTGGGAAGGAAGATGTCACCACGTGGCTCATTTGGCTTTGGCTCCATTGCAAACTTAATGTTGTAACCCTTATCAATAACAAACTCTCCCAAGATATTGAATGCTTCCCGCATTCTCTCTAGAGCTACGACTGGATCCTTTCCAATATCAGTTTCTGCTCCTTCACGTCCGCCCCAGCAAACATAGGTGTGGGCACCAAGCTCCACCGCTAATTCAATGTTGGTCATTACTTTTCTAATCGCATAACGACGAATATCGCGGTTGTTGGAGGTGAAGGCTCCATCTTTAAATACCGGATGGCTAAATAGATTTGTGGTAGCCATCGGAACCTTCATATTGTTTTCATCCAAAGCTTTTTTAAACCGTGCAATGTGAGCGGCACGATCTGCGGTTGATGAACCAAAAGGAATCAGATCATCATCATGAAAGGTAACTCCATAAGCACCGCGCTGCGCTAACTCGGTGACGGTGCGGATTGGATCAAGTGCGGGACGGGTCGCATCGCCAAAAGGATCACGGGCCTGCCAGCCGACGGTCCAAAGACCAAAGGTGAATTTATCTTGGGGTGTTGGAGTTCTCATGTGGCAGAGAGTATCGATTTTCCTTAAAGACTAGAATATGAAAATGCTAGAGAAATCAGAGCGCCCTTGGGGTAGATATGAAGTTCTGCAAGAGAGTACAACCCATAAAGTTAAATGTATTTGGGTAAGCCCCGGCAAGCGGCTTTCTTATCAACGTCATGCCAAACGGGCTGAGCACTGGTTCATAGTTGCTGGCTCAGCCGAGGTGACAATTAATGGGGAGATTTCAATTATGGGCCCGGGAGATTCCGTTGATTTCGGAATTGGAGTTCTTCATAGAATTCACAACATCGGCAATGAGGATGTTATTTTCGTAGAAGTACAAACAGGAACTTACTTCGGTGAGGATGACATTGAGCGGGTCGAAGATGATTTCGGGCGCTAAGAGTTCTTGATGCGATCTCGGTAGTAATAAGCGCTGGATTTTGGAATCCGCTTTTGGGTCTGATAATCAACATAGATCAGACCAAAACGTTTTTCATAGCCATACGCCCACTCAAAATTATCAATCAAACTCCAGGCAAAGTAACCACT
>VERG01000031.1 GCA_018882885.1 Candidatus Nanopelagicaceae bacterium | reverse complement strand
GACCTAGGTATTAAAGACCCAGCAGTAGTGCTCATCGCCAACTCCCCTGGTTTGTCTGTTAACGATCCAAACGTGGCAGCTTCGGCAGGGCGCCTCGAAGCCCGACTGAAAACCGAGCCAACAGCCTCCAAAGTTATTTCCTATTGGTCGGCGGGCTCTCCAGCAAATCTTAAGAGTGCAAATGGTGAATCTGGATACATCTTCGTTTACCTAGACACTAGCGACTTCACTGAAATTGAGTTAGCCGCAAAATCCTTTCAGGAAAAATATGATGGAAAGTTTGAAAACTTAAATGTTTACCTCACTGGGACCGGCATTTTTGCTCACGCCATCAACAGCAAGATTAAGAGCGACTTGGTAATTGCAGAGTCAATTGCAATTCCCTTAACCTTTATTCTGCTTCTTCTAGTGTTCGGCTCTATGGTCTCGGCGGCTATGCCACTTGTGGTGGGTGGAACCGCAATTGTGGGAACATTTCTAATTCTCTTCTTGCTCACGCTTGTGACTGAAGTCAGCATTTTTGCCCTAAATCTGACAACTGGGCTTGGCTTAGGGCTTGGAATTGATTATGCACTTTTAATGATCAATAGATTCCGTGAAGAAATGAGAAAAGGCAAAGATAAGGAAGCTGCCGTTATTGAGATGATGGGAACTGCTGGAAGAACAGTCTTCTTCTCTGGTCTTACGGTGGTTCTAACTCTCTTATCGCTTACTCTTTTCCCAATTGGCTTTCTCAAGTCCATGGGTTATGCCGGCGCTGCAGTCGTCTCCGTAGCTGTTGCTGCAGCCCTGACATCCCTACCCGCATTCTTAACGCTTCTTGGAAAGAATATTGATAAAGGAAAAATTAGAAAGAGTGGGATAGCCCCCAAGGAGCAGGGTCGCTGGGCACAGTTAGCCCGATTTGTGATGCGCAGGCCAATTTCGGTAACTGCGCTATCGCTGGCCGCACTTGCACTTTTGATAGCACCGATTAGCAACGTGACCTTTGCACAAGTTGATAGTCGAGTATTGCCAAAAAATGATCGTGCTTACATCGCCGATGCCTTCGTAGTTGACAATTTTGCTGGAGAAGAGGGAACGCCAATACAAATACTTTGGAAAGATGGAGCCAACAAGATTGATGAGATCAATTCATTCGCCGCTCGACTATCCAGAGTAGACGGGATTGCGCGAGTAGAACAGCCACAGATAATTAACCAATCTGTGCTTTTGTCAGCAATTCACTCTACTCCTGCGAGCACGCCAGAGGCACAAAATCTCATTAGAGAAATCAGAGATCTACCGCATCCAGAAGGAATGCTAGTTGGTGGTTTTGCAGCTGACTTTGCAGATGCCCAAGAAGGAATTACTTCATCAATTCCAACTGTGATTTTATGGATTTCTTTGGTGGTCCTAATTCTTCTTTTCCTTTTCACCGGATCCATTCTTTTACCAATAAAAGCCTTACTCCTCAATGGCGTTTCTCTCGCCGCAACTGTGGGGCTCTTAACGCTTATATTTATTTCAGGCAAATTGACCTTCTTGGTCGGTGACTTCACCAACACCGGAACCCTTGATACAAATAACTTGGTTCTCGTAATGGTCGTCGCCTTTGCACTTTCTATGGACTATGAACTCTTCCTTCTCTCTCGAATAAGAGAGGAATATCTATCGGGCAAGTCCAACGCCGAGTCCGTAGCCATCGGACTTCAAAAATCTGCTCGAATAATTACTGCGGCTGCTCTCGTCCTGGCAGTTAACTTCGCAGCGTTCATCACAAGCGGAGTTTCAGCCATCAAGATGATTGGAATTGGTATCGCCTTTGCAATTCTCTTGGATGCAACCGTTATCCGTGGTCTACTCGTCCCAGCACTCATGAAATTGATGGGCGATTGGAATTGGTGGGCACCTAAATCATTGAGGAGATTCTCAATTAGACATTAAACTAGAGATAAGTGGCCCCATCAGTCGGGCTTTTCTTTCTTAACTCCGTAGTACCAGAAAGCCCAGGTAATTATTGCGGCGGGAATAACATTCCAACGCTCACTTGCACTACTAGAAAAAGCGTTAAGCAGAACACCTATTACTCCAACTATTACAAACAATCGAGGTATCCATGTAAACCTAATTGGCTCTTTATAGACAATTAGTTTGAATATCCAAGCCTGATATACGACCAGTGCCAACTGAAAGATGTAAATGATTCGTATAACTGTAGGAAAATCTGTAAATTGCCCACCTGCGGCCCGGGTGTGAGCAAAACTGAAATTAAAGATCACTCCAATGAGAATAAAGATGTTCCAGACAAACGACAAAATCACTGCACAAATGACCAAGAGGTGCCTACTTAGGATTAGGTTCATAACTAGATAGTAGCCATCTTATTCAGATGTTAAGAGGAGTCGCTCTATTGGGTTTAAGCCAACATTTTCTGTTGACGTTGAAGTTCTAGTTGTTCGATTGCATAGGCATCCAGTCGTTCAGATGCTTCGTGCAAATCATGTGGGAATAAGTGGCCATAGGTATCCATAGTCTCAAGAATGGACTCGTGCCCTAGCCATTCTTGAATCTGCTTTGCATTATTTCCTAGTTTGATGAGTACGGATGCGCATGTGTGACGTAATTGGTGCAATCCTTCACCTTTATCAAACCCAAGCGGACGTGCTATCAACCTAAACATCGCGGAAGCATCTTTGTACCTCCATACATTGCCAGATCTATTTTGAAGGATTAGCCCATGTGGACCTAGACCATGCGCCGCTTTGTGTTCAAGTAAAAGTCTTTGGAGATACGGCGAAAACGGAATCTTGCGATAAGACTTTGTAGTCTTTAAATGGTCAGCAAATACTCTTTGTCCATCCCTACTGAGCTGTCGGTCGATAGTGATCTCTTGATTATCAAAGTCTAAGCGATCCCATGTGAGGCCCAATATTTCAGAAGGCCTCATACCCGTGAAGAAGCCTATCCAAACCACAATCTGCCAACGAGGTGCAAATCCATTAGCTAGCGCTTGGATCGTCTGCATATTGAGAGGAACAATGCGTTTTTCAGACTTCGGTTTTCTTCGCTTAATCTTGCTCATAGGGTTCTTATGGATTACTTCATTGTCCATGGCGACCCGGAAAATTGCGCCAAGTTGATTAGTTAATTTTTCTATGTAACTTGGCTTAAGCCTGTAGCCAGTGGTTGCAACAGTATTCTTAAGTCTTACCCGCCACTTCTGAATGTCAGATGGTGTGATTGATGCAATCGGCCTGTGCCCAAATTCTGGATCGATATGGCTGTTGTAGATATTTTCGTAGTCGATTTTAGTTTGGGTTTCGACGTCCAAAGAGGGTCCCCAGATTTCCTGCACAAACTCTCGGACCGTCATATTTACCTGAGAAGGCCTGGTGTTTTTACCTCTTCGCTCCAAAGCCTCCTGCTCCTCAGCAAACTGCTCCGCTTCGCGCTTGGTTGCAAAACCGCCTTTCTCAGCTTGTAAACCTTGTCGTGTTCGCCAGCGGGCTGAGAAGAACTTCCCTCTCTTGCGCACATATGCCATTACTTGGAACCCTTCGTACCACGAGATAACCAGCGACTTAAGGTCAGTTCACCGTGTAGGTCTTTAAAAGCCAGTTCACCTTCTTTTGTTAGTTTTCCGCCGGACTTACCTTTCCCGCTGGCGGACAGCCAGCCTTGGGATCTAGCCACGCGAAGTGCGGCATAAACATTCTTACTTTCCACACCTAGGTCAACACATATCTTTTTAACTATATTGCTAGTTCCGGCAGCACAAAATTCTGAGTACATCTTGGCTATTGCAATGGAGTCAGCTTTTGTTGATGCAATTTCTAGTGCAATATTAAATTTTCTTTCTAGAACAGATCCAGAGCGTCCACCTTTCAAAGTAATTGTAGGAACACTGTCGCTCTTTGCTATACGTAGAGGTTTACCAAGTTCTTCTTCTATCTTTGCCCGACAAGCCTGTAAACACTTATTGTGAGCATCTTCAATTTTTGAAAAGGGCAGTCCCCGGAACAATGACCCTTTTATCGCTTGGGACGGTGCTTCCGTTTGCAGAATTGCAACACCTAGTCGCGCAACCTTCTCAGGATTACTGACTGCTGGAAAGCTCTTGCCTAAAGATTGGACCTCAATCCCAGCGATATTAAATTGCATCCGCACGCTCACTCGATTTTTAGACCGATCCAAAAAATCCTTAAGAATTTCAGTGCCCAGGGCGTGAACCCAAACTCGATAGTTACCCAAATCTGGAATGGTCACGTCATGCCAACTGATCACATGAGATACATCGTTGGCCTTCAGTTCCCAAAAAACTCCGCTATCCATCCGTTCCCCCGTCTATCACCTTTTGACAGAATCCTAACAGACCTTATATATTCTGCATAATAGGTTTCTACCTATAACCTAACAAGACAGGAGCTTACATGAACGATTTGAAGAACAAAACGCGCCTCACTATGAGTGAAGCGGCGCAGTATCTAGGGCACTCCTACTCTTGGATGCATGCAAACCACCGAGTTTTAGGGTTAGGCGGGTACCCCATTGGGGGGCGCTGGTACTTCGATAAAGAGGATTTAGACGCCTGGCTTAGCAATGTTAAAGCTAGTTCAGGGGCTAAAGGTTATCTGCCGCTTCGCAACAATAAGAAGGGTCGGGTACGCCTTTAATGTTCGATGATGATCATGATCCAGTTGGACCCTTTGAATTGCCAGCCGCCAGCTCGCTAGGAGTTCTGATACAGATATTGGCAGCTGATGGAAAGGTCACCACTATTCACGATTTAGTGGACTACTTCTCAGATGGTATCCATGACCTTATTTGGGCGGTTAACGATCTGCATCTGTTGGATCTCATTGATTTGACGGAAGTTGAAGTTGATGGAGTTGCAACAGCAAGAATCCAGATTACCTTTCGAGGCCATGCATTTTTATCTTCCTACGCTTGGCAGTTGATAGAAAACTATCAGTCTTACTTTAGGAAACATAGTTAGATGAAAGATGATAAAATAATCTCATCACTTAATCAGTACGGTCGTTACACCAAACCGTCAACTGCGTTTGATAAATATCAGAAGAAGTCATATGGCTCTAATAGGGGTCTTTATCTACCTATTAATAAGAGTATTAGTGAGTCCGATGGTGCTCCTACCTCCAGCGAATCGCAAGATTCAAAGGAAGCGGAGCGGAGCTATCTATCTAATGGTTCATGTGGGGTAGATAAGACCCGTATAGCGGTTGGCATCGACCCTGACTCCATACATCTGCCGTCCTTCATGGCTCGATTACTAAAGCCCAAAAGGGACGGTACACCTAATGACGGAATCGCCCAGATCCCCGACTTTCCAGAGGTCTACATTAAGTGGGACCACCAAAGGTTCCGCCTTTATCTGGAATTCAATCCCTCCGATTTCACGCGGGAAATGGGACTTGAGCTCTGCCCATTTGAATTACTACCCCAGATAACTGAACTAGTTATCCGAAGAGTTCTATTGCAAGGCGATCCAGATGCCCTCCCCGTAGGTGGCGTAAAGTCCAAGAAGAAGGGCGAGCGCTTCTCGCTGCCCGCGGACTGGGCGGAAGATATAGAAGTTTTCCGAATAGATCTGGCAAGAGATTTCCATGTTAGCGATGAACGCTTTTCTTTGCGGCAATTGGAAACTACCTGGCCATCTCGATCTCGCTATAGGGCTGCAACCCATTTTCTAAATGGCGGCAAACTCAATACTTTGAGCTATCCGGTAGCCAATAGAACAACGAAGATTAAGTTATACGACAAATTCGCGGAAAGAATGGCTAAGCCCATTGAGAATGCGCCTCCAATCCCAGAAGGCACATTTAGATTCGAGATTTCTATTCCTCGCCACCAACTGCGACAATTCCACTTAACAGATCTGG
This sequence comes from Candidatus Nanopelagicaceae bacterium, assembly GCA_018882885.1. Taxonomy (GTDB): domain Bacteria; phylum Actinomycetota; class Actinomycetes; order Nanopelagicales; family Nanopelagicaceae; genus MAG-120802. The sequence goes on along the minus strand of VERG01000031.1, from coordinate 3,385 downwards.
GTGTCCTCACCCCCATACGACTAGAGAAATTGATTAAAGAGAAATGGGAAGTATCAAACTTCTGGACTAACCTCATTTGGGAGGGTGCAGCGATGGACTTAGCCCATGACTCGAAGCTTCCAGCTTCACGGATCAACGAAGTCCTCGGATTTGCAGAGTGTTTTAGGCATTCCATATTTATGCGCTACAGCATTAAGGATCAGAAATCACTACGGGCGGATGCCAAGAAACTCGGGATATCCATAGGAAGACCCCTTACAAAGCAGGGAAAGCCCTACGCCCATCTTCATTTCATGTCGGGCAACCTTGCAGCGCCAATTCCTGACACGTTTAACCTTACAAAAGGCGGATTGTTCAGCATCATTGGTAGTAAACCCCTACCAAAACTTATCTAGGAGATTATGAAGACTTACCTTTCCCCCGCCCAAGTAGCGCAGATTATGGGCGTTAGCCGAGACACTGTTTATTCGCTGATCCATAGGCAGCAGCTTGACTCCTACTTATTTGGCAGAAGTAGACGAATTACTCAAGAGCAAATAGATGATTGCCTAAATCGAAAATATAAGCGTCCAATAGATGCCACTAAACCAATGCGTTTGTAAACATATCCGTTATTAGTAGGTAATTATCATGATAGTAATGCGGAAAATGACCTTGCAAATTTAAGAGTACTTAGATGCATTGCACGGCCAATCAGTTAAATTCCCATTAAACCGTCACTAAGATGCACAGATACTGGAACAGCCCTTGGAAACCGAGTCTCGCGCTCGCCGACTTATTAATAGATAAGAGCAGTGGCCTTGAAAGTTCCTTTGTCGTTGCAAAGGGAATAGTTCTAATGGAAGGGGGTGGGGGTTAAGTCAAGCGACTTTCTGGACACCCGCCAGGTCATTTCCATGGGTAACGGCTCAATTACCCGTGCAGTAGCCGAATTTCATATTGAAGAAGTTAATTACATTGAACGTGTCAGAGGCATGCGCAACACTTCATCCATGGGAACAACCAAGAAGACATTAGCGCAGACGCATCCGGCGCTCGCTAAAGAGGCTGACGGCTGGGACCCGAATCTCGTAACACCAGGAAGCGCTGCAAAGCTTGATTGGCGCTGCAAAGCAGGTCACTCGTTTTCGGCCACTGTGGCAAATAGAACAAGCCTCAATAGAGGATGCCCGGTCTGCGCTGGAAAGAAAATAGTTGCTGGCGTGAATGACTTAGGTTATTTATACCCAGAGATTGCCAAGCAGGCCAAGGGCTGGGACCCGAGCGAAGTTTCGCCCGGAAGTCACAAGAAGTTTCTTTGGGTATGTGAGATGCAACATGAGTGGCTTACCGCACCTCAGGAACGTATCAGGGGACGCGGCTGCCCAATATGTGCGGGAAAGCAAATTCTGATTGGTTTTAATGATTTGGCCTCAATATTTCCAGAGCTTGCGCAGGAAGCGGATGGCTGGGATCCAACTGGGGTAACCGTAGGTAGTGGCAAAAAATTCTCCTGGAAATGCAGCCTTGGACATTCATGGACAGCCACGGTTGTTAGTCGAACATCATCAAACACTGGATGCAGCATTTGTGATGGCAAGCAAATACAGATTGGATTCAATGATTTAGCGTCAAAATTTCCAGATCTGGCTAAAGAAGCGGACGGTTGGGACCCAACTAAATTTCATTTCGGAACACCTAAAAAGATGGCTTGGGTTTGTATAAAGGGACATCGCTGGGAAACGCAAATTTCTGATCGAACTAAAAAGGGATATGGATGCCCAGTCTGTTCAAATCAGAGATTACAAGTTGGTTACAACGACTTAGCAACCACACACCCGGAAATTGCACTACAAGCTGATGGTTGGGATCCAACTTCAATTGTCGCAGGAGACAGTAAGAAGTTTCGATGGAAGTGCCATAAGGGGCATTTATGGGAAGCAACTTGTAGTAGTCGGACAAAGAATGGCGCTGGTTGCCCAGTTTGCGCAAATCAACAACTACTAGTCGGATACAACGATTTAGCAACAACACATCCAGAAATTGCGAAGCAGGCTGATGGATGGGATCCCACATCAGTATTCGCAGGTACGCATGTGAGGAAGCCTTGGATTTGTAATAAAGGGCATCGATGGACGAGCACAGTTCAGAATCGGTCGGGACAAAATCCTGAGAGCTGCCCAATATGTAGTGGAAAACAAGTGCTTCCTGGATTTAATGACCTAGCTTCGCTTTTTCCAGACATAGCAAAGTTTGCAGATGGTTGGGATCCACGTGAATACACACCGGGCAGCAACAAAAGCATGTCTTGGAAGTGCGAACTAGGCCATAAGTGGAGAACAGCAGTACATAGTCTGACTTTGCAAGGAACGGGTTGTCCAACGTGCTCTGGCCAACAATTCTTGGTTGGCTTTAATGATCTTGCCACTTCACATCCCGAAATAGCGAAGGAAGCCTTTGGTTGGGATCCACAAACTATCGGTAAAAGCAGTGATCTAAGCTTGAAATGGAAATGCCCCGAAGGTCATATTTATGAAACGGTGGTCTATCGAAGAGCCCTGCGGGGAGATAAATGTTCAATTTGTTCAGGAAAGCAAGTACTCGCTGGCTTCAACGACCTGAAAACAACACATCCAGATATTGCAAAACAGGCTGATGGCTGGGATCCAAAAGAGTTTACGGCTGGAAGTAACGTTAAAGTCCCTTGGAAATGTCCCGAAGGTCACAAGTGGACAGCGATGATCAACTCTGTATCAAATAGCAAGCATCTTGGTTGCCCATCCTGCGCTATTGGTGGCTTTGATCCGAACCTTAAGGGTTATCTCTATTTCTTATCTCACCCTTCATGGGAAATGCTCCAGATTGGAATTACAAACTACCCGGAAGACCGATTGCAGAAGCATGGAAAACTTGGCTGGGAGTTACTGGAAATCAGAGGTCCAATGGACGGACATCTAACGCAGCAGTGGGAAACTGCGATCCTAAGAATGCTTAAGGCAAAAGGTGCGGACTTATCTAATAGCAAGGTGGCGGGAAAATTTGATGGTTATTCTGAAGCTTGGACTAAATCAACTTTTGAAGTAATTTCAATTATGCAGTTAATGGATTTGACTGAAGAGTTCGAGAACTCAAGAAACGATTAGGTTGTCCGCCCCAATCAATGCCCCCAATGCCCCCAAATAATCCCCAAAAATTTATCTTTTTCTATTAGGTTTTGGTGAAAATTAACAAAGCCGTCACGCTTAATTTTGATGTCTTCAAGCGTGACGGCTCAATTATTTAAGAAGAGTCGCCCTATAAGCCGGATCCTGTCCTCTTGCGAGGGATCACCATCCATCTAGATCTGTAATTGCTTACAGATTCAAGCAACCTACCCGTTGACTCGAGCGAGCAGCTCTCAAACGCC
>VERG01000016.1 GCA_018882885.1 Candidatus Nanopelagicaceae bacterium | reverse complement strand
AGTAATAAGCGCTGGATTTTGGAATCCGCTTTTGGGTCTGATAATCAACATAGATCAGACCAAAACGTTTTTCATAGCCATACGCCCACTCAAAATTATCAATCAAACTCCAGGCAAAGTAACCACTAATTGGCACACCTTCAGCCTTTGCTTTGAACATGGCATCTAAATGTCGCTCTAGGTAGCTAACTCGATTGGGATCATCTACCTTTCCATCAACAACAACATCATCCCAAGCTGAGCCATTTTCAGTAATAAAAAACTCTTTAATTCCATATTCCTTATGCATATGTTTTAGTAATTTGGCAAAGGTCTCGGCGTGGACCTCCCAGCCCATGCCGGTCCGCTCCACACCCGGTGGATTAATGATTTTGTAGGGCAAAGGTTTGGCATGCTCGTCATACTCAACAGTTTGGCGGAAGTAGTAATTCAGTCCTAAGAAATCAACTGGCCTGGAGATAATCTCCATATCTCCTGCCTGAATCGGCACCTCTTTACCAAACGCTGCAACGATATCTTTCGGATAACTAGCTTTAAAAACAGGATCGGCGAACCAACGGTTATCAAATCCATCTGCATATTGAATCGCTAACAAATCCTCTGCTGAATCTCCGAGGGCAATTGCCGGCGTGAAATTAAGGGTAATTCCCACCTTGAAATCTGAAGAAACCTGGCGCAAAGCATCAACAGCCAAGCCATGACCGAGAAGTAGGTGGTGGGATGCATTAATACCGGTTTGTAAATCTTTAATTCCGGGCGCCATAACACCCATTAAGTGTCCCAACCATGCGCTGCAGAATGGCTCGTTAATTGTGATCCAGTTTTTAACTCTGTCACCAAATTTCTCTGCCATAGCATGGGCGTAATCTGCAAACCAGTACGCGCAATCACGGTTATTCCAGCCACCTAAATCTTGCGCAGCCTGCGGTAAATCCCAGTGATACAAAGTGGGCCACGGTGTAATTCCGCGCTCTAACGCGCCATCAATTAATCGATCATAGAAATCTAAACCAGTTTGATTGAGCGCACCCTTGGCGGTTGGAATCACGCGGGGCCAGGCGATGGAAAAATGGTAAGCATCAACACCCATCCATTTCATTAAATCTAAATCTTCTTCATAACGATGATAGTGATCGCATGCCACATCACCGTTGTCTGCATTTGCAACCGCTCCAGGAATGCGAGAAAAAGTGTCCCAAATTGATGGACCACGGCCACCTTCATTTGCCGCACCTTCAATTTGATATGAAGAGGTTGAGACTCCCCAAGTAAACATATTCCCTCAATTCTTGGCGATGAACTATGGCGATTCTAGAGCGGCAATCACTAAAGTGTCTGCCGTGTTCTCCTTAAATGGAAAAGTCGCGCTGGTGACCGGTGCTGGTTCAGCAAACGGCATTGGCATCGCCTGCGCAAAGGCGTTGCGGGAGTTAGGTGCAGAGGTTGTAATAACCTCAAACAGCGAACGGGTTTTGCAGCGCGGCACTGAGATTGGTGCATCTGCCTTTACGGCGGATTTAACCAATGAATCAGAGGTATCAGCTCTGTTTTCGAGAATTCCTCGGCTTGATATCTTGGTAAACAACGCAGGGATGACAAGTGTTAGCGCCCCTGCATCCTCCGATGAGGCAACAGATATTTCAAATGTTTCCCTAGAAAGTTGGCGCTTGGGCATGGCGCGCAATTTAGATCTAACTTTCTTGGTGACAAAACATGGGCTGCCAAAACTACGCGCGGCTAAAAATGGCCGGATCATCATGGTTAGCAGTGTTACCGGAGCTGTGATGGCGATGAAAAATCAACCGGTTTATGCAGCGGCAAAAGCGGGGATGGTGGGTTTAACCAAAGCAATCGCATTAGATGAAGCTAAAAATAAAATTACTTGTAATGCGGTATTGCCTGGTTGGATTGCCACCGAATCTATTTCGGAAGAAGAGAAAGCAAATGGAGCAAAGGTTCCTATGGGTCGCGGCGGCACGCCAGATGAAATCGCTTCATTGGTTTCCTGGCTAGCCACTGATGAAGCTTCTTACATAACTGGTCAAGCGATAGTTGTAGATGGCGGCAATTCAATTATGGAGGAGCGTTAATGATTATTCGTCCTGCCCGAAAGGATGAAGCTGGGATAATTTTGCAGCTAATTCATGATCTAGCTTTATATGAAAAGGCACCTCACGAGGTTGAGGCAACTGAAAAGGAAATCATCGCTACCATTTTCAACGAAAATCCAAAAGTTTTTTGCGATTTAGTTGAAGTTGATGGAGATATCGCTGGAATGGCGATTTGGTTTTTGAACTATTCCACCTGGCAGGGCAAGCATGGAATTTATCTAGAAGATTTATTTGTAAAGCCAGAGTATCGCGGCTTGGGATATGGAAAAGCTTTGTTACAACACCTGGCCGGCGTTTGTAATCAAAAGGGTTATGGCAGATTTCAATGGTGGGTATTGGATTGGAACTCGCCAGCCATCGAGTTTTATCGCAGCCTCGGCGCGGTCGCAATGGATGAGTGGACGGTTTTTCGAGTATCCGGTGATGATTTAAAGCGGTTAGGAAACTAGCTCTCCTTCGAAGTAAACCTGTTTTAGTTGCCACTCATCATTCATAACCAGGAAGTTAGCCTTCTTGCCTATGGCGATATCACCAACATTTTTTGCCGCTAGGTAAAAAGCGGGTCGGGTGCAGTACATCTGCACGGCATCAACTGGATTGATTCCTAGCAAATTAATCGCGGTAGCAAAGGCCTTATCCATTGTTAGTGTGCTGCCGGCAAGTGCGCCACCTGTTTTTAGTCGGGCAACTTGATCAACTACTTGAACTGGTAGTTCACCCAACAAATACTCACCATCTACTTGTCCAGCAAATGGGGCTGCATCGGTAATTCCGATAATTCGAGTGTTGGCAGCAGCTATAATATCTTTAATGATTTGAAGTGGTACATGTACTCCATCCAAGATTAACTCCAACCCAAGGTTTGAATCATGCAGGGCACTGCCAATCAGGGTTGATTTATCAGAGTAATCCTTCTTCATACCGTTGTAGAGATGGGTGACAATCTTGGCGCCATTATCAATTGCTAGATTGACGACATCTGAGTTAGCGGCGCTGTGTCCGATTGCAACTAGTACTTCATTTTGAGAGAGATACTTAATTGCATCTAAAGCGCCCTCAATCTCTGGGGCAATAGTTATGTGTTTAACTTTTTTGGTTGCAACAAACTTTTCTAAATCACTTTTTATTGGATTAGTCAGATACTCAGCTTTGTGTGCACCACAGTGTGCATGAGAAATATATGGTCCTTCCAAATGAACCCCAATAACATTGCGGGCGAACTCCAATTTCTCCAGTTTGGCAACAATTGAATTTATTGGTTCGGAAACAAAGCTAGCCAACATAGTTGTGGTTCCGGTCTTGAGGTGAAACTCACCAGCTCTTGGATCGACGGAGCTATCAAATCCGCCACCACCGTGACAATGAATATCTACAAATCCGGGAATTACAGAACCATTTAGATTTATGGCATCGGCCGCTGAACCAAAATCGATAGAGGTAATTAGGCCATTTTCGACCTGGATGGTGCGCTCTTTCTGGACCCCTGAGCCGGTGATGATCTGAGGGGCAAAGAACTTCATACCCCCATGATTTCACGGCTTTCTCGGGGTTTTTCACAAAAACGTTATCTATCTGACACCAATAATCACTTTTCCATCACGGTTAGGCTCGATACGTTAGCGCCCAATCTCTCACCCTCGAGAGAAACCTAGGAGAGACATATGTCTTTGAAGAAAGTACTCACCAGCGCAGGTGCGGTTGCAACCTCACTCGCTCTGGTTTTCGCAGGAACCACTCCTGCAACAGCTGCAAAGGTTCCTTCAGCTAAGGCGAAGGCCGGCGATGAATGCGGACGTTCTGGATTAGTAGCAAAGGGTCGCGGTGTCGAAGGCACAGATCTACGTTGCTTGAAGGTAACTACCGGAACCGCAGCCGGTGAATTGCGCTGGTGGTATGCAGATCTAAAGCCGCTAACAACAATTGATTGGACAGTTCCAGCAGGTCCTGGCGGATACTCTGCAACAACAGATGCAATTGCTAAAACTCTTATTAAAGAAGGTCTATTGACCTCACAAACCACAGATTTCAAGCCAGGCGCTGGCGGAACAACTGGTTTGGCTCATTTCCAGACCATCAAAGGTAAGCAAAACGCAGCCTTGATTATTGGTATCGCTCTTACCGGCGGTATGGCACAGGTTGCAAATAAAAATACCTCTGACCTATTGGCATCAACTCCAATCGCACGGGTGATGCGCGAGTACAACGCAATCTTCGTTCCAGCAAACTCTAAGTACAAAACACTTAATCAGTTTGTTGAAGATGTTAAGGCTAATGGCCGCGCAGTTGCTGTTTCCGGCGGAAACGTCGGAGGTGTCGATCACCAAGTCGTTGGTGCGTTGATGAAAACTGCTGGTGTTCCAATTACAAAACTCAACTATGTTGTTGGTACCGGATCAGAACCATTGACTAAGGTTCTTAGCGGTGCTGCACCTGTTGGTGTAATTGGTGTTGCCGATGTTCTACCTTATGTTGCAGATGGCAAGCTCCGTATTCTCGGCATCTCTGCTCCAAAGCCAATCGCTGGCGTAAAGGCAAAGACCTTCGTACAACAGGGTTACAACTTGGTATATGGAAACTGGCGCGGAGTCATGGCTCCAGCTGATATCACCGAGGCAAACCGCCTTAACTTTGTGAAAGTTATGGACACTATGCGTAATACCGCTACCTGGAAGGAAGTTCTTGCCGCTAACAAGTGGTACGACGAATTCGCAGGCGGCAAGGATTTCGCAGCCTTCTTGAAGACCCATATTCCAGAGATCAAAGCTTTCATCGCTGAAATCGGTCTATAAGAAAAATAGATGACAAAAGTAACCCGAGCAGTAATTGCAGAAGGCGTATTCGCTTTAGGCTTTTTACTGCTCGGGTTATTTGTTTTATTTGACGCCTTCACTCTAGAAGAGCCCGGTGTTTACTCGGTAGTCAGCCCAAAAACCTTCGAGTACATCATCGGAGGGTTTGCAACCTTTGTTGGATTGGTTTTAATCAGTGAAGTTGTCCGCGGTAAATATGGTGTCGCGGAAGGCACAGAACGCGGCGATAAATTCCTGCCGCCAGATATCAAAACTATGTCCATCGTGATTGGCTCATTGCTGCTTCACATTTTCTTACTCGAACCAGCTGGATATATAGCTGCGGCGGCACTTACTTTTTATGGAGTCACATTCGCTTTCGGCTCCCGCAAGTTTCTTAAAGACATTGCAATTTCATTTGCATTTGCCATCACTGTTTATTTTGTTTTTTCAAAAGGCTTAAGAATTTTCTTACCCGATGGAATCTTTGAAAATCTTTTAGGTTTAGCGAGAGAAGTGGAAGGCTAAGTGGAGAACTTAAATCTTCTTCTAGATGGTTTCGCTAACGCATTGTCAGCGCAAAACCTCATGTACGGATTGTTGGGTACCTTCCTTGGAACCTTAGTTGGAGTTTTGCCTGGCATCGGTCCAGCGCTCGCCATCGCTCTCTTATTGCCAGTTACCTTGTCGGTAGATCCAACATCGGCATTAATTATGTTTGCTGCGGTTTTTTATGGCGCTATGTATGGCGGATCAACCACATCAATTCTGCTCAACACCCCTGGAGAAGCTGGCGCGGTAATTACCTCAGTCGAAGGCCACAAAATGGCCAAGAAAGGCCGTGCTGGAGCGGCTTTAACTACCGCAGCCATTGGCTCTTTTGTAGCGGGACTAATCGCCACAATCTTCTTAGCAGCAGCTGCGCCAACACTCGCCGAGCTGGCTTTAAAGGTGCAACCAGCTGGTTATGTTGCGTTAATTGTTTTTGCTTTTGCAGCGGTCGGCACTTTGCTGGGAAGTTCTCGTACTAGAGGTTTGGTTTCACTCTCTGTCGGTTTGATTATTGGACTGGTTGGCGCAGATCAACAAACCGGAATAAACCGGCTCTCATTTGGAATTACCGAAGCCACGGATGGCTTTGAAATCATCGTCGTAATCATCTCGTTCTTCGCAATTGGTGAAGTTATTTATTTAGCGAGTCGATTTAAGGATGATGCTTGGAAAGTTTTGCCGGTTAAAGGCAAAGTTTGGATGGATAAAGAGGATTTCCGCAGATCCTGGAAACCATGGCTGCGCGGTACCGCAATTGGATTTCCTATGGGATTAATCCCAGCTGGCGGTTCAGAGGTCCCTACCTTCATAAGTTATTCGGTGGAACGAAACCTTTCCAAACATAAAGAAGAGTTTGGCGAGGGCGCTATTGAAGGTGTTGCCGGTCCCGAAGCAGCCAACAACGCTAACGCTGCGGGAGTTTTGGTGCCGCTATTGGCACTTGGATTACCAACCTCCGCAACCGCTGCAATCATGTTAGTAGCGCTTCGAAACTTCAATATTCAACCCGGGCCCATGTTGTTTGAAATGAATGGACCATTGGTTTGGACTTTAATTGCCAGTTTGTTTGTCGGAAACACCTTGTTATTACTTCTGAATCTGCCATTGATTCGCATCTGGATTCAATTGCTACAGATTCCACGTCATTATCTTTATGCCGGAATCGCAACCTTTGGCTTGTTGGGTGCGTACTCCTTAAATAACTCAATATTTGATCTTCGAGTAGCCCTAATTTTGGGCTTTATTGGCTATTTATTTAGAAGATTTGGTGTACCCAATACCCCGTTGGTTCTGGGCGTTATTCTCGGCCCTACCTTAGAGATTCAATTCCGCCAAGCTTTGCAATTAAGCAATGGTGATTACTCCATTCTTTATGCTGGATTACTTCCCAAACTTATTTATATTGCTTTGCTCTTACTGATTTTCGCTCCTAATATTGTGAAAGTTGTGAAGAAGCGCCCTGCTGTAAAGCCATAACAATGAAAAAGAGTTGGTTGTGGGCATTATTAATTAATGTAGCTTTTGCACAGGCCAGTATCTATGTAATGCGGCCAATGATTACTTACCGGGCCATTGAAAATGGTGCCTCAGGTTTTGAAATTGGATTAATCGCTTCAATCTATGCGCTACTTCCCTTAATAGTCGCGGTTCCAATGGGCCGTTGGGTTGGTCGCCTAGGAGAGATTCCATTATTAATTGCAGGTTCGGTGTCCTTTATTGCACTTGGAATCGCTTTCGCATTTTTAAATGATGTGATTGCACTGGCAATTGCAACGGCGGTTGCAGGCGTTGCACACCTGGCAAATGTGGCGGCTAGCCAGGCTATGGTGGCAAGCAGAAGCCCGGCTCCGTTACAAGATCAAAACTTTGGATACTTTTCCTTTTCAACCTCGTTAGGTCATACCTTTGGTCCGATAATCGGTGGCTTTATCGCTGGATCATCAGGTGTTTTACCTGAGTCATCAACCTCAGCATTTGTATTTGCTGCGATATTGGCAGCTCTTTCGCTAATTCCATTTTTACTTTATAGAGGATTGCATGAGGTAAAAAGCAAAGCAGAACGCGAAGCTGCCGGTTCTATAAAAGCCCGCGCTGTAATGAGTCGCCCAGGTATAAAACCCGCGATCTGGACCTCGCTTTCGGTGGCCGCTACAAATGATGTTTTGGTAGTGATTTTGCCCTTGGTAGGTACCGAATACGGCATCAGCCCGGTGGTTATTGGTGTGATTCTCTCCATCCGATCAGGTGCGGCGATGATTTCACGTTTCTTTTTGGGTAAATCAACGGCGCGATTTGGTAGCGCTCGGGTGATGAATTACAGCATCTTAATTTCGGCGGTACTTTTATTTATCTCTGTTTATGCCACCTCGGCTTTGGCGCTCGGCACAGCCATGGCGTTAATTGGATTCTTGCTGGGAATGGGCCAGCCACTCACTATGTCTATCGTTTCTAAAAAAACACCGATTGAAGAGCGCGCGATGGCAATATCCATTCGGTTATTTGGAAATCGATTTGGTCAATTCTTAGTTCCACTTGGAGCTGGTGCTTTAGCAGCACCATTTGGCAGCGGTGCGGTATTTGCAGGCTTGTCAGCTTTGATTACCTCTGCAGGGATTGTTTCAATTACTAAGCTAAATAAAGATAATTAATTTCTCGTCGAATAGCCCCAAGCCAAAGTGCTGGCGATGATTACCCAGATTTGATAAGGCAGCAGTAAAGCTCCAATTAATAAAGATGCTTTGAAGGTCAAATACAAGACTGGAATGGTCAACAACGCAGCAATAACTAAAGCAATCGCCGCGATCGAAAGGTTGTGTGGCACATAAAACTGATATGCCCATGTCAGGGCTGCAGCGACACTAGCCGCGAAGAAAATCAACCAGGTTATGCTCTGAGTTCGATTAAGAGATTGGGCAACATTGAAAGCGGCGATACCTAGCATTACAAAGTTGTATGGCCAGATAATGCCAAATACGTAATCTGGCGGCTGCCAGGGTGGTCGCACCAAACTCGAATACCAGCCGGGCGCATTAGATACCCAAACTCCGGAGCCAATGGCATAGACAAAAACCAAGGAAATACCGATTCCGGCCAATAAGTACTTGGTTTCCATGGGTAAAGGTTACTAGGGTTAGACATCATGACTGAAAGCCAAAAAGAGAATTTAGGCCAGCTCAACACTGAGACTATCGATCCGCGCTATTCGCAGATAGATTTCTTAACTACTTCAGAGCTATTGAAGCTAATAAATGAAAATGATCAAGGCGTCTCACTTTCTGTGGGAAAAGTTTTGCCACAGATTGAGCAAGCGATTTTGGAAATAACCAAGCGCATGTCTCAAGGCGGCAGATTAATTTATGTGGGGGCAGGCACATCTGGACGTTTAGGAGTTCTGGATGCCTCTGAATGTATTCCAACATTTTCGATTCCAGATGGCGTAGTGATCGGTCTGATTGCTGGTGGCGATGCGGCTCTTAGAAAAGGAATTGAAGGAGCCGAAGATAATCGTGATGGAGCAATTCCAGAGCTACGAAAATTAGATTTATCCAAACAAGACACCGTAGTTGGAATCGCAGCTAGTGGAAGAACTCCTTATGCAATCGGTGCTATGGAGTTTGCTAGGAGTGTAGGAGCGCTGTCTGTTGCTTTAACCTGTAATCCAAACTCGGAGATGGCTAAGTATGCAGATGTTGCAATTGAGATTGATTCAGGTCCTGAGATTCTTGCCGGCTCAACTCGCATGAAAGCCGGTACAGCACAAAAATTGGTTTTAAATATGATCTCAACTGTAACCATGATTAATTTAGGAAAGACTTTTGGTAATTTGATGGTCGATCTCCAAGTTACCAATGTGAAGTTAAGAGATCGCGCAATCCGAATAATTCAAGCCGCTACTCAGGTAGATGCAAAGCGGGCCGAAGCGGCTTTGTTGGCGGCAAACAATCAGGTGAAGGTTGCAATTGTTATGTTGTTGTTACAAGTCACCCCTACCGAGGCGATTTCCGCATTGGAGTCAGCCAACTCCCGGGTCCGAGAGGCTTTAAAACCACAGCAATAACCCTTGACCTTAGGCGAGTAAGGCGATAATTTTCACCAAGTTCAGCGTTTGCTGAAAGGATTTTTCACGGGGGAGATTATGGCTAAGCAACTTTCTGTTGTTGCACATACCCCGCACTCCAATGTCTTAGAGCTCATCCAAAGTCAATTAGGAACATTTCACGCGAGTGAAACCGCCATTGCAAACTCAATTCTCAAGGATCCAAAACGCACCTCGACGATGAATATCACCCAGCTTGCTTCTCATAGCAAAACCTCGGTCTCATCTGTGGTGCGATTTAGTAAAGCGCTGGGTTTTCGAGGTTATCCCGAATTCAAGATGGCGCTGGTGGGAGATCTTTCTTGGAAGAGTGCCAAACAATTTGATACCGAGTTCTTAGATGGTGGAATTACGCCAACCGATTCCTTAAGTGACATTATTGAAAAAGTAACTTACTCCGATGCAAGAGCCATCGAGTCCACGGCCGAGAAGATTGATATTGCGACCTTTAAAAAAGTAATTGAACTTTTTGAAAAAGCCAAAATCATTGGACTCTTTGGTCTGGTCTCTAGTGGATTCGTAGCGATGGATTTTCAATCAAAACTCAATCGTCTTTCTAAAAGAGCAATTGCCTGGACTGATTTTCACTCTGCAATGACCTCAATCGCAGTTTTGGAAAAAGGTGATGTATTTGTTGCCATTACCCACTCTGGCACCACTGTAGACACAGTTGATGCCATGAGAGAGTTTAAGGACCGCGGTGTAACTATTGTCTTGATAACCAACGCAATGAGAAGTCCAGCGGTTTCTTTAGCAGATTATGTAATTAATACCGCCGCGCGGGAAACCACCTTCCGCAGCGGCGCGACCGCATCGCGCATTGCGCAATTAACGGTGGTTGACTGTCTCTGCGTCGCATTGGCACAGAGAAACTGGAGTGGTACAAAATCCGCTCTAGATCTTTCAAGAGCAGCTGTATCAATCCGCTCCGGAAAGAACCACACCTACCGCCCTCGAGGAGGAAATTAAGTGAATATCAAACGTTTCCGCGGTCTCGTCGCAGCACTTTTTGCGGCAGCTACCGTGGTTGCACCTGGAGCTTCTGTAGCTTCTGCTGACACAGAGTTAACATTCTGGAGTTGGCGCACCGAAGATAAGGCGTTCTACGAGAGCCAGATTAAGCTTTTCGAAGCTAAGAATCCTGGTATCTCAGTTAAGTTCACTCCTTATCTAAATACTGAATACAACGCGATTGTTTCAACCGCGTTGACCGCAGGAAAAGGACCAGACATCATTCAGATGCGTCCTTACGGCGGAATGGCAAACCTTTCTGATGCTGGCAATTTCCTAGCACTTTCAACATCAGATGTTCCAGCTCTAAAGAAACTTCCTGCTGGAATTCTTGCTGGTGCACAGGGTTACAAGGATAAGAAGCAGTACGGATTGCCTTACGCAGTTTCTGCTCTTGGAGTTATGTATAACCCAGAGATTTTGGATAAGGCTGGAGTGCGTGCTTTGCCACAAACCTGGTCTCAAATGTTGGCTGCTTTTGACAAGGTAAAGAAAGCTGGATTCCTACCAATTGGAAATGCTGGCGGTAATGGTCCTGCTCTTGAGCAGCTTCATGCCACAGTTGGTCCAACCTTCTATGGTGGAACCTCATTCTTTAATGATGTTGTTGCAGGTAAGAAGACATTTACCGATAAAGGTTATGTAGCCAGCCTCAAGGCTGTTGCAGATCTTGCTAAGTACATGCCTGCTAACTACCAAGGAATTGATTACAACACTGCTCGTGGACTTTTCGCTAATGAGAAAGCTGCGTTCTATATCGGTGGTAACTATGAGATCGGTTATTTCCGTTCCTTGAACCCATCAATCACTATCGGTTGGTTCCCAGCTCCTAAGGCCAACGCTGGCGCAAAGCGATACGTCGGAACTTGGGCTGATGGCGCCTATGCAATCAATGCAAAGACCGCAAATAAGGCTGCAGCGCTCAAATTCCTCAACTTCCTTGGCACCAAGGATTTTGGGCAAGCGCTAGTAGATGAAATTGCATTCATCCCAACCGCACCTTATGTAAAGATCAACGATCCAGCTGTTAAGGAAATCAACCGTTGGCGTACAACTCTAGGAACACCGTTCCTGAATGTTGTTGGCTTCCGTTATGAGAACCCAACCAGCTCATCAATCCTTCAGCCTGGATTCCAGAAGCTGATTGTCGGCGGTACAACCCCTGAGCAACTTGCTAAGGATGTACAGACCGCTGTCTCCTCTTGGTACGGACCTCAAAAGGGTAAGTCCTAAGAAATCGAGGGAGTATCTGGGCGCGGTTAACCCCGCGCCCAGATTTCTCTGTCTAGAGAATTTCTAACAGGAGCTCAAATGTCCTCAGCGCTGCGTAGAGAACAAAATCGCACTACTGGTGCTTTATTGATTCCTGCGTTGTTGGTAATCATTATCTTTACAACTATTCCAGCATTAACGACATTGAGCTACGCCTTTTTCGCTTGGGATGGTTTTCAACGCGGCAGCTTTAATGGCTTAGAAAACTTCCAAAAACTATTTGCATATCCCTATTCAGATCAATTATTTGCAGCGCTAAAACATAACACCATCGCCTTTGTTGTGATTATGACCTTTCAGACCTCTCTAGGCCTGCTCTTTGCCTACGCCATGTTTCGAATTAAAAGGGGTCTGCGTCTTTATAGAGTTGTAGTTTTTCTTCCCGTAATTTTCTCTCTTGTTGTTGTTGGTTACTTATGGCAGGCGTTATTGGATCCGTTTTATGGTCCGGTTAATCAGATCATCACCGGAATTGGTTTACCTGAGTTTGCCAAGCCTTGGTTGGGTGATACCGCAACCGCGCTACCAACTTTGATGTTCATTAACTTGTGGCGCTGGGTCGGATTCCCAGCCATTGTCTTCTTAGCTGGTTTAAACGCAATAAATACTGAATATATTGAGGCGGCCCGCATCGATGGTGCATCTGAAGGCCAAATTTTCCGCAGGATAATCTTCCCTCTTCTGGCACCTTCTTTAACAATAATTACGGTCCTTACCTTTATCGGTGCATATGAATGGTTTGACCTGCCCTTTGTTCTGGGTGGCTCAAACGGTAGTCCTGCGGGGGCTACCGACACATTAGCTTTGATGTTCTATCGACTCTCATTTGGCTCAATTGATTCCGGAGCTAACAATGTTGGCGTCGGTTCTGCCTTAGGGGTCTTGATCTTTACCTTGGTTGGCTTGGGTGCCGCCTTTGGATCAAAGATGTTGAGAAAGCGCGAGGTTGAGCAGTAATGAAACTCTTGCGTTCTAAGATTTTCTTTCAAGGTGTTTTAATTATCAACTCGATAATGGTTTTGTTGCCGGTCTTTTTTCTACTCAACTCTTCATTACGAGAGTCAAATGATTTTGCCAGCACTCCCTTTGCGCTAGCCAGAGATCCTTACTGGGAGAACTATTCCAAGGTTTGGAGCGAAGGTTCTTTTGGTTCTTACTTTTTCAACTCGTTAATAATTACAGGCGGCTCTCTTATATTGATTTTGATTTTGGCCCTTGGTGCTGGGTTTGTTCTCGGTCGTTATCAATTCAAAGGTAATAATTTGATATTTGGATTTATCTTGACCGGCATGCTGGTACCAGCCAAACTGGCGATTCTGCCTCTCTTTATTCAATTGAAGTGGATGGGTCTCTTGGATTCTCGTCTTGGATTAATTCTGGTTTACACCTCTGCCGCATTACCTGCCGCGGTATTCATAATGAGTGGTTTCTTTAGATCATTGCCCAATGATTTAGATAATGCAGCGCGCATCGATGGCGCTAGTGAGATAGTGCTTCTGCGACGAGTTTTAGTGCCTTTGGTACGCCCTGGAATGGCTATTGTCGCTATTTATTCAGCAATTCCAATTTGGAATGATTTCTTTCTTCCTTTGGTGTTTTTACAAACTCCGGAGAAGAAAACCTTGATGCAGGGCTTAACGGTTTTCTTTGGGCAGTACGCCTCTCAATGGGGGGTTCTCTTTGCCGGCCTTTGCTTAGCAGCGTTGCCTCTGGTAGTTCTTTACCTTGTGTTATCTGAGCAATTCATTAAGGGGCTCACAGCTGGTGCTGTGAAAGGCTAATGTCATGTTGAGTCTCGGAGTCGACGGCGGTGCTTCCTCAGCTAAATGGTGCTTAGTAAATGAATCAGGAGAGGTTTTAAAACGAGGGTCTTTGCCTCCAGTCGATGGCCATCTATACCGCAGTGATTCTCTAGAAAAGTTCCGCAGCTTTACCGAGGCAATCAAAAGAGAGTTAGGGGATTTAACTCCTGATGTTATCTCTATTGGAATAACCGGATTTGGGGCACCGAAATTAATTGAAGAGGAGTTAAAAACAGTATTTCCAAAGGCCAAGATTAATTTGAGCTCTGATATCGCATTGGCTTACTACTCAATGTTTGCCCCAGGTCAGGGAATTTACCTTTATGCCGGAACCGGCTCTGTAGCGGTGCACATCACAAAAGATGGAGAGGAAATAACTTTTGGGGGCTGGGGCTATCTTCTTGGCGATGAAGGAGCTGGTTATTGGATTGGCCGGGAAGCTTTGAGACATTTGTTATTTCAAATTGAAGAGTCACAGGATTTAGATGGCCTATCTCAAAGAATCAATGAGGCTGTAGGTGGGGCTGATTGGAGCTCGATCCGTGAGTATGTTTATGGCAGAGACCGCTCTGCCATAGCCGCTCTAACGCCTTTGGTATCGCAGGCCGCTAAGTCAGGTGTAGTTAGTGCCAAAATAATTCTAGAAAGTGCGGCACAACACTTAGTTGAGCTAATCAAAAGAGCGCAGAAAACCCTTAATAAAGAGGGTATTCCGCTGGCATTTGGCGGCGGTATAGCTGAAGAAGTTGTTGGAGTGCGTGAATTGGTTGAGAGTCAATTGGGAGTCGCAGTTTTAACTAGTAATGGAGATCATGCATTAACCGCTGCCAAATTTGGTGCAAAGTCATGACCATCCTTGACCTACAGCAAATAAAAGAGAAGGATTATCACAACCCTCGTTTGAAAGGAAAGCAAGTGAAACTACGTAAATTATGGACCGGCGTTGCGATTGCAGCCATGTTTGGCGGCGTACTCGTAACCCAACCAGCAAAGGCTGCTGATACCAGCCTAGTTATTGGTAGCGTCCTAGATATTGATAAGACCGATCCACACACTGCAACAAACTTCGCAACAGTGCGTGGTCTTGGTTTGGTATATGGCAGCTTGATTGAAATCGGTGCAAAGAACGCCCTCAAAGGCGGTCTTGCAACCTCTTGGATTTTTTCCAAAGATGGAAAAACTCTTACTTTAAATCTTCGTGAAGGTGTTAAGTTCCACGATGGTTCAACATTTGATGCTGAGGATGCAAAGGCATCTCTAGAGCGCATTCTTGATACCAAGACTGGTGCTGCAGCTCGCGCAAACATCGCGACTATTACTTCAATCAAGGCTGATGGCCGCAAGTTGATTTTGACCATGTCGATTCCAAATGCACCAATTCTTGCTGCGTTGGAAGGTGTAAACATGGCGATGCTTTCCAAGGCTGATATCGATGCCGGAAAGATTGGCGGCAGCAACAAGCCAAATGGAACCGGTCCTTATAAGTGGGTTTCTTGGGAGCCAACCCAATCTTTGAAGCTTTCAGCCAACGCTGATTACTTCATGGGTGAGCCAAAGATTAAAGATGTAACTATTCGCGTAATCCCAACCGAAGCCTCAATCCTCTCTGCCCTAAACGCAGGAACCATTGGAATGGGAATTGTTACCGATCCGCTAATCGCACGTCAGGTAAAAAGCAATTTAAAGATGTTCAAGACACCAGCGTTGGGTTATTACGCATTGCAGTTCAACACCAAGGTTGCACCTTTCAATGATAAGAATGTGCGCTTGGCGCTCCAATGTGCAATTGATCGCCAAGAGCTCATCAATACTGCGCTTCTCGGTCAAGGGCAGGTAACCGGTCCAATCACAAGCCCGGCTTATCGCTCTGATGTAAATGCTCGTCCATGCCCTAAGCAGGATCTAGCAAAGGCCAAGGAGTACCTAGCAGCAGCAGGTAAGTCATCAGGCGTTACCTTCAAGACATTGGTAACCAGCACTGGATGGGCTACATCAGTTGCCATGGCGCAGAACTTGAAGGCGCAATTAGCAAAGGCCAACATCACAATGGAGCTAGATATCGTTGAGCAAGCAACATATGTTCCACGTTGGCTAGCTGCTGATTTCGTTGCAACATTGGCAAACAATGGTGGTCGTATCGATCCAGACACTATGTACACCCGTTACTTCACATCAACTGGAAACCTGAACAAGGTTGCCTCTTACTCATCTGCAACTCTTGACGCAAACTTCATCAAGGGTAAGGCGAGCGGAAAAGTGACAGAACGTAAAGGTGCCTACACCGCAATCTCCAAAGAGTTGGAGGACAACGCGGTTTGGGTATGGCTTGCTACTCCATATGAGTATCGAGTAGCTACCAAGAAACTTCGTGGATTCTCAGCTTTAGCAAATGGATCTTTGCTACAGCTTCGCTCCGCAACACTTGGATAGTAAGTAGTTAGGTGAGGCGTGTGGGGGAAACTCCACACGCCTCACATTTTTAATAAAGTTTTTATTCTAGAAATTAATAGGAAAAGGTGAATGGGATTTCTTAAGCGTTTAGCTTCAGTACTGACCACACTTTTCGGAATTTCCGTGTTTGTCTTTGTTGTATTGCGGGTTATCCCAGGCGACACCATAACCAGTTCTTTGGGCATTGAGACTGGAGTACTGACGCCAGAGCAGATTGATACTTTGCGTGCCTACTACGGAATAGATAAACCATTAGTCGGACAGTACCTATCCTGGATGGCTAGCTTTTTATCGGGAGATCTAGGCTTTTCATACTCAACAGGTGCTCCAGTTTGGGATTTAACAAAGTCAGCGCTGCTCGTAACTATGCAGTTAGCCTTATTTGGCACAATTCTTGGGGTTTTAATCGGTATCTCAATAGGCATGTTCAGCGCCCGTAAGCCTGGCAGCGCCCGTGATTTTCTCGGCCAATTTTTCGGTTTGCTCGCCCTTGCAATTCCAGGTTTTGTTTTGAGTACAACCATAGTCACTGTGATGGCTAATAAGTTTCAATACTTTCCGAATGGCTACGAATACATGACGCCATTTGAGGATCTTTCGATGAATTTACAGCAGATGCTCTTCCCAAGCTTGGTACTAGGAATTGCGGTAGCAGCACCAATCATGCGCACAACTAGATCTGCTTTGTTGGAGACGGTAGATAAAGACTTTGTACGAACCGCATATGGCAAAGGCGTAAAACCAAGAATTGTCAGATTACGACATGTTTTAAGAAATTCTTTAATTCCAATCGTTACCATGACGGGAATTCAATTTGGCTATCTTTTGGGTGGAGCGGTAATTGTTGAGAAAATCTTTGCTTTGCCTGGAATGGGACGTCAGATTCTTGATGCCATTAATAAGCGTGAGTATGCGACCGTGCAAAGCAGCATCATGGTTTTTGCGATCCTATTTGTAACTATCAACCTAATCACTGATTGGGTCTATCGAAAGGTGGATCCAAGAATCAAATGAAAACCTCGACCGGTAGAAGAGATTGGGTGCATTATTACTTTAAGAGCACCTCTGGAGTTATTGGCTTATTTTTAGTTTTGGTTATGGTTATTCTCTCTATTGTCTCTGCACTGAATCTGGCACCCATTGATCCATTAGAGCAGAACCCAATTGATGCTTTGCAGGGACCGAGTGGTACTTATTGGTTTGGTACCGATCAATTTGGTCGAGATATTTTTTCTCGCTCCATTGATGGTATGAGCCGCTCGCTATCAGTAGCTCTGCTTTCGGTCGGACTTGCCGCTGTTGTAGGGGTATTTCTTGGCGTTGTTGGCGGGTTTTTCGGTGGTTGGCTCGACAATCTTGTTGTAAGAGCTAGTGATGTGATCTTTGCTTTCCCTGCGATTTTGTTGGCCCTTGCCATTGTAAATAGCTTGGGTAACTCTTGGATTGATACCTCTATTGCAATTGCAATTGTTTACACCCCAATCTTTATTCGAGTCGCTCGAGGACCGGTCCTCACCGTTAAGGAGATGGATTACGTAAAATCGGTAAGAGTGTTAGGTTTTTCAACACCACGGATTCTGATTAGACATGTCATGCCAAATGTTTTGGCTCCTATCGTGGTGCAGATTGCACTCTCACTATCCTGGGCGATTCTGACTGAGTCTGGTCTTTCCTTCCTAGGTTTAGGAACTCAACCACCAGATGCCTCTCTTGGCTTAATGGTTTCTGAAGCTCAAGCTTTAGCCTCATTTGCCTGGTGGACATTGGCATTCCCTTCGCTCTTTATCACTGTTGTGGTGGTTGGTTTAAATTTGGTTGGAGATGGCTTGCGAGATGCCCTAGATCCAGCACGTAGGAGTAGCGGATGACCAACCTACTCGAGATTAAGAATCTATCCGTAGTAATTTCAGAGGATAAGAGAGTTTTAGTTAATGATGTCAGCTTTGAAATTAAGCCAGGAGAAGCTGTTGGAGTCGTTGGCGAGAGCGGCTCTGGAAAAACTTTATCCGCACTTTCAATTCTTGGTTTGCTAGCCAGGGGTTTAAAGATTGAATCTGGCGAGATTAGATTCAAAGGAGCAGATCTACTTAAGAGTTCAGCTGAGGATTTGCGCAGTATTCGCGGTAAAGAAATAGCGATGATTTATCAGGATCCTATGACCGCGTTGAACCCAGTTATGAAGATTGGCGAGCAGTTACAGGAGGTATTGGACTCTCACCAACATCAAATTACCGATCAGAAAACCCATATTCTCAATGGTTTGGCTGCGGTTGGAATCGCTGATCCGAATAGAGCTTTTGATAGTTACCCGCATGAGTTTTCTGGCGGAATGCGACAAAGAGTGATGATCGCAATGTCGTTGTTGCTGTCTCCCGAACTATTGATAGCAGATGAGCCAACTACCGCCCTTGATGTAACTATTCAAAGACAGATTCTGGCGCTGGTAGCTAAAGAGAGAAAGCGTCGCAATATGTCGATGCTTTGGATCACCCATGATTTAGGAGTAGTGGCCAATCTTGTTGACAGAGTAATTGTTATGTATGCCGGAAGAGTAGTTGAAACTGGAACTGTTGATGAAATTTTCAAAGCACCAAAGCATCCCTACACCGCAGGCTTACTAGCCTCACTACCGGCAGCTGGTCGAGATAGAGAGAGATTGGAATCAATTCCTGGTGTACCGCCCAAACCATGGCAGGTTCTTAACACCTGTGCTTTTGCTCCGCGCTGTAAAGAGGCCAGAGATATCTGCTCTAGCCACCGTCCAGAGCTAACTAGCAATGAATCAAGTTCTGTTGCTTGCTTCTTTCCGTTGGGGGTTAAGCAATGAGTTTGAGTATTAATAATGTTACGAAGCGATACCGCATTCGAGCACGCAAGAGCGTTGTTAATGCGCTAAATGGCATTACTCTTTCAGTGGAGAAGGGCAGAACCCTAGGAATTGTTGGTGAGAGTGGTTGCGGAAAATCTACCCTGGCACGACTTATTGTGGGATTAGAGCCACCAACTGAAGGCTCTTTACTTTGGAGTGGATCACCGCTTGGTCAAGGGGTTAAAAACACATTTCGCAGTAGGCATTCAAAAACACAATTGGTATTCCAAGATCCTTACTCCTCGTTGAACCCAAGACAAACCATCGGGGCTTGTATCGCCGAAGTATTGAAGACTCACAAATTAAGAGGCGATGCGGAAATCAGCGCCCGGGTTATTGAATTACTTGCGGTGGTAGGAATTGCGGCAGATATGCAAACCCGCTTCCCGCACCAACTTTCCGGTGGCCAACGCCAACGTGTTGCAATTGCACGAGCCTTGGCAGCGGAACCTGAGTTGTTGGTATTGGATGAACCAGTTTCAGCTCTTGATGTTTCGGTCAGAGCCGATGTAATGAACCTACTGGTTGATCTCAAAAATAAGTTTAATTTAACTTATATATTTATTAGCCATGATCTTTCTATGGTTCGACATATCAGCGATGAGATAGCGGTTATGTATTTGGGCCGAATTGTTGAGTATGGAACCTGGGATGAAGTGCTTAATAATCCAAAGCATCCATATACAAAGGCTTTGATTGAATCGATTCCTGAACACACCAATGTTCGAGGCATTGATTTTGAAAATGTATTGGAGGGAGAGGTTCCAGATCCCGCCAATCTGCCACAAGGCTGCGCCTTTCATCAGCGCTGTCCATTAGCGGTAGAAAGTTGTAAGTTAAAGGTTCCAGAGTTATTAAATGCCACCAAATCCCATCTAGTAGCCTGTCCGGAGGTTTTGAAATGAAGATAATCGGAATGATTTCAGGAACCTCTTACGATGGTATTGATGTTGCTTTATGCGATTTTCAGGAAAGCGATAAAGAAATCACAGTTCAGGTTCTGGATTTTAAAAGCGTTCCCTATAGCGAAGAACTTCACGGCGAAATAGCCGCTGCGATGCCGCCGCGCACCGTTGACATGGAACGGGTATGTAAATTAGATACCTATATTGGTCAGGCCTTTGCCTCCGCCGCTAAAGAGCTAATGGGTCAACATGATGTTTCTCTAATCGCATCTCATGGTCAGACGCTCTATCACTGGATTGAATCAAACCATGCTTTAGGCACCCTCCAGCTCGGAGAGCCAACCTGGATCGCAGAAAAGACCGGAATTCCAGTACTTTCTAACATCAGATCCCGCGATGTAGCAGCTGGTGGCCACGGCGCTCCTCTTGTCAGCCTAATTGATCAGATGATGTTTGGTGATTATGCCGAACCGGTGGGAGCTTTGAACTTAGGTGGAATTTCAAATATCACAGTAACCGGCAAAGGAATGGTTCCGATTGCATATGACATTGGACCAGCAAATGGTTTGATGGATGCGGCTTTACAAGCCCATTCCGATGGAGCCATTAAATTCGATAGAGACTCTCAAATTGCTTTACAGGGTGAGGTAAATCAGAAAATTCTAAAGGAGATGTTGCAAGAGCCTTACTATCAAGCCCCACCTCCAAAGTCCACGGGTAAAGAGCTATTTCATCTGCCCTATATAAAACAATACTTTGGTGAAGTTTCTACTTGGAAGATTGCAGATGTAATTCGCACTCTCTTAGAGTTAACTGTCGAGACGGTGGCGATTGAGGTAGAAAGATTTGGGCTTAAAGATATGTATGTACATGGTGGAGGTTCAGCAAACCCACTAATGATGCAGCGATTTTCCCAGCGCCTGCCAAATTGCAGAGTGCAACCCATGTCGGTTTTAGGTTTGGATCCGAGACAAAAAGAGGCGGCAACCTTTGCATTAATTGGTTATTTATCCTGGTTTGGACTTCCTGGCGCGATTCCATCATGCACCGGCGCTAGTGGCAATCGAGTTCTAGGATCATTTACTCCTGGAGCAAAACCACTACAGTTGCCTGAACCAAAACCAGAAGGAAATTACCGAGTAGTTATTAGGTAAACTCCTTGCGCATCTTGACCTCATTTTCCTTCCAGCGTTCATCAACCCTTGATTCTCCAGTGAGCTGGAAGCCGAAACCTTGGTACAAGTTACGGGCGATAGCATTTTTCTCAAATACCCATAAACTCATTGATTTGAAGCCTTTTTCAGCCAGTTTTTCAGCAGCCATGTTTAAAGAGGCTTTACCTAATCCCTTTCCAGCAACTTTTGGATCAACATATAGCGAGAACAAGTGGCCTAAGGTCGAGTCATCTTTATCTTCACCAATTCTAAATACCGAAGCGATCTTGGAATCCAAAATTCCAACTACGGTCTCTTTACCTTTGGGATCAATCAGAGATGGTCGCCATAAATCAGCAGAGTTATCTAAGGTCATCTCCGAGCGCACTTCGGCGGAAAGCAGATCTTTATACGAGATATGCCAACAGGCATGGAACAACGCGGCGATATCGCTTAAATCAGATAGAGAAGCGGTGCGAAACTCCATATGATTAAAAGTATCACGGTTACTGAAAAATCCATAAGGCTGAGAGAGTCTTTTGTCACTGCCTTGCGAAGTGTTAGCGCTTATCCAGTAATACAGGTGGTGATTGAATTAATCGATGGTCGCTTCGGTGTAGGAGAGTGCGTCGCCACGCCACAAATATCAGGGGACTCGCATGAGGCTATTTTGCGACAACTCCACTCACCGGCGGTTCAAGGTTTGAGAGAAATAAGTCCAGAGATAATTTCAAAACTGGAGATCTTCCCCAGCGCTAAGGCTGCACTTGATATGGCGCTTTGGAATACCGAGAAACATCCGAGTTGCTCTGTAGCTACTGATGTCACGGTACCCATTGCAGAGTTGGCGGATTTGAAAGCGATTGTAAGGGAAAGGGTAACCGCAGGCTTTGACACCTTTAAGTTAAAGGTAAAACAAGAGGAGATATCAGATCTACTGCAACGTATAGAGATTATTAGGCAGGAAGCAGGTCAGAACGCCATAATTAGAATTGATCCCAATCAAGCTTGGAGCTTGGAATATGCAATATCGGCTGCTCGAGAGATAGCTAAATGTGGCGCCAATATTGAGTATTTGGAGCAACCATTGCCCAAAGCTGATTTATTGGGCCATGCCGCTCTGGCGCAAGAGTGCAATATTCCACTCATGGCTGATGAATCCTGTTTTTCACAGACGGATTTAGAAAAGGTAGTTGAAACACAGGCCTTTCAGTACCTCAATGTAAAGATCTTGAAAGCCGGAGGGGTCACACCGGCCTTGCAACTAGCTAATCAGGCAATTAACTCTGGCCTAAAGGTTTCAATCGGCTCCATGATGGAAGGGGTTCTAGGGATTAAGGCCGCCAGCTATTTAGCTCACCAATTGGATCCTGAGGCAACCCATGATTTGGATGCTGCATGGTGGTTTGAAGAGAGTCCAATCAGTTATCAGGGAAGTATTGTGCATTCATGACATCTGCGGTGGCGATTTCCCAAATATCGGCAGGAAATGTGGCTTCTCAGGTACGGGGTTTTACCTCTGAATTTGGGGTTGCAGATCCCACACCCATTAATGAAGTGAGTAGTTTTGATTTAGCTTCAATCACAAAAGTTCTTTGCACGACCACCTTAGTTATGTGCGCCATTGAAGAAAAACTCCTAAAGCTTGATGATCCGATTTCTCGATATCTACCAGAGTGGAAAGTTGAAGATAAAAAAGATCTGACTGTCGAAGATCTGCTACGTCATGAATCAGGTACTGAAGAATGGCGTCCGTTTTATATATCCTGCTCAACTCCCGAGCAGGTTAACCAAAAGATTGCTAACTTGCCATTGAAGTACCCAAAGCAAAAAGAGTTCCATTACAGCGATTTGAACTTTATTACCTTGGGAATCTTGCTTAGAAAGTTGTATGACGCTGATCTAAATCAGATTTTCGCAGCTCGGGTAGCTACCCCACTAGCCTTGGAAAATACTGTTTTTTCTCGCCCGGCGGATCCAAAAAATGTTGTTGCAACCTCGATTGGAGACAGCATTGAAAAGAAGATGGTGGAGTCCAAACAGCCCTACCCCGTGCCTGAAAAAGTTGAGGATTTCGCCGGCTGGCGGGATTACATACTCTCCGGGGAGATAAATGATGGCAATGCTTTTCACATATTCAATGGTGAATCCGGGCATGCTGGATTGTTCTCAAGCCTGTCAGATTTGAATAAGTTTGTTTTGGGATTGTTGGACGGCTTCCTACCAATTGAGAGGTTGCAACAGTTCTCGAAACCTCGTAATAACCCAGTACAAGGGATTGGTTTTAGAAGATTTCCATTGGCACAAGGAGGTTTCGCAATTGGGCATTTTGGATTTACCGGAACAGGATTTGCTGTTGATTTAGAGAGCAAAAAAGGATGGGTTTATTTGAGCAATCGAATTCATACCAAAGGAGAATATAAGACAATGAATGAGATTTGGTCAGAAGAGTTTAAGGAATTTTCTTTCCCGGGTTAAGAATGCCCTTTGGATCAAATACCTTCTTTATAGCCCGTTGTAATTCAATAATCTTTTCGCCAGATTCACGAAGAGCTGATTCGACCTTGATTGAGCCAATTCCATGCTCTCCTGATGCGGTACCACCTAAATCCTGCGCCACTTTAATTATCTGATTAAAAGCAGCAACCGCTTTAAATTCTGCATCAGCATCACCGTGGTCATAGACAATAGTTGGATGCATATTGCCATCTCCGGCATGACCAAAGATTCCAATTAATAAACCGGATTCTGAGGCGATTTTCTCAACCGCGGTTACCAAATTTGAAATCTGTGAGATTGGTACGCAGACATCATCAAGTAACGCCGCCCCCTTGCGTTCTAGTGCGGGATAAGCCAGCTTTCTGACCTGAATTAAATCTGCACTGTCTTTAGGGTCATCTGAGTAGGTAGCATCAATCGCTCCATGTTTTTCAGCAATCTGCACCCCTTTGGCACAGATATCTGGTGATTCATCGCTTTGCATTAGTAGGACGGTTCCAACACCTTCAAAACCCAATGGCTTCCACTCTTCTACCGCCCGCAATGTTGTTGCATCAACTACCTCCAACATCGAAGGAGCCAATGCGACTAACTCTGGAACCGCCCTCATAGCCTCTTCAATTGAGGCAAAGGTTGCGATCAATGTAGTGGCCGGTTTTGGACGAACCGCAAGAGCAACTGTTATCTCCGTGATGATCCCTAAGGTTCCTTCAGAGCCCACAATCAAATGCAGCAAATCAAGGTTTGTTACTGATTTCTTTAACGCAGAACCCAAAGCAACAACATTTCCGTCAGCGGTAACCATTCGAATGGCGCGTACATGATGAGAAGTGACTCCATATTTAACACAGCACATGCCGCCCGCGTTGGTAGCAACATTCCCACCAATCGTTGACCACTCTCGGCTCGCTGGGTCTGGAAGATATGCTAAAGAAAATTGCGAAACCTCTTTGTCTAATTCGAGATTAATTACACCCGGCTCTACTCTCGCAATTAGATTTGTTGGATCAATTTCAATAATTCGATTCATTTTTTCAAGTGAAATTACGATTGAGCCATCGACCGCATTTGCGCCGCCTGATAAACCGCTACCAGCTCCACGCGCTACAACTGGAATTGCGTTGGCGTGAGCAAATTTCAAAGCAGCGGCAATCTCTGACTCGTTTTTGGCAAGTAGTACAGCAGCTGGAGTACCGTTTTTTGCAATCTGTGATTGATCTCGAGAATAAGAAGGCAATACCGCTGTATCGGTAATTATGGTGGCCTGGTCACCAAGAACCTTGCGTAGCTCCTCAGCAATACTCACTGGCTTACTGTAATGAGTGGAGTTGACTCTGGAATACTCTTATCTCCTTATGGCGCGCAATATCATCAATATCGAAGGGGTCTCAAAAGCCTTTGATATTCGCCCACTTTTGAGCAATGTTTCTCTAGGGGTGTCAGAGGGTGAGCGCATCGGAATTGTTGGAAGAAATGGCGGCGGTAAATCAACCCTGCTTAAAGTATTAGCGGAGTTAGAACCACCAGATGAGGGTCGAGTAACTAAAGCCAATTGGGCCCGTTTGGGAATGTTGAATCAGGTTGATTCGGCTGAGGCTGGAGCCACAGTTAGAGATGTTGTGGTTGGTAGCAAGAAAACCCATGAATGGGCCAGCGATGCCGGAGTCCGTGAAATATT
Source organism: Candidatus Nanopelagicaceae bacterium (assembly GCA_018882885.1). Taxonomy (GTDB): domain Bacteria; phylum Actinomycetota; class Actinomycetes; order Nanopelagicales; family Nanopelagicaceae; genus MAG-120802. The sequence goes on along the minus strand of VERG01000016.1, from coordinate 13,255 downwards.
TGCTGGTCTTTTTGGCGGATATAACTCAGAGTTAATGGATCGCCCCTTTGGTTCTTTATCGGGGGGAGAAAAACGCCGAGTTGGAATTGCAAAGTTATTGATTGAACCGCTCGACATTATTTTGCTTGATGAGCCAACCAATCATTTAGATGTTGAAGGTGTTGCCTGGCTAGCCGAGCACATTAGAAAACGCCGCGAGTTAGCGGTTGTCGTGATTACCCACGATCGTTGGTTTTTAGATGAGGTCTCCGACAAAATGTGGGAGGTAGTTGAAGGAAAGGTTGAAGAGTATGACGGTGGCTACTCTGCTTATGTATTAGCAAAAGCAGAACGGGCAAGACAACAGGCTGCTGAGGATGCGCGCCGCAACAACTTGATAAGGAAAGAGTTGGCATGGCTTAGACGAGGCGCACCAGCACGTACCTCTAAACCAAAATTCAGAGTCGATGCAGCAAATCAATTGATTGCAACAGAGCCCGCGCCACGTAACTCCGCTGAACTACTGAATTTTGCCGCTAATCGCTTAGGGAATACGGTTTATGAAATTCACCATGCTCGACTGGCGATAGGTGAAAGTACTTTGATTGATGATTTAAATTGGAATATCGGCCCTGGTGATCGCATCGGAATTGTGGGCGTTAATGGCTCGGGAAAGACCACTTTGATGCGCACTTTGGCGGGTCAGTATCGCTTCTCGGCCGGGAAGATGCAGACCGGAATCACCGTAAAGGCCGCGTTTCTCTCCCAACACTTACAGGAGTTGGATCCTTCCTGGCGGGTTCTGGAGGCGGTAGAAAAAGTAGCGCTTCATGTTGAGTTAGGTGGTGGTCGAGAAATCTCAGCTTCCCAGCTCTGTGAACGTTTGGGTTTTGATTATGAGGGACAACAGCGCATGGTGCGAGATCTTTCTGGCGGCGAGAGACGAAGATTGCAACTCACGCGACTGTTGATGGATTCGCCCAATGTTTTACTGCTTGATGAGCCGACAAATGATTTTGATGTTGAGACTTTGACCGCACTGGAAGATCTACTTGATACCTATGCTGGAACTCTAATTGTCATCTCACATGATCGTTATTTCCTAGAGCGGGTCTGCGATCGCTTTGTTGGATTGCTTGGTGATGAAGCTTTGCGGGATTTAGCAGGAGGGGTAGAACAGTATTTAGAGTTGCGCGCTCGGAAAATTGCATCATCAGTTGCAACAGCGCCTAAGAAAACAATCTCTGATGCGGCACAGGTGCGATTAATTAAGAAGGAGATTGCGCGACTAGAAAAACAAATTGCGAAAGTTAGCGAGGAAGAACAATCTTTACAGCAACAACAAGAGGCGGCCGCCTTTGATCACCAGCGTTTGATTGAAGTAGGTCAGCAATTGCAAGAGGTACAATTACTGCGTCAGAGTTTAGAAAATGAATGGCTGGAGCTAAGTGAACAAATCAACCAATAACCATGTTCGCTTAGATGCTTTAGCTGCACTTTCCGGTGTTTTGATCGCACTCCAAGCCCGTGCTAATGGCGAACTTTCACATCGGTTAGATAATGCACCACAAGCCGCGTTAGTTTCATTCTCTTCCGGTCTGGTATTTGTTGCTATTTACGCCCTCTTTAGTACTCAGATAAAGGCTGGGGTTAAAAGACTCCGCGCCGCGGTTGCATCAGGTCAGATTCCGCTTTGGCGGTTGTTCGCCGGTGCCCTGGGCGGCAGTTTTGTAGCGATTCAAACCACGGTTGTGCCCTTAATTGGTGTGGCGGTGTATTCGGTTGCTTCAATTGCTGGGCAAACAGCCACCTCTCTGTTGGTGGATCGAGTTGGTTTTACAGGTGGCGGACCAAAGTTAATCTCTCGCAGAAGAGTTGGTGCGGCGCTGATTACTGTGCTTGCGGTATTGGTTTCTGTAGCGGACAAGATTGAGGCGCACTCCTTTTCATTTCTTGCAGTGACATTTGCCGTAATTGCTGGTGCTTTAGTCGGAGTACAGCGCGCATTAAATGGACAAATTAATGAATATACCGACAACAGTTACGCCACTTCATTACTTAACTTCATTAATGGCACGACATTCTTATTAATCTTTGTCTTACTACTGGTAATGATGGGAAAAATCGAACTGCAACCTTTGCCAAGTGGGCCATGGTGGATTTACACCGGCGGGGTAATCGGAGTTGTTTATATCGCTGCCACCTCTTTAATTGTGCAACACCTTGGAGTTCTGACCTTTACCTTATTTAGCGTTGGTGGCCAATTATTTGGTTCATTGTTACTTGATCTTTATGCACCAAGTGAAGGGGTAAGTGTTAGTTGGTTCTTGGTTAGCGGGATCGCTATGACCTACGTTGGAGTGGTTGTGGGAGGGGTTCGTCAATCCCGCTTGGCTCGTAAGTAGTTTTTCAAGGTAAGTGCAATAGTCAAGACCACAAAAAATATGGCGATACCGCGTGACGAGTCTTTTAAGGCAGGAATTGCTACCGCGTAATAGCCAAGCAAAGTAATTCCTACGCCCCACAACAAAGCACCCAGGGCATTTGCCGCTAAGAATTTGTAGTAATTCATCTTTCCAATACCTGCTATCGGTGGCATAAAGGTGCGGATCCAGGGATAGAAGCGGGCCAAAATAACCGCACTCCAACCATATTTGGCGTAGAAATCCTCAGCCCTGGCAATCATCTTTTCGATGCGGGGCGAGGAGTGTTTTTGTAAATAAGCCCTGCCGAATTTACGCCCTAAAACATAACCCACTTGATCACCGATGAAGGCGGCCATAAAAATCACGGCGATTAACAAAACAATATTGATGTCATTGCGGGTGCCAGCGATCAACCCCGCTGCAAAGAGAATCGAATCTCCCGGCAAAAAGAATGCGATGAGGATGCCGGTCTCAATGAAGACTATTGCGCCGAAAGCAAGGTAAATAAAAAAAGGAGCTCCGGCACCAACTGATTGCTCTAGCCAATCTGCAATAGACAATTACGCCTGACCTTTAACCGCATCGGCTACAGATTTAACAACATTGGGATCAAAAACACTTGGCACAATAAATGAGGCGTTGAGTTGTTGGGGTGAGACACAAGAGGCAATCGCATCAGCACAGGCCAACAACAACTTATCTGTAATTTTGGTGGCGCCGGCATCTAATAAACCACGGAAGATTCCAGGGAAGGCCAGAACATTGTTGATTTGATTGGGTTGATCGCTACGACCGGTTGCTACTACCGCTACATGTTTACGCGCCACGGTGGGATCAATTTCAGGATCAGGATTGGCAAGGGCAAAGACAATCGCATCCTTGGCCATAGATTGAACATCAGATTCAGTTAAAACATTGGGCGCGCTTACTCCGATGAAGATATCTGCGCCTTTGATGGCTTCGCTCAATGATCCAGAGAACTGTGAAGGGTTGCAGTTTTCTATAAACCATTTACGCATCTCATTTGGAGCTGCGCTATCTTTATTAATGACCCCCTTGTCATCAAAGCCGATGATGTTGGTGGCACCAGCAAGAACAAGCAGACGTGCAATTGCAGTACCGGCCGCACCTGCTCCACTCAAAATAATCTTGGTTTTACTCAAATCTTTCTTTACTAATTTCAAGGCGTTACGAAGTGCGGCCAATACAACAACCGCTGTGCCATGTTGATCATCATGAAAAACTGGAATATCTAATAGTTCGCGCAACCTAGCTTCGACCTCAAAACATCTTGGGGCTGAGATATCCTCCAGATTTATGCCGCCATAAACCGGTGCGATTAATTGAACGGTGCGTACGATTTCATCGACATCCTGAGTATCAAGACAGACCGGCCAGGCATCCACATCAGCAAACCGCTTGAACAACGCCGCCTTACCCTCCATAACCGGCAGAGCGGCAGCCGGGCCGAGGTTTCCCAGTCCAAGTACCGCTGAACCATCGGTAACTACCGCCACGGTATTGCGCTTAATTGTGAGGCGCCGGGCATCAGTTGGATCCTTTGCGATGGCCTGACAGATACGGGCCACACCTGGTGTGTAGGCGCGGGATAAATCATCACGGGTTTTTAGCGGCACCTTTGATTGCACTTCAAGTTTGCCACCAAGATGTAGCAAGAAGGTGCGATCAGAAACTTTGCGAACTTTTAAAATTGGAGAGGCACTTAACGCGGTAGTAATTCTCTCTGCGTGGGCCGCATCAATCGCATCACAGGTCACATCTATGACTACTGAATCTAATTGTGAATCCGCAACATCAAGTGCGGTAATCATCGCTCCTTCACGGGTAATGATTGTGGTTATCTCAGCAACTGGTTGAAATTCGGGACGTCCCTCTACGCGGATTGTGATGCCATAACCAGGGGATGTGTTTGCCATTTAGACGACTCCGTAAAGTCGATCTCCTGCATCTCCCAATCCTGGAACGATGTAACCATGCTCATTTAACTTTTCATCCATCGCACCAGTTACAACAGTGATCGGGAAGTTTGAGTTTTCAAAGGCGCGCTCTAAAGTTTTTGCACCCTCTGGAGCGGACAACAAGCAGATTGCTGTGATGTCTTTCGCGCCGCGCTCAATCAGATAATTCATCGCTGCAACCAATGTGCCACCTGTTGCCAACATTGGATCCAAGATGTAGCACTGTCTGCCACTTAAATCCTCTGGTAGACGATTGGCGTAAGTGGAGGCCTGTAATGTTTTTTCATCACGCACCATGCCAAGGAAACCAACTTCGGCACTAGGTAATACCCGCATCATGCCTTCGAGCATGCCCAGTCCAGCGCGCAAGATTGGAACAACTACGGGACGTGGAGTAGAGAGCATCGCACCTTTTGTAGTGGCAACCGGTGTTTCAATCTGAACCGGTTCGATCTTTACTTCACGAGTGGCCTCATAAGCCAACAGGGTCACAAGCTCTTCGACTAGGTGTCTAAAAACTTGGGAGTTGGTTTTTTTATCGCGCAGTACCGTCAATTTATGGGTAACAAGTGGATGATTTACGACGTGTACTTTCATGGCGGCACTTTACTACCAAGCACAACGGTGGAACCATGAGGCATTGCATTTTTCGACCCGGGCTTAAGTGAGGAAGGTGTGAGATGGAGAACGAATCCATGGAGTTCGCATTTCTTGCCTGGCGTGATGATGGCCAATGGCGGGCCTCACAACTTTCTGATGATGCAACCACAGATATCGGAGTCGCATTAGATGCGTTGCGCGCGCAACAGGTTGATGGCGGAGCGATTGCAATGTTGGCGGTTGATGATCAATTCTTTATTTTGATCAGACAAATTGGTGCTCGTATGCAGATGGTGTTAAGTGATGTCATATCGGCATTAGATTATGAAATCGCGGCCGAGGTTCTCGAGTTGTTAGATTTGGAGTTGCCAGAGGAAGATGATGCTGATGAACCGGCAGGGGATTTAAATATCTTTTCAGATTTAGGTCTAGATGCGATGGAGCTGCAATTTATCTGCGATGATGATGAAATGTTCCCTGATGAGCAACTTGAGGTCATCGCTCGTCGAGTCGGATTTGGTGACCAGTTCGCAGAATTGATTGATAAGTTATAAATGGATTATGAAAAAGCAATGCGCGTAGCTTTAGAGCGCGCAAAATTCGGTGAATTAGCCAGCGGCGATGTGCCGGTCGGCGCGGTAATGCTAAATAAAGATGGCGCCATAATTTCTATGGGCAACAACCAGAGAGAATTGCTTAAGGATCCTTTGGCCCATGCGGAAATAGTTGCAATTAAATCCGCATCACGATCAATAGGTTCTTGGCGGCTAGAAGAGTGCACATTGGTCGTGACCCTAGAACCATGTGCGATGTGTGCTGGTGCCATCATGCAGGCCAGAATTCCCCGAGTAGTTTTTGGTGCATGGGATGAAAAAGCTGGAGCCGCTGGCTCGATGTGGGATTTATTGCGCGATCCAAGGGCTTTGCACAAAGTTGAGGTTATTACTGGAGTTCTTGAATCAGAGTGCGCAGGCGTATTAAAAGATTTCTTTTCTAAGCAACGGTAACCCTCGCGTATAGTCGCCCACGGTGGCGTGTCCGAGCGGCCTAAGGAGCGCGCCTCGAAAGCGCGTGTTGGGGAAACTCAACCGTGGGTTCAAATCCCACCGCCACCGCCAATTAATTTCAGCTCTAACTAATGCGCAGTATGCGCTTAACTCCCCATGCGGTTACCAAAAACATCGCCTCGCGAACAATAGCTTTGGACATCTTGGATACGCCATTTTCTCTCTCCTTGAAAGTAATTGGCAGCTCCACAATTCCAAATCCAGAGCGGTGCATCAATCTGGTCATCTCTATTTGAAAAGAGTAACCCTCGCTGCGAATTCGATTTAGATCTACGGTGCGGAGCGCATCAGCTGAATAAATACGAAAACCTGAGGTTGCATCATGTACCCCCATGCCCAACATGAATCGCACATATCGATTGGCAAAACGGGACAACATAATCCGATTAATGGACCAGTTTTCTGTTGCTCCACCTCTAACCCAGCGACTGCCAATTACTAAACCGATATTTGGATTCTCCGATTTAAAATCAATCATTCTTACTAAATCTGTAACTTGATGTGAACCATCGGCATCCATTTCGATAATCTCGTTAAAACCGCGCTCTAGACCCCAAGCAAAACCTGCTCGGTAAGCGCTGCCGATTCCAGATTTGTGATGACGTTCGATTACATGCAAATGTGGAAACCGATCCTGAAGTGCCCGGCAAACCGCAGCGGTGGAGTCAGGAGAGCCATCATCAACTATTAAAACTTCACAACCATAAACCGCGGTAAATATCTGCTCTAGCAAAGAGACGATATTGCTGGCTTCGTTGTAGGTCGGGATTACTACCAATCTACGCTTCATTGGCGGTTCTGCGGAAGGTTACAAACTTCATTATGAAGAAGCTAATGGGCGCTGTAATTGCTGCGGTACCCACTTTGGCTGGAACTGGATGCAATCCAGAGTGAATAAAGAAGGAAACTAGCGAAGTACCTAGGAAAAGAAAGACAAAGAAAAAGAAAAGATAAATCAAAGTAGATTGCTTGTGGCTGCGATCGCTAGCAAAGGACCATTTGTAATGTGAGAAGTAATTAAAGGTTGTGGCGATTGTGCCGGAAAAAAGATTTGAAATCACTGCTATCTCCGTAAGGCTAAATGCGAGTAGGAAGAGAGAAGTGTCGATTACAAATGTCGCAGTACCCACAACAAACCAGCGCGCTGCGCTCAATTTTAGAAATTTCTTAAACAAATCAAACTCGGATCTCGTAAGAAGGGTTGAGGATGGTAAGTGCGCCATTTTGTTCGCCCACCATTCCTTCCGCAATCATTACTGAACCAACTTCGAGACCGGCGATTTCGCGGCGGCCCAAGAATTGCAGAGTTACCCCACCGGTTTCATCCCAAATCTCTACCTCTAAGGTCGGGGCTGAGTCCATTGCAGCTGGACGGATTGCAGTCACACGTCCTGTGACATGAGCGCGCTTGCGCCAAGAGATTTTTCCAATCGAGGTAACTTTTTCTTCGTAATGGCTAATTGTTCCGGTTGCTTGTGACCAGTTGCTTTGTGCCCGTTGTGGAACTTCAGGTTTTAGTTCAGCCGCTGCAACTTCAGGGGCGTGCTGGGCATGATGATTACCGGAGATCATCTTGTTGATGTCAAAGGGAACAATGGTTGCAACAACACGAGGCAATTGAGAAATAGGACGTGCGATTTCTTCCGCAGTCTGGTCATGTAGCAAACGACCCAAGAAACCGCGATAAGCACGGCGCGGCAGTAACAAAGTTAGCTCTACATCAGGCTTTTGAGTAGCCCGAATTGCGTAATCCACCGCCGCATTTGGCAGGCGACGATCAGGGCAATCGATAAATTCAATTGGCACATCATCAACGCCATGATTGGACATCCATTGCTTCTTAATCTCTTCTGCACGTCGATCATCCAAGACAAAGTGAACTGCGTGAAGTGAGCGTGGATTCAAGGAGCGGGCATAACGCACGGTGCCAACGGTGGCTAGATCAACGGAATCAACTAATACCGTTACATCATGACGGGTTATTGAAAGCGCGCGCTCTTGTTCTTTTCGAATTACCAAGGCATTGGACTCGGCGTCATATCTCTTACGTAGGCGGAGGAAGGAAAAAACCAGGATGGGTGCAACCACAAGTACTACCCAGGCGCCCTCAGTAAATTTAACGATGCCAAAGATTATGACGATAACTAAAGAAAGAGTGCCCGCGATTCCATTGATAACAAACTTGAACTTCCAGTTCCCTTCACGTTTTGCAAAGTTTAGTTTGGCCATTCCAAGTCCAGACAATGTGAATGCGGTAAATACCCCTAAAGCATAAAACGCAACTAGATAAGAAACTGAACCTTGCGTGGCAATCACCAATAACAAAGCTGCGCCGGACAAAACAAATATGCCGTTTGAGAAGTTGAGTTTGTGGCCGCGCTTGGTTAACCACTTGGGCAGATATCCATCCGCAGCTGCGTAATTAACCACAATCGGGAAGGCGCTAAATGTGGTGTTAGCTCCAGCAAAAAGAATCAACATTGTTGAGGCCTGAACCACGATAAAGAAGGCGGAACCAAAAGCACCATCACCTAAAATCGTGTGTGCTACCTGTGAAATTACGGTTGGGGTTTCATCCTCATATGGCACCGCCAAGATGCGATGAGCAAAGTAAGAAACACCAAGCACTAACGAACCTAAAATCAAAGACATCATTACTAGCGTCTTTTTGGCGTTTACCGACTCTGGGGAACGGAACAAGCCCACTCCATCTGCAATCGCCTCTAAGCCGGTGAGTGATGAACCGCCGTTGGCGAAGGCACGTAACAAAATAAAGATAGCTGCTGCAGAGAGCAAACCTTGCTCTGTTCCTATTTCGATTGCACCTGGAACTCTTGGATCTAATTGAGGTAGTCCTGTTGTGAGTTCACGGAAAATTCCAATTCCAAAAACCGTGAACATAGAAAATACAAAGAGATAAGTAGGTAAAGCAAATGCCTTTCCAGCCTCTTTAACGCCGCGCAGATTTCCATAGGACAACAAGGCAATTACGATGAAACACATTTCAATTTTCCATGGGGCCAGCTCTGGGAAAGTCGAGATAATCGCAGCAACACCAGCAGCGGTTTGAATCGCCAAAGTAACGATGTAATCCAAAATTAGAGCCACCGCTGCGATCTGCGCTACGACCGGTCCGAAGTTATCTCTCGAAACTATGTACGCTCCACCAAACTGGGTATAAACCGAGATCACATTTCGATAAGACAAAGTAATAATGGTCAAAATCGCCAACACCACAAAGGTCATCGGCATCAATAAAGTGAATGCCGCCAATCCAAATGCCGGAAGCAGAGCAACCAAAATCTGCTCTGAGCCATATGCCGATGATGAAATGCAATCAGAGGAGAGAATGCCGAGGGCATAGCGCTTTTTTAATCTCTGGTGGCTGAGGGTGTGGCGATTAAGTGGGTTTCCTAATAAGAACTTCTTAAGACGGTATGAAAATGGGTCCCGCAGATGTGCGTGATCCTGCAGCGCCTTGGGGGTCGGCGCACCATCGGTCCATGATTTAGCCACAGTAATTGGTCATTCTACGCCCTCATTTTCACGCGTATGCTCTGCCTCATGCAGCTAAAAACCGATCTTTACATTGATGGCAAGTGGGTCAAAGGTATTGGCTCTGTTCCAGTTTATGACCCTAGCGATGGCAGCGTTATTGCCGAGATTCAGACCGCAGGTGAGAAAGAGTGTGATGCAGCGGTAGATGCTGCTTATCGCGCCTTCCCAGAGTGGGCAAAAACTGCACCGCGTTATCGCGCCGAAATTTTGCGCAAAGCATTTGAAATCATGGTTGCAGAAGCAGATTTTCTAGCCGAGTTAGTTTCAAAAGAAAATGGCAAAGTCATAACCGATGCAAAAGGTGAAATCCTTTACGCCGCCGAGTTTTTCCGTTGGTTCTCTGAAGAAACGGTAAGAGTGCAAGGTGATTTTCGTAAATCTCCAAGTGGCGACAAGAGAATTTTGGTAACCCACCAACCAATCGGTGTTTCATTGTTGATTACTCCTTGGAACTTTCCAGCTGGAATGGCGACCCGCAAAATCGGTCCGGCAATCGCAGCAGGTTGCACGGTAATTCTTAAGCCCGCAATTGAAACCCCATTAACTGCGATGGCGATCGTTGATATTTTGGAGCGCGCTGGTGTGCCAAAAGGTGTTGTAAATCTTGTAACCCCAACCCCTGCCGGACCCATGGTCAGCAGAATGTTGCATGATGCAAGGGTTATGAACCTTTCCTTCACCGGTTCTACTGAAGTTGGCCGAGTACTTATTAAAGAGGCGGCAGACCGCGTAATTCGCTGCTCTATGGAGCTTGGTGGCAATGCGCCATTTGTAGTTTTGGATGATGCCAATATTGATGAAGCGGTAAAAGGTCTGATGCTGGCAAAAATGCGCAATGGCGGCGCAGCTTGCACCGCTGCAAATCGCATCTATGTTCATAAGAAAATTGCAGATGAGTTCACAAATAAGTTTGCAAAGGCTATGTCAGAGTTAAAGATGGCGCCAGGACGAGAAGCCGGCGCCCAACTCGGTGCCAGCGTCTCCATTAAGGAACGGGACAAAATCGCACAACTTGTTGAGCTCTCAGTTAAGGGCGGCGCAAAGGTTGAGACTGGCGGCGTAATGCCAGATGGACCAGGTGCTTTCTATCCTCCAACCGTATTGACCGTTGATAAATCAAATGAGATCTTGAAGTACGAAGTATTTGGACCGGTTGCTCCAATCGTCACATTTGAAAACGATGATGAGGCAATCGAGCTGGCTAATGATTCAGATTTCGGATTAATTAGCTACGTCTACTCCGGCGAATTGGGTCGGGCAATCCGTGTTGCTGAAGCGATTGACTCTGGCATGGTTGCCATCAACCGCGGCATGATCTCAGATCCCGCAGCACCATTTGGTGGCAATAAGCAATCAGGACTTGGTCGCGAGGGTGGCTTTGATGGAATTCATGAGTTCCTTCAAACCAAGTACATCGGCGTAGATATTTAACATTGTTGCGACTAGCTTGCTTTCTGCAATGAGTGATGAATCATTTTTGCAGGAAGACAATCAGTTCGATTTCGTATTAATTGGCAATGCCGAAAATGTCTTAAGAAATCTGCCGCTTTCCTTAAATTTGTCAGGTTTCAAAGTTCTCGGTTTTGCTCCAAAACAGTCCACGTTGAGTAGCAATAAGCATTTGAATGCGGTTATTGAGATTGACGGATTGTCAACCTTTGAATTCGTCTCCAATTTGAAGCGCATTGAAACTTATCTCAAGGGATTGAGTGCTTGTGTGCTATGGAGCTCGGACGAAATTATGAAAGTTGTGGCCGAATCTGATTTAGATTTTGATTGTAAGAAGAATATATTGCCGGTTAGAAATTCAAAGTTCTGGGGGATTTTTGACTCAAAGGCTGCTCAATCGGAAGCATTTTCATCTCTCGGAATTAAGCAACCGAAAACTTTGATTTATGAAAATGCAACTCGTTCAATAAGAAAAGATTGGCATACGGATTCCAGAGTATTGATTAAAGGCAATTCCTCAGGCGGAGGGGCTTTCATCCAAGAATTCCCGATGGTTGACCAAGTGAACTTAACGAAAATTGACCGAAATTGGTTTCCTATTAGTGTTCAAGAATTCATTTCGGGCAGAGATCTAATGGTTGAGGCTTATTTCCGGGATGGAGAGTTGGCATTAGCTCTGGCCTCTGAAACTTTGGCAGAAACCAAAAAATTTGGTCCATCAGTCGCCAGGCGATATCTAGAGGATTGCCCTATGGAAGCAGTGAATACTCTTAAGATTCTGGGACATGAAATGGAAGTAAATGGGTTTGTTAACGTCACATTCAGAATTGGTAGACATGGCGAGGAACTATATTTGATTGAGTTTGATACCAGACCCAATATTTGGCATGGAGTCTTCTTTGAATTGGGGATTCCTCTGAAAGAGATTTGGGCCAATCGAGGAGAGGCAATAAGCAAACCTAGAATCAAGGCCACCAATCTTTATGACCCTTTGAGATTGTTTAACTGGTCTCTAGAGAAAGGTCAAATATCTGAGGCGATTACAGCGATGAAAGGGAATACATCACCGCGCTTTGGCGCTCCGCTTGCCACAGAATTCGTATTTGAAAATAGTGGATTGAGAGGCTGGATTAAAATCCTCTTAGCTCCAATTTATCCGTTTCGTCAGAAGATCCTAAATAAGTTAATTGGAGTCAAGTCTAGATTGCCACAAACTCAGCGAGAGTTTATCGATCGATCTAAATTCAAGAGAATATTGTTAAGAATTTTGAACTAAGAGGAGTTACACCTCAATCAAAATTAGTGCTTTTGCGGAGTTTGAGCGTGTGCCTCACACTGGGCAAAAATAGTTGTGAGCTCCTCAATCCTCTGTCTTTTACGGCGTTTTGTTCTAGCATCTCCTTCGACTTGCACTACATCATCGGAGTCAAATTCAATTTTGTAACGACAGTAATTTCTGGTTAACCTGTAGGAAATACTCGCTTGCCCAATTCGATATGACAGGCGTTTGGTTTTGATTAGAGATTTGGCTTGAATCTTGTATCGCTCATAATTCAACTCATGGAGTTCAAAAAGTAGATCAATAACCTTAGAAAAATGATCATCATCTTCATTCTCCTCAAACTCGAGATCTTGAATATACTCCGAATTTTCGAAGTCGTGTTCCGTAGGATTTGAAGCGTTGTACCGGAAACGCTCTATTAAATAGTATTTTAGTTTTTGTCGTATGTTCAGGGTAGGGTGTTTGAAAGTTAAATCTTCCCACTCCTCAAGATCAAACCCCTCAGGAATGCTTTGATATGCAGACCATCCAGGTCCATATTTCGGAGCTTCATATTCACTATCATCTTGCAAATCTCTATTACGCATACGTACAAGGTAATGAAAAGTGAGATTACTCGGAGTTCACCTTTAAAGGGCTGGTCGAGTGATTAGTTCCAGGGAAATGCGTACCGCGGAGGATGAGGGATTTGAACCCTCGATAGGTTTCCCTATACACGCTTTCCAAGCGTGCGCACTCGGCCGCTATGCGAATCCTCCCGAGCCTGCGCGATTGAGATGAGCCTCAATGAAGCAAGGGGAGAACTCTATCGGTGCTTCAAACTATGATTCACCGCAGATCCTCCGTGCGGCATTACCGTGCCGAACTCCCCCAGGGCTGGAAGGCAGCAAGGGTAGGCCCGCTCTAATGGGTGTG
>VERG01000015.1 GCA_018882885.1 Candidatus Nanopelagicaceae bacterium | reverse complement strand
CCCTACCCCACATGGCCAATCCAGAGGTTGCCGGAAATGAGCTCTACTTCCCAATCATCAGTTATGGCGCGGTTGGCTTCATGTTGGCCTGGGTTACCTTCCGAGACAAAACCCTCGAGTTAGCAATTGGCGCCCACTTTGCAAACAACTTACTTTCTGGAGTGCTTGCCTCTAGCGAGGACTCCGCACTTCCATCTGCCAGCTTGTTCACCACCCCAGAGATTGCTTGGGCTCCCGCAGCGGTGGTTTCAGTAATTATGGTCCCGATCTTCATTTGGCTAACTAAGAAATGGAGCGATAAGGTCTCATCATGACTCAAAAAAGCGGTATTTTTCAAGGTAACTTCAAGGCTTCAATCCGTCCTCAGGATGACATGTATCGCCACGTAAATGGTGGCTGGTTAGATTCTGCAGAGATTCCCTCTGACCGGGCCGCTGATGGAGCTTTTTATTTTTTGCGTGATGAGTCAGAGAAAAATGTGCGCACCATTATTGAAGAGTTAGCAAAGAGTGGCGGTGCACCTGGCAGTAACGCCCAGAAGATCGGTGATCTTTATGCAGATTTCCTGGATGAGGATCAGATTGAAAAACTAGGCATCTCCCCCATCGCCTCTGAGTTAGAGAAGGCGCAATCCTTCTCAAATTTAGAGGAGTTCACCGCATTGCTGGGACAGTTTGAATCCCGGGGTCTTGGTGGATTTCTAAATGGTTGGGTCACCGCAGATGCTGCGGATCCAAATACCAATATCGCCTATATCTATCAGGGCGGAATCAGCTTGCCGGATGAGGCTTACTACCGAGAAGAGAGCCATGCAGAGGTGCGCAGCAAGCTAGTTAGCCACATCGAGCGGATGTTTGATTTGGCTGGGGTAAACAACGGCGCATCCCACGCAGCCAATATCTTGGCGCTTGAAACTCAGATCGCCTCATATCACTGGGATACGGTCCGTAGCCGCGATGCGGTGCTGACATTTAATAAGAAGAGCTTTAATGAGATTTCCGCCCTTGCAGCGCCCTTTAACTGGCATTTATGGGCAGATAACGCGGGTGTGCCGCGCAAGGTATTGGACTCTGTTGTTATTGCCCAGCCTGATTACATCGAAAACATGGGCAAAATGTTTGCCAACTTTGATATCGAGAAATGGCGTTCTTGGTTGACCTGGCACCTACTTTCAAGTGCCGCTCCATACCTGAGCTCCACCTTTGTAAATGAGAACTTTGCCTTTTATGGGACCACTTTGACCGGAATCCCAGTTCTTAAAGAGCGTTGGAAGCGCGGAGTTGCCCTGGTTGAAAGCGCACTTGGCGAGGCTGTGGGTCAGTTCTATGTAGAAAAACATTTCCCAGCCGCGGCCAAGAACCGCATGGTCGAATTAGTAGCTAATTTGATTGAGGCCTATCGCGTCAGCATCACATCTTTGGATTGGATGACCGATGAGACTAAGGCCAAAGCGCTAGATAAGTTAAACAAGTTCACTCCGAAGATTGGCTATCCCGACAAATGGCGTGATTACTCAGCGCTAGAAATAAAGCGTGGTGATTTGTTGGGTAATTTGGCCCGCATCTCAAAGTTCCGGGGCGATTACGAGTACAACAAAGTGGGTAAGCCGGTTGATAAGAGCGAGTGGTTGATGACCCCGCAAACTGTTAATGCCTACTACCACCCATTAATGAATGAGATTGTTTTCCCAGCAGCAATTTTGCAGCCACCATTTTTTGATCTAGAGGCTGATGATGCAGCTAATTACGGTGGAATTGGTGCGGTGATTGGACATGAGATTGGGCATGGTTTTGATGATCAAGGCTCTCGCTATGACGGAGATGGCAATCTCTCTAACTGGTGGAGCGATCAAGATCGTGCCGAGTTTGAAAAGCGCACCTCAAAGTTAATCGAACAGTTCAATGCGCTAGCTCCTGAAGAGGTGCCAGATACAAAGGTAAATGGCGCACTAACTATCGGTGAGAACATCGGTGATCTTGGTGGATCGACAATCGCTTACAAAGCTTACAAAATCGCTTTGGCTGGCAAAGAGCCACCTGTAATTGATGGATTTACCGGAGATCAGAGATTCTTCCTCGGTTATGCCCAAATCTGGCGCTCCAAGATTAGATCTGAGGCTATGAAGGTACGTCTGGCCACTGATCCTCACTCTCCGGGAGAGTTTCGCTGTAATCAGATTTTGAAAAATCTATCTGAGTTCCACAACGCCTTTGGTTTAAAGCCCGGCGATGCGCTTTATATGGATGCGGAGAATCAGGTAAGAATCTGGTAGTTAAAGTTAATTAACTACTTGCTGGCCAAACGAGCTTCGCGACGCTTGCGCTGCTCCTCTGGGTCTGGCACTGGTACCGCCGCAATTAGCTTGCGGGTGTACTCATGCTTTGCGCGCTTCAAGATGTCATCTCGATCGCCCTCTTCTACCAACAAACCATTTTGCATAACCGCAATACGGTGCGACAGGATGTCGACAACCGCCAGGTCATGGCTGATAAACAAGCAAGCAAACTTCAACTTATCTTGTAGCTCTAGCAATAACTCGAGGAAGCGGGCCTGAACCGAAACATCAAGTGCCGAGGTTGGCTCATCTGCAATCAATAGATCTGGAGTTAGAGCCAAAGCTCGGGCGATACCTACACGTTGACGCTGACCACCTGATAACTCATGTGGGAAACGGTTGCGATAAGAGCGCGGCAATTCAACCTGTTCTAGTAAATCCTCAACTTTATGGTTTAGCTCATCACCTTTAGCCAAGCCCGCCAAGAGGATTGGCTCACCAATTGATTCGCCAATTGGTAGTCGAGGATTGAGTGATGATGCTGGATCTTGGAAAACAATTCCGGTGTGGCGACGAATTGGGAAGAGCTCTTTCCATGTGGCTTTACTAATGTCATTGCCCATGATTTCTAACTTGCCTGATTTAATCGGAAGCAAGCCAATTGCGGCACGACCTACAGTGGTCTTTCCAGAACCTGACTCTCCCACCAGACCAACAATTTCTCCTGGAAAGATCTCTAGATTGAAATCACGGACCGCTACGAACTCTGGAACTCGACCACGCTTTGGATAAGCGATAGTTACATTCTCCATCTTCATAACCGGCATCTGCTTGCGAGCCTCTGCTGGCAATGTGCGTTTTGCAGAGGATCCCAACTTGGGAACCGCAGCAAGAAGCTGCTTGGAGTATGGATGTTGTGGGCGGTTAAAGATTTGATCAGCGCTGCCGTGCTCGACTGTGTGACCATCCTTCATAACCAAGATTTCATCGGCCATATCAGCCACAACGCCCATGTCATGGGTAATCAAGAGAATCGCTGAGTTTAATTTGGTGCGAAGTCCGCGCATCAAATCCAAGATTTCAGCCTGAATTGTTACATCAAGTGCGGTGGTTGGTTCATCAGCTACCAATAACCCTGGGTCACAAGCCAAAGATTGCGCGATCATCGCACGCTGACGTTGACCACCTGAGAGTTGGTGCGGATACTTATTAAAGGAGCCTTCTGGATCAGGAATCTCCACCATCGAGATTAATTCGATGGCTCGTTCCTTTGCTTGATTCGGACCCATATCAAAATGGGTGCGCAGGGTTTCAACGATCTGGAAACCAATTGTGTAAACCGGATTTAGCGCGGTCATTGGCTCCTGGAAAATGTAGGCCACCTCTTTACCGCGGGCTTTACGCAGCGCAGCCTTTGAGGCACCCAACATCTCTTTGCCATTCACCTTAACGCTGCCGGAAGTGCGAGCGTTGGAGGCCAATAGATTCATAATTCCCATTGCGGTTGTGGACTTACCTGAGCCTGATTCACCAACAATGGCAAGGGTTTTTCCGGCATGCACATCAAAGTTCATTTTGATTGCGGCTGGATACCAAACACCATCCACCCAAAACTCAACGGTGAATTCCCGTACTTGAAGAACTGGTTCGGACATTTATGCAGCCCTTCTTTCTTGGCGTGAGAAGATTGTCAGGTGAGTAACCTCGAGACCTTCCGACCACGCAGTGGTTATGTCATGGGTTTTAGCGCCTTCTTTGCAATCAGCGCCTTGGTTTACATCAACATTATTGATTACGGTCTTAGCGCAGCCCTCAGCTCCCTGATTTGGGGGGTTTTCGCTAGCGCACTTTTCTATTTGATCTTCATTCACCCCAAAGTTGTTTTCTTTGACGAGGGAGTCTTGATCGTCAACCCCTTGCAGAGTTTCAAAATCGGTTGGCATGAGGTTAGTGAAATTGATGCCAGATACACCATGTACGTAATTCACAGCACTAGTGGCAGAAAGATTCATGCTTTTGCCGCTCAAGCCCCGGGTCGTTACCACAGTCGCACCGTTCATCCCAATGAGGTTAAAGGTATGCGAGTCAGCGAAAGCGGAATGATTCGCGCCGGCGAAAGTCCCAGAAGCAACTCGGGGGTTGCTACCGCAATTGCCCGCTCTAAGTTCGAGCAGTTCAAAAGATTTAACCAAGCTGGAGTCGTCGAGTTTGAAACCAATTTCAACAACAGGGCAGCATTGATTGTCGCGGCCCTCTTCTTCACAGCAATTGTCGCGCAGATTATTCATTCTTAAGCAACCTCTGTACGGCTAGCCATATTGCGGGCATTTGCCTTGTCTTTACGGCTCAGGCGGCGACGCTGACGTGGATCAAAGGCATCTCTCAAGCCATCACCGATGAAGTTAATACATAGCGCAATCGCGATAATGAAAATACCTGGGTACCAGAACAACCAAGGACGGGTTGTGAAGGCATCCTGATATGTAGAGATCAAAAGACCTAGAGATACATCGGGGGCAACAACACCGAAGCCCAAGTAGCTAAGGGCGGTCTCAGTGAGAATTGCACCAGACATCAAAAGGGTTACTGAAACAATGATTACACCTACTGCGTTAGGCAGGATGTGCTTAAAGATAATGCGGCGATTTCCGGCACCAGCAACGCGAGCGGCATCAACAAACTCTCGTTCACGCAAAGTTAAGAACTCACCTCTGACCAGACGTGATAATCCAGTCCACGAGAAAAGTCCGAGAAGTAAGGCGAGGAAGGCAGCACCTTTATTGCCGTAATGGAAACCAATAACCGATCCAATGATGATAACTGGAACGGTAATAATGAAATCAACCAGACGCATCAAGGCTGCATCAACCAAACCACGGAAGTAACCTGAGACAGCTCCAATAACTGTGCCAAGGGTTGCAGCAATGATGCCGATGATGAACATAACCAAAATCGAGCGCTGCGCACCACGCATTACCAGAGCCAAATAATCGCGACCAATGTCATCCTGTCCAAATGGGTGATCACCGAGGGATACTCCATCGCCATCCAAGAACGGAATGCCGTCGATGGTTGGACATCCAACTGTGCCGCCAGGGCAATCTGCATAGCGCAGCTCTGGCATATCCTCAAAGCCGTACTTCCACCATCCCGGGATCGTAAATAGCGGTTTATCCTTATTTCCGATTCGCCAATCCAGAGATGTGAAAACGACAGTAATCAAAATAAATAGGAAGACCACAGAGAACATCGCAGCACGGTGGCGGATGAATCTACGGAAGACGATTTGACCTTGGCTTAAGCCTTCTGTTTCTTTGTTAGCAATCGCGTTTTCGTTGGCATCATTTACGATTTCAACGGCTTTATCTTTACGTGCCATTACTTACCAGCTCCTACGCGAATTCGAGGATCAAGGACTGAGTACAAAAGATCTGCGACCAGGTTTGCCAAAATCGCTAGTGTGGAGAGGAAGAGAATTACCCCCATCAACAAGTTGAGATCAAAGCTATTAATCGCCTTGTTAAATAAGGTTCCCATACCCTGCCAACCAAATACCCGCTCGGTAATGATTGCGCCACCAACAATTCCAGCAATATCACCGACCATAATTGTGGTCAGCGGAATCATGGTGTTGCGGAAGGCGTGACGCATAATCACAGTGCGCTCAGTTAATCCCTTCGCACGGGCGGTACGGATGTAATCCTGATTCAAAACATCCAACAAAGTTCCGCGGGAAAAGCGGATGTAACCTGCGAATGAAATCAGAGTTAGCGCCAAAGTAGGCAAGACTAAGTGCATCGCGAAATCCAGCACGCGGACCCAGAAGGAGACCTCAGTAAGCCAGATTGTGGACTGACCGATGGTGGCAACTGGTCGATAATTAACATCATCGCTTTCGACATAAGGACGCCATGCCTGCATCATCTTGTCCAAAAGTATTAGTAATCCAATAAGCGAAGAGGTAATAATGCTGGTGCGAATAATCGGACCGCGGTCGATGCGCGAGAACAATAATGCGCCCGCAACGGAAACAACTAGCAGCACGATAAACAGCACAAGCATTCCAAGTCGAGGACGGTTGGAATCAAGTATTGGCTGTGCTGGGAAGTAAGAAATGGTTCCTACCGCCGCCATTAAAAGAGTGGTCTTCAGAGCGTTCTTGTCGGAAAGTCCCATTGACAAGTAAGTCACTCCATAAGCAATTCCCACGCCCAATACCGCTATCGCGATTGGGCCAAGCCTTGGATAAGACAACCACTCGGTAGCGCTAATGATGGTTAGAAAGATTGAGTTGAGTACAAACACTCCAGAGAAAATCATAATTACTCGTTTGCGGTCACCACTGATGATCGCAGCCCAGAAAAATCCGGCAGCCATGCTCAAACCAAAAATCCAAGGGGGCGATATCTTTGCCGTAACCAAGAAGTCATTGAAATCAATAGCTAGGTACTGTTTCAACAAAACCGCTACCCAGAAAATTGGTAAAGAGAAAAGCAAGAAAGCGAAGAAGGTCATTCCGTAATCAAAACGGGTGTACTGACGAAGTGCTGAGGTGATACCTAGTGAAATACCAAGCACGATTGCCACAATGGTCGCAACAAGCACCAAACGGATTGTGGTTGGAATTGCACCTAAAATCGCATCAACAACCGGTTCTTGTTCGCGGGTCAAACCGAAGTTTGGATTTCCAACAAATACCCCAAGCACGCCACGCAACCAGATGAAGTATCTAAGTGGGGGTGGCAGATCAAGACGAAGCTCACGGGTTAGGTTCAAAATTAACTGTTCTTTATTTGGTGCATCGCTCAAGCGCAGTTCGGCGAGCGGATCCGTTGAGACTGCAGATAGGTTGTAGAGCAAGAAGCTGGATCCGAAAAGAATTACGACCAGCGCACCAAGCCGTCGTATTACATAAGCCAGCATCGCCTACTCACTTTCTAATCTATTAACCACTTACATGGATTAAGTGGCACCCGGGGATTTTACCCAGGTGCCACTTAATTTACTGCTATTTGGGCTGCTCCGCGCAGGAGCAGCGACTCAAATTAAGGCCGAAACCTTAGTTTGAGTACTTCCACTCCCAGTAGTTCCACACTAGCTGTGGTGACAATGGGTTTGGCTTAACGTTTTGCAGCTTCTTGTTAACTGCGGTTACGCCAGGGTGCTGGAAGATTGGAAGAGAAACTGCATCCTTCATCAATTCCTTTTCAATTACTAGGTATTGATTGAACTTTTCCTTCTCGGAGAGAAGTGATGCACCAAGCTTCTTGTTTGCTGCATCAACAGTCTTGTTGCTGTAGCCAAGTAGCATGTTTCCGCAATCTGAGCAGAATAGATCTGAGTTACCTTGCTGTGTTACAGCAGACTTAACCCATGCAAAGAACTCTGCATCCCAGGCGCTTGAATCAAGCTGGCTGGACCATGCGACTACACCTGGAGCGTTAACTTCAAAGCCAGCGCGTCCTAGAGCAGCCTTAACAATCTGTGCAGATGCTGCACGGCGTGCGTTTGAAGGAGTTCCCCAAAGTAGGTTTACCTTCACGTTTGTTGCTGAGTGCTTGCGAACAAGTGCAAGTGCTGCCGCTTCACGCTCTGACTGAGTTCCCTTGGTGTACTTGGAAACGCCAGATTGCTTAACCATATCTGCATACCCTGGCTCGCTTGGGAAAATCAATAGAGAGTCCATGCGAACAGCAGATGCGTTAATTGGCTTGATCAACTTATCTACGATTTCATCACGTGGATATGCCATCAAGAATGCGGTACGTAGATCTCTTGCCTTTTCGCTGTTGCCAGCAAATGGGCCTGTGTAAGGCTCATCGACGCCATTGGCAGTGCCCTGGCGAAGATCGATGTGCTCGTATACAGCCTGGTTTCCACCAATGATCTTGGCGGTTGGGATCTCAGAAAGAAGCTTTACTGAGTCAGCTGTTGGCTGGCCCTGATAAATATCTACTTCCTGGTTACGTAGTGCTTGTGCTGCTGCTGTTCCATCACCAATGATGCGGAATACAACAGTCTTAACACCGCTGGTTGCAGGACCTGATGGGTTTGACTTGTGCTTTGGATTCAAAGCAAGGGTCACGCTCTGGCCAGGTACAGCAGACTTCAAGATATATCCACCATTACCTACTAGAAGTAGTGGGTTGGTTGATGCATCAACTTTGTTGATGTTGTAAGACTTGGACCAGATCTCTCCAGCAGCCTTCATCAACTTGGTTTCGTAGTTGTAGAAAGCCTTCTCGAACTTCGCACGAGCTGCATTGTTGACAGCAACGCTCTGAAGCTTGGTCTTGCCTTCTGCCATCAATACCAAGGTGTGAACAGGTGATGGACCAGGGCCCTGAATCTGCCAATCTGGAATCTTTGCATCGTATTCGATGGTTACTGACATCTTGTCAGCTGAAAGTGTTGGAAGACCAACATGGTGCTCATCGTAAACACCGCCGTAGCAGAGAGCGTTGAACGCTGGTGCTACTTCGTTGTCTGTTGGATCACCGAGTTTTGCGGTGAATGAGTATGAGCTGGAGCAAACAACGTGAGATAGAAGTAGATCAACACCGGTAATTGGTGTTCCATCTGACCATACCTTGCCCTTGTTTACTGTGTACTGAACTTTGAATGGCTTCTGGCTTACGATCTTGTATGAACCAAAGGTCTTGTTATCTACAAGCTTTGGAGAGTTGTCGTAATAGTTGAAGCCAAAGCCCTGCATATATGCAACTTCACTGTTGAAGGTGAGGTTCATATTTACAACGCTTGGGTTCAAGCCAGTTAGCTGATTGCTGGTAACAAGAACTACAGTGGAGCGAGTTGCCGCGTTAGCTGGAGCCAGCGTTCCGACAGCAAGTCCCGCAGCTGCTGCAGTAGCGATTGCTACCTTGGCAATACGAGTTACTTTCATTTCTTCTCCTAGTGATAGAAATTAAGGACATAGGTATGAGAAGTCGACTTCCCCCACACCCCAGTCCTTAGGGTGGCGAGAGTCTGCCCTATTTATGCGTATTTTTTCAATATGCCTGATTGTTAACTTTCGTTATGCAGAGCACGAAAGGGCCGATTTAGGGGTTATTTTCGCCCTTCTTCACGGGCTTTCTCAATTTTCTCCGTGGTCAACTTTGGGGCGGCAAAGAAGAATAGTGCGAAGCCCAGAGCGGCAGAGATGAAGTATGGGGCTCTCAGGGCCAGCTCCCGATCCCCCGTCAGCTCCACTAAGTCGACGATTGCGCCTCCGATTAAGGTGCCTATTGGCATGCTGCCCCAAGCGAAAAATCTGTAAACACTATTTACTCGACCGAGTAACTCAGTTGGAATGATGCTTTGTCGTAGTGAAACAGTGATTACATTCCAAAGCACCGCAAAAACGGTTGTGATCGCAGTCAATAGCCAAAACAGTTGCCAGCTAGAAAAGAAACCAATAATCAAACTAATGATTGGTCCAGATAACAGAGTCAGATAAAGAGAAGGACCACTTCCGAGTTTGGCTGAAATCTTTGGACCTAAAATTCCGCCGAGAGTTCCGCCAACCGCTCCTGCTGTACCGAGGATTGCAAATACCAGTACTGAGGTTTGTAGTACTTCTTGGGCAAAGAGAATAAAGACCGCGGCAGTTAAAGACCCGATGCCATTTAGCATGCCTAGGATGATTGCCATTGGACGCAACAATTCGTGGCGCCACAACCAACCAAAGCCCTCTTTGATTTCAGCACGAAAGTTTATTTTTTCTGTTTTCTTTTCGGCTTCAATTTTCTTCATACTTGGAATAAGAGTTGCAATAAGTGCAGCAGAGATAAAAAATGTCGTAGCATCAAAATAGAAGGGCAGAAAAATCGCTACCCCAAGAAGGAAGCTTCCGAGTGGCGGACCGGCAAAGGCGTTCATTACAAACTCGACGGACCATAGCTTGCCATTGGCGCTCTCGAGCTGCTTCTCCTCAACCACGGAGGGCAACAAAGTTTGGGCGGAGTTATCCCTCAACACTTCAGCACAACCAAATAGCAGGGCTGTCACAACCAGCACAAGATAAAGGAACCAGTTAGTTTGTAGATCTTTTATAGCGCCCACTTCATCCAAATCAGGAAGCTTGTTGGCCTGTGTTGTAACGGTTATTGCAACCAACAAAGCTAGCAATCCCCGGACAATGTCCATTGCAACAATAATCTTGCGCTTATCAAATCGATCGGTAATTACCCCTGCCGGCAGAGTGAAAACCAACCAAGGAAGTCTTGAAGCCACAGCTACTAATGCAATCAATAATGGAGATCGAGTAACCGCAGAGGCTAGCCATGGGTACGCGATGCTTGATACTCCGTCACCCAAATTTGCTGTGGCATGCGCACTCCAAAGTCGCCAATAGTTCCGGCCCAGTGGAGCTGATTTCTCTTTTTTGGATTTACGCCATTTCACCGCGAAACCATATCCCAATAAAGCCTAATAATTGCCTGTATTCGCATTAACTAGTTCAATGTCCACCGTGAGTTTTTCATTTGAGGTGAATAAAACAATCCCTGGCTTTCAAGGCCGATCAGGTGAAATAACTACTCCTCATGGGGTGATTCAAACTCCAGCTTTTGTTCCGGTCGGAACGAAAGCCACTGTTAAATCTGTTTTGCCCGACTCCGTTGAAGATCTTGGAGCTCAAGCGGTTTTATCTAACGCATACCACCTATACCTACAACCTGGACCAGACACTTTGGATGAAGCTGGTGGATTATCAAAGTTCATGAATTGGAATAAGCCCACCTTCACCGATAGCGGTGGATTTCAAGTTATGTCACTTGGAGTTGGCTTCAAAAAAGTAATTGATATGAATGGCGATTCGCTTAACTCCGATGATCTCATCGCAGAAAAACGGGAACGCTTGGCGCATGTCGATGATGAAGGTGTGACATTTAAATCTCACCTCGATGGTTCAATGCATAGATTCACTCCCGAGATCTCAATGCAAGTGCAACACAAGATTGGGGCGGACATTATGTTTGCCTTTGATGAGTTGACTACTCTGCACAACACCCGCAAGTATCAAGAGCGATCTCTAGAGCGCACCAGACTTTGGGCTTTGCGTTGCCTAGATGAACATCAACGTTTGACCCAGCAGCGAAAACACAAGCCTTATCAAGCACTTTTTGGCGTGCTTCAAGGCGCGCAGTATGAGGATCTGCGACGTAAAGCGGCACGTGATTTGGGCGCAATGGAATCCTCAGGAATCTCCTTTGATGGCTTTGGAATGGGTGGGGCTTTAGATAAATCAATGCTCGGAACAATTGTTAGTTGGATGGCCGAAGAGTTGCCGGTAAATAAGCCCAGACATCTTCTAGGTATTGGCGAGCCAGCAGATTTGTTTGCCGGAGTTGAAAATGGCGCCGACACATTTGATTGCGTAGCCCCTACCCGTGAAGCCCGCACCAGCGCCGTCTACTCCCCCGATGGCAGATTCAATGTTTCCAATGGAGGTTACAAAAAGGATTTCAATCCGATTGATAAGGACTGTAACTGTTATACCTGCGCAAATTACAGCCGTGCCTATCTAAATCATCTATTCCGTGCCAAAGAGATTCTCGGCTCTACTTTGGCCACAATTCACAATCTGCACTTCATCGTAAATCTGGTTGATCAGATGCGTCTTTCAATAAACAATGGAGATTTCTCTGAGTTCAAAAAAGAGTTTTTGGGCCGCTATCAGGCACGTGGAGCTTCTACGGACTCCTGACCAATCTGAACCACTTTTCGGAAAGCAACAATCGAAATCAAAGTTGCAACTGCACCACCGATTAGAAATGGCAACCTTAAACCACCTCTAGCAATTACGCCCCCAAACAAAGATCCAATCGGCATTAATCCCCAAACTATCGTGCGGCGAGCTCCGTGGATGCGACCGTAAAGATGTGCCGGAATGAGCGATTGATAAAGCGACATCAGCAGGATGTTCCATACTGAAATCGTGAAGCCAATTACCACCGAAATTGCTACGAAAACATAAGCATTGGGGGCCAATCCAGTAAAGATAATCATTATCGAGGCCAAGAAAAGATTTAGTGCCAAAGCCCTTCCTCTACCCAGCTTTTTCGAAGCTACCGGTGCCATCACTGAACCAGCCAGTGCCCCGATTCCTTGAATAGCTAGTACTACTCCAAAGAATGAAGGAGCAACATTTAACTCTTTCAATACAAATAGCGGGGCGATTGCATTGGATAAGGAGTAGAAGAAGCCAATTGCGGTAGTTATTGTAACTATGCTCAAGATTCTCTTATCTTCATAAAGGTAATTCAAAGCAAACTTAATATCTCCGATTAGACCTAATCGCTCTTTGCCTTCGTCATTCTCATGAACCGGATTAACATCTTTATGAAATGGGAATAACGCGAGTAGTACCGCAGCTATGAAGAAGCCAGTGGTGGAGAAGTAAAAAGGTAAGGCAATGGCGATTGCATAAAGAAACCCACTTAATGGTGATCCAGCAAACTGCGCAACTATTACCTCGGAAATCTGGAGACGCGAGTTTCCACGTTCAAAATTAGATTTATCCAAAATTTGAGGTAGCACCGACTGAGCCGTTGTATCAACTAAAACTTCGCAAATTCCAAATAAGAAAACGCAGCCTAAGAGAATCCAGATATTCATAAACTCTTGTGAAATAGAAAACGCCACAAAAAGGGCCAAGGCCGACCGGCCAAAATTGCCAAGCACCAAGGCTTTTCTCTTGTCGATGCGATCGACTAAAGCTCCAATGGGGATAGCAAAGAACAACCAGGGCAGTAAACCCAGTGCAGAAAGTAAGCCAATCAAAATCGGGTCTTCAGTAAGTGAAACCGCCAGTAAAGGAGCGGATAGTTTCAAAACGCCATCAACTAAATTGGTGATTAATGAGGCAGACCAGATTCGGGAGAAGTCTTTGCCTAATGACAACTTTTCTGACACCCCGAAATACTATCTATCGTTTCAGCAATTCCTTCATCTTGCCTATTTCTGCCTTTTGCGCCTTAATTATCGAGTTTGCCAAAGTAGAAACCTCTGTATTTTGTGAATCGATCACCATCTCTGCCATCTCTATTGCACCCTCATGGTGCTTAATCATTCCCGCCAAAAATAACTGATCAAACTCACCTCCAGTAGCACTCTCTAAATCTTTTAACTCATCATCTGAAAGCATTCCTGACATGCCGTGGCCACCATGAGAGCCCATATCTAAATCACCCCAGGAGTTCATCTGCTCTATTTCTGGAGCCTGAGCATTCTTGATCGCTGTTGCCATAGCAATTACCTCTGAATTGCTGGAGTTCTTGAGGGCTAAATCTGACATTGCAATAGCTTGCTCATGATGTGGCACCATCATCGCCGCAAACATCAAATCATTTGACGAGTAATTACTATTGCTGTTACTTCCAGTAGCACAAGCAGTAAGAAACAACATTAAAATTCCCAAAGCAAATTTCCTCATAACCCCGATGATAGGCTAGAAATGTGGGAATTTCAGATTCAAATTACGCTACAGAATTAGCTAGTCTGAAAGACGCCCAATCTTTGGCTCAAATCATGGAGCTATCAGAAAAAGCTCTGAACCCTGATGCTTCCCCAGTTGCCTTAACGGAAGCAGAAGAAATTCTGAGTGGTTATATCGATGGAGTGGAAGCCCGAAAACTTGTTAATAAATCTAACGGGCGCATCGAATCGATTATCACGGTACATCCAGATAAATCCAGAGGTCGAATTTATGCCGACAGTTGGCAGCTCCCCGGATCCAATCTTGAGACTTTAGCTTTGAAAATCACCCTTGAGTTGGCAAAGAGTCTTTCTGAGGATGATGCGCTATGGATTGGAGCCAACGCCCTTGATCAGAGCTACATCTCAATCCTTAAAACTTATGATTTTGAATTACTACGAACATACCGGGGCCTTCGCGCGCCGGTTAAAAACATCAGGTTTCCTGATCTGCCAGTCGACTTTCAAATCCGAAAAGTTAACTCTGAGGCTGATTTGAATTCCTGGTGGAAGGTTCATCAGGATTCTTTTCAGTTTCACTTTGGCTTCAAACCGCGAACTTTCGAAGATTGGAAAGCCATAGTTGCCAAAGCGGTTGGAGTTGATCCAGAGGCGCGCTGGCTACTCCTTTACCAAAATAAGGCCGTTGGTTTTATTGAATGCAGCGACTTAAAGATAGATCAGAACACTGGGTATGTAGATGGCTTAGGAGTAATTCAAGAGTTTCAAGGGCGGGGTCTTGGCGAACTGCTTCTTAAATGGGCCTTCGCCTACTACTCAGCGAAGGGCATAACGCACTTGGAATTAAATGTCGATACTGGGAATGAATCCGGCGCTCTAAAGCTTTATGAAAAATTGGGTATGAAACCAAAGCACTCTTGGCAGCAATATCAAAATCTAGACTGGGAGACCTTAAACATTAAGTAATTACTTCGTACTGGCACTCTTGCTAAAAAAAGATGCAGCTAATGTCGTTAGAATTACATAAGTCAAGGTTAAAGTTTGAAGTTCAACTGAGAAGGATGTTGTCGCCGCTAATCCAGCAATTACCATTGAGAATTCGCCTCGGGGCGTCAACAGAACAGCAGCCCTCAATGTTGCTTTCTCCTCTTGCAAATCTCTAACAGCCCACCAAGCGGTAAGCCACTTGGTTCCAACTCCGATAAAGGAGAGAATCAAAGCGGGTATGAACACCTGTGGAATGTCTGCCGGATTGGTGCTCAAACCAAAGAATAAAAAGAATATTGCCGAAAATAAATCCCGTAGCGGTGCAAGCCGGACTCGAGCAACTATCGCCACATCTCCTGTGAGCAAGAGCCCTACGAGAAACGCTGCGACCGCACCTGAAAAACCATAGTAAGTAGCTACCCCTGACGCCAACAACGCTGAGCCGAAAACAGTCAAAAGGACGGTAGCGGTATCACCCATTATTAACGGTGCATGAGGAATATGAATGCCTCGTGCACCAATTAAAAGAGCAATCCCAGTAATTATTAATGCGATTGAGACCGATATCAATCCAGATACAGCGCCTAGCGAAGCCAATACTGCGCTGAGAATTGGCAGATATGGTGCAAGAAATAGATCTTCAATAACCAGAACACTCACTGCACGTTTTGTAGATTCATTTGCTTCCAATCTCAGATCTTTAATGAACTGAGCAGCGATGCCAGAAGATGAGACGTAAGTGATTCCGCCCAGGGCCAGTGCGCCCATCCATCCCCAACCTAAAATGAAACCAAAAATTAAGCCAGGCATGAAGTTCAGAACCAGATCTACAAAACCAAGCGATTTGCGTTGCTTTACGGAGTCAAATAACTCCTCAGCTGAGTACTCAAGTCCCAACATCAATAGCAGCAAAATAGCGCCCCATTGTGCGCCCAAATTCAGAAAATTATCACTAAAAGATAGATCTACTATTCCACCATTGCCAAAAAATAACCCTGCTATCAAAAATATCGGAACAACAGAGAAACGTAATCTTGAAGCTAAATAAACTGCCAAGCCCAACCCGACTAAAACTGAACCAAGTTCGCCCAGCACCAAACCATCTTCTTTGGTTAGGGATGCGGCAACTTCGATCATGCAGAAAGTCTAAACGCAATACAAATTACTTGCTGGCCGAAACCGCCTGATCTATGTGGTTGCGGACATGTGTGGTCATATAGCCGACATAATCAATTAATGAGATTGGCTCACCGTTAGCCTTTATTCCAGTCTTCTGCAACTGAGAATCATTAAGTCCAGACAATAAATCGAGATTGTTTTGACGTAATGCGGAAAATGTTTCTACCGAGGTACGTGAATCACGATTAACTTTAATAGCCGCAAACGCATCTTCATCCCAGCTGGAAAACTGATAATTCTCAGTAGTTAGAATCATGCGAATTCGCAATGAAAGAGAGATCTCTGCATCGCATATATGTGCCAAACATTGCGAAGCGGTCCAACCTCCATCGGCCGGTACCTTGTCTAGTGAGAATGAGAAGGTGTTGTAAAACTCCTGCACCCTTGAAACATCTTCCGCGTACTGCGCAAAAACTTCCTGGCTCATAACACTCCTAATCCAAATCTCGGCGCAAAGTTGTGCGCATCGCCACTAGTGAAAATATCGCGGCGTACCCCAACAGCACAAGTATGGCTGGTCCAGGCGATAAGTAGTTTTCGATACTAAAGTTGAAATCATTGGAACCAAAATCCAGGTCCACTAGTCCAGTGATCGCACCTGCAGGAAGGTACTTTCCAATGGACTCAACAAAGGCAACGACTAATCCCTCAACAATCAAAGTCCAGATCACCGCTCCAGTGACGGCGGCAACCTGATTTTTCACCAATGCACCTAACCCCACCCCGACAATCCCCAAGACAATTCCAGATAGCGCTGAGGCGCGAAAAACCTTCCAAATCAACTCTCCCGTAACGGGCGAATGCGGTTCGAAGAAAGTCAATGCGATTAATCCTGAGGTAAGTGCAATCAGAAATGAAAATATCTGAACGACTAAACCTGCCAATGCGGCGGCAATTAACTTTGCTACCAAAACTGTGCTGCGTTTTGGTGTGACAAGGAAAGTTCCGACAGCGGTTCCATGACGGAACTCATTGGTCATAATCAAAATACCCATAATCAATGCAAACAAGTAACCACCGGCTGCGTTAGCAAAGACCGCGTTGATGCCCTCTGGGGTTGAGGTTCCGGAGAATCCCATTCCCATGCCCTGAGTTTCCGAGTTAAGGACAACTATTGGTGCCACCGTTCCTAACGCTGCAAATAAACCACTCCAGAGAAGAAGCAGCCAATTTGCCCGCAAATAAATTAGCTTGCGGAGCTCTGATTGAAATAAGGCGTTCATGCGCTCCTCCTCAGAGTTAAATCGAGGAATGCTTCTTCTAATGTCTTGCCTTTACAAATTTCTGAAATACTTCCTTCTGCAACCAGTTCACCCTTATTAATTATGACTACATCATCAACGGTGTTTTGCATCTCCGCCAACTGGTGAGATGAGATCAGGATGGTGCGGCCTTCGGCTGCTAGCTTCTTAACAAACTCGCGCAACCAGACAATTCCAATTGGATCCAATCCATTGGCCGGCTCATCTAAAACCAGAATTTCAGGATCTCCCAGCATCGCAATTGCCAGAGAAAGTCGTTGCTTCATTCCCAATGAAAAACCTTTAGTTCGTTTGTTTGTGGCATGTTCCAAATCCACCAACTTCAAAAGCTCTGGAATACGAGAAAAATCAATTGCTGAGGCGCTCGCCATTACCTTCATATTCTGCATCGCGGTTAATCCTGGATGGAATCCACGGCTATCTAATAGCGCCCCCACATGCTTAATTGGCTCGGAGAGATCGCTATAACTGCCACCGTTGATCAACGCCTCACCGCTTGTTGGAGTAACCAATCCCAATAAACAGCGCAGAGCGGTGCTCTTACCGGCTCCATTTGGTCCGAGAAATCCCGTAACTCGACCTGAAACTACCTGTGCCGAGAAATTAGAGACCGCCAATACATCCTTATATTGTTTGGAGAGATTCTTGAACTCGATTTTGATTTCCGCCATAAGTGAACTCTATCCTCTTAATCTTTCCCAGGCTGAATGCCCAGATAGGTTAACACCGCCAGAACTCTCCGATGATTTTCATCCCCAACCCTAATATCAAGTTTGCTGAGAATGTTTGAGATGTGCTTTTCTACTGAGCCCTCCGTTATATAAAGTGACTTTGCAATTCCAGCATTTGATTTGCCTTGCGCCATCAAAGTCAGAATCTCACGCTCTCTTTTGGATAACTCAGAAAGCGCTGGTTTCAAGGACTCTTTATCCATAGCCTCCCGGACTTCGCGCTCACTCACCTTATTCGAACGGCTGAATCTTTCCAACGCTCTTTCAACTCTAGGAAGTAAAGTTCCAGACAAGAAAGCTTCCACCAACATCGCAGTTGTTCTGGCGATTCTTGGGATTAACCAAACGGCCAGCAAAACCAATACAAATCCGATTGCTAAACCTAAATTAGAGTTCAAATCCCAAGAGATAGATCCTGAGTCGATTATCAATCCGTCCTGAGTTGATTCTCCAAACTGAAGGCGGAACTGTCCTTTATCGCCGATAAATCTGATATTTCCAGTGAACTTGTCGCCGCCATCAATAACCTCAAAACTCCTACTGAAATTGGATAGTGCGAGAATTCCCAAAGCGCTCAAAATAGTTGCGATTCCCGCAAGTCCTGAAACCACTAGTACAAAGGAGATTAACGCCCAGAAAAATCCAACAAAAATATAGGTTAAAGCCAGCCAACTGCGTAAAGAGGTAACTCTCTCCTTTGCTCCATCCCACGAGAAAAAGGGATTGCCAAACCAGTTTTCAGTAATTGGAAAGTCTGTGCCTAGCATGAAGTTGGAACGCTTGATTTCCCACTCCGCCACTTTCTGCATCGCACTGAGAAGAAATAGGAAAATAATCACCGCTATCGGGACAAAGGAGACGGAAGAAATGCCTATAACCGCAAAAACAAATAGTGCCAGCAAGATTGGCAATGAGGTCAGTACGTACGCGATTTCTCTGATCCGACGAAACAAATAAGCTTTTGTTTTCTTCATTCCCTAATTCTTGACCATGTATAAGACTAAGCAAGAGGGTGCTAGCAGGTGTTTCTGCAATTTGATGCTACCCCCACTAGCCTTGGCCCGTGTCACAAAAGACTCATCGCGGCAACGTCTATGCCCGCAATGGAGCAGTGGCTGCCAGCCAACCATTAGCGGTATCTGCGGGTATTGAGATTTTACGAAAAGGCGGATCAGCAGGAGATGCTGCAATCGCGGTGAGTGCTGTGCTCTGTGTTGTAGAGCCAGGTGCCTCACATCTTGGTGGCGATGCCTTTGTCATCACTCACAAGTCCTCAGACAAATCTAATCTGGCATTTAATGGCAGCGGTGAAGCTCCACATGCAGCAAATGCTCAAGAGTTTTCTAATGGAATTGATCATCATGGTTTTCGTTCTGCAACGGTTCCTGGGTTGGTTTCAACTTGGTTTGCAATTCATGAAGAGTTTGGCTTACTGCCAATGTCAGAGTTGCTTGCACCAGCCATTGATTATGCTGAAAATGGATTTCCCGCTAACTCTGGTTTTGTAAGAAGAATCGCGCATCATTTAAAACAAAACCCAGAAACCAAAGTATTTGAGCAGCTTGGAATTTCTACCGCTTTGAAGATCGGTGATTTGGTTATTCAAGAGGATTTAGCGAATTCACTTAAGTTGATTGCCGAGGAAGGGCGCTCCGCTTTTTATAAAGGTGAGATTGCGGCAAGACTTATTGAGGCAAGTGGAGGCTGGTTTAGCCGTCAAGATTTAGAAAAACATCGAACCAGAGTCGTTCCCCCACTTTCCATCAATTATCGGAACTATCTAGTCCATGGGCAACCGCCTCCAAGCCAGGGCATGATTCTGCTGGAAGAGTTGAAGCTGGCTGAGGGTTTTGATTTGCCAAATCTCTCCGAGTCTGACCGTATTCACATGATGGTTGAAGCTAAAAAAATAGCTTTCGCTGATCGATATGAGATTTTGGGCGATCCAGAGCATGTCGATGTAAATGTTGCTCAAATTCTCTCCTTAGAACACATTACAAAACGTCGTTCAGAAATAAATATGGCAAGTGCAAATCTCGCCTCTTCCAAAGAGAATCAAGAAGGAAGTGATACCACCTACTTTTTGGTGGCAGATAGAGATGGCAATGCGCTCTCCTGGATTCAAAGTGTCTTCCACGGCTTTGGTGCATCTTGGGCGATTCCGGATACTGGAATCCTCATGAATAATCGACTGACTGGATTCTCATTAGAACCCAACTCGCCAAACTTTATCCAACCTGGAAAGCGTCCTGCGCATACCTTGAATGCTTGGACCGTGACTAGAGAAGATGGTTCCCTGGCACATGTAGGTGGCACACCAGGCGCTAATGTGCAGGTACAAACCAACTTTCAATTGATCGTTAATGCAATTGATTTAAAAATGTCCCCACAAGAAAACGCTGAAGCCCCAAGATGGCAACATTTAAATAAGCCAGGCGAGACCTCTGCGGTTGAAAGTTATGACGGTATTTTGCAGATTGAGGGACGATACTCCAAGGAGCTGCAACAAGAACTTTCAAATCGTGGCCATGATGTGCAGTTCCTGAGCGACTACGGTCATGGCTCTGCTGTTCAGTTGCTCGAGGTTTTGGAAAACGGCACTTACATTGCAGGCTCCGACCCGCGCAGTGAAGGTCACGCCGCAGGTCTTTGATTACTAGTTAAACTAACGCCATGAAGCTTTATGATGAACTAGGTGGCCCATTTGATTTGATTATGGGGTTACCCGTACATCCGTTAGTGGTTCACTCTGCTGTGGTGTTGGTGCCGCTTGTTGCATTTTCCGCCTTAGCGATGTCTTACTGGCCCAGCTTCTCTAGGAAATATGGAAAGCCAATTTTGATTCTTGCTGTAATCGCACAGATTTCACTCTTTGTGGCTAAAGCAAGTGGTGAATCTTTCGAAGAGCGCCTAAACAAAAATGTAGAACGTCACGCCGATTTAGGTGAGATTGCACCAATAACCTTCATTCCCCTTCTAGTTTTGCTTTTTATCCGCTGGCGCATGGATCGCTCGGGCGCCACAGTTGGTTCACCCCGGGTACGCCGAATGATTTCGATTCTGCTGGCATTAGCTGCTGTTTTAGCTTTGGTTTACATATACCTAACCGGGCACTCAGGAGCTGAATCAGTTTGGGGCTGGTTAGCTAAGAATTAGTTTTGCGGCCCAGCAATTTAAAGGTCGTATAGCTGATTAACCCACTAACAACCGAGGCCACTATCACTGAAAAGACAGCAAGCTGCTGAATCGCTGGTGAATCAAAGGCTAGATTGGCGATAAATATCGCTACGGTAAATCCAATTCCAGCGGCGCTACCTGTGGCGAGGACATCAATGTTTCTTGCCGATTCAGGAAACTCTCCCAATTTGGCCTTTCCTGCCAAATAGCTGGATAAAGAAACACCAATTGGCTTGCCTACAACCAATCCAAAGAAAATACCCCAAGCAATTGGCGACTCTATTGCTGCCGAAATGGAACTACTCGAAATCTCAACCCCGGTGTTTGCAAAGGCGAAAATCGGAACAATTACAAAACTAGACCACGGGTGCAATTTAGACTCGAGGAACTCAATCACCGATACTGATCCATCTTCAGAATCCATCAATCCTGAGTCTTTCTTTGGTTGATTGGGGGTCATCAAACCCATAACAACTCCCGCTAATGTTGGATGAACTCCACTTTTGTACATGCAATACCAAAGCGTTACCCCTAGCAGAATATAAATCCAGATTCTTTCTGCTCCCATTTTCTTGAAAGCAAAAATCCAAAACACCATAAAAAATGTTGCCAAAACCCAGGAAATTTCCACCCCGGTTGAATAAACCAAAGCGATAATGAGAATCGCACCGATGTCATCTATGACCGCTAAGGCCAGCAGGAATGATCGAAGTGATGCAACCGCATTTGTGCCCACTAAAGCAAGTAGGCCAACAGCGAGTGCAATATCGGTTGCAACTGGAACTCCCCAGCCATTTGGTTCTATATCTCCGGCTATCAATAAATAAATAAGGGCCGGAACCGCCATGCCTCCAAGTGCGGCAACAAATGGCATTATCGCTTTTTTGAAACTTGCCAGATGTCCTGAAGTGAGTTCCCGTTTAATTTCTAATCCCACCACAAAAAAGAAAATTGTCATCAAGATGTAGTTAATGGTTTTCAGTAAGGTCAGGTTGATATATAACTCATCGATTCCGAGCCTGAAATCAACGGCAAGTGCAGACCGATAACCGTCGCCCAGTGGTGAATTTGCGACAGTTAATCCCAAAAATGATGCAATCAAAATTAAAATGCCACTAGCCGATTCGCGATGAAGGAAATCGCGCAGCGGGGCAATATTGCGAATCACACGGTTAAGGTATCACTAGACCGATTTTGCTCGGCCAGAATCTCCTTAACCATTGGAACAACCTTGGTGGCATATAACTCAATTGATTTCATGAGCTGGCTATGTGGCATTGGACCATTGGCGTACTTGAAATCAAAGCGTTGTACCCCTACGGAACTAATTGCGTAAGCCATTTTCTTTGCCACAGTTTCTGGAGTACCAACGTAGAAAGAACCGTGTTTTACCTCATTTATGAAGTGAGCTTTTGAGGTTGGGCCCCAACCACGTTCACGGCCAATTCGACCAAACATCGCCTCATAATGTGGCCATAACTCTTCAATCGCTTGTTCATCGCTATCACTGATGTGGCCCGGAGAGTGAATAGATATCGGCAGCAAATCATTACCAAACTCTTTCATCGCTGTGCGATACAAATCTGAAAACGGTGCGAAGCGAGCTGGATCTCCACCAATAATCGCAATTGCTAATTTGGCATTTAACCGTGCGGCGCGAACTACTGACTCTGGGGTGCCACCAACTCCTACTCGAAGTGGAATAGATCCTCGCTCGGTTTTGGGATAAATCTCTTGCTTATTCAGTGGTGCCCTAGTTTTGCCCGACCAGGTCACCGCATGCTCTTTAAGAATCTCTACCAGCAACTCAAGCTTTTCTTCAAATAGAACGCCGTAATCCGTTAACTCATAGCCAAACAATGGAAAGGATTCGATGAAGGAACCACGACCTGCGGTGATTTCTGCACGACCATTTGAAAGCGCATCAACTGTGGCAAAGCGTTGATAAACCCGAACTGGATCATCGCTCGATAAAACCGTGACTCCGGTTCCTAGTTTGATTCTAGAAGTCTGGGTAGCAATTCCTGCCAGAACAGTGTCAGGTGCTGAAACTGCAAAATCATCTCGATGATGTTCGCCAATGCTGAAATGATCTAGCCCTAGTTCGTCAGCAAATACCGCCTGCGCAACAACGTTGCGGATGGTTTGGCCGGCACTGATTGGCGTGCCGAAATCGTCATGCTGCATGTCACCAAAGGTGTCGAGCCCAAACTCTATTTTTTCAACATCGATCATGGCGCTACCCTATCAGGGTTAGTTGAAACTTCAACTAATAATCCTCGATCTGCGTCAGTACAAATCGACCTCTACCCTTGTTAGGTGGAGCGCATTCTTTACATTCCCTTTGATCAACTCCATGCGCAGTACGGGGTCTTAAAAACCGCCAACCCAAAGCAAGATTTGATTGTTTTTATTGAAAGCCAACGCATGACCTCAGGTCGGCCCTGGCATCTAGAACGACTTTTCTTCCTTATCTCCAGCGCGCGGCATTTTGCTGCAGAACTTAAAAGTCTGGGTTTCAAAGTTGAGTATATGAAAGCGGAGACAACTATTGATGGATTGAAGCAAGTCAAGCAACAATTTGGGGACTTACCTATTCACTGCGCGGAGCCCTCATCTTTCAAGCAACATTCAGCACTGAGAGAATTCGGAGTAATTTTCCATCCCAATGACTTCTTTCTGACTCCTAGAGAACTTTTTGCTCAGTGGGCTAATTCGCAAAAAAGTTATTTGATGGAAAACTTCTATCGGAAACAACGGGTGCGCCTAGATGTTCTGATGGATGGTGCAAAACCAGTCGGCGGTGAATGGAACTTTGATAAGGACAATCGTCTTCCTCCTCCAAAAAACTACAAGTGGCCAGCCTATTTAACTCATGACCGCGATGCCATCGATGAGGAAGTTGCGAAAGAACTCAATTACCAGCCCAAGAATTATTGGGCGACGACTCGCGCAGGCGCCCTTAAGCAACTTGATAATTTTCTCAAGAACCACTTTGCCAACTTTGGTCCATATGAAGATGCAACCACCACTGAGAATTGGGCATTGCATCACTCTTTACTTAGTCCTTATCTAAATAACGGCCTGCTCCATCCCAGCGAAGTAATTGCCGCCGCCATGAAAAGGTTTAAAAACGGTGGTATCCCTATCGCTTCTGCCGAGGCCTTTGTTCGTCAAATCATCGGTTGGCGTGAGTACGTTAATGGCATGTATTGGTATTTAGGCGAGAGTTACCGTGAAAATAACCAACTCTCTGCAAATCTAGACCTACCGGATTTATTTAGAGATCCAAGTGCTACAAAGATGAACTGTCTCAAAAACACAGTCTCCGATATCAACGAGCGCTCTTGGGTACACCACATTCCTCGCCTCATGATTCTCAGCAATTTCGCACTAATTTCCGGCATAAATCCACAACAGTTTTTGGATTGGATGCGCGAGGTATTTATCGATGCAACTGATTGGGTAATGGTTCCCAATGTAATTGGCATGGGGGTTCATGCCGATGGCGGAACCATGATGACCAAGCCATATGCCGCAGGAGGCTCGTACATCTCAAGGATGACGAACTTCTGTAAAGGCTGCTACTTCGATCCTAAAAAACGAGTGGGCGAAGATGCCTGTCCATTTACCACTTTGTATTGGGATTTCTTAGATCGCAATCGAGAGAGTTTTTCTCGCAATCATCGGATTTCCCAACAGCTAAGAGGTTTGGATCGCCTAATTGATTTGCCTGAGTTACGTGAACGCGCAAAACAGGTAATTCAATTATTAAAGAAAGGCGATCTTTAACAGTTACAGATTTGTTCTTGTGGAACTCCAGCTAATGCTTCATCTATATGTTGGCCACATCCTGACCAAGTCCACTTCTTACATGTATCACACATTACTCTGCTGCACATATCTATGCCTGCACTTTCTCTTTGTTGGCTGCTGGTGAATTACTCCAGAGGTGAAAACCACCATCCAGATTTATTGGTTCGAAACCCAAGTTTTTGAGAAGAAGAGTCGCGGTGTGAGCGCGTTGCCCGACCTGACAGGTTACTAATACTTTCTTTGTCTTAATCTCTGAAAATCGATTTCTAATTTCATCTACTGGAATGTTGATGAAACCTGGAATCATGCCCTTCGCACACTCTCCGGGAGTTCGTACATCAAGTAAGGTAAATTCATCGTTTCGGAAATCTTCAATTTCATGCCATTGAGCGGTTTTTACTAAACCAGACACGATGTTTTCGGCGACATAACCCAACATGTTTACTGGGTCTTTAGCGCTGCCAAATGGAGGTGCATAAGCCAGCTCAAGATCAGCTAACTCTGGGGCCGTAATTCCTGCTCGAATGGCGGTAGATATAACGTCAATTCGCTTGTCGACTCCATCTTTACCAACGCCTTGTGCTCCGTAAATCTCTCCGGTTTTAGGGTTGATTAGTAACTTTAAAGCTAATGTCTCAGCCCCTGGGTAATAACCAGCATGTGAGCCAGGATGAGTATGAATAGCACGATGTTCAATATTGGCAGCCTTCAAACGTTTTTCATTCCAGCCAGTCGAGGCAACGGCTAAATCAAAAACTTTAACAATTGCAGTGCCTATCGTTTTTACTGGGCGAACATTTCTTCCATTAATGTGATCTGCAATCACTCGCCCATGTCTATTTGCAATGTTCGCTAACGGAACCAAGGTTGAACTTTCATCTAGTGCATCTGTCTTCTCAGCAGCGTCGCCAAGGGCGTAAATATCTGGGTCGCTAGTCAAATTGTTTTCATCGACTACAACACCACCTCTGGTTCCAATTTGCAGACCAGCATCCTTCGCCAGCGAAATATCAGGTCGAACTCCTATAGCGAGAATAACCAGGTCTGCAGGCACCTCCTCGCCACTACTCAACACGACTGAATTGGGATTGATTTTCGTTGCTGATGAATTTAAATAGAGATTCACGCCATGTTTGGACATTTCATTCGATACCAATAGAGCCATCTCAGGATCTAGCGGAGCGAGTACCTGAGCGGATGCTTCGACAAGAGTGGTCTTAATTCCGCGGTGTACCAGGTTTTCAGCAACCTCAACTCCTATAAAACCTCCGCCTATTACTACAGCAGTAGCAGGTTTAGATTCAACGGCTGTGAAGATCTTCTTTGTGTCTTCAACAGTACGCAAAGTCATGGCGCGATCCACGCCTTCAATAGGCGGAACGATTGGAGTAGCCCCAGGACTTAAGATTAATTTGTTATATACAAGGCTATAAATTTCGCCCGTTGAGGAGTTGCGAACTGAAACACTCTTTGCGGCCGAATCAATTGCGGTAACTTCGCTATTTACCCTTACATCAAGATTAAAACGTTTATTGAGGCTTTCTGGGGTTTGTAGCAATAGGTCTTGCTCTTTAGATATAACCCCACCGATGTAGTAAGGCAACCCGCAATTGGCATAAGAAACAAACCCGCTCTTTTCTAAAACAACAATTTCAGCGGATTCATCAAGACGACGTAACCGAGTGGCAGCCGACATGCCACCAGCGACTCCGCCAATAATTACAAAGCGCTTCATGCAGTTGGTGCACCTGCCGCTGCCAGCTCTGCAAACCCACCCTTGTTGAAGTTATACAAGTTGGTGAATCCGGCGTCAGACATTTTCCCACTAGCAATGGTGGATCTATTTCCACTTCGGCAATAAATCGCGTAAGTACCACTCTTATCTAATTCAGCAATTTGTGATTCAAAGTTAGCCGAACTTACATCCAGATTTACTGCCCCCAGCAAGTGACCAGCGGCAAACTCCTCAGGAGTTCTTACATCTACGATCACGACACCAGGCTCAGAAATCTGGGCTAGAAATTCATTAACATCCATATTGGTGGCGCTACCTGAACTAGAACAACCCGTCAAAAACAAAGCTGATGCAAAAATTCCCGCTAAAAGTTTTTTCATTTTTCTCCCTATGCCAAGCTCAAAAAGAGCTTCTGCAACTTTTCTCTCTGCTCTGGTGTGTTTGTCTTCTTATCTAGAAGGCATTCTTGAAGGCTAGAGGCAATCAACGTAACAGCAGCGGTATTCATCGCTTTGCCGACCGCTGCCATTTGATGAACAACCTCTTCGCAGCTACGCCCCTCTTCGAGCATCCGAATTACGCCAGCAATTTGACCTTCAGCGCGCTTTACGCGTTTCAGTATTTCTGCCATCTGCTCTACATCTTTTAGAGCAACTGAATTAGAACGTTTTGACATGGGGCCTCCTAATGCTGGACATTAGCATACCCCCGGGGGTATGCTCAAACCAGGATTTAGAGAGAGGTTTAGGAAATGCGCTACCCATTCTCTATTTCATAAGACCAGAGATCTAGATCATCTAGATTTACCGGAGAAAATCCTTTTGCCTCGAGCGCTGCTGCTAATTGTGCGCGGTGTTCTGTTGCGTGGTGAATTGCTTGGGAAAGAATGGTTGATCTCCACCTTTTGACCAACTTGCCTTCATAATTTTCAAACTCTAGTTGGATGTCATCTAGTTTGGCGCATTCCAGCAATGCTGCATCAACTTTTGCTGCTTGATCCTTAATTCGGGTCAGATCTGAAAGAGCTTCGACATCTGCAATACATGGATCTCCTGGTTTGGTTAGGACGGGAACTCCAGAAATTCGATATGCGTAGTGATCGCCAGAATCGACAATGTGATGCAAAATCTCAGCAACAAACCAATCCGGATTAGTCGCAAATGCCTTTAGAGCTTCAACTGGCAAAGTCTCTAAGTGCTCCACGGTGCGCTGGTTGGCCCAGGCCATGTGTTTCAAAAGTCTCTCTAATCCAATACTCATGGAGGAAGCCTATCCTGAGCTCGATTCTTGCTTTAGTTGAAATTTCAACTAAATCTGATAGGCTCTTGTCATGAACAGCAACTCCCAATTACTGCCCGCCAATGCTGATATGGGTGCGGTAACGCTTTGGGTATCTGACTTAGATCAGATGATTAGGTATTACAGAGATGGAATCGGGTTAACCCTGTTCTCCGAAATCAATGGTCGTGCCCTACTGGGACAGGCAGGTACGACCATTGTCATTCTTGAATCCAAGCCAGAGATGAAATATGCCTCTCCTGGTCAAGCGGGTCTGTTTCACACCGCGATTCTCTTTCCAACCCAATCAGCTTTAGCAAAAGCGGTTGCCTCGGTCGCACGTCAATATCCTGGAACCTTTACCGGTAGCGCAGATCATTTGGTTAGCAAAGCTTTTTATTTCAACGACCCAGAAGGAAATGGCGTCGAACTCTATTGGGATAGAGACCGAAATGAGTGGAGTTGGGCACACGGCTCAATTGAAATGGACACTATCTTCTTGGATCCGAATGAGTTTTTGCGTGAACATTTAACAGAAGTTCCAGTTGATGAGGCAAAAAAGGTTGGCCACGTTCACTTAAGTGTTGGTTCAATTGCTGCCGCAGAAGAGTTTTATGTAAAGATGTTGGGTTTTGAAAAAACTCTCAATTGGGGTGGTGCGGCTCTCTTTGTCTCTGCCGGCGGTTATCACCACCACATGGCAATGAATACTTGGCGCAGCAAAGGCGCGGGCAAGCGTCAACTCGCACTTGGATTAGGAAATGTCGAAATTATTCTGGAGAGCCAAGATCAAGTTTTGGAAACAAAAGAGAGATTGACTTTCTACGACCTCGACTCAGTGCTTGATTCTGGAATCACCAAGGTTGAAGATCCTTGGGGAAATCAGATTTCAATAAAGTCAGCGCACTCGCTTACGGCGTGACGAAGCGCCTTTAAAACTGCGCTCATCATTTCCAAACTTACGACGCTTTTTTCCGCCTTTTCTAGCTGGTCCCCTGTGTTGTTTTTGAGCAGGGGCAGCTACCTTTTCCTCTGATAAAGGAATTCCGGAAGGTTCTTTTGCGCCAGTAATGCTGACTAATTTCTCATCTAGTGGCTTGATAGCCATAACCCATGGTTCTACACCGGCACGCGTCGTGATTCCTCCGATTGCGCGTTGCTCTTTGTGGGTCGCAAGGGTTACAACTCGTCCTGTCTTTCCGGCACGAGCGGTTCTTCCAGAGCGATGTAGATAGTCCTTGTGATCAGCTGGTGCATCAAAGTGAACGACCAAATCAATGCCATCAACGTGAATGCCTCTTGCAGCCACATCCGTAGCTACCAAAACCGCAGAGTCCTGCTCTTTGAAGCGAGCCAGAGTGCGGGTTCGTACAGCCTGTGACTTGCCGCCATGCAATGTTCCAACTCTTACGCCAACACTGGATAAGTTTGTTGCCAATTTATCGGCTCCGCGCTTGGTGCGGACAAAGAAGATTGATTTTCCGTCACGTGAGGCAATCTGATTTGAGATATTTACTTTGTCATTGTGATTCATCACAAAAACATAGTGATCAGCCAGGGCCTTGGTGCCCTCAATTTCTTTAACGGTATGAGTCTTAGGCTCTTTTAGATATTGACGAACGAGACCATCAACCCCGCGATCCAAGGTTGCAGAGAATAGGAAGCGCTGCCCACCCTTCTTTGCTTGATTCAAAATCTGTTTAACAGCAGGAAGAAATCCCATATCCGCCATCTGATCGGCTTCATCAAGTACCGCAATCTGCAAAGCATCCAATTGCAATTCATCTTTTTCTAGCAAATCAATCAAACGACCAGGTGTCGCAACCAAAATTGAAACGCTCTTCTTCAAAGCATTTACCTGTTTGCCATATGGCATTCCGCCAGCAATTACAACGGTTTCATGACCGACCGCGCGAGCAAGCGGTGCGAGAACCTCATTAATTTGCTGAGCTAATTCGCGGGTTGGCGCCAAAACCAATGCGATTGGCTTTCTTGGCGCGGTCTTCTTTCCATAAATATTGTTAAGTAGCGCTAGACCAAAAGCCAGCGTCTTTCCTGATCCGGTTTGTCCGCGACCCAAAATGTCATGTCCGGCAATCGCATCAGGAATTGTTGCCTCTTGAATCGGGAATGGATTTCTTATCCCCTGAGCATCAAGGGCGTTTACAAGCGCTGGATGAATACCCAGCTCTCTAAAGGTTGTTTGTTTTTCTGCAGTAAGCAACGACATTTAAATACGTACCAATCATCTAGACATGTATGTCTCGTGGTGACTTGACGTATTTACGAAAAGATAAGACTTACATATAAATCAAGCTCAAGCCTGATTTTCATTTATTTGACGCAATTGCATCGGGACTAAGAGTACCTGAGCCCCCATTAATAACCTAATCGCCGCATTATTTGCCATAATCAGGGCGTGAGCGAGGTACTACAGCCGGAAAATTCTTACGAACAAGAAGTCCAAGAACGCTGGGGTGATACCGAGGCTTATAAACAATCTAAGGCACGCACCTCTAAGTATTCCAATGAAGATTTTGCTAAGGCCAAAGTTGATCAAGAGGCTGCAACAGAAGCATTTGTTTTCTGTTTTGGAAATGGAAAATCGATTGATTCGTCGGAAGCACAGCAAGCTGTGGTGAAGCATAGAGAAGCAATATCTAAGTGGTTTTACGATTGCTCGCCTGATATGCAAAAGAACTTGGCTTTAATGTACGTAGCCGACGAGCGATTTAAGAAGTACTACGACGATCGAGTTCAGGGTTTAGCGCAGTACGTACATGACGCCATCATGGCGCAAAAATAATAAAGAAATTTAATCAAACCACCTAGCGTTTTTGGGCTTTGAGATTACAACTTTAGTTGAACTTTTCGTTTTCAAGTTCTAAACAGAAACAGTGAACAGAGGTATCATTTTGGTCGTGAAATTTGAAGAGTTAAATCAAGAGGAACAGATTTCATTGCTTACGGAACTCGTTCCAGAT
This sequence comes from Candidatus Nanopelagicaceae bacterium, assembly GCA_018882885.1. Classification (GTDB taxonomy): domain Bacteria; phylum Actinomycetota; class Actinomycetes; order Nanopelagicales; family Nanopelagicaceae; genus MAG-120802. The sequence goes on along the minus strand of VERG01000015.1, from coordinate 8,274 downwards.
CTGCTTCGTCAGTTTGGAATGACCAAATGTAATTTCGAAAATGTCAATCACAGTTTTAATTCAACTTTTCGCGTAACAACACAAGATAAGCAGGTCTATGCACTCAGAATCAACATTAATTCTCAGAAAAATCCCCAACAAATTGAGGCCGAGATAAAGTGGCTAGAGCTTTTGCAGCAGGAATCCAACGTGATTGCTCCGCTTCCAAGAAGAACCACTTCTGGTGAGGCCTTCGCTATCGTCAATTCCGAATTTCACACAAGTCCGCTGAGGGCTGTGCTATTCGGGTGGATTGACGGCACCGTCGTTGGTGAGAACCCATCAGATGAAGATCTTTTTGAACTGGGTTCTGTGATGGCGAAACTGCAATTATCTTCAAAATCACTGCTTCAAGAGTTGCTGAGAGAATTTCCCTTAATCAATCGCACCCTTTTAAATAGTGCAGACAACCTTCACAATCATGACGGTCTTTTTGATGATGAGGTTGAAGGCTTGATATTTGAACATTTCGATTTAGTAGAGGAAGTCTTTGAGCGGATTTCAGTAAGGTCAAAACCTCAATTACTTCATGCCGACTTACACACATTCAACACCATTAGAACTTCTGAAGGATTGGCAATAATCGACTTCGACGATGCAGGTGTCGGACTTCCTATTCAAGACTTGGTTAATTCAATTTTCTACATGAGGGAAAATTCAGATCGAGAAAAATTCGTCATGAGAGGTTACGAGTCCAAGGCTGAGATTCCGTCCATCAGTGATGAAGAGTTCAACCTATTGCTTGTAGGTAGACAGCTGGTTCTACTCAATGATTTAATCAAATTGACTACTGCTGAAGAAAAAGAGTTCATTCCTACTTATATTGAATACACAAGAAAACGACTACTTAATTTTAAGGAAACCGGGAAATTCTCTTTAATTCGATAGTTTGGCGCTCTAATCCATTAGTGATAAATTTCTCAAATGCGCATTGAGGAAGAGCATCCGGCCAAAGCGAATATATACGGTAAAAACTTCAAATGTTTAACTCCTCCAGCGCAGGAGACCCAAATGACATAGAAATTTATTTTGTCGCTAGAGACGATGAGGGTTCACTTTTGGGCGGTGTCTTTGCCGTTAAGGATTGGGACTGGGTGCATTTACAATTGTTGTTTGTTGATGAAAATTCGCGCCAAAAAGGCATAGGCGGAGCATTGCTAGCAAGGGTTGAGCAATGGGCAGGTGAAAATGGATGCTCCAGCATTTTTCTCGATACTTTTACATTCCAGGCCGAAGGTTTTTATCTTAATCGGGGCTACAAGGAGTTCGGTCGCTTAAATAACTTTCCGCAAGGTCATTCCCGAGTGTTCTTGAAGAAGAATTTATAAGGTTCTCAGTCTATTTTTCCTAAAGTTTAGGTGACCTACCGTCAAATTTGATGCAAATTCACATTTCACTTTTGAATTTGTTACGGCTTGAGTGACTTGACCAAACCTCAAAAAGTAAAAACAAAAACCAGCCTAACTCAGTGAATGAAACTTCTTCCGGAATGTTCTGTCGCCTGAATCATAACTAAGTAATTGCGGCGCTTGACCAGGATCAATTTCTACGAATTCCAACTTCTCCAAGACTCTTGCAGACGCTTTGTTTTCGGGTGTAACTGTGGCCCAAAAATCGTATTCACCTTTACCTCGTAATTCATCAATTAAAAGTTCAGCTGCGGCCGTTCCAAGCCCTTGTCCCCAAAGTAAAGGGTTAATTAGGTAGGCAATTTCAGCGATACTGTCATGCAAAGTTGCCTCAACACGTCCTACAATTTCCGAGTTCAAAAGTACAACGAAATTGACCCAAAGTTGATTTGAGTCCGCCTTCGGACCCTGCTTCAAAAACTTTATGCGATCTTCAAGAGCGGAAAGTGAAGTTACATCAGCGCCACCAATGTAGATCCCAATTTCTTCGTGATTGAGTGCTTTAAACAATCCATTAGCGTGACTTAAATCCAAAGGTTCAAGTTTTACCAACGTCTTCAGGCGGGAATCAGGACCCATTACCTGCTTTCGGCACATGTAAAAATTCTAAGCCCGTGAATAGTGAAAAAGAAGAGTCGCCCAATAAGCCGGGGTTCATTTACCTACCGTTTTGTGGTCAATATGGTCATTAGTTTTTCGAGTGGTCCTTGTGCAAAGTGCCTTAACCACTGTCGAGAAAGGTAAATCAAAAGAACCCAGATTCCGAATGCCAGTAGCAAGACCACCCAAGTTTGAAGCTCTTGAAATAGTCCTAGTCCCCAAGATCCAAAGATCAATGAGGTTAAAACTGACTGTGAGATATAAAGTGTAAGGGCCATTTTGCCTCCTGGAATCATCCAGTCCACGGCTCTGGGTGCGCTTGCAACCAACTTTCGGATTATTCCAACATAAGCCATAGATAGTAGGGGCGCTGCCAGGAATCCCAAAAATAAGGATGACAAGTAGATCCCTTCGGAAGGTTCAAGCGATTGTTCATTACGAACCAGAACGCTGGCAGCAATAATTTGTATTGGAGCTCCAAAGATAAGTCCGAGCTTGATCATGCGAGTATTTTGAACTTCATCTAGAGGCGCAGACAAAAAATTACTTCTGGCCAATCGCATGCCAAGTAGAAATGCCGCAAACGCCATTCCTCCTTGCAGAAAGATTCCAGTTGCCAGTCCAAAAGCCCAGACCTCGATGCGTGGCCCGATTGATTCAAGAAATGTCCCAGTTCTTAGAGCTTCATCAAGTCTTGTTTCTACATAATCAGAATTGAGCTCTTCAGGAAAATATTGCTCAGCAACCAATAAGCTTATAGCTACAAGAACTAATAGAAATACCGATATCGAATAAATGACGCGAGTCCATATCTTGATGACCCGATCAGTTCTAAACATAAATGCCAAGAGAAGTAGGCCGAAGAGTCCATAAAGAAAGATGATGTCTCCATGCCAAAGAAAGGTGAAATGGAGAGCTCCAAATAACATCAAAGCAAAACAGCGCTTGACCCATCGTTCTTTATTTGCTCGATCGTTCTTGATAATGTAACTGGAGCTATATCCAAATAAAAATGAAAATAAAAGGTAAAACTTTCCAGCAAATAGAGCGGCAATAACCCAGGTTGCACTTGCATTAGCCAGCCCCAGTGTCCACTCACCTCTGGCACCCTGATCACTACTTAGTGCCATATATTGAATATTGACCACAAGAATTCCAAGTAGTGCAAAACCTCTTAAGACATCTGGCGTAATATCACGTTGCATTATCACTCCTAAAGAACTTCAAAATTTAGGTCGAAAGCGGCTATTGCAACTGCAATGAGCGAAGCCCAGATGACCATACTTGCTGAGACAAGAATTGATGCCTTAAGTGGCTTCACTCCTGCTGCCACTGATGCTGCTGCGGCAAATTGAGTCCCAATCAATATTGGGCCAAGAGCCGCCAATCCATAGACACCATAATTATCAAATGCCTTTAGCGCCTTCTCAAGCTTCGGTATATTGGCAGACTTACCCCGCTTTACTCTCCTTTTTATGAATCGCTCTCTAATGGCTGATCCAAAGTAGGCAAAGAGCACGATCGTGATTAAGTTTCCAACAACAGCTGCAACCAAGGTAGCCACTGGGTTTAGACCAATAATGATTCCAGCCGGGATTACAGCTATAGCCTCCATCCATGGAATTGCCCCAGCGATAAATACTCCGACAAGTCCCCAGTCCTCAATATTCATCAACCTATCCTGTTCTTCTTTGAGTCATTCCAGGCCATGACCATGGAGGGCAACATAAAGGTATAACCCCATATGAACCAGAAAAGGGCTTGGAGTTGAGGCCAAGTGAGGCTCAGTTCATAGTTGAAGCCATCGCTATCTGGATTGGAATCGTGAATGACAACATAAATCATTAATCCAACAAGAAGTCCAGTGACCAAGCCGCTGAAATTTCGGTAGGCGGTGAAATAACTCCGATTTCGCTGGGTAATCATGCGCTCATCCAATGCTTCATCGGCGGCTTCAGAAACTAGTCGAACAGAAGTCCGAAGCATGAACCAAAAGATAAACAGAACAGCTATGTGCAGGATTGCCAGAGAAGCCCATCTGTTGTCCCCAACCCAAACAAGAAACACTGTCGCGACAAGCATCCAAAGATTGGCCGCAATGACTATATTGCGCATGAATTTTGGCTTCCGCATCCAGTCCCACTTTGTGTCAGCTAATTGCTTATGGACTGATTTGGTTGATGCACTTGACCATACTTCTTTCGAGAAACCATCCTTAATTCCAGCCTGATAAGCAGCCCACAAGCCTCTACGGGTGGCATAAATGGCAAAGAGCGGTAGTTCCAATATTCCGTAAGTGACTATTGCAAAGATCCACCAGGGAACATCCCAATCAGGCAAAAGCGTGAACTCGTTGGCAGATCCCCTGTTGAATGGAGCCAAGATACCTAGAGTTGTAAGGCCTATAGCAATATCTATCCAGCCAATTCGCTTCACATCATCTCGGCCAAAACGCGGATATATAAACAAGTATGCGAGAGCAAGAACGCCAGCATTGATGCCTAGGATTTGTAGTTCAGACACGTCTATTTGCCTTTCTTAAGCGGAGTTAATGAGAAAATCTCTGAAACTTCTTGATTGAGAGTTTTGGAAATACGTAACGCAAGTACCAGAGAAGGGCTGTATTCCTCGCGTTCTAAGTACCCGACTGTTTGATAGTGGACTCCAACCTTGTTGGCCAGCTCTTGCCTGCTTAGCCCCATGGCGGTCCGAACCTCTTCAATTCGATTGAAGACTGGCTCTTCAGGGTTGCGACTCATAATCCGTAGCATATATGCTACATAGCATTAATGCAACATCTAGAAGTTTGAGTTTTTCGAGACCTTCCCAGTTAAAGCTCTTTCAACTCCATTCATTATCTGCAACTTGCTTAGCTCATACTGCTCAGGCGGAATCGCATCTTGCGCTACCAAAGTCGCCAAACCATGAACTGCGCTCCAAGCCAGCATGCAGGCCTCTTCATCTGTTTTGCCTAGGAGTTCACCGGCTCCACGCAATTCATCTAGAGATTCGTTTAGCAAATTCCATGCCAGCCCATCCATATCTTGGTTCTGGCTATGGAGTCGAAACAAAAATGCACTTTCAAACAACTTTTTATTCTTATTCGCAAAATCCATATATGCATGACCCAGGGCTCTAAAACGAAGCTTTGCATTCTGGCTCTTGCTTCTGCTTATTGGAACCTGGTCCCGAACGGCAAGCATGAACTCACCCAGTTCTTGACGAACTTCCGCACATATTTCAGCCTGCAAGGTTTCTACATCTTCAAAGTGCCTATAAAGGGCAGCAGGTGAAACTTGTAATCGCTCTGCAACTTTGCGAAGTCCAAGCGCATTTATGCCACCCTTTTTAATCATCTCTCTACCTGCGGCAATAGCTGAGGCACGAAGATCACCATGGTGATAGTCGTGTCCCTTGCTACGAGGTGTTAACATTGTTTACATTCTCTCCCATCATCGAATCTAAGTCAAGAGGGAGAGGTAACTTTGATGATGGAAAAGATTGGAAAGTACAGCTCAGCCAGTGTTTTTAAATGGGCTGGATTTGCAAGCATTGTTCAAGGTTTGTTGATTTTTATCCCTACTTTCGTTCTTGGGGCTGCAATAAATTGGCCAGACAGCCTTGATGATCCGGCATCAGTTGCATTACCGAGACTTTTGGAAAACGAAGGTGCGGTTAGAGTCGGTTACTTTGCCTATCTCATCTATTCGATTCTCTTTGCAATCTCAATGGCACTCTTAAGCGAAGTCGTCTTCGGCAAAAATGGCGGCATCCTAATGAGAATTGTGATTGCTCTCGCAGTTGCTTCTGCATTGGCGAGAAGCATCGGAATTGTCCGCTGGCTATTTCCTATGTTCGATTTAGCTGAAATCTCAAAGGGGGCCACTACCACTGAACAGCAATTTATAGTCAGTACAACCTTTGAAACTCTAAACTCCTACGGCGGAACTATCGGAGAAGTTCTTGGAGTTAGCCTCTTTGCTGCAATTGCAATTTTGCTGCTTTCAGTTGGCAATCTTAAGGAAAGAACTCTTCCTAAATGGTTTAGCCACTTCGGCCTAATTTCCGCTATCGGCTTGCTCTGGACCTCTGTAGAAATGTTAGGTATTAATCCAGGCTCTAATGCAATCTTCTTAGGAACAACCCTTGTTCAATTCTGGTTCTTGTTTATCGGTGTCTGGCTCATATTCAAGAGCACTCGTCTGGCATCGAAATAAGAGAGTATTAAAAAATGTCAGCAATGCATATAGTCGTTGGAAGTGGAACAGTCGGAACCCATCTAGCTAAAAGGTTGGGTGAAACCGGCGAAAGTGTCTTGCTTCTATCGCGCACTAATAACCGCACAGAACTTAAAAATGTGAAGCGAATACAGGCCGACGCGGCCTCGTTCTCTAGCCTCATCACCGCGGCTCCTCAAGCCGACTACATCTATAACTGTGTTAATCCTCCGTATAACAAGTGGGAAGAACTATGGCCGCCAATCAATCAGGCACTTATTGAGTTAGCAAAAAAGACTGGGGCAGTTTTGGTTACTTGCTCCAATCTCTATGGATACGGTCCCCACAACGGTGTCCTAACTGAGGATCTGCCTTTAAATGCAACCTGGAAAAACGGTCGTGTTCGAGCTGATATGTGGCTCAAATTAAAAGAACTTCATGATGCTGGAGAGATACGAGCTTCCGAAGTTCGGGGATCTGATTACATTGCAGCATCTGATCAAAGTCGTATGGGCGATCGAGTTGTTCCTCAATTGAAAGAGGGGAAAGGTGTTCAGTTATTAGGTGAACTGGACAAATTACATACATGGACTGATCCAGAAGATGTAGCCAACCTAATGATGGTTGTGGCCAAGGAAGAAGTCGCTTGGGGAAAGCCGTGGCATGTCCCAAGCAATGATCCTATGACTCAGCGTCATGTAATAAGAGATATCGCACTTGAGTTAGGAGTTAAGGATCCAAAAGTTAGCCCAGTGCCTGCGTTTGTGGCAAAGGTGCTTGGTCTAGTAAATCCAGTGATACGAGAGCTCAGTCATACCGAATACCAGTTTAACGAACCTTTCATCATGAGTGATGAGAAAGCCAGGAAAACTTTCGGCTTGAAACCTAAACCTTGGCAAACAGTTATTAAAGATCTTGTCGATCAATACAAAATAGCAAATTAGGAAGGTTCGCGATGAGTAACAGCAGCACAAGAGAAAAGATAAATGTATTTGAGAAGTTGGGTGCGACATTAGTTCGCAGAAAGAAGTTGGTTCTAGCCTCGTCGCTTCTCTTTGTCATTCTCTCAAGCGTGATAGGTGGTCAAGTCTTTGCCCGCTTTGATACTGGCGGTTACTCAAACGAAAAGGGCGACGCAGTAAAAGTTGCTAATTTCTTAGCCGAGGACCTAGGTATTAAAGACCCAGCAGTAGTTCTTATCGCCAACTCCCCTGGTATGTCTGTTAACGATCCAAACGTGGCATCTTCGGCAGGGCGCCTCGAAGCCCGACTGAAAGCCGAGCCAACAGCCTCCAAAGTTATTTCCTACTGGTCGGCGGGTTCGCCAGCAAATCTTAAGAGTACAAATGGTGAATCTGGATATATCTTCGTGTACCTCGACACAAGCGACTTCACCGAAATTGAGTTAGCCGCAAAATCTTTTCAGGAAAAATACTATGGAAAGTTTGAAAACTTAAATGTTTACCTCACTGGAACCGGCATTTTTGCTCACGCCATCAACAGCAAGGTTAAAAGCGACTTGGTAATTGCAGAGTCAATCGCAATTCCCTTGACCTTCATTTTGCTTCTTTTAGTTTTCGGCTCCATGGTCTCAGCTGCCATGCCTCTTGTGGTGGGTGGAACTGCAATTGTGGGAACATTTCTAATTCTCTTCTTGCTCACGCTTTTTACTGAAATCAGCATTTTTGCTCTAAATCTGACAACTGGACTTGGCTTAGGACTTGGAATTGATTATGCACTTTTAATGATTAATAGATTCCGTGAAGAGATGAGAAAAGGCAAAGATAAGGAAGCCGCCGTTATTGAGATGATGGGAACTGCTGGAAGAACAGTCTTCTTCTCTGGTCTTACGGTGGTCTTGACTCTCCTCTCGCTCACTCTTTTTCCCATTGGCTTTCTCAAGTCCATGGGTTATGCCGGCGCTGCAGTCGTCTCCGTGGCCGTTGCTGCAGCCCTGACATCCCTTCCCGCATTCTTGACGCTTCTTGGTAAGAACATCGACAAAGGAA
>VERG01000014.1 GCA_018882885.1 Candidatus Nanopelagicaceae bacterium | reverse complement strand
GCTAACTGGACGGCAACCCTCCACCACGGTGGGGTGCTCCGGGTGAAGACCAGGTCGATAGCAAGGCGCAATCGACAAGCGTGGGTCTGCCAAAGTTAGTCAGGCCCCCTGATATTTGGGGAGGTTATTTCATGTCATCTTTTTCCGTAAGTAATGCCGAGTTTGAAACCCGTCAGGTTCATGCCGGGCAGGTTCCAGATCCAGCTACCGGAGCAAGAGCGTTACCTCTCTACCAAACCACCGCGTATCAGTTCCGCGATACCAAACATGCAGCTGATTTATTTGGTTTGGCAGAGTTAGGAAACATCTACACCCGCATCATGAATCCAACACAGGATGCCGTGGAACAGCGCATCGCTTCGCTAGAAGGTGGAGTTGCTGCATTGTTAGTTTCATCGGGATCTGCCGCAACAACATTTGCTATTTTGAATGTTGCAGAAGCCGGTGATCATGTTGTTTCTTCGCCTTCACTCTATGGCGGTACCTACAACCTTTTCCATTACACCTTGCCGAAGTTTGGTATTGAGGTCACCTTTGTTGAGAATCCAGAGGATCCGGAGAGTTGGAAGAAAGCGGTACGTCCAAACACCAAGGCTTTCTTTGGCGAGACTATTGCTAATCCTAAAAATGATGTTCTAGATATTGCGGCTGTTGCTGAAGTTGCTCACTCAGTAGGAGTGCCACTGATTGTCGATAACACAGTAGCGACACCATTTTTGATTAGACCAATCGAACATGGTGCAGATGTAGTTGTGCACTCCGCGACTAAATTTTTATCTGGACATGGCAACGCTGTAGTTGGCGCAATTGTTGATGCCGGTAAATTTGATTATGCGAAGCATCCAGATCGTTTCAAAAACTTTAACCAACCCGATCCGAGCTATCACGGCTTGGTTTACGCCCAAGCTCTCGGCGTAGGCTCGGCATTTGGTGCGAATTTGGCTTACATTTTCAAGATTCGCTTAACCTTGTTACGTGATATTGGTGCAGCGGTTGCTCCATTTAATGCCTGGTTATTGGCGCAGGGTTTAGAGACCCTCTCACTTCGCATCGAGCGCCATGTAGATAACGCTCTTGCGGTAGCTAGTTGGTTGGAACAACACCCGCAGGTTGAGAAGGTTAATTACGCATCACTTCCATCTTCGCCATGGAATGCTCTTGCGAAGAAGTATTGCCCTCGGGGTAGTGGCTCAGTTTTATCCTTTGAAATCAAAGGCGGTGTTGAGGCCGGAAAGAAGTTTATTGAGGCCTTGAATATCTTCTCTCATGTAGCCAATATCGGTGATGTGCGCTCGCTGGCTATTCATCCAGCTTCAACCACTCACTCTCAATTAACCCCAGCGGAGCAGTTGCAAGCGGGTGTTACTCCAGGATTAGTTCGCTTAAGTCTCGGTATTGAAAATATCGCCGACATTAAAGCCGATCTTGAAAAAGCTTTTGCTGCTGCGAAATAAATGAGTATTACTCATACGGTAACCGGCGCCTGGCTGGAGTTCCATGATCCAGGCGCCCGCAAATTCCATAAGTTAGGTGATTTAGAGTTGGAGTCAGGTGAGGTTTTGCCTGATGTAACAATCGCTTATCAAAGTTGGGGAGAGTTAAACGGTGAAAAATCAAACGCGATTTTGATTAATCATGCTTTAACAGGTTGGTCTGATGTACCTTCTTGGTGGCCAGAGATGGTTGGCCCAGGACTTCCCTTTGAAACCGATAAATACTTTGTCATCTGCCCAAATGTTGTTGGTGGATGCCAAGGGAGTACCGGTCCTTCATCGTTGGCACCCGATGGCAGGCGATGGGGATCGCGTTTCCCCTTTCTTTCAATCCGCGACATGGTTGCCGCCGAAGTGAAATTTAGTGAACAACTAGGAATTGCAAATTACTTACTATCTGTAGGTCCTTCACTTGGTGGCATGAGGGCGCTGGAGTGGGCTATTACCCATCCAGAAAAAGTTGGCGCTATCTGCACCATCGGCTCATCGGCTGTAGCAACTGGAGATCAAATTGGTACCGCTGCTACTCAGATTCACGCAATTAAAGCTGATCCGTTTTACAACAATGGTGATTACTATGAATTGGAAAAAGGGCCGGTAGAGGGAATGGGAATCGCACGCAAGATCGCCCATCTGACCTATCGCACCGAGTATGAAATGGATATGCGTTTTGGTCGGGACATGCAGGGGGATGACACCGGTAGGTATGCGGTGGCCTCTTACCTGGATCATCAAGCCTTGAAGCTGCAAAAAAGATTTGATGCCAATACCTACATTGCGCTAACTGAGGCTATGAACTCTCACGATATTGGTCGGGAAAGAGGTGGGGTAGCTGCGGCCTTGGCTCAAACCCAGGTTCCAGTGGTAGTAGCTTCAATCGATACCGATCGTCTATTTCCTCCCCGGCTCCAAAAGGAAATAGTTGATCTGACCCCTACCGCCGCCCCTTTAAAGCAGATCTCCTCGCCCTTTGGTCACGATGGCTTCCTAATTGAGGTTGAAACTGTCGGGCAAATCATCAGAGAGAGCTTGGATTTGGCCCACGCCAGCCGTCGATAACTCTTTAAATGTGCATTTCGGCCTGTGGACAATTTATAATATAGCCATAGCCAATCTCCCCAAATGGCTGGCAAGTAGCTCTGACAATTCGTCAGAAATTAACAAAGGATTATTTCGTGGCTGTAACTCGTGCGCCCAAAAACGCTCCAAAGAAAAAGAGCGTTGCAACTAGTGCGAAGAAATCTGCACCTAAGAAAGTTGCCAAAGCGGCACCAGCCAAAAAACCAGTTAAGAAAAACTCCAAGATTGAGAAGCCAGTAGAGAAAAAAGGTCCACGTAGATTCCCAACCAAAGCTGAGCTCGAGGCGATGAAAGCCGCAAAGCAAGCTCAAGCGGCCGCGCCTGTAGAGAAAAAAGGTCCACGCAGATTCCCAACCAAAGCTGAACTTGAGGCGATGAAGGCTGTCGCTGCCGGTCAACCAGTAGGCGGGCAAACTGTAGATACAGCTGCGACAACAAAGCCATCAGGTAAAAAACTTGTTGAGAAGATTGATGGCGAAGATGTAGAGCTTGAAGAGGTTGAGTTAGAGGATTTAGAAAAACTTGTCGCAGATTCTGGCGAAGAAGTTACCGATGCACAATCAGATGTTCGCGTTGTTAATTTAAATGAAGAGGCAAAGCAGGAAGAGGGCGAGTTCACCCTTAAGGATTCTGAAGAAGATGACGCGCCACCTCAGACAGTTTTGACCGCAGGTGCCACCGCAGACCCGGTTAAGGATTATCTAAAGCAGATTGGCCGTGTAGCTCTTCTAAATGCAGAGCTTGAGGTTGAGCTTGCGATGCGTATTGAAGCGGGATTATTTGCTGAAGAACGTTTGAACTCCGCTGAAAAACTAGATCGCTCACTTAAGCGTGAGTTGGAGTGGATTGCCGAAGATGGAAAACGTGCGAAAAACCATCTGCTAGAGGCTAACTTGCGTCTGGTCGTCTCACTTGCAAAGCGCTATACCGGTCGCGGCATGTTGTTCTTGGATCTAATTCAAGAAGGAAACCTAGGACTTATCCGCGCAGTAGAAAAGTTTGATTACACAAAGGGTTACAAGTTCTCAACTTATGCAACCTGGTGGATTCGCCAAGCCATCACCCGCGCAATGGCAGATCAGGCTCGAACCATTCGTATTCCAGTGCACATGGTTGAGGTCATCAACAAATTGGCACGTGTACAACGTCAGATGTTGCAGGATCTAGGTCGCGAACCGACCCCAGAGGAGTTGGCAAAAGAACTAGATATGACCCCAGAGAAGGTGGTTGAGGTTCAGAAGTATGGCCGCGAGCCAATCTCACTTCACACTCCACTTGGTGAAGAAGGAGATTCAGAGTTCGGTGATTTGATTGAAGACTCTGAGGCGATCGTTCCAGCTGATGCGGTCTCCTTCACATTGTTGCAGGAGCAGCTCCACTCAGTTCTAGATACTTTGTCAGAGCGTGAGGCCGGGGTAGTAGCGATGCGTTTTGGTCTAACCGATGGTCAGCCAAAGACCCTTGATGAGATCGGCAAGGTTTATGGAGTGACACGCGAACGAATTCGCCAAATTGAATCAAAGACTATGTCCAAGCTGCGCCACCCATCGCGCTCTCAAGTACTTCGCGATTATCTAGATTAGGAGTTAGTAATGTCAGATCGAGTAAAGATTTATGTGAAGCCAAATGGTTCTGTTCGAGTAACTGGAACCGCGGATTTTATTGATGCCGATGGCAATGTCATCGAAACCAAGGAAAACTTCTCGCTTTGCCGCTGCGGCCACTCCAAAGAAAAACCATTCTGCGATGGCTCCCACCGCGAAGCCGGATTCCAAGCCGAATAACTCGCTCTGGGCTGATTCCGCAGAGCGCTTTGAACCCACACAGCAGATTGCAGATTCATATGATGTTGCAATCATCGGTGGAGGATTTTCCGGGCTCTGGTCCGCGTATCATTTAATTAATCTCAATTCAAAGTTAAAGATTGCGGTATTTGAAGCTAAAACTTTTGGATTTGGGGCCAGCGGTAGAAATGGTGGTTGGGCCTCCTCTGATTATCCAGTCTCCCGATCCACGCTAATCAAACGACATGGCTTAGATCAAGCAAATGCATTATTTGACTCTTTAATTACCTCCATTAATGAGATCGGTGATTTTTCCCAGAGTTTTGCCCCGAAATCCAACTTCACCAAATCAGGCACCGTAATGTTTGCTAGAAATGCAGCCCAAGAAACCAGGTTGCGTGCGGCCGCAGATGAGTTTCATATCTGGAAAACTGCCGATGAACTTTCTAAATTAATAAGGGTTAGCGATGCGCGTGGAGGCCTATTCAATCCAGAGTGTGCAACCGTAAATCCCATTGGCTTACTAAATGGCTTATTTGAATACTTAAAGCTCAGACAGGTAGATCTCTTTGAACACTGCTTTGCTACCCCCATACAGCAGGGCGTTCTAGTAAATAGTCAGAGAGTAAAGACCCAAGTAGTTATTCAGGCTACTGAGGTTTATGGCGCAGCACGGCGTGAATTCATACCGCTCTACTCTCAAATGGTTGCCACAGAGCCTTTATCGCAGGGCTTCTGGGATGAGGTTGGAGTTGCAGAGCGATTTACCTTTGCTGAAGGTTCACATCTGATTAATTACGCTCAACGTACCTCCGATGATCGGCTTGCCATAGGAGGTAGAGGCGCTACCTATCCATTTAAATCTCGATTAGAAGAAAGTAAGGAATACACGGTTTTAGTTCATGAAAACATCCGTAAATTAGCGAAAAAATGGTTTCCGCAGTTAAAGGATGTTTCCTTTACCCATGCCTGGGGTGGAGCGGTAGCCATTACCCGTGATTGGGAGCCTTACATTCAATTTGATCCAAGTACTGGATTTGGACGACTAGGTGGCTACGCCGGCGATGGCGTAACAATGAGTTATCTCGCGGCAAAAATCATCTCCAATTTGGTTGTTGGAAATTCAAACGAGTTAACTGGTTTACATTTTGTGAATCGAAGGATTCGTAGTTGGGAACCTGAGCCCCTACGTTATTTAGCGGTGAACAGCTTAGTTAAATTAAGTGGTGTTGCAGATCGAGAAGAAGCTTTAACAAATAGAGCTAGCGTGGTCTCAAAGCTTATTGCGCCGTTGATCCTTCGCTAAGTCGAGCGGTTTCATCATCAATTCGGGTAGCAGCATTTGCCAGACCCTCTTGGTATTTCTTGGCATGATGACCACAGAAAAGTAATTCAAATCCATTTGCCATAACTGCGCGAACATAAGCCTGCGCGCCACAACGGTCACAGCGGTCAAGGGCGTTAAGGGGCGTGGAGTCGAGTACTACGTTCTCGGTCATTTGGAGCCTACCTTTCTTACCTCGTACAGATACTTACAGTGGAACATCAAACCACCTCTTACTTATTCCCCGCAGGTTAAAACGATACATTTTTACTTTTCTCGCCTGATTTTGTGAAATTATCGACAAATTCTCAGCCTCATCGGCGCGTAATCCACTCTGCATTGAGGGTGATAGATACCCTTGCGCATCGTGGCTGACAAAGATAATCGCAGCGTAGAAACCTCTTACTCCGCAAAAGATCTCTCTGTTCTTGAGGGGTTAGATGCGGTCCGCAAACGTCCCGGAATGTATATCGGTTCAACCGATGGCCGCGGATTGATGCATTGCTTGTGGGAGATAATTGATAACGCGGTAGATGAATCACTTGCTGGTTATTGCAAGAAGATTGAGATTAATTTAGAAAAAGATGGCTCAGTAGAGGTCCATGATGATGGTCGAGGCATCCCAGTCGATAAGGAACCAAAGACAGGATTAACCGGCGTTGAAGTTGTTATGACCAAACTGCACGCAGGTGGAAAGTTTGGCGGCGGCTCATATGCAGCCACTGGTGGTCTACATGGTGTTGGAGCTTCGGTTGTAAATGCGCTTTCATCTCGTCTTGATGTCGAGGTAGATCGTGAAGGCAAGATTTATTGGATGTCGTTCAAGCGTGGCGTTGCTGGGGTATTTGATGGCGATGGACCTAATGCCTCATTTGAACCGCAATCTGGGTTGCGCGTCATTGGAAAAATTTCCTCAAAGGTAACCGGCACCAGAGTTAAGTGGTGGTCGGACAAGCAAATATTCCTAAAAGATGCAGAGTATGACTTAGAAGAGATTTATACCCGTGCTCGACAAACCTCATATTTGGTTCCGGGTTTAACACTGGTAGTAAATGACAATCGCACTAAAGATAAAAGCTCACAAACTTTCTTCCACAAAGGCGGCATCTCAGAGTACTGCGACTTTATTCAACCTGATCAAGCTGTTGGCGATGTAATCCGCTTAACCGGTAAGGGCCACTATCAAGAGACCGTTCCAGTTCTGGATGAGAAAGGTCATCTCGAACCTAAAGAGGTTGAACGGGATATGGATGTAGATATCGCCGTCAAATGGGGCAACGGCTATGAAACCACGGTTAGATCCTTTGTAAATATTATTGCTACCCCAAAGGGTGGAACCCATGTTCAGGGATTTGAAAAAGCTCTAACCAAAACCTTTAATGAGTTTCTACGTTCCAAAGGTGTCTTGAAGAAAAATGAACAAGATGTAATTAAGGATGACATTGTCGAAGGTTTGACCGCCGTTGTAACAGTACGTATGTCAGAACCTCAGTTTGAGGGTCAAACCAAAGAGGTTTTGGGTACCCCGGCGGTTACCCGAATTGTGCAGCAGGTTGTTTCAGATGAGTTGAAGAAGTTTTTCACAACTACAAAGCGCATTGATAAAGCCAATGGCTTGTTGATTTTGGAGAAGGTTGCAAACGCATCACGAACCAGAATCTCAGCCCGCGCCCATAAAGAGTTGCAGCGGAGAAAGAATGCTCTTGAGAGCTCATCGCTGCCAGCAAAGTTATCTGATTGCCGTTCTGAAGATGTATCTAGAACTGAGTTGTTTATCGTTGAGGGTGAATCAGCTTTGGGAACTACTAAAGCGGCTCGTAACTCAGAGTTCCAAGCCATCTTGCCGTTGAAGGGCAAGATACTTAATGTGCAAAAGGCATCATTGTCACAGATGCTTGATAACGCGGAATGCGCGGCAATCATTCAGGTAATCGGCGCTGGCTCTGGAAAATCTTTTTCATTAGAAGATGCCAGGTACGGACGAGTCATCTTGATGTCAGATGCCGATGTTGATGGTGCGCACATAAGATGTTTGATGCTTACCTTGTTGTATCGCTATATGAAACCTCTAATTGATGATGGTCGAGTCTTTGCAGCAATTCCGCCACTACATCGAATTGAAGTTATGGGTGGGGGAGGCAAGAAGGGCGAGGTGCATTACACCTACTCCGATGATGAAATGAAAAAGCTGCTAAATGATTTGAAGAAAAATGGCAAGCGTTGGAAAGAGCCAATCCAGCGTTACAAAGGTCTAGGTGAAATGGATGCTGACCAGCTTCGGGAGACAACCATGGATCCAGATCACCGTACTTTGCGTCGCATCACAATCAAAGATGCGGCCGAGGCTGAAAAGATGTTTGAACTATTGATGGGCAACGAGGTGGCGCCACGCAAGGAGTTCATCGCTACCGCCGATATTGACCGCGAAAGAATTGACGCTTAAGCATTAAGCGTTAGGCAATAAGCTTTAAGCAATAAGCTTTAAGCGACAAGAGTTCGGCGCTGAGTAGCGAACTTCTTCTCAACCTCACTTAACTCATCAGCAACCTGCTTGCGCAAGGCTTCATCACTCTTTAGGAGCGCGGTGAGTTTAGAGATGGTGGCCTTCAACTCTTTCTGCTCAGTTTCAAGTTCAATCTTGGACATCTTGGTCAAGCGACGAAGCGGCATATCAAGTATGTAGGTCGCTTGTTCATCAGTGAGCTTGAAACTCTTGATTAAGGCAGCTTTTGCTTCATTAGCGTCATCGCTGCTACGAACAATTTTTACTACTTTATCAATATCAATAATCGCTTTTAGTAGACCATCGACCAGATTGAGTCTGGCAGTTGCTTTTTCCTTGCGGAAGTTAGAGCGACGGGTTACTACCTCGATGCGATGGTCAATAAACACCTGTAGTAGCTCTTTTAATCCCAGAGTTTTTGGCTTTCCTTCAACCAATGCCACTGCATTTATTGAGAAGGCATCCTCTAATGGAGTTAGCTTGTAAAGATTTTCTAGTACCTGCTCAGGTTCAAATCCATTTTTAATTTCTACAACTACCTTGGTTCCTGATTGACCATCAGTTAGATCAATGATGTCGGAAATTCCCTGAATCTTCTTAGCTTTAACCAGGTCGCTAATTCGTTCTACAACCTTTTCCGGTCCAATATTGAAGGGAAGTTCGGTGATTGTTATGCCCTGTTTGCGAGAGGTGACCTTGCCAATTTCAACCTTGGCCCGCACTTTGAATGCGCCTTTTCCGGTTTGGTACGCCTCCAAGATTCCTTCCTTGCCGATAATGGTGCCACCGGTAGGAAAATCTGGGGCTGGAACAAACTTCATCAACTGTTTCAAAGTGGCATTTGGATTCTCAATGAGATGCTTTGTAGCTGCAATAACCTCACCCAGATTATGTGGTGCCATATTTGTTGCCATACCTACTGCAATACCTGTGGCACCGTTAACCAAAAGATTTGGAAAAGCGGCCGGAAGGACGAGCGGTTCCATTATCTGGCCGTCGTAGTTGGCGCCAAAATCAACGGTGTCTTCATCTGCTTCTTCAACCATCAACAAAGCTGAATTAGCTAAACGTGCCTCGGTGTATCGCATTGCAGCTGGGCCAGCATCAAGGGAGCCGAAGTTACCGTGGCCATCGATTAATGGCAGGCGCATCGAAAATCCCTGTGCCATACGAACCAATGCATCGTAAATCGCGCCATCGCCATGCGGGTGCAACTTACCCATCACCTCTCCAACAACACGAGCGCTCTTTACATGTCCTTTTTCTGGGCGTAAACCCATCTCAGACATCTGATGAAGAATTCTGCGATGTACCGGCTTTAATCCATCACGCGCATCAGGAAGCGCACGTGAATAGATAACTGAATAGGCGTACTCCAAGAAGGAGTCAGACATTTCAGATGAAACATCTACATCAACGATTTTGCCAGGGAACTCGCCAGGCTTCGGTCCAATCGCCTTCTTTGAGCTCTTACCGGAATCAGTTTTTGCCATGGGCGGGATTCTGCCAAGCAAATAGAGGTTTATTGGGGATTGACGCTCGGTCTAGCCCCGATAATTGCAACACACTGGGCTGCTAACTTGTTGCCAGCTGACATAGCTAGATTTAATTGTTGATTCTCGATCCAATTTGGAATAAAGCCAGCAGCAAAGGCATCGCCCGCTCCAGTGGTATCAACCGGAGCAATTACTTCAGTATTTGCAACTACGGCGGAGCTGTTTCGAGACATTCCAATCGCTCCTTTTGCGCCGCGCTTGATAACAACTGTTTCAGCATATTTGGTCAACTCAACAAGCGCAGCTTCACAACTGCTTTGATTTGAAAGATACAACGCCTCTTCCTCATTCATCAACAAGGTATCCATTCTGGAAAGATAAGAAACCGCTATATCTTTTCCAAAATGAGAAATCGTTCCTACTGAGGCTGGATCAAAAAATATAGGAATTCCAGCAGAGTTTATTTGTTCAATCATTTCTAGCACTCCTGAGCTGGAGG
This sequence comes from Candidatus Nanopelagicaceae bacterium, assembly GCA_018882885.1. GTDB lineage: Bacteria > Actinomycetota > Actinomycetes > Nanopelagicales > Nanopelagicaceae > MAG-120802. Next base: position 29,861 of record VERG01000014.1, on the reverse strand, counting down.
CCTTATTGAAAAGTGAATAGCCGGAGATAAAGGCTGCATCAAATCCTTCTAGGTTGGGTAAATCAACTCTGCTTAAACCAGAGTTAGCCCCTGAATCGGGAAACATGGTGCGTTGTCCACTCTCATCAACGATTACAACAACTACGCCGGTCTTTAACCCTTTTTGCTGGAGTTGGCCATGTTCGATATTCCAGGAGTCCAACTCTTGAATAACCGCATCTGCAGCAGCGTCGTCGCCGGTTCGGGCAACAAAGTAAACATTATTGCCTGAATAAGATAGCCAGGTAGCGGTGTTTGCAGCTGCACCGCCGCCATGAGTTGAAATTTTGGCCGGGGTGTCACTGGCATAGTTAATGGGAGAGTCAATTAGAACCATGACATCAAGCATTAAATCGCCAACACAAAGAATTCGTGGCACTTTTAACTCTTCAACTTTGATGCTGCAGCTGCAATCTGAGCGGCTAAAGCAGAGTTTTCTTTGATGATTTCAATGTTTACTCTTAGAGATTCACCGTTTGTGTTGGAGTGAAAGTATTCAAGAAGAAATGGAGTCACCGCTTTCCCCTTGATTCCGGCTAGTTGCGATGCCGCCAAACCCTCCTGCAAAGTTTTTTCATGCAAAGCCTTATCCATTTGATTCTTAACTGGATTAGCCACCACCATGCCGGAGTTATTGGTTGACACGACTTTTCGTGCCTGCCAGATTTCTGCAATCTCAACAGCTGAATCAGCGCGATACTCCAGATCAAAACCGGAATCAGAGAGATAGAAACCCGGGAAGCGGTTGGTTCGATAGCCAATTATGGGTACGGAGAAACTCTCTAATCTTTCAAGTGTTGCGGCCACATCCAATATCGATTTAGCCCCTGCGCTTACAACCAAAACTGGTATTGAAGCTAAAGAGTGTAGATCTGCTGATTCATCCCAAGTTTCTTGCGCGCCGCGGTGCACACCACCTAGTCCACCAGTTGCAAAGAAGGAGATGCCGGCAAGATTTGCGATGTGCGAAGTCGCAGCCACCGTGGTTGCAGCACTCAATTTCTTAGCGGTTACTGTGGCAAGATCTCTAATTGAGGCCTTCAATATTGATTCATCATTTGCGACTCGATCGAGGTAACTACTTTCTAGTCCGACATGGATATCGCCATCAATAATGGCGATAGTGGCCGGGGTAGCACCGTTAGCGCGAACAATCTGTTCGACTTCCTTAGCCACCTCGATATTTGTTGGCCGGGGAAGTCCATGGCTGATGATTGTCGACTCTAAAGCCACCAATGGTTGATTCTTGGCGAGCGCGCTCTTTACTTCCTCGGAATAGCGAATCATGAACTCAAGATTACTGGAAAGATATGGCTGTGATGGCACTGCTCTCTGATCTATCTCAATCAGTCTTCTCCACTCTTGGAGTGCAGGGAACCAGTAACCCCCTTGGAATTACTAATAACCCTGAGCAGCGAGAGTGCTTGTTGTTGGTGGATGGCATGGGACGAAATGCTCTTGAGTTGTGCAAGAAAGAGTTGCCAGTTTTTACTCAGCTAACCTCTTTAGATCTATTGACCGCTACTTTTCCCTCGACAACTTCAACCAGCCTGACTTCATTGGGAACAGGTGCTGAGGTCGGTGTACATGGAATGGTGGGCTACACAATGCGGGTTCCTCATAGCGGAACTCCAGAGCGCTTGCTGAATGCGTTGAAGTGGGATGAACGTGTTGATCCCTACATATGGCAATCAGAGAAGACGCTATTTGAAAGAGCGAAATCTCAAGGTTTGAAAGTTTCACATATTGCTGCGAAGCGATATGAAGAAACCGGTTTCACTCGAGCCGCTCTGCGCGGCGCCGATTATTTAGGCGCTAATCAAGTCGATGATTTAGTATCAAATACCGCAGTCGCTTTAAGAAATCCTAATTCATTTGCCTACGTGTATATAAATGATGTTGATGATGCCTCACACAGAGAGGGTTTTGGATCGGAGAGGTTTCATGTCGCAATGAGTAAAGCTGCCGAGTTGATAACCAAACTGATTGAGAATCTACCTAAAGGAACCAGGTTATGGGTTACGGCCGACCACGGAATGATTAATCGTTCCGACTATTGTGTTCTTGGCAAAGGAAATGACCTACTGCAAAACGTTGAATTGTTAGGCGGGGAACCGCGGGTGCGTTATTTATACATTAGAGAGGGAGCTGTTGACGAGACTAAGTCACAATGGCAGGAGTACTTTGGTAATCAAGTAACTCTTTTTACTAGAGAAGAAGCGATTAGTAATCACTTATTTGGATCGAAAATTACCGATACAAATCAGCAGCGAGTAGGGGATCTGATTGCGATCGCTAATGGAGAGTTGATTTTGGTAGAACAACAACGAGAAGAGTTGCAGCTTGCCATGGTTGGACACCACGGTGGTGTTACCCAAGCTGAGCTCGAGATTCCTTTGTTGGTTGAGCAGCTTTAGCTTAAGCCGCTCTAGTTATCTTCATCCTCGCCATCTTTTTTCTTGCTCTTTCCAAACATGATGTCATCCCATGATGGGATAGATATGCGCCTGGTAACGCCATCTTTCTTGGCATCAGGGGTAATTTCCTTAGCTGGAGAATCCTCGATTCCGCTGCGCTCATCAACTAGCGGGTCAGTTCGCACTGCAACCAGTCTGGGTGGCTGATGTTGTTCACCCTCAACGGGAAATAGAACTCCATGATCACTCATCCGGTCATTTCTCTGAGTTTGTTTGGAAGGGATCTCCTCGCCATTGATCCAGCGTGCCCCGTCATCCTTTGAGGAGAGTGTTCTTTTGTTTGCATCAAAGCACCAAGTCGCTTCAGAGTGACCATCACTTGATGGATAGCTCAAAACCAAGTTCCAAGTTCCATCATCTAGACGCCATGTGTTCCATGAAATTTGATTCATATTTACGCCACGGGGGGCCAATCTATGAATCACTAATTCTGACAAAGGCATAGAACTTCCTTTTGGTGAAGCCTTCTCTGCCTGCTCAATAATCCAAGCTCGTTCCTGCATGATAGGACTGGCGTAGCGTTCAATCTTTTCTAGCGATAAACCTGAGATTCGCGAAACTTCGGCATAACTTTCTCCAGCTCGCAAACGGGATTGAATCTCTTTAATTGAGAACTGTTGAGTTGGTTCGGCAACCGGTGCCAATCGCCTTTCATTTACTACCGCTTTAAGAGAATCATTAACTCTGACGGTAAATTTATTTCCTTCTGAGTCAACCATCTCTAGATGGTCACCATCTTCTGATTTCCCGACAACTCTTAACTCAGTCACGGGTAAAGATTGCCACAGTAGATGCAAAATTCATTGGAGCTTAAGCAGGGATTTGTGCCATTTTCTGCTGCCAAACTGAGTAATAGGGAAGAAGTGTCAGTATTGCAATCGCCACACATCCCACCGGGATAATAAATGCGACAGATGGACCAAATGTGTCAATGATGTATCCGGTAAGTGCGGTAGGTATAGCTCCACCCAGATTGAGAGCGGCAATCGCCCAAGCCAAGACCTCTGTTGTCCTCTTTTCACTCACAGAGCGTTCGGCAACAGCGAGCCCTGCGGTTAATAAAGGTGCAATTGCTAGTCCATTAAAAAACAAAACCACAGCCATGATCCAAAGATTTCCAGGGAAAATCTGAGCTGATAGAAAAATCGGAACAGTCAATAAAGCCAAAGCGATAAGAGACCTGATAAATCTTCTGGCTTCATTAAGCCTCCAATGAATAGTGCCACTTATGAAGGCGGAGATTCCTGAACTAAACGACCAGATGGCGATAAAAAAACCGCTGTACTCCCGTATTCCATACTCATCTGAATATCCAACAATTACTAATCCAGTTGAGCTAAAAAAAGCTCCAACCATCATCATTGGGATAAAGAGCGCTCTAATAAATCGGTCTTTAATTAATAAAGAGTGATCATCTCCTGGCTCTTTTGGATGAGCCGGTGGCTCGGTTCGCCGCTGCAGCAAGAACAGCACAGCTCCTACCAACAAAAATGCCATTGCGGCAAATATTGCCGCAGCTGGGTAAAACATTGATGCAAATATCGTGGCGATGACCGGACCACTAGTAAAGATAATTTCATCTACCATCGCTTCAAAGGAGTAAGCGGTATCGATCAGTTTTCGATCCTCGCCGATAGCGTGTATCCATCTGCGCCGTACCATCTGTCCCGAACCAATTACAAAACCTTCAAAAATCATGGCAGCCAAGAACCAGCTCCAGGTTGGTGCATCAGATTTAACTAAGTAAACAAAGAGTCCAAGAAAGATGATGTGGACGGGAGCGGTAATCGCCAGAACGCGATTTTGACCAAATTGGTCCGCTGCACGTGACCAAAGTGGAGTGGCAATGGCAAGAACAACAGAGGCGAACATGGAAAGCGCCCCCGCCAGAGCGTATGAATCAGTTTCTGAAACTACAAATAGGACAATTGCGATATAAAGCATGGAGATTGGCATGCGCAATATGAATCCGGCAAAAGAGAATTTCCATCCTCCGGGAATAGCAAATAGCCGCTTATAGGAGGAGAACATGCTGCAAGTCTACTTGAGCGACTAGATTTCACATCTTCAATGATTTTTTGTGATTAGATGAGGCATGACTCAAAGCTCTGAGCTTTTGAAATTAGCAGAACAGATAGCTCTGCAGGCCGGCGAACTTTTACAGAAACGCCCTTCAAAGTTTGAATTAGATCAAAAGAGCGGAGTTTTTGACTTTGCTACTCAAATGGATCATGAGAGTGAAAAGTTGATTGTTTCCCAGATTCTTAAGGCGCGCCCCGATGACGGTTTGTTGGGTGAAGAAGGCGCAAACAAGGAGAGCAAATCCGGTGTCACTTGGGTTATTGATCCGATTGATGGAACCGTTAATTATCTCTACGACCTACCTGGTTGGTGCATCAGTATTGCTGCTAAAGATCAACAAGGTTTCTTGATCGGTGTTGTTTACTCTCCAGCTACTAATTCATTATGGAAAGCCAGCCGAGGTAATGGAGCTTTCTTAAATAACCAACCCCTAAAATGCAATGATCCGATTGCGCTTAATCGAGCTTTAGTTGGCTCCGGTTTTGCTTATGATTTAGAGAAACGTAAAGAACAAGCAGGTTTTATCGAGAAACTTCTTCCAGAGATTCGAGATCTTCGGCGCCTTGGTGCTTGCGCGGTAGATATTTGTCATGTGGCCAGCGGCTCACTGGATGCCTACTTTGAAGCAGGTGTAAATGAATGGGATTACGCTGCAGCAGGTCTCATAGCGACTGAAGCTGGCGCCAAACTGACCATCAAATCTGGAATCTGGAATGGCGAAAAGCACATGGTGATTGTGGCTGGGCCAGCCTTGCATGATGAATTGTTAGCCCAAATCCAGGCCAACTAATTCCAGGCTAACTAAATCCAGGCTATCCAGCTGGGCCGCCTCGTACCCGATGGGCCAGCCTAGATTGAGCGTGATTTAGCGGTTCGGGAGCTGGTGTGGCAAGATACCGCCGTTATTAAGCCTCAAGATTTTCGATACCAAGCTGTTAGGACAAATCATGAACGTTCTTGATGCGGTTGATGCCGCCACCCTCCGTAAGGACATCCCAAATTTCCGTCCTGGCGATGAACTTAAAGTTCACGTCCGAGTTATCGAAGGTAACAAGAGCCGTATCCAGGTTTTCCAAGGTCTAGTAATCGCTCGTCAGGGATCTGGCGCACGCGAGACCTTCACAATTCGCAAGCTTTCCTATGGTGTTGGCGTGGAGAGAATTTTCCCAGTACATGCACCGGTTATCGAAAAGATTGAGTTGGTACGCAAAGGTGAAGTTCGTCGTGCCAAGCTGTATTACCTTCGCGAGCTACGCGGTAAGGCAGCAAAGATTCGTGAGCGTCGTGGTGCAGAGGATCTAGAAACAATCTACTCAGCTCCGGTGGTCACCGAGTCTGCTTCACCAGCAGTTGTCGAACCAGAAGTGGTAGCAGCGCCAGTTGAAGAATCACAAGTTGCTGAAACCCCGGCTGCAGAAACCACAACTGACGAAGCCAAGTCTTAAATCCGACCTGATTCGGTCGTAGATTGATGTTTGCGAAAGCCAGGAAGTCAACGCTTCGCGAACTTCCAATCTTGTTGATTTCAGCTTTAGTTTTATCAATACTGGTTAAAACTTTTCTAGTTCAGTTTTTCTATATTCCATCTGGCTCCATGGAAAATACTCTTCTGGTAAATGATCGAGTCGGAGTCAACAAGCTCGGTGCACTTTTCTCTGAGATAAAAAGGGGAGAGGTAGTTGTTTTTAGAGATCCAGCAAATTGGCTAACCGCTCCGTATGATGAAAAAACTGGGTTAGCAAAAGTTTTTAGAGACTCTTTGGTATTTGTAGGAGTGATGCCAGATCCTGCTAAGCAATATCTAATTAAGAGAGTAATCGGTGTTGGCGGCGATAGAGTCGTTTGTTGCAACGCTGATGGAAAAATTGAAGTAAATGGGGTTGCCTTAAATGAACCATATATTTACCCAGGGGATAAACCATCTGACTCAGAGTTCGATGTCACCGTTCCCAAGGATTTTATTTGGGTGATGGGAGACCATCGCGGTGCCAGCGCCGATTCTCGGTTTCATACCGATGATCCAAATAAAGGTATGGTCCCACTAGATAAAGTGACGGGAAGAGCGCTTTTCATCATTTGGCCCTGGAAAAATATCGGTGTCTTAGAGGTTGGCAAAGATCTTTCAAAGATTCCAGTAAATTCAAAATCTTAAGTTATTGAACTCGCGTGATTGAGCAAAAGTTAATCGCTGCCGGAATCTCCAAGATCGCGGGCGTTGATGAGGCCGGACGCGGCGCTTGCGCTGGGCCTCTAGTTGTTGCGGCGGTTATTTTGCGTGATCTGGACTCTCCAAGACTGAAAGAGGTTAAGGACTCAAAAGAGTTAACCCCAAAAAAACGCGACAAAGTCTTCGACGTGATTATCGATGAGTCACTCGCATACTCAATTATTGAAATCACTCCCTCCGAGATTGATCTCATCGGATTGCATCGCGCTAACTTAGAGGGAATGCGTCGCGCAATTAGCGCACTATCTACTAATCCTAATTACATTTTGACTGATGGATATGAAATTGAGGGTTTGCCGGCACCTTCGCTTGCGGTTTGGAAGGGCGATCAAGTTGCACTCTCCATTTCCGCCGCCTCGATTTTGGCAAAGGTTTACCGCGATCGGATTATGCAGGAGTTAGATGGCAAGTATCCCAGTTACGGATTTGCATCGCATAAAGGGTATGTGACCCGAAGCCATCAAGAGAGTTTAAAGAAATATGGTGTGAGCGATGTCCATCGCCGCTCCTATGCCAATATTGCGGCACTTATCAACAATTAGATTTTCACACAATTCTTCTTTAGTTAATTTAAGGCGAACCGCTTAAAAACTATCTTCGCGCCATGGCGCTCAACAAAAAAGCGGAGTTACTCGGGCACGCGGGAGAACAAGCGACCTCCGAGCTTCTGATTTCTAGGGGTTATCGGATTCTGGATAGAAATTGGCGAATTAAAGAGGGGGAGTTGGATGTAGTAGCCCTTTCTCCAAACCAGGAAATTGTCTTTGTCGAAGTAAAGACTCGGAGCAGTAATGATTATGGAGATCCATTAGAAGCAATCTCTGCTGCAAAGCTACACAGATTGCAGAGATTGGCCTTAGCTTGGTTAGCCACCAATCAGAGACTGGGATGCGCCTATCGCATCGATGTATCTGGGGTTTTGTTAGGCCGCTCTGGAGAGTTAAGCATCGATTACCGCGAGGATATTTCATGAGCTTTGCTATGACTCAAGGTGTTGCACTGCTTGGAATTGATGGTGAGTTAGTCAGCATTGAAGCCGATGTATCTAAGGGCTTACCGAGTTATCAATTATTGGGCTTACCAGATGCCGCCTTAAATGAATCTCGAGATCGCATCCGATCTGCAATTCAGAATTCAAAACTTAATTGGCCGCAAAATAAGATTACCGTCTCACTTTCTCCGGCGTGGTTACCAAAAAGTGGTTCAGGTTTTGATCTACCAATCAGTATTGCAATTCTTGCGGCAAGTGGCCAGATTCCAATAAACGGCTTAAGTGAAATGATTTTGATTGGAGAGCTTTCCTTAGAGGGTACGTTAAAGCCGATTCGAGGAATTTTGCCGATGTTGCTAGCTGCTGCCAAGCATGGAAAAAAGCGAGCCATAATTGCAATTGAAAACTCTGCTGAAGCCTCCATGATTGAGGATCTGGAAATTTTGCCAGCCAGTAATCTTTCTCAAGTTGTTGGATTTCTTATTGGAACCTGTCAGCTAACCCCGACTTCGCAGAGGGATGTTGTTGAGCCTAATTACAATCTTGATTTATCCCAAGTTGCTGGACAACAAACTGCAAAGTTTGGCTTAGAGGTCGCGGCAACTGGCGGACATCATCTCTTGATGATTGGCCCACCCGGGACTGGAAAAACCATGTTGGCTGAGCGGTTGCCGAGCATCTTGCCGAGACTCTCCAGCTTTCAGGCTAAGCAGGTTGCCGCCATCCACTCTGTCGCTGGCACATTTGATATCGGTTATGTGTTAGAAAAACGTCCGCCATTTATCGCCCCACATCACACCACGACAACAGTGGCGATGGTCGGAGGGGGCGGAAAAATTATCAGACCTGGTGCCTGCTCTCTTGCTCATAACGGAGTGCTCTTCATAGATGAAGCACCTGAGTGTGGCAATGGCATTCTTGACTCACTACGCCAACCACTTGAATCCGGAGTAGTCGAAATAACTCGGGCGATCGGCAGCTTCGTATTTCCCGCACAGTTCATGTTGGTCCTAGCGGCCAATCCATGTCCCTGTGGCAGATTTTCTGGAAAAGGCAGAGGGTGTCAATGCACTTCACTGCAAGTCAGAAGGTATTTGAGCAAACTCTCTGGACCTTTGCTAGATCGTATTGATCTCCGACTCAAAGTAGACACTCCATCCCGTGTAGAACTGGCAGATAATTCACCTCGAGAAGGAAGTGCTCAGATTAGAGCGCGGGTCGAAAAAGCCCGTCAAGTGGCAACAAATCGATTTGCTTCGTACAACTTTTCCTTAAACTCTCAGATTCCTTCCGAGTTACTTAGAAATCGTTTCAAGGCGCAGCAGAAAGCCATGAGCGCTTTACACAATCTCATCGATCGTGAAGAGATAACCGCAAGAGGTTTTCATAAATTACTTCGCTTATGTTGGAGCATTGCCGATCTTCGAGATGTGGAAATACCTGGAATGGAAGAGCTAGATATTGCCATGAGCTTGCGATCTGCCACGGAACTTGCAGCATGAAAGACAAGGACAAATTAATTTTGTTTAATGCCATAGAAGGGGGTTCCAAGTTCTGGTGCGATGAAATTTGTAAGTTTGGCACCGCTGAGTTAATAGAGAGAATCCTTTCTGATACTTATCTCAATCAACGTAAATCCGCCGAGCGCATCAAGAATAAGATTTTGAGTAATAGTTTTGATGAGCTTTATGAGCAAATACTTTATTCAGGAGCACGTTTCATTACTGATGAATCAGCAGAATGGCCTCGCTCCCTTAATGATTTAGCAGCCCCTCCAATTGGATTGATTGTTAAGGGCAATGAAATAGAGGGAAACACTGTTGCAATCGTAGGAACCAGAAACCCCACTATCTATGGTGCGAAAGTTGCCAGTGATTTTGCTGCTGGTTTTGCAGATCGAGATTGGCGAGTTGTTAGTGGGGGAGCCTACGGAATTGATACCCATGCTCATCGGGGAGCGATTGCCGCAGAGGGCAAGACTTTTGCGGTATTGGCTTCAGGTGTATCAATCAACTATCCAGCTGGAAATGAGCGATTATTTGCGGAAATCTGCGAGACCGGTGCATTGATATCTGAGGTTATGCCCAATGAAAAAGCTAGACAGGATCGTTTTTTAACCCGAAATCGAATTATCGCGGCGATGTCACAGGGAACCATAGTCGTTGAAGCTGCTTTTAGAAGTGGATCCCTGCGCACGGCTAGAGATGCAGCAGAGTTAATGCGTACAGTCATGGCGGTTCCCGGACCAATCTCATCGCCAACTAGCGATGGTTGTCACAGATTGATAGGTGAAAGATGCGCTGAGATTGTTACCTCTGTCAGCGATGCCCTTGAGCTACTTATGCCATTAGCACCGAAAATTACTAGTACCCTTGGCGTTGATGTCACATAAAGCAGCCTTTGTAGCGATTGTCGGTCGACCCAATACTGGTAAATCAACTTTAGTGAACGCCTTGGTTGGCGAAAAGATTGTTATAACCTCTCATCACCCGAATACCACACGCAACGCAATTCGTGGCATCGTTACGAGAGATGATTTTCAATTAGTGGTGGTAGATACCCCGGGCGTCCATAAACCAAAGACACTACTGGGCGGTGCGCTTAACTCTATGGTCAGCGAAAGCATGGACTCAGTCGATGCAATTGTTTTGTGCATTCCAGCTGTTGAAGCTATCGGCGCGGGGGATCTGTTTATCGCACAAGAGATAGCTAGCCACAAAAACGCTAAGAAGATCTGCGCGATAACTATGATTGATATGGCTAAAAAATCTCAACTTCCAGAGCAGCTTATAGCCGCTAGTAAATTGGCAGAGCAGGCTGGTTTTTCTTGGGATGACATAGTTCCGCTATCAGCCAAGACTGATGACCAGGTACAGCTGCTGCTGGATTTGTTAGCAAAATACGCTCCAGAGTCTCCAGCCTTTTACCCAGCAGATATGACCTCTGATCAAGAGCTAGAGAATCAGTTAGCTGACCTAATTCGAGAAGCTGCCATCGCTGATGTTTTTGAAGAGGTGCCACACTCGATCGCAGTGATAATCGATGAGATTTCAGAGCGTGAAAGACGCACCCCGGAGGAGCGGCCATTTTTCGACATTCACGCCTCTGTTGTTGTCGAACGGGAGAGTCAGAAGGCGATAATTATTGGCGCTAAAGGCGAGCGACTAAAGCAGGTAGGAACTAGCGCACGTCAAGAAATTGAGAAAAAGTTAAAAGGGCGAGTTTTTTTGGGACTGCACGTAAAGGTCATGCCAAATTGGCAGAGTGATGCCAAGGCTTTATTCAAGCTCGGTTTTAACCAGCAATAATTGGAAGCTTAGGTTTTCTACTCGCATAGTAAGAACCAATTAGAACTAAAGGTAAGCCAATAAGAATGGCCACAGTTAGCTTTTCATCAAGCAAGATAATCCCGAGCACCACGGCAATAGCTGTATTGGGGTAAACCACTAAAGAAGCGCGGGCCGGTCCAATATCCTCCAGTACTTTAAAGAAGATCCAAAAGGCAGCTGCGGTGCACAAAATACCAAGACCTAAAGTAGAAAGAATGGCCTCGTTGGAAGGCATCTGTTCTGGCAAGTGAGTTAATGCAAACGGCGCAAAGACCACCGTTGAAATTGCCATCGCCAATCCATTAATCGCGATTCCAGAGACATTAGGAGCCTTTGTAGTAATCATGTTGACCGCCCAGGCATATGAGAATGCCGCGATCAAAACGCCAAATAGCGCTTGAAGATTGCCAACATCATTGAGTGATTCAATTCCTACAATAAGTGCAATACCAATGAGTCCAATAGCGATTCCGAAAACCCTAGTGCGATGAGCTGCGGTGGTATCTCCCGCGCGATGAGCGAAAAAAGTTGCCCAAATTGGAACTGTTGCAACAAGAAGTGCAACCACCCCAGAGGACAGATTTCGCTGTGAACTAGTAATAAGGCTCCAGGGAATTACCATCTCAAGGACGGCATATAAGGCAATGTATTTCCAATACTTTAAGGCTGGAATTAACTCTCTTTTATAAATCGCGAGCGGAATGAGAACCGCCGCGCCGATGAAAACGCGAGCAAAGACGATGACCGGTGTAGCAAACTCTTCGACAGCCACCTTCATAAATAAGTAGGGAATTCCCCACAGTAGACCTACAAGAGTGAATAGCCCCCAGCCTCTTCGTGTCATTACTTCAATACGCTCCGATACAGATTCAATGTTTGATTGGCAACCTTATCCCAGCCAAATTCGCTTATTGCTCTTGAACGACCAGCCTGGCCCATGCGGTGCGCCAAATCACCATCATTTAATACTTCATTCAATGCCTTCACCAGATTCTCTTCAAAGGTATGGGAATCTTCCGTGTAATCAACTAGCAACCCAGTTTCGCCGTGATTTACCACCTCTGGAATTCCGCCAACTCGCGAAGCAACTACCGCTGTTTCGCAGGCCATCGCTTCTAAATTAACAATTCCGAGTGGTTCATAGATTGATGGACAAACAAAGCTCCGCGCTGCCGTGAGAAGTGCGGTCAGTTCATGCCTACTCAACATCTCCTTAATCCAAATCACATTACCTTTTGATGCCGATAACTCCGAGATGAGCTGCTCCACCTCTTTACCAATGGCTGGCTCGTCCGGTGAGCTCGCAGCTAGGACCAATGTGTACTCAGAAGAGATATCTCTCCATGCCCGTAGTAAATGTGCCAAACCTTTCTGTCTAGTGATTCGACCAACGAACAAGGCAAATGGAGTTTTGATTCCGTATTTTTCTAGAATCGAATTATCTGAATTAGGTCGGAAGAGTTCGGTATTTATTCCATTTCGAATGGTAACAACCTTGTCTTCAGGAATCTGTGGGTAGGATTTGAGAACATCGGCTCTCATTCCATCACTTACAGCAATAATGGCGGCAGCGTTTTCATAAGCGGTTTTTTCAATCCAGGAAGAGATTTGATAACCGCCTCCCAATTGCTCAGCCTTCCACGGCCGGAGTGGTTCCAGCGAGTGCGCGGTTAATACATGAGGAATATCAAAAATTCTCGAAGCGAGATGTCCGGCGAAGTTTGCGTACCAGGTATGGCTGTGGGCTAAATCAATTCCGTCCAAAGATCTTGAAATATCCTCACCTAAAAGAAGTGCTTGAAAGGCGGGGTTTATTTGACCCAACTCTTCAGATAGTTCGTGGCCAATTGCGCCCGAGCGATTAGGGCCATAACAATGCACCTCTGCGGAAATCTCAGGCAATTGCTCTAGCGCAGAGACCAGATTTGTTACGTGAACTCCGGCGCCGCCGTAAATATGTGGGGGCCATTCCTTAGTAATCATGGCTACTTTGACCTGTTTATTGCCCACCAACCAAGAGTATCGTTAGGACATGGCTCGCCTTGATCTTCCGCTGGGAATAGTTCTCGCTGGTGGTGAAGGAAAGCGTTTAATGCCATTAACAGCGGATCGAGCAAAGCCAGCAGTGCCATTTGGCGGCTCTTATCGCCTTGTTGATTTCGTTTTATCAAATCTCGTTAATGCAGGTTTCTTGAAAATTGCGGTTTTAACTCAGTACAAATCACACTCATTAGATCGTCACATAACTACAACTTGGCGTATGTCTAATTTATTGGGAAATTACATAACACCAGTACCGGCACAGCAGCGACTAGGTCCGCGTTGGTACACAGGAAGCGCAGATGCGATTTTGCAAAACTTCAATTTGATTCATGATGAAAATCCCAAACATGTAATAGTTTTTGGTGCAGATCACGTTTATCGCATGGATCCAAATCAAATGTACCAACAGCATCTACAAACCGATGCCGGAGTAACTGTTGCGGCAATTAGAGTTAAGCGCAGCGAGGCATCAGATTTTGGTGTAATCGAGCTGGCCGAAGATGGGATCACAATAAAAGCTTTTCATGAAAAACCTAAAGATCCTCCGGCAATGCCTGGTCATCCAGATTTGGCCTTAGTATCTATGGGAAATTACATCTTCCGAAGAGATGCGATGGAAGAAGCTTTGATAATTGACTCCGAAGATATTGAAAGCCGTCACGATATTGGTGGCAACATAATCCCTGCTATGACTAAGGCAGGTTTAGCTAAGGTTTACGATTTTGCTAACAATGTTGTTCCTGGTGAAACAGAACGCGACAAAGGCTATTGGCGGGACGTGGGTTCGATTGATTCTTATTTTGACGCCCACATGGATTTAGTTTCTCCACTGCCCATTTTCAATCTTTACAACAGACAATGGCCCATACTCACCAATCCTCCATCAAATCCACCAGCAAAGTTCTCTGAGCGCGGAATTGCCTTTGATTCGGTAGTAGGTGCCGGCTCCATTATTTCTGGTGGCGAGCTGCGTAGAACAGTCGCTTCTTACGATGTTATGGTGAATCGGGATGCTGCAATTGAAAGTGCGGTTTTAATGCCAGCTGTCAAAGTGGGCGAGGGCGCCAAGATAAAGAATGCAATTTTGGATAAGAATGTAGTTGTTGAACCAGGGGCAACAATCGGTTATGACCTAGAGCGTGATCGCCAACGTTTCACTGTTTCACCTGGTGGGATAGTTGTGGTCGGCAAAGGCATTACGGTAAGTCGCTAAAATCAAGGATTTTTTCATAGGCTAGAATTGCCTCAGGTCAAAGAAGACTAATTCACTAGATTCCAAATTAATCGGAGTTATTGTTATGCGTTTTGGTGTGCTTACAGGTGGCGGAGATTGTCCGGGATTGAATGCGGTAATCCGCGCAGTAGTTCGCAAAGGTGAGAAAGAGTACGGCTACGAGTTTGTAGGTTTCCGTGATGGCTGGAAGGGACCGCTTGAAGGTCTAACCATGCCGCTAAATATCGCTGCAACTCGAGGTATCTTGCCACGAGGCGGAACCATTCTTGGTTCTTCTCGCACCAATCCATTCAAGATTGAGAATGGTGTTGAACGCATTAAGGAAAATCTTGCCAAAATGAATATCGATGCCTTAATCGCCATCGGCGGCGAAGATACTTTGGGTGTCGCTACCAAGCTAGATGCCCTTGGCGTCAAGGTCATCGGCGTTCCTAAGACTATTGATAACGACCTCAACAACACCGATTACACATTTGGTTTCGATACCTCTGTGAATATCGCAGTTGAAGCGATTGATCGTTTGCACACTACTGCCGAATCTCATCACCGCGCCTTAATCGTTGAGGTTATGGGTCGTCATGCTGGCTGGATTGCATTGCACTCCGGTCTTGCTGGCGGAGCTTCCTGTATTTTGATTCCTGAGGTTCCCTTTGATATCGACAAGGTTTGTAAGTATGTCGAGTCACGGTTCGAGCAGTCATATGCACCAATCATTGTGGTGGCCGAGGGTGCGCTGCCGAAGGATGGAGATCTAATTACTAAAGATGCCACCTTGGATGCTTTTGGCCATGTTAAATTATCGGGAATCGGCGAGTGGTTAGCCAAAGAGATTGAAAAGCGCACAGGTACAGAGGCGCGCACATCGATCCTGGGTCACATTCAACGTGGAGGAACTCCGACCGCATTTGATCGAGTGCTAGCAACCCGTTTCGGACTTCATGCAATAACCGCTGCCCATGAGGGTGATTGGGGCAAGATGGTTGCTCTGCATGGAACCAACATCGCACGTGTTCCACTAGCTTCAGCAACTGAAAAGTTGAAGACAGTAGATCCAGCCTTGTTAGCTGAAGCAGAAGTCTTCTTCGGATAATTACTCGACGCGAGCCATATCAAGTTATCTACCCTTAGAGCCATGAATAGCAATCCGAGCAGCGCAGTTGGGCTAGAGAATCTTTTTGATTCAGCTTTGCCTGCTGCCCAACAACCTGCCTGGCCAGATGCTCAAGCTTTAGGTAACGCAGTAGGCGAGTTAAAGGTTCTGCCACCATTGGTATTTGCTGGTGAATGCGACAACTTAAAGTCACGAATTGCCGAAGCTGCTGATGGCAAAGCTTTCTGGTTGCAGGGTGGAGATTGTGCTGAAACCTTTGCTGCTGCGACCGCTGATTCAATTAGAAATCGCATCAAGACTATTTTGCAGATGGCCGCGGTTTTGCAGTATGGCGCGAGTTTGCCGGTGATCAAAGTGGGCCGCATGGCCGGACAGTTTGCTAAACCTCGCAGTAATGATTTTGAAAAGCGTGGCGATGTAACACTTCCCGCCTATCGCGGAGATGCTGTCAATGATCTTGAGTTCACCGCTGAGGCTAGAAACCCAGATCCTTCCCGTCTTGTAAAGGTTTATCACACATCATCAGCTACTTTAAATTTAGTTAGAGCTTTCACTCAAGGTGGATTCGCTGATTTGAGATTGGTCCATGAATGGAACAAGGGATTTATCAAGGACTCAAAGATTGGTGCCCGTTATGAAGCTATGGCAAATGAAATTGGTAGAGCACTTGATTTCATGCGCAGTGCAGGTGTCAACCCTGAAGAGTTTAAGACAGTTGATTTTTACGCCAGCCATGAAGCATTAATTCTGGAGTATGAAAAAGCACTCACCAGAATCGATTCTCGAACTGGTGATCCTTATGATGTGTCAGCACACTTTGTATGGATCGGCGAGCGCACAAGACAGATTAATGGCGCGCATATGGATTTTGCCAAGAAGATTAAAAATCCCATCGGTGTAAAAATCGGTCCAAAAACTACACCTGAAGATGCTTTATCACTTATTAATGAGTTGAATCCCAACAATGAACCTGGTCGATTGACCTTTATAACCCGTATGGGAGCCGGCAACATCAGAGCGGTATTGCCAGCAATAGTTGAGGCGGTACGAGATTCTGGCGCAAAGATTCTCTGGGTTTGTGATCCGATGCATGGAAACACCTATGAGGCGCCAAGTGGATATAAAACCCGCAAGTTTGATGATGTTTTAGAAGAGGTAAAAGGATTTTTCGAAGTTCATCAAAATCTCGGCACCCATCCCGGGGGAATTCATATCGAATTAACTGGCGATGATGTAACTGAGTGCGTTGGAGGGGGAGAGGAAATTTCCCATGAAGATTTGGCAACTCGATATGAAACCGCATGTGATCCGCGGTTGAACCACACCCAATCTCTCGAACTAGCCTTTTTAGTCGCTGAGATGTTGCGCGATCGTAAATAGTTCAACCAAATGAACCTTGAGATTCTTAGCTCCAATGAGTTAAAGACTCCAATTGGAAAGCTAACCATAGTCACAGCGGCCGATACATTGGTGGCATGTGGCTTTCTCTCAGTGAATAAGTTGATGAGAGGCTCCCTTGATATAGAGATAAAGCAGAGCGATAAACCCCTTCAAATTACAAGATTAATCAGAGATTACTTTGAGGGGGATTTGTCGGCGATAAATGCCATCAAGGTAAGGCAGCCAGGAGGAGAGTTCTCGCAAGCTGCGTGGCGGGAGATGCGTAAAGTAAGAAGTGGAAGATTAATTTCATATGCCGAACTTGCTGTTAAGGCTGGTTCACCTAAAGCGGTTCGAGCAGCTGGCTCTGCCTGCGCTAAAAATCGTGTTGCAATAGTTGTTCCCTGTCATCGCATAGTAAAAACTGGTGGCGGTTTAGGCAATTACGCTTATGGTTTAAAAGCAAAAGAGTGGTTACTAAGCCATGAAGGCGCGCTTTAATAAACTTTGCAGGATTTCACTAGCCCGCTCAATCTGTGATTTTGTGATGTCCATATGTGTTACCAGGCGAACGTAATTCGGCCCTAAGGCACTAATTAATAACCCCGCCGCTTTTGCTTCAGCTGCAAACTCTGTAGCTGATAACTTGGCTCCTAGAAGATCCAATCCAACGATATTGGTATCAACAAAATCTGGATTCACAACTGTTGCTTGAGCCTCCTGGCATGCTTTTGCTAACTTTTTAGCGTTTTCGTGGTCATTTGCAAGTAGCGGAATGTTGTTATCAAGGGCGTAATGTCCAGCTGCGGCAAGTAGGCCAATCTGGCGCATACCCGCCCCATATCTCTTGCGCCAAACGCGAGCTTTTGAAACACGCTCTTTACTTGAAATCATTATCGAACCCACGGGCGCACCGAGCCCTTTAGATAAGCAAACGCTTATGGTGTCGAAATATTTTCCGTACTCTTTTAAAGCTACTCCACTGGCAACATGAGCATTCCAGATTCGCGCACCATCTAAGTGAAGAGCAATTCCCTGGCCCTGAACCGCAGCATGCAATCTCTCTATCTCCTTGATTGACTGCACAGTTCCGCCCCCGAAATTGTGGGTGTTTTCAATTGCAATCGCAGTTGTAGATACTAAATATGGTCCGGAGTTGGGTCTTGCGTAACTAAGAACGTTGGCATGGTCTAACAATCCTCTCTCATCACGCCAGGTCCTGGTGGTTATTCCACTAAATACTGCGGCTGCTCCCAACTCTGCACGTGCAATGTGAGAGTTAGCCTCACACAATAACTCTTCTCCGGGAGCGACTAGAGTTCTAATTCCTAATTGATTAGCAAGTGAACCAGTAGGGGTAAAAACCGCTGCTTCCTTGCCAAACAAATCTGCAACCCGTTCTTCGAGAGAGTTGACTGTGGGATCGTCACTATAAACGTCATCACCAACTACGGCATTTGCAATCGCAGCTCGCATCGCTGCGGAAGGTTTTGTAACCGTATCTGAGCGTAGATCGATTAACTCAAGAGAGTTTGTCATAGATAAATAATCTCAGTTAGTGGCATTCTTTGGAACCCCTGCGGAAACTTGAGGTTGGACAATGGCAAGCATTGCGATTAATACGAAGCTACCGCCCAAAGCAAGGCGTAGAGTGAATGGCTCCATGCCGTACATAAAGGAGAACAAGGCGGCAAATACCACCTCCATTGTGAGGATTACCGCTACCTTTGTAGTTGAAATTCTGGCTTGGGACCAGGTTTGAATTACAAAAGCAAAAGCTGTCGCAAATACCGCAGTGAAAACTACTACAGACCAGACATGTAAATCTGGCGGGGCTTTATAGCCATTTAGGGATGCCGGTATGGCTGACAAAATCGCGCACCCAATCAATTGAATAACTGTTAATGCATAAGCATCAAAGTTCTTACTCCAGGCGCCCAAAAGAATTATGTGAAGAGCAAAACAAAGCGCCGAAGCTAGGACAAGCAGCTCTCCGACTCCAACACTCCAACCATCTACTGAAAGTATGGCAAGACCCGCAACGGCCAGCGCAATATAAAAACCCATCAATAGAGTGAATTTTTCTTTGAGAAATAGGAAAGCCAACAGAGGTGTAAATACAACGTAAAGTCCAGTAATAAACCCGGTTATTGCTGGCGTTGTCCTCTCCAGGCCAAGGGTCTGCAGGATGTAGCCAAGGCCTAACGCGCTCCCGATAACTAAACCTTTAACGGCCAATTCTTTATTGATGTTGCGAAGCACTGACGGTTTGATTAGAACCATTGCAAATGCAGCAACTAAGAATCGAGATACTAGGAAGCTATAAACATCCTGCTGATCCAAAATATCTTTCATCCAAACGAAAGAGATGCCCCACATTGCAGCAACCGCTAGTAATGCCCACGGCGCTAATTTCATCTGCATTATTTGTCTCTCATTTTTCGAAGTGCTGCTACTTCGCTACCGTGCTCTGGCTCCTCGCCAGGGGTCTCCAAGATCAGGGGTGCGTTAGCAACAGCTGGATGAGCGATTAATTCAGCAAAAGGTTTTATCCCTAATTCTCCGGCGCCGAGATTTTGATGCCTATCCTTTAGTGAACCTAGAACATCCATTGAGTCGTTGGCATGTATAAGTTGAATTCTTTCCTTGCCCGCTACTTCAACCAAAAGGTCAATGGTTTTAGTCATGCCACCTTTAGTTTTTATGTCATGTCCTGCTGCAAAAACATGGCAGGTGTCCAAACAAACACCAACTTTAGGATGCCACTCTAGAGCCTCAAAGTATTTAGTTAAATCATCCAATTTCTTAACTAAAGATTGTCCTTGACCAGCAGTTGGTTCAAGAAGTAACCAAGGATCTTTTTCATCTAATTTCTCCAAGATAGGCATCATGCCTTCGTGAATCTGTTTCCAAGCCTGTTTTACATGAGCCTCATCAACCGCTGATCCGGTGTGAATTACTACGCCTAGCGCACCAATATCGCGACCTCGCTGTAACGAATACTGCGTTGAGGCTAGTGAGTTTTTGTAGGTTGCCTCGGTGGGGGAGCCCAGGTTTATTAGGAATGGAGCATGTACGTAAGTTTCAATATCTAACTCTTGGGCCTTGGCAACAAAAGCTTGATCCGCTTCTGGATTAGCGGCAGGCATCGCCCAGGTTCTGGGGCTAGATGCAAATACCTGAATCGCCTCAGCTTTAATGGTTTGGGCATATTGAATGGAACGTTTAGCCATGCCCCCAGTAGTGGGAACATGGGCTCCAATTCTTGGTTTTCTCTCTGATGAGTTTTTGCTCTTTGTCGCCACCCGGTCACCCTACAGTGATGGTAACTGTTGAGCCACGTTTAACCTTCGTGCCGACCTTTGGTGCGACATTGGTTACTACCTTAGTTTTCTTGTTTCCAACGGATTTTACGACGACCTTGAGCTCTAAATCTTTCAAGGTTGCAACCGCTTTGGCCTGCGTGAGAGAGAAGATATTTGGAATAAATACAAACTCTGATCCCTTTGATACCAAGAGCGTAATCTTACTTCCTTTATCCAATTCACCAGATGCGGGGGATTGACTGATAACCGCGCCAATGGGTAAATCTTCGCTGAATATGTACTTGGTATCTACCTCGAAGCCAGCCTCAGTTAACTCATTTAAAGCTTGCTCTCCGCTCTTGCCTTTGTAACTGCTTACCCCAATCTGCTCAATACCTTTTGAAACAAATATGTTGACCTGACTATCGCGCTTAATCCGTTCGCCAGCAGTTGGTGCAGAGCGCATTATGAAACCTTTAGGAAATTCAGTTGAAAACTCTTCGACAACTTCGCCTAAAACTAATTTGTTGTCTTTCAATAAATTCTCAGCAACTTCAATCTTTAAACCTTGTAGATTTGGAACTGCATAACGCTCTTTACCACGAGAGACAGTTACGGCCACAGTGCCATTAGGATCTACCCGTCCACCTCCAGCCGGCTCTGAGGAGATAACTTTTCCTTCCGGAATATCTTCACTGAACTCTTCGTTGGTGATATCAAGATTTAATCCCAAATCCTCCAATTGGCTTTTGGCTTGATTCGTGGTTAAGCCAGCCAATGAGGGCACTACAACCTTGGAGCCTGGACCTACAACTAAGTACCAAGCTAGAACACCAAGTGTGATTGCTAGCCCTGCAGCTATACGCCGGTTTCTCTTGACCCTTGGAGAGGTTGCGCTTTTCTTTGTCGGCGTGGTTTTCTCTTTTTTCGCCACGGTCTCCTCTTTCTGGGTTGTTTTCCTATTGCGGTTCTTACTTTCTTTGGTGTTTGAGTTTATTGGCAGTGGAGGAAGATCCAACTCCAAACTTAACTGTCTGCGTTTTGGATCAAGCTTTTCAGAGAGCGCGCGCAGTAACTCCTGTAACTCGCCGGCATCTCTAGGTCGTTTATCTGGATCAATATTGGTTGCTTTTAGAACCAAATCATCTACCTCTGGTGAGATATTTGAGTTTAGGCTCGAAGGTGCTGGTACACGATCGTTGACATGGCGAATCGCTATCTGTACCGGATCTTCGCCTTGATATGGCTTTTGTCCGGTTAGCAGTTCAAATAAAACTATTCCAAGTGAATAGACATCACTTCTGGCGTCAGAGACACCTCTTTGCACCTGTTCTGGGGAAAGATAAGAAACACTTCCCAGAATCACACTTGACTCGGCGGTCATGGTGTTGCCTAGCAACGCTCCTCGGGCTAAACCAAAATCAGCAATCTTTATGCGACCTTCTTTAGAAACCAAGATGTTCTCCGGCTTAATGTCGCGGTGAACGATTCCCAATCTATGTGCCGCAGCAAGTGCACTTGCAACAGGGGTTATTAATTGAAGAGCTCTTTCGACAGGTAGCGCACCTTGCTCGTGAAGATAATCTCTTAAGGTTGCACCCTCAATTAGCTCCATAACTATAAAGACACAAGGCGTACCACCTTGATTCCAACCTTGGTCCAAAACAGCCACTATGTTGGGATGAGATAAGGATGCCGCCGCTTTGGCTTCCCGAATAAAGCGAGAGACGAATTGCTCATCCTGCGCTAAATGCGGATGCATGACCTTCACCGCAACTTGGCGGTCAAGACGTAAATCTAAAGCGGCATAAATGGTGGCCATGCCACCTGAGGCAACAATTCGAGTGAGTTGATAGCGACTATCAATGACCTCGCCCGATAGATCTGACACGGCTGGAATTTTAGATGAAACTCATCCCGTCGATGCGAATAGTCGCGCAATCGCGGGTGTTTTCCTGCTTAAAGTGTTCTGTTTCCCGCATCTGCCAGATAATCATATGGTTTTTGATGTAATCACCATCACGGCGCAGAACTCGATTTAAACCAACCTCTGATGCAATATCAATCCAAATTAACTGATCAAGATACTTGCGTACCGCGCGCTGTCCAGAGCCAACCCCTTCGAGTATTAATAAATCCGGGGCTGGAAATCGTTGCAGCTGGCCGTACTCCATTTCTAGCCAATCAAATTTACGATATTCAAATGATTTGCCCTCGCTTACGGGCTTGGCAATGCCATACTCCAAAACACGAGTTAGGGAGGCGCTTAGGGCGTTATCCCAGCCGTCATACAAGTTGTCCATATGAACTACTTCAACCTTAAGGTGTGAATAGTTCATCTCTAACTTCTTGGCCAAGGTGGTCTTTCCAGCACCTGCTGGTCCGTCAATTGCAATTATGCGAGCGAATTCATTTCGCCGCTCGCCCGTATCAATAATTTTAATTACTTCAGAAAGGGATAAAGCTGAACTTTTGGTCATAATTGAACGTTCTGCTGCAATTTCCGCCAGCTGAACCAACCAAAGATGGCAAGAATAGTTAGTGCAACATAAAGAACCGCCGTAAACCAGTACTCTTGATTTGAATAGTGATAGGTAGCAAACAAATTTATAACAATCCATAAGCTCCAGGCTTCATGACGTTGTAGCACCATTACGATCTGCGCGACAGTGCTGGAAACCAAGAGGAATGAATCCGGTCTAGAAGCCGCTGCTCCGATATCGGCGAGAATAGGAGCGCTAATTAACCACATACTTACCAAAATTAAAGCCCA
Organism: Candidatus Nanopelagicaceae bacterium; assembly: GCA_018882885.1. Lineage (GTDB taxonomy): Bacteria > Actinomycetota > Actinomycetes > Nanopelagicales > Nanopelagicaceae > MAG-120802. The sequence goes on along the minus strand of VERG01000014.1, from coordinate 6,870 downwards.
AAGCCCGCGCTCCTTATTTTTCATGTATCTGGGTTGGGCACCAGTAGATTTCCATCCGAACCAACCCCAAACTGCAGCCGCAATGAAAACAATCTGTAGCAAAGCGCTGGCAAAAAGATCAACCTGGTAAAAGAAGATGCCGTATAGGGCGCTACTAATTACCCACCACGGCCAGGCAATTCTCTTTCCTAAAGCCCCGAGTGTTACAGCGACAAATGAAGCGATAACTGAGGCAAACTCCAAATAGGTAACCCCGTAACCCCAGGCTGTGAAAAAAACAGACATGATTTTCTCCCTTCCAATTCGCATTACCGAACTGGTCTAACGGTCGACCTTAAGGTCCTCTCAGCCAACTTTTGGCTCCCGATTGGAATAGAGATTAACATAAGACGTGCTCCAATACAGTTACTTTGCCATGCTGGCCTTCACCATAGTTGGATCTTTTTGGCTTGAGTTCATTTTCAAAGTAGGTGTGTTGAGAAGAGTAAAGAGGGCGTTGTTAAGCATTATTCCAACTGCAACAGTTTTTCTGATCTGGGATTATTACGCAGTTCACTCCGGACATTGGTTTTTTGATAAAAAACAAGTTGTCGGGATTTATGGACCTTCTGGAATTCCACTGGAGGAGTTCCTATTTTTCTTGGTAGTTCCGCTCGCCGCTCTAATGACAATTGAAGCGGTTCGTGCGGTTAAGAGAAACTGGTCTTTTGGAGATGAAGTATGACCTACACTCAATTGGCCGTTGTTGCGGTTCCTTTAGTAGTTTTATTTGACCTTTACATAACCCGCTCTAGAATTTTGAAACGCAAAAGTTTTTGGAATGCGTATGCCATTTTGGTATTTTTCCAGTTAATAACTAATTGGTGGTTAACCTCACGAGGAATACTTACCTATAGCCCGGATGCAATCACGGGATTAAGAATTGCTGCCGCTCCCGCAGAAGATTTACTTTTCGGTTTCACAATGATTGTGATGACTATTTCTCTCTGGATGTATTGGGGCAAAAAAGGCGTACAGCGAGATTAATGATTAACGAGCCTGTATGGCTTTGAACCAAGCTGGTAGGGCCACTTTTGCGCGTCTTAAAGTTGAAGTCTTGGCGCGGTGATTAAAGATGTCGTAATCAATGTTTTCAACCTCATCAACGATGCCACAATAAAGTTCACTAGCCGCCTCAATGCACGGGCGAGCTTCAGACTGTAACAAGGCAATTCCGGAATCAGCTTTTGCTTGTAGCACACGAACCCGCGCAATTTGGAACTTCAAAGCCTCAATAATTTGAGGCGTAAGTTTGCGCTGTTCTAACATTGATTTTGACACGCCAAAACTCTGTAATTCTTGCAAGGGTAGATAAATACGCCCGCGTTCTAGATCCTCTCCAACATCCCTAATGAAGTTGGCTAATTGAAATGCAACCCCAAGATTTTCGGCTAGTGGAAGAGCCTCAGATTTCTTTCCTTCCAAAGTTCCTAATACATAAACCATTTGAAGGCCGATTACTGCGGCTGATCCATAGACATATTCCATTAGATCATCAAAGCTTTGATACTCGGTAACTGTTAAATCCATCGCCATTGAATGTAAGAAGGCTTCAAAGTAAGAAATAGGAATTTGAAATTTCTGTACAGTATCTACTAGGGCCGCGCCGACATGGTCAGAGCTTCTTCCGTTGGAGATGTCCTGAAGCATCTGATCACTCCAACGTCGGAGATAATCTGCTTTTTCTTGATTTGAAAGCTTTGATGATAGGTCATCGACAATCTCATCTGCATAACGGGCAAAACCATATAAAGCATGAACGTGAGGACGTTTAGCTTTTGGTAGAAGTAAGGTTGCCAAGTAATAAGTCTTGCCGTGAAGCGAGTTAAGTCTCTTACATTCTGCATAAGAGGCTCGAAGTGCCGGCTGGGTTATCCCGGCTGCGCTTAACTCATCCATAGTTGGAGTAAAGGTTACTTGACCGGCCCAACAATTCTTTCGGCAGCTAATCTGCCAGAAATCAAAACCATAGGGACTCCAACTCCAGGTTGAGTTCCACTTCCGGTAAACACAACATTTTCAAAACCTTTGGCTAAATTCTTTGGTCTAAATGGCCCGGTTTGGAAGAAGGTGTGTGCGCTAGCAAAAGGCGCGCCGCGCTCCAACCCCATCGCTTCCCACTCCAATGGAGTGGTGATGTGCTCCACCTCAATGGAATCGCCGAATCCGTCATATCCGCGCTGTTCCATAGTTTTCAACATTTGATCGCGGTACTGAAGTTTAGTTTTCTTCCAATCGATATCTGCATCAAGGTTTGGGGTAGGGAAGAGGATGTAGTAACTGTGTTTTCCTTTGGGAGCTAGAGAAGGATCATCCTTTGAAGGAACTGTAACTAGCAAGCTTGGGTCACTCATCAAGGTTTTTTTCTTAATTAGCTCATCAAATACACCATCCCATGACTGGCCAAAATGAATGTTGTGATGAGCTAAATGGTCATAGCTTCGTGAAGAGCCCGCCAAAATCGTTACGCATGATGGAGAGTAATTAAGACGTTTTATGGATATCGGGCTCTTTCCCAATAGATCTCTCCAGGCGACCGGTAAATCAGGATTGAGTACCAGCGCATCACATTCGATACGTTCACCATTGGAGGTAATAACTGCGGTAGCCCGAGAACCATTCTTTTCAATCTTTTCTACAGAAGTGTTGTACTTGAACTCCACCCCATGTTTTGCAGCTGCTCCAGCCAAAGCCCGCGGAACAGCATGCATACCACCTTTTGGAAAGAAAACGCCATTTACCGAATCCATGTATGCAATAACGGCGTAAATTGCCAGAGCTTGTTGTGGCGAGACACCTGCGTACATGGCTTGAAAAGAGTAAACCTTCTGGGTCCTAGGATCCTTTAAGAATTGTGAAACTTTAGGAGCTAATCTTCTAAATCCGCCAATTGCAATTAAGCGTGCCAAATTCGGAGTTAGCAAATTTAGTGGCGTATCGATGTTTCTATCGATGAAATCATTCATTTCATAGCGGTAAAGCTTGGTTACAAAATCTACATAACGGCGATAACCGGCTGCTTCCTCACTGCCAATAACCTTTTCAATCTCCGCCTCCATTTGTGCGGTATCAGCATGGACATCTAGCTGCGAGCCATCATGGTAAAAGGCTCTGTATAAAGGCTGAAGCGGCATTAGTTCGAGCCAGTCTTCCAACCTTTCTCCAACACAGGCCAAAGCATCAGAAATTAAGTCAGGCATAGTAAGTACGGTAGGCCCGGTATCAAATGCATAACCGGATTTTTCAAGCAAGCCATTACGGCCACCAGGGACTGATTCCCGCTCTATTACAGTTACTTTGCGACCAGCACCAGTGAGACGCAAGGCGGTGCTCAATCCCGCTAATCCCGCCCCGACTACAACAACATGATCGCTTTTACCTTTGATGGTACGCATTTATAAGCTCCGTTGTGTAGCGATGATGGCCATTTCCTCTAATGCAGAGGCAATCTTGGTATCAATACGGGGATCCTGCAACGCAGAAATTGCCTGCTCAGTTAGCTCTGTGATGAGCTTCTCAACCTTGGCGCTAGCGCCACAGCCTTCAATAATTTGCTGCAACTCCTGAATTTCATGTTCAGAAATATCCTGCTTGCCTAGTCCATCCTGCAATTTATTTTTGGCTGATTGCTCTGCAAGCTCCATTGTTGTCGCGATAAGTACGGTGCGCTTACCCTCTCGTAAATCATCTCCAGATGGCTTGCCAGTTATCTTTGGATCACCAAAAACTCCAAGAAGATCATCGCGCAATTGGAAAGCCTCTCCAAGAGGTAAACCATAATTTGAGAAAGTTTGAAAGAGATCGTTGCGACCGGCTAGCGCAGCTCCAAAGTGCAACGGCCTTTCAATTGAGTATTTACCTGATTTGAAGCGAGCGACCTTTAATGATCTTTCTACACTTGTAGTGGCAAGTGCACCTTCCAATACATCTAGGTACTGTCCTGCCATCAACTCATCCCGCATCTCACAAAATACCTCTTGGCAATTCATAAATTCGGCCTGAGTTACTCCAGATTCGACCAACATGCGATCGGCCCATACTAAAGCTAAGTCACCTAATAAAATCGCTGAGGCAACTCCAAATCTTTGTGCATCGCCATTTAAATTTTCCGAGCGGTGAATCGCCTCAAATGATTTGTGAATCGCTGGTTTGTTGCGTCTGGTATCTGATCCATCCATCACATCATCATGAATTAGGGCACAAACATGGACCAACTCCAAAGCGGTGCAGGCCTTCAGAATCTCGGGGCGCTGCATTGAACCACTTGCCAAATAACCAAGGTAGGCAAAGAGAGGTCTAAATCGCTTTCCACCATCGTTTATGAAATCTGACATCGCCTTAGCAACCGGAGTTAACTCCGAACCGATCTGTTCAAGTTTGGCGCTTCGAGAACTGGTAAACGCTGCCAAAATCTGGTTCAGCTCATGTCGAATCTGAGTCAGTTCCAAAGATTTCACGGCGCAACGGTACCCTCCCGCTATATGTCTGGCGCGCCCACCTTCTCTGTTGAATTCTTTCCGCCCAAAGATGAGGCGGGAGAGAACCGACTCTGGCATGCCTTAGCCGCTTTCGAAGATTGTCGACCTGATTTTGCATCGGTCACCTATGGTGCCGGAGGTTCTTCTAGAGATAGAACTATAAGAATTACCTCTGCCATAACCGCTCGAACCGGCATTCCTACTATCGCTCACTTAACATGCGTTGGCTCTACCAAAGCTGAGCTAGAAAAGATTTTGCAACAATATGCTGTTTCTGGAATCAAATCTATCTTGGCGTTGAGAGGAGATCCACAAGGTGGGCCGGAGGCTGATTGGGTCTCAACTCCAAATGGATTTGACCACGCTGATCAATTAGTTTCCTTAGCAACGCAAAATGGCTTTGAAGTTGGTGTGGCTGCTTTTCCTGATGGACATCCAGCTTCCAAAGGGGATTTTGCAAAGGATGTTGAAGTATTGCTGGAAAAGGAAAGAAGAGGGGCGAGTTTTGCAACGACCCAATTCTTCTTTGATGTAGATAAGTATTTTGCTTTGACAAAACAACTTAAAGCCTCAGATTCAAAACTCTCTATTTATCCGGGAATTTTGCCCATCACGAATATTTCACAGCTAAATCGCATGGCCCAGCTCTCAGGAACTCCAGTTCCGGACTCTGTGAGAGAGAAAATCTCTCAACATGAGTCAGATCCCATCGGTTTAAGAGAGGCTGGAATCGAGATTGCGGTTGAAATTTGTCAGAAGTTATTAAATGTCGGAGTACCTGGTCTGCATTTCTACACTATGAACTCCGCTGCTTCGACCAAGGAAGTCATTAAGCGGATTGGTTTGAGATGAAGCGTGAAAAGTATTTTTCCGAGTGGAGTAATCTCCATGGAGATGCAAAGGTAAAAGGCATAGTCAAAGGATGGCTCTCAATCAGCTATTCCATCTGTAGTTTTATCGCTAAATTGCGGATTACACCTAATGGATTAAGTTATCTTTCACTGCTTTTAGCTGCGGGTTTTGTGTTTTTTATTGATTCAAATTGGGCGATAGCGTTCTTGGTTCTATCGTTAACGGCAGATGGTCTAGATGGAACCTTGGCGATAATCACTGGCCGGGTAAGTAAATGGGGCGCTGCACTGGATGCCTTGGCTGATCGAATCGTTGAAGCTCTTTGGGCATACGGACTTTTCCTGTTAGGTGCTCCTTTAGAGATGGTTGTATTAGCTTGGTTGGCGGCCTTTGTGCAGGAGTACATGAGAGCCCGTGCTGGAGGATTGGGTTTTCATAACATTGGCGTAGTCACTTTTGCAGAAAGACCTATCAGAGCCAGCATGGTATTCATAGTTTTGGTGGCCAGAGCTGTTGAACTTGATTTTACTTTTGGGATTTCAATTATCTGGGCGGTACTACAAAGTATCTCGGCGATAACTGTTTTCTTTACTCTTCGACAGCTGTTGCAACAATCTCAGCGCTAATTCCAACCAGTGGAAGTCCACCGCCGGGATGAGCCGATCCTCCTACGCAATAAAGGTTTTTGATCGGAGAACGATTTTTGGCGCGCAAGAAAGCGGAGCGCATGCCATTGCTGGAAGTTCCATAAATAGATCCGCCAGGAGCGAGTACATTCATCTCTAAATCTGCCGGCGTACGTATCTCCATTACTTTCAATCGTGAACGAACCTCTAAACCACGTTTTTCCATCAAATCAATAATGTGGTTGGCATAACCCTCTTTTATTCCGGGCTTGCGCCAGTCAAAACCCAAATCTGGTTCATGCCGTGGTGCGTTAACTAATACAAACCAATTCTCTGAAAACTGGTCTTTTATCATTTTTGAGTCATTGGGGTTGCAAATGTAAATTGCTGGATCACTTACTGGTTGTTTTTCTTTGAAGATCTGGTCAAACTCAGCATCGTAATTTTCTGGAAATAACACGGTGTGGTGGCCCAGATCGGATTTTCCAGATAAGCCGAGCAACAAGCTGAAACCAGAGAGTGAAGGGGTTGCCTTTTTCAAAGCTTTTCTGGCGCGACTAGTCTTCTTAACTTTGGGCAGCAGTTTGTTGTAGATTAAATCAGCATCAGCATTAGCCACTACAACATCTGAATAATGCTCAGAACCATCTTCTAACTGAACCCCAACTGCAACCGTCCCCTTCAGCAGGATATTTGCGACCGAAGAATTAAGCCTTAGATCGACACCTAAATCTTTAACCCGCGACTCCAAAGTTGTGGCTAGGCCTCCCAAACCACCTTCGACATGCCAGGCACCAAAGGCCTCTTCAACAAAAGCAATAGTTAGCAGAACCGCAGGAACCTTACGGGGATCTGATCCAGTGTAGGTCGCATAC
>VERG01000013.1 GCA_018882885.1 Candidatus Nanopelagicaceae bacterium | reverse complement strand
TGCTAGCGTTGATGGCAAGGAAATCGAAGGTGGTTATGCTAACGGAATCTCTTATGAAGTTGGCTCGAATCGAATGGTTGATGGACTTGATGCTGCGCTTGAAGGAATGAAGGTTGAAGAGAGCAAGAAGTTCAATGCGCCACTTGTGGGAATGAAAGAGGGCGAGACCGGTGAAGTTGAGGTTACTCTCAAAGCGGTCAAGAAGCGTGAGTTGCCTGAACTCAATGATGAATTTGCCAAGTTAGCAAGTGAGTTTGAAACTCTAAAAGAGCTTGAAGCTGATGTTCGTGAGCGCTTGACTCGATTGAAGTCGATGGAGCAAGGAGCGCAAGCACGCGATAATCTGCTTAAACTGCTATTGGATACCGTTGAAATTCCAGTTCCAGAGAACTTGGTTAATGATGAAGTTCATGATCATCTCGAGAAGGAAAACCGTCTTGAAGATGAGACACATCGTAAAGAGGTAACAGAAGAGGTCACACGTTCTGTGCGAGGAGACTTCCTTCTAGATGCGATTGTTAAGTCAGAAGAGGTTCAGGTTTCAGAGGCAGAGTTAACTGAGTACTTAATTCGCACAGCTGCTCGTTATCAGATGACCCCAGATCAATTTGTCCAGCAGATCACTCAAGCAGGACAGGTCGCAACTTTGATGGCTGAAGTGGCGCGCACCAAGGGACTAGCTGTTGTTCTCGAACGAGTCTCAGTTAAGGATGCTTCGGGCAACAAGGTAGATCTCTCAGCATTGGCTCCAAAGAAAACTGAAGAGGCTCAGGCTTAACTCCGCTCTGCTTTGAGCGAACAGCACCAGATTTACCTATTTCGAGGAAGCATTTTGGCCCGGTGAGCGTTAGGGTCACTACATAACTTTTATCAGGAGGAATTTGTGGAGCTAATTACCCCACGCTTGGCGAGCGCAGGTGCCGGCGGTTTGGATGACCAGGTTTATAACCGGCTTCTAAAGGAGCGCATTATTTTCTTGGGCTCTGTCGTTGAAGACACCATGGCAAATGCAATTGCAGCTCAGATGTTGTTACTAGCTGCTGAAGATCCTGAAAAAGATATCTACCTTTACATTAACTCTCCCGGAGGTTCAATCTCTGCGGGAATGGCTATTTATGACACTATGCAATACATCAAGAATGATGTTGCAACCGTTGCGATGGGACTTGCTGCATCTATGGGACAGTTTTTGTTATGTGCTGGTGCGCCCGGCAAGCGTTATGCATTGCCTCATGCGCGCATCATGATGCACCAACCTTCCGGTGGAATCGGTGGAACCGCATCAGATATCAAGATTCAGGCAGAGCAAATGTCATTCACTAAGAAGAAGATGGCAGAACTCATCGCTCATCACACAGGTCAAAAAATGGACACCATCACAGCGGACTCAGATCGTGACCGTTGGTTCACAGCAGAAGAAGCCAAAGAGTATGGTTTTGTTGATCATGTTGTTAAGTCTGCTGGACAGGTATCAGGAAGTGGCGGAACTGCACGATGAAAATAAATGACATTCACAATCGCTATGTGCTCCCAACAATTGAAGAGCGCACCGCATACGGATACAAGAGATTAGATCCTTATACAAAGTTATTTGAAGAGCGCATTATTTTCCTAGGACAGGGAATTGATGACACTGTTGCCAACGATGTTATGGCTCAGTTGTTGACCCTTGAATCTATGGATCCTGATCGCGACATCATGATGTACATCAACTCACCCGGCGGATCTTTCACAGCTCTAACCGCGATTTACGACACCATGCAATTTGTCCGTCCAGATGTGATGACAATCTGCTTAGGGCAAGCAGCTTCTGCCGCTGCTGTACTGCTTGCAGGAGGAACCGCAGGCAAGCGCTACGCGCTAGAGCACTCCCGAATCTTGATTCACCAGCCTTACAGCGAAGGTGGCGGACAGGGCTCTGATATCGAGATTCAAGCTCGAGAAGTTTTGCGCATGCGCGAACTTCTAGAAGAGATGCTTTCCAAGCACTCCAAGAAGTCCAAAGAGGAGATTGGAAAAGATATTGAACGTGACAAGATTCTTACCGCAACAGAAGCTGTTGAGTATGGCCTTGTCGACCAAATCCTCGCTTCACGCAAAGCTTCAGCCAAGAAATAGTTAATTACTCTCAGGGCGAACATGTTTCGCCCACATGGTTGATGCATGGCGATTTACGATATGTGCCTTCCCTAAAGAAAGTAGGCGTTCAGTGACTCGCATCGGTGAAAGCGGCGATCTTCTCAAGTGTTCCTTCTGTGGCAAGACCCAGAAGCAGGTCAAGAAGTTAATTGCCGGACCTGGCGTCTATATCTGCGATGAATGTATCGATCTCTGTAATGAAATCATTGAGGATGAATTATCAGAAGCCTCGTCTGAAGGCTTTAAGGAGCTACCCAAGCCGCAAGAAATTTATGACTTCCTAGATCAATATGTAATCGGTCAGGATCGTGCGAAGAAATCTCTCTCTGTTGCCGTTTACAACCATTACAAGCGCATCAAGGCCGGAGATCGTCATCGCGAGGATGGCGTCGAACTCTCCAAGAGCAACATCCTTTTATTGGGTCCAACCGGTTGCGGAAAAACACTTCTCGCACAAACTCTTGCCAGAATGCTCAATGTTCCATTTGCAATTGCGGATGCGACTGCACTTACCGAGGCTGGATATGTTGGCGAAGATGTCGAAAACATTCTTTTAAAGTTGATTCAAGCCGCAGATTTTGATGTAAAGAAAGCAGAACAAGGAATTATTTACATAGATGAAATCGATAAGGTGGCACGCAAGAGCGAAAACCCATCGATCACTCGAGATGTTTCTGGTGAAGGAGTTCAGCAGGCTTTGCTAAAGATTCTTGAGGGAACTACAGCATCAGTTCCACCACAAGGTGGACGCAAGCATCCTCACCAAGAGTTCATTCAAATCGATACCTCAAATGTATTGTTTATCGTCGGCGGAGCATTTGCTGGCCTTGAGAAAATTATCGAAGGCCGCAAAGGCAAAGCTGGTGTTGGTTTCAATGCAACTCTGCAGAGTGAAAAAGACAAGCAAACTAATGATCCATTTGCAGATGTGATGCCTGAGGACTTGTTGAAGTTTGGCATGATTCCAGAGTTCATTGGCCGCTTGCCGATAGTTACTTCGGTGGAGAATTTGGACCGAGCAGCTTTGTTACAGATTCTTACAGAGCCAAAAAATGCATTAGTGCGTCAATATCAACACCTATTCGAGATGGATGAGGTTGAGTTCGAGATTACTCACGAGGCCCTTGAGGTAATTGCAGATCAGGCTATTGCTCGTGGCACTGGTGCTCGTGGCTTACGTGCGATTATGGAAGAGATTTTGCTGCCTGTTATGTATGAAGTGCCAAGCAAGAAGGAAATCGGAAAAGTGATTGTTACCCCTGAGGTAATACATTCCAAAGTGGCACCTACATATGTTGAGCGCGGCCCCAACAGCGTAAAGCGATCCAACAAACGCGGGGAAGAGAAGACCGCTTAACACTCGGTAGTATCACGCCTTATGTCAGAGCTACCCGCGCAATTTTCTCCTAGCGATATTGAGGGTCCGCTCTACCAAAAATGGATTGATGCTGGTTATTTCACAGCAGATTCAAAATCAGACAAGCCGCCGTTCTGCATTGTTATCCCGCCACCAAATGTCACCGGTAGTTTGCATATCGGTCATGCACTAGATCACTCGATTCAAGATCTCTTGACCCGAATGAAGCGGATGAAAGGTTTTGAAACCTTGTGGCTTCCAGGAATGGATCACGCTGGTATTGCGACACAAAATGTTGTTGAGAAACAGTTAGCGGCGCAAGGTAAATCAAGACATGATTTAGGTCGCGAAGAGTTTGTAAAGAAAGTCTGGGAGTGGAAAGCAGAATCTGGTGGAGCGATTCTGGGACAGATGAAACGTTTGGGTGACAGCGTTGATTGGAACCGTGAACGTTTCACCATGGATGAAGGTTTATCTCAAGCTGTCCTAACCATTTTCAAGAGACTTTATGATGCAGGTTTGATCTATCGCGCAGAGAAAATAATTAACTGGTGTCCACGTTGTTTAACCGCTTTGTCAGACATTGAGGTTGATCACAGCGATGACGCTGGTGAGTTTGTTCAAGTCAGATACGGCGATGATGAAATCGGAATTACCGTTGCAACTACCCGCCCAGAAACCATGTTGGGTGATGGGGCTGTTGCCGTTCACCCAGATGACGAGCGTTACAAGCACTTAATCGGCAAAAAGGTTCTTCTTCCTCTTGTAGATCGCTTGATCCCGATAATTGCAGATGAGCTTGTCGAGCCAGAGTTTGGAACTGGAGCGGTTAAGGTCACTGCAGCCCATGATCCAAATGACTTTGAAATGGGAATGCGCCATAACGTTCCATTGATTGTGATTATGAATGAGCATGGTGTGATGTCAGGAACTGGCACCGAGTTTGATGGCATGGATCGCTTTGATGCGCGCAAAGCGGTAGTAGAAAAATTACGCAGCATGGGCAGAATGGTTTCAGAAAAGCGCCCATACATTCACGCGGTTGGACATTGTTCTCGCTGCGATACCACCGTAGAGCCAAGACTTTCTAAGCAATGGTTTGTAAAGGTTGCACCGCTTGCAAAGGCTGCTGGCGATGCGGTCCGTGATGGCAAGGTAAAGATTGATCCGGTATCTATGGAGCCTCGTTATTTTGAGTGGGTAGATAACATGCATGATTGGTGTATCTCCCGACAATTATGGTGGGGTCATCGCATCCCAGTTTGGTACGGGCCAAATGGTGAAGTAGTTGTTGTTGGCCCTGGCGAAGAAGCGCCTGCTGGCTACAACCAAGACCCAGATGTTTTAGATACCTGGTTTTCCTCCGCCTTGTGGCCATTTTCAACTTTGGGTTGGCCCAACAACAGTGATGATCTAAAGAAGTTTTATCCGACCAGTGTTCTAGTTACTGGCTATGACATTTTATTTTTCTGGGTAGTGCGCATGATGCTGTTTGGTTTGTTTGCGATGGATGGAGTACCACCATTCAAAGTGATTGCATTGCATGGATTAGTTCGAGACAAGCATGGCAAAAAAATGAGCAAGTCCCGCGGCAACACTGTAGATCCACTTGAGTTCATGGATAAATATGGTTCAGATGCGCTGCGATTTACTCTAGCTAGAGGTGCAAATCCAGGAACTGATCAAGCTTTAGCCGAAGAGTGGATTGCCGGATCCAGAAATTTTGCAACAAAAGTTTGGAATGCATCTCGCTTCGCGATGATGAACGGTGCCACTGTCTCTGGACCGCTACCTGACAGATCAGAGCTAAACCACATAGATAGATGGATACTTTCTAGACTTGATGAAACGATCGCAAATACCGATCGCTTGTTCGAAAGTTTTGAATTTGCTAAGGGGTGCGAAGAGATTTATCACTTTGCATGGGATGAGGTCTGTGACTGGTATCTAGAATTAATTAAAGATTCCTTTGCAAAAGGTGGAGCTGAAGCAGAAAAAACCCGCAGAGTCTTGGGTCATGTACTAGATCAATTACTTCGTTTGATGCATCCCACAATGCCATTCCTCTCAGAAGCACTTTGGTGTTCACTAACAGGAGGCGAATCACTTGTGGTCGCTACTTGGCCAAAGCCACAATCTACGGAGCAAGACGCTGAGGCTGTTGAAGTTGTCGGCGATATGCAGAGATTGATTACAGAGATCAGGCGTTTCCGAAGCGAACAGGGGATCAAGACCTCTGCTCGTATTTCGGCAAAGATTGAAGGCATGCAAGGTGCCCTAGCTAAATACGAATCTTCCCTGCGCTTCTTAGTAAAACTGGATGAACCGGCCGCGCAGTTCAACCCATCCGCCAAGATTGAAGTTGGCGAGTTTGTAGTCAACTTTGATTTAACTGGAAGTATCGATGTCAAAGCAGAGCGCGCCCGATTGACCAAGGATTTAGAGGCGATTAAGAAGGATCAAGCGACCGCAAAAGTTAAATTAGAAAATGAAAACTTCATGGCCAAAGCTCCAATGGATGTTGTTAATACCATCCGCGAACGTATGGAGTTTTGTGAATCTGAGATTAACCGCATTAATGCTTTACTCGCTGCTTTGCCACAACAATGACATCACAGGATGACTTACAGCGCCTCGATGCTATAGAGAAAGCATTATTGAATCGCTGGCCAGAAACCCGTATCGCTCCAACTTTAGATCGGATTGCAGCTCTAGCCGATGCACTTGGTTCGCCTCAATTGTCCTATCCCACTATTCATATTGCTGGCACAAATGGAAAAACTACGACTACACGTTTAATTGACTCATTGTGTTTTGAATTAGGGATGCGGACCGGGAGATTTACCAGCCCTCATCTGGAGAGTTTCCTGGAGCGCATTAGCATCAATGGTGAACCTATTTCTCCAGAAGGGATGATCGCCACCTATAACGACATCGCTTTGTACTTGGATCTAATCGACTCTCGTATGCCAAACAAGCTTTCATTTTTTGAATCTATGTGTGCGCTGGCTTTTGTGGCCTTTGCCGAGTATCCAGTTGATGTTGGGATATTTGAATGTGGAATGGGTGGGGAATGGGATTCGACAAATGTTATTAATGCCGCAGTTTCAGTTGTAACACCAATCGGCTTTGATCATATGGAGTACTTGGGGGATACATTAGAGAAGATTGCTCTGACAAAATCAGGAATCATCAAACCTCACTCCTTTGCAGTTTTGGCAAGACAGGAGTCTGAGGTAGCCCCGATTTTGATGCATAAATGTGCTGAGGTAGATGCGACTCCGCTGCGCGAAGGAATCGAGTATTCAGTAAAGAGTCGGGCTTTGGCAGTCGGCGGACAGTTGATTTCTATTGCAGGTATTTACGGGGATTACGATGATTTGTTTCTTCCTTTACACGGAGCACACCAGGCCTCAAATGCTGCGACCGCTTTGGCTGCGGTCGAGGCTTTTGCGGGAGAGAGTAAATTGGATGAGGGTGTAGTCCGTGAGGCATTTGCAAACGCAACCTCTCCAGGAAGATGCGAAGTCATAATGCGCAACCCCACAGTAATTATTGATGCAGCACATAATCCACATGGAGCTGTTTCGTTACGCAAGACCCTGAAGGAGGAGTTTGATTTCGAATCAGTAATTTCGGTTATCGCTCCAATGGGAGATAAAGATGTTGATGGCATATTAGAAGAGTTGGAGAGTGTGGTTTCTCAAGTAATTGTCTCTCGCAACTCTTCACATCGAGCAGCAGATTTGCCTGAACTTCTTTCTAGGGCACAACAAGTTTTTGGATCATCAAGAGTAGTTGCCATCGAATCCCTATCTGATGCAATTGCTACGGCTATTGAACAAGCTAAATTAGAAAACGCTGTGAATGATTTAAACGCAGCGGTATTGATTGCAGGTTCGGTTGTTACTGCGGGAGAATCACGGGGCATAATTCGGCGAATGAAGGAAAAAAAGTAATGAAGATGTTGGCGCGCAGCGTTTTGATTATGGAAATTTTTGTAATTGGCTTTGCCGTTTTAGTTGCAAAAGATTTGACTGCGACCAATTTAAGTCCGGCCGCATTTTGGTCAGCCGGCGTCATCGCATTCTTAGCGTTGATTTCATCTGGTACCTTGAAATCCAAATTCGGTTGGGCGCTTGGTTGGATTACTCAATTCGCCTTGATCGGCTACGGGTTTTTTGTTTTTACAATGTTCTTCCTGGGCGCTTTATTTATGGGGCTCTGGGTGGCCGCCATAGTTCTGGGGCGAAAGGGTGAGGCGGCCCGGGCTGCATTTAGCGAGAGAGAGAAAACGCAATAGACTGCCCCCGTGGCTAATTCAACTTCCTCATCCAGTACTTCGGTACAGCGCACTCTTATTTTGGTTAAACCCGATGGCGTGCGACGTGGTTTAGTTGGCGAAGTTATCTCTAGAGTTGAGCGCAAGGGATACAAAATATCTGCATTACGAATGCTGCAAGCCGATCGCAATACCTTGGCAGCGCATTACGCAGAACATGAAGGAAAACCTTTTTATGAACCGCTTGTCGAGTTCATGCTCTCAGGACCAATCGTTGCGATGATTGCAGAGGGTGAGCGTGTTATTGAGGGCTTCAGATCTTTAGCTGGAACCACAGACCCAACCACTGCTGCACCAGGATCTATCCGCGGAGACTTGGCCAGAGATCAAGGTACAAAAGTTGTTCAGAACATTGTCCACGGATCTGATTCTCCAGAATCCGCCGAACGCGAAATAAAAATTTTCTTCCCCAACCTGTAAGGAGCAAACACAATGGCAAATCAAATTAACCGTTGGACCTTTCTAGGTCGCGATATGGCGATTGATCTAGGTACTGCAAATACTTTGGTCTACGTACGCGGCAAAGGAATTGTTCTAAATGAGCCAAGCGTGGTTGCAGTAAATCAAGACACAGGCGCGGTATTGGCAGTAGGTAGCGAAGCCAAGAAGATGATTGGCCGCACTCCGGGAAGCATCGTCGCGATCCGCCCACTGAAAGATGGCGTTATCGCAGACTTCGACACAACAGCCTTAATGATTAAGTACTTCATTCGCCAGGTTCACAAACGCACATATTTGGCCAAACCACGCATTGTTATCTGCGTGCCATCAGGTATTACCGGTGTGGAGCAAAGAGCGGTTAAAGATGCTGGTTATGAAGCCGGCGCACGTAAGGTTTACATTATTGAAGAGCCAATGGCCGCAGCCATTGGAGCGGGTTTACCAATCCATGAACCAACCGGAAATATGGTGGTTGATATTGGAGGCGGTACCACTGAGGTTGCCGTTATTTCTCTAGGTGGAATTGTTTCAGCACTTTCTATCCGAGTTGGTGGAGATGAGCTAGATCAGGCGATTATCAATTGGGTAAAGAAAGAGTTCTCACTCATGCTGGGTGAGCGCACTGCGGAAGAAATCAAGATGGCGATTGGTTCTGCTTATCCACTTCGTGACGAACCAGATGCAGAGATTCGCGGTCGCGATCTTGCTACCGGATTGCCAAAGACAATTGTGGTTTCATCGGAAGACATTAGAAAAGCTTTGGAGGAACCGGTTAATGCAATTGTTAATGCGGTTAAGAACACTCTAGATAAGACTCCACCAGAATTGGCAGCAGATCTTATGGATCGTGGCATCGTACTAACCGGTGGCGGTGCGCTTTTGAAGGGTCTTGATGAGAGATTGCGCCACGAAACCAATATGCCGATCCATATTGCAGAGCGACCACTAAATGCGGTCGTTGAGGGATCTGGTAAGTGTGTTGAAGAGTTTGAAGCCTTAGAAAAAGTTTTGATCTCCGAACCACGACGCTAGGTAGCTCATGGCGGCTAGAGGTTCAAATCGCACGCGACTTCTTTGGATTTCGCTTTTGGTTACCTCATTGTTTTTGATAACCCTAGATCTGCGTGGAGTTAGCATCATAACCTCAATCCGCTCCGGGGTTCAGAGTGTCTTGACACCATTTCAAAAAGCGGGCAGCTCAGTTTTCTCTCCTCTCGGAAACCTCTTTGATGACATTACAAATCTAGGAAGAACACAATCCAAGATTGACGCTTTAAAGGAAGAGAATGAGCAGCTCAAATCCCAGTTGATTCTTAATGAAAATATAGTTGGGGAGTTAGAGCAGTTGAAGGGAGTGCTTGATTTAGCTGGTCAAGCCAAATTTAAAGTAGTACCTGCCCGAGTGATAACCAGAGGTGGTACAGCAACCTTTGGTGAAACAATTGTGATTGATAAAGGCACCAGCGCTGGAATCAAGCGTGACATGACGGTTATTGCGACCAGTGGATTGGTAGGTGTTGTTAAATCAACAACCACCAACTCTTCGGTCATCTTGCTTATGAGCGATCCATCTTTTCGAGTGGGAGTTCGTGTCGCCGGTACACAAGACATGGGTGTTTTGAGCGGCGGGGGAGACAATCGATTTACCATTCAAATGCTCAGCGCCACCGGACAAATCAAAGTGGGAGATGTTTTATTGTCACGAGGCAGCTCTGGCGATCGCCCCTTTGTTCCTGGTGTTCCAGTTGGCAAAGTTTCCTTTGTAGAAAGTTCAGCCGGTCAATTAACCAAACAGGGACGTGTTGAAGGTTTTGTAGATTTAGATGGATTGGGTGTTGTGAGTGTTGTTTTGAATGCAGTTGCCGGAGACCCAGGAGAGGCTCTAGTTCCGCGCGCACCAAAGCCTGCGCCTACAGTTACCGTTTTTGTAACGCCAGAACCTACTCCTTCTGAGTAAATCTATGACTATCAATAGAGTTCCAGGAATAGTTGCGGTATTCAGCCTGATGTTTCTACTTCAGGAAGCATTGATAAATCATGTGCCATTTATCATCGGTGGATTTTCTTTGTATTTAGCTTTTTTCATTGTGTGGGTTATGCAAGAGGAAAGAGGGTCTGCGGTTGCTAGTGGATTTATTGCCGGGTTCATTGCGGATTTATCCCCTACTTTAGAGGCACCATTTGGGTTATGGAGTTTTGTTTTTACTGTCGTGGCATATTTAGTCGCAAATAACGTAAGAAGCGCACTAGATTCAGATTTAAGTCCGGTGACAATCAGTTTGGTCGCAGTTTTTGGAAGTGCAACCGCATTGGTAATGTTTTTGATTTCAGGTGCAATTCTTGGTCAAGAGGTTGGTTCTGCCAATTACGTTTTGAAAGAATTGTTTGGTAATTCCTTGTGGACACTTTTGCTCTCTCCGATTTATGCACCAATTTCCATCAAGCTTTATCGAGCTACTTTGACCGCAAGGAATCGCTAAATGAGAGATCGTTCAGCGCTTAGTTTGCTTGTTGTGCAGATTCTCGTGGCCTCATTGATGTTGGCTTTGTTTGGCAGACTCTTCTACCTACAAGTCGCAGATGGACCGCGATATCAGCAGGCGGCGCTAGATATTCAAAGTCGTGACATTGTCACCCCGGCGTTGAGAGGCCTAATTGTTGATAACGAGGGAAATTTACTTGCCACAAATAAAGCTGGCTTAATGGTGACCGCCGATCGCTCGGTTCTTGATAAATTGGAGGATAAAGGTGTATCGGTCTTAACTCGAGTTTCTAGTGTCTTGAAATTAAATTATGAGGATGTCTATCTAAGAACTCGTCTCTGTCCTGAACTTCCCAAAGATCAGCGAAACGGCTGCTGGAATGGCAATCGATATCAGCCGATTCCAGTAACCAAGGAAGCCAGCGAGAATCAAGTTTTAACTATCTTGGAGCAATCTGATTTGTTCCCTGGAATTGATGCTCAACCCGTATCTATTCGCTACTACCCGGCATTGGCAGGCGAGAGAGCAACACATGTATTGGGTTATGTTGGACCGATAACTGAAGCAGATTTGAACAATGATTCAGGAATTCGCTATTACCGAAATGAGTTCAAGGGTAAAGCCGGATTGGAGTCAGTTTACGATCGTTTCTTACGTGGAACAGCTGGAGTCAAGACAGTTATTGTTGATCGTAAAGAGGCGGTAACTCAAGAGTCTCGCAATACACCAGCCATCTCTGGCAATCATCTAATTGTTCATATCAATGCAAAGTTACAGGCTGTGGTGGAGCAGGAGTTGAAGAGTTCAGTATTAAGAGCTAAAGCATCTGGTCGACGCGCAGATGCTGGCGCCGCAATTGTTCTAGATGTTAAGACCGGCGGTGTTTTAGCAATGGCTTCTTATCCAGATTACGATTTAAATATTTGGGAAAATGGAATTACTGTGAAGCAGGCAAAAGAGCTTTACAGCGCGCAATCTGGAGTGCCCGCGCTATCACGGGCCATTCAAGGTGGTTTTGCACCAGCTTCAACCTTTAAAGTTGTTTCATTGTCAGCAGCAGTAGATGCCGGATACAGCTTGAAAAGCCGTTACAACTGCCCTTCGAGTGTACAAATCGGTAACCGTGAATTTAAGAACTTTGATAGCAAAGCGGCTGGCTTGATAGATATGACAAAGGCAATGGCTATTTCCTGCGACTCAATCTGGTACCAGATTTCCTACGATGAATGGGTGAGAGATGGCGGTTTGAAGCCGAAGGCCAACCCAAATGATTACTTTTTCAATATGGCTGCTGGTTTTGGGGTCGGAAAGCGAACTGGAATTGATTTACCCTCGGAGATTAGCGGCAGACTACCTAATCGAGAGTGGAAGCGCGGTTGGTATGAGCAAAACAAAGATTTCTACTGCAACTATGAGAAACGAGCAAAAAAGTCACAGTTAACCGCATATTTAATTGAGATCGCCAGAGAGAACTGTCTAGATGGTGACAAAGTCCGCGCAGGTGACATGGTTAATTTCTCTATTGGACAGGGCGACACATTAATGACTCCAATCCAGATGGCGGTCATGTATGCAGCGATTGCCACAGATGGTCGCCTCGTGGTTCCACAAGTAGCCAAAGCAATAGTTCAACCAAATGGAAAAGTAATAAAGAGTTTTGCACCTAAATACTCTGGTGAGCTACCAATTAAAAAAACAACCTTGAAGTTTTTACAGAACTCACTTAGAGCGGTTGTTACCTCAGGAACAGCGACCGGAGCATTTGCTGGTTTAGGGGTAGAGGTAAGTGGTAAGACTGGAACTGGTCAGGTTTTCGGTAGAAACTTAGATGGCTCCGCCAAAGATGACACTTCTTGGTTTGCTTCTTACGCACCATCCAAAAATCCTCAATATGCTGTCGTAATGATGGTTAGCCAAGGAGGCTTTGGTGCTAGCACCAGCGGTATTGGTGTTAGAAGAATTTATGAGCATATCTTCGGCACAAATGGTAAGAAAGCAGTCTTCCCAAATGGAGTACCGAATCGTTTGCCATATATTGACTCATCAAAGGGAGCGATTTCATAACTATGGCAACTAATCTGAATATCGGCCACAGAGGAAAGGACCGTCGATCTTTCTTTGCTGGTTCGGATCGAGCTCTCAACATAGCTGTTCTTTTACTTTTATTTATGGGCATTGTTTTGGTCTATGCCGCCACGCGCGATTGGTTTGCATCCAATGGTTTGGACCCGGAGTACTACCTAAAACGACAATTAATCAATGTAATTATTGGAATTGCTCTGGCATACGGAACCACTTTGATTGATTACCGACTATTGCGGGCCTACACCCCTGTGGTCTGGGGACTTGGAGTTCTGGGACTAATCGTGGTTTTGATTCCTGGCTTAGGTTCCACTGTAAACGGCGCACGTTCCTGGATTTCATTTCCAGGTGGCTTTCAAATTCAACCCGCTGAATTGGCAAAGATTTCGATCATCATTGGAATGGCATTAATTCTCTCTGAACGTATAGCTAATAACGATGCTCCAACCGATAAACAAGTAGTTCAATCTCTCGGTGTTGCGGCAGTTCCAGTATTGCTAATTATTCTGCAACCTGATTTAGGAACCGTCTTAATTATTTCCGCCTGCGTGATTACCATGATTGCGGTATCTGGTGCAGGTCTGCGTTGGGTGCTTGGTTTGATTGTTGTAGGAATTACTGGTGCCTATCTCGCGGTCGCAAGTGGAGAGGTAAGTGAGTATCAATTAAATCGTCTTCGTTCCTTTGTCGATCCAAATGCTGATCCACAAGCTAGTGGATATCAACTCAGACAGGCCCGAATCACAATTGGATCGGGCGGGTTACTAGGAAAAGGTTTATTTGATGGACCACAGACAAATGGCAGATTCGTACCTGAACAACAAACGGACTTCATATTCACTGTTGCAGGAGAAGAACTCGGATTTCTAGGTGCCGGCTTAATTCTCGCTCTCTATTTTGTTATTTTGATGAGAGCATTTTCGATTGCACGCCGTACCAATGATTTATTTGGGCGCATGGTTTGTGTCGGTGTAATCGCTTGGTTCTCATTCCAAATCTTTGAAAATATCGGGATGACGATGGGGTTGATGCCGATGACCGGTGTGCCGCTGCCGTTTCTTTCCTATGGCGGCTCAAGTATGTTCGCAAACCTAATTGGGGTAGGTTTGCTACAAAATGTTTACCAGCGAACACGGTAGTTGAATCCACGCTCAAATTAGGCTCGTTGGCCTCAGTTCTGCCATACTTCGGGGGTTCGAATCGCCTCAATTCTCGAGGTCGCTAGGACCGCTCTTTAGGTGCGGTCGGCTGATCCAGAAAGTGGCGCCACCAGAGATTTTTTTAATAATGATCGCAAGGTCATTAACTAGGAAACTTTCTAGATATTAAAAAGGATTTGATCGTATGGCTGATGAGCCAAAAAAGGTGCGTAAGCGCGCTGTAAAGAAAGCCGCTCCAAAAGAGGGAGCTGCTAAGAGTTCAGACAAGAGTGCAGATAAGCCTGCGGAGAAAAAGAGTAAGGCGGCAGGTGTTATTCCTGCTCCTATCTTCCAAGCCGCACCAGTTGCTGCAGCTGCTCCAAAAGCCAAAGCTGCAAAAGCTCCGGCTAAAAAAGCCTCAGAAAATATCGCTGAAACTGAAAGCGAAAACGAGAACCGTCGCCGCCGTCGCAGACGTGGTGGTCGTGGCCGCCGCCGTTCTGACAAAGAAGGTGGCGAAGATCAACTTTCTGACAACTCGGCAACCACAAATGTTGATGAGGATTCAGCAACCTCCGTTGCATTCAAGAAACGTCGCCGTCGCCGCCGCTCTGGCTCCGATGGTGTAACTCCAGGGGAGACGGTTGAAGAAGATGGCGTAGTCACAGTAGTCAAGGTGCGCGAATCTCGCCCCGCACAAGAAAAACCGGCAAGAGAGCGGAAGAGCTTTGATCGCAATGATCGAGGTGGACGCAATGATCGTCGCTTCCGTGATCGTGATCGTGATCGCGGTCGGGATCGTCATCGTTACAATGATTATAAATCTGATTATCGCGAGAATCGTCGCCGCGGAACAATCTTGACCGATGCAGAGTTCTTGGCAAGACGTGAGTCTGTAGATCGAGAGATGTTGGTGCGCCAACAAGGTGATCGAACCCAGATTGCGATCTTGGAAGATAATGTTTTGGTTGAACACTATGTAAATCGCAATAGCAACATCTCTTATGTTGGCAATGTTTATTTAGGTAAGGTCCAAAATGTTTTGCCTTCAATGGAGGCGGCTTTCGTCGACATTGGTAAAGGTCGCAACGCTGTTTTGTATGCCGGCGAGGTTAATTGGGATGCAGCAGGCCTGACCGACAACCAAGAGCGCAAGATTGAAAGAGTTTTGAAAACCGGGCAATCAGTTTTGGTTCAGGTGACCAAGGATCCGATTGGACAAAAAGGTGCTCGCTTAACCAGTCAGATTTCATTACCTGGCCGTTATCTTGTTTATGTACCAGGTGGCGGAATGAGTGGAATTTCACGACGTCTACCGGACTCAGAACGTTCTCGTTTGAAGGAAATCCTAAAAGGATTGATCACAGATGAAGAAGGTGTCATCGTACGTACCGCAGCAGAAGGTGCATCTGATGAAGAGCTAACTCGTGATGTCGTTAGATTGAAAGCACAATGGGAAGACATCAAAAAGAAATCAGAGAGCACAAATGTCAATGCTCCAACCTTGCTTTATGGTGAACCAGATCTAACGGTTCGAGTTATTCGCGATATCTTCAATGAAGATTTCCGTAAACTAACAGTTCAAGGTGATGGTGCTTGGGAAGATATCAATAACTATCTGGGCCACATTGCACCAGAGTTAATCTCCAAGATTGAAAAGTGGAGCGGCGTCAAAGATCTCTTTACCGAAAATCGCGTCGATGAACAGTTAGCAAAAGCTTTGGATCGCAAGGTTTACCTACCATCAGGTGGTTCTCTAGTAATCGATCGCACTGAAGCAATGGTGGTTATTGATGTCAACACTGGAAAGTTCATCGGTAAAGGTGGAAACCTTGAAGAGACTGTTACAAAGAACAACCTTGAGGCAGCTGAAGAGATCGCCCGCCAACTTCGCCTTCGCGACTTAGGTGGAATTATCGTCATCGATTTCATCGATATGATTTTGGAATCAAACCGTGAGCAGGTGTTACGTCGTCTAGTTGAATGTCTCGGAAGAGATCGCACCAAGCATCAGGTTGCTGAAGTAACCTCACTAGGTTTGGTTCAAATGACCCGCAAACGCGTGGGACAAGGTTTGATTGAAGCCTTCTCTACTACTTGCGAAAGTTGTGGAGGCAGAGGAATCCATGTTCATATGGAGCCGGTAAATAAGAAGTCTTTGGACCGTGAAATCACTCCAACTCATGAACATGCTCAAGATGATGCTCAAGATCATGCTGAACAATCTGAGCCGGAGGCGGCTTCTGAAGCACCGTCGCCAGAAAGCCAGGATTCCGAGGAGAAACCCCGTTTTGGCCGGAAGCGTCGCAGAGCCGCGAGCTCTGGGGTGGTAACCGCCTAACTCAGTTTGACCCAAATGCGGAGTAATCCGTAACCTAGCCCCCTGATTGAAGGACCCTGAAGAAGGGTTATTGGAAGGAAAATCGTGTACGCAATTGTTAAAGCTGGCGGCCGCCAGGAGAAAGTCGCTGTCGGCGATACCGTCTTTGTAGACCGTATCGATGCTGCAGCTGGCTCAACCGTGACCTTTCCTGCTGTTTTGGTAGTCGATGGTGCTGCTGTTACCTCAGACCCAAAGCTCCTTTCAGGCGTAAAAGTAACTGGCGAAGTAGTCGCAGAGGTAAAGGGTCCAAAGATTCATATCCTGCGTTACAAGAGCAAGACCGGCTATCGTCGTCGTCAAGGTTTCCGTTCCAAGAACACTCGCGTGAAAATCACTGCGATTAACGGTGTGAAGTAAGGGGTAGCAAAAAATGGCATCCAAAAAAGGCGTCTCCTCAACCCGTAACGGTCGCGATTCCAATCCACAGTTCCTTGGCATCAAGCGTTTTGGTGGACAGGTTGTAAACAGTGGCGAGATTCTTGTTCGTCAACGTGGCACCAAGTTTCACCCAGGCAAGAATGTAGGAATCGGCAAAGATGACACTTTGTTTGCACTCGCTTCAGGTTCAGTTGAGTTCTCAAACGCACGTGGTCGTCGCGTAGTTAACATCGTTCCGGTTTCCTAATACAACGGACTTTTTAAATTGCGGGTCCGTAAACACGGGCCCGTTTTTTATTTCAAAAACAAATAACTCAAATAAGAGAAAGAAGGGGAGAAAATGACAACATTTGTTGATCGAGTAACCCTTCATGCCTCCGCCGGAAAAGGTGGAGATGGTTGTGTTTCAGTACACCGCGAAAAATTCGTTCCACTTGGCGGACCAGATGGTGGCAGCGGTGGTCGTGGCGGAGATGTGATTCTGGTTGTAGATCCAAGCGTCACTACCTTGTTGGATTTTCACCATTCTCCACATCGCAGTGCCAGCTCTGGAAGACAGGGCTATGGTGCATTAAAAAATGGACCAGATGGCGAAGATCTAATTTTGGGCGTTCCAAACGGCACAGTTGTAATGACAAAAGATGGTCGAGTACTAGCTGATTTGATTGGTACTGGCACCCGATTTGTCGCTGCAAAAGGTGGCATGGGAGGTTTAGGCAACAACGCTTTGGCCTCATCGCGCAGACGTGCTCCTGGTTTCGCTTTACTTGGTGAGCCAGGCGAAAAACGTACTTTGATTCTCGAGCTGAAATCAGTTGCTGATATTGGATTGATTGGATATCCCAGCGCGGGAAAATCATCATTGGTTGCAGCAATTTCTGCGGCACGTCCCAAGATTGCTGACTATCCATTCACAACTTTGGCGCCAAATCTTGGTGTAGTTCAAGCTGGTGAATCTCGATTTACGGTTGCAGATGTTCCTGGACTTATTCCTGGTGCATCTGAAGGAAAAGGACTTGGCTTACAGTTTTTGCGCCATGTAGAGCGTTGTGCAGCTTTGGTGCATGTTTTGGATTGTGGAACATTAGAAAGTGACCGTGATCCAATAAAAGACTTTGAAATAATCGAAGATGAGTTAAAGAAGTATGCTCAAGACTTAAGTGACAGACCAAGAATTGTTGTTTTAAACAAAGTTGATTTACCAGATGGCAAAGCGATGGCCGATATGGTCGAACCAATTTTGCGAGAGCGGGGTTATGAGGTTTACCAAATATCTGCCGCTGCACGTATTGGGCTAGAGCCGATGTTGTATGCCATGTCCAGATTGGTAAATGAGTATCGTGCCAAACAAAGCCAAGAGGAAAAGGCGAGAATTGTTCTGCGCCCAACCCCTGTCGATGATGCTGGTTTCAAAGTTAGCGCCAACGAAGATGGTTCATTCACGGTAATTGGAACGCGCCCCGAGCGTTGGGTGCATCAAACCAATTTTGGTAATGCAGAAGCTGTTGGTTACTTAGCCGATCGTTTGGCCAGTTTGGGTGTTGAGAAAGAGTTATTCAAACTTGGCGCCAAACAAGGTGACGAGGTGCGCATCGGTGTTGGCGATGATGCGGTCATTTTTGATTGGGAACCAACCATCGAGGCTGGTGCAGAGTTGTTATCAGGTCCACGCGGTGATGATCTACGTATTCCACGTGGCTGGGAAAAGTTTGATGAGGAAGCTGTTGATCAATTAGATGATGAGGAGTTGGCCCAGCAATGGGAGTACAACATCTCTGATCCAACCAATCCACGGATTGAGGAGGATCAGAAGTGAACCGCAAAGTGGTCGCAGATGCGCGCCGTATTGTTATCAAAATTGGATCATCATCACTAACTGGCAAAGATGGAGCTGGTTTAAATCAAGCAGCAGTTTCTAAGCTCGTTGATGCGGTCGCACAGCTGAAGCAACAGGGTAAAGAGGTAATTGTTGTCTCCTCTGGTGCGATTGCAGCTGGTTTAGCACCTCTTGGATTGCAGGCTCGGCCACAGGATCTAGCGACGCAGCAGGCTGCAGCATCTGTCGGACAAGGCTTGTTAATTCATAGCTATACCGAGTCATTTCGAACTCATTCGATTACCGCTTCCCAGGTGCTCTTAACTATTGAAGATATTGTGCGCCGCTCTCATTACCAAAATGCACAGCGCACACTTTTCAAACTTCTACAACTTGGAGTGGTTCCAATTATTAATGAGAATGACTCGGTTGGAACTCAAGAGATTAGATTTGGTGACAACGATAGAATCGCAGCATTGGTTTCACATTTAGTTGGTGCTGATCTATTGGTTTTAGTAACTGATGTAGATGCCTTGTATGACGCACCTCCAACTCAACCAAATGCACGGAAAATCTCTGAAGTAGTCAGCATTGATCAACTGGAGCAGGCAGATATTGGCGGTGCTGGCTCAAAGGTCGGTAGCGGTGGCATGATTACTAAAATCGAAGCGGCTCGCATCTCTACCGGTGCTGGAATTCCAATGCTCTTGACTTCTCTAAATGAAGTTTCACAATCAATAACTGGATCAGAACACGGAACCTTGTTTGTCGCATCAGCCAACAAGAAATCCTCTCGCTTATTGTGGTTGGCACATGCCGCGACTCCAAGAGGAAGATTGATTCTTGATGATGGAGCGGTCGTAGCTCTTAAAGAAAAAGGTGTCTCTTTGTTGCCGGCTGGCGTAACAGCGGTTGAGGGAGAGTTCAGCTCTGGAGATACTGTCGAATTAGTCAGTGGCTCTGGGGTGGTTATCGCCCGCGGCTTGGTCGCTTTTGATTCCGATGAAATTCCACAGATGCTTGGGCGTTCCACCAAGGATTTAGCAAGAGAACTGGGAGCTGAGTACGAGAGAGAATTGGTTCATCGAGATGATTTGGTACTGCTATGAGTAATGACAGATTAATTTCAGATTTGGCGGATTTGGCGCGTCATGCCGCACGAACTCTAGTTGCAGCCACTTATGAACAACGCCAAGCTGCATTATTGGCAATTGCCTCTGCTCTTGAGGAGAACCAAGAACGGATAATTGCTGCAAATCAAGCCGATATGGAGCAAGGCAGGAGTTCCGGCTTGAACTCCCAACTTCTAGATCGTTTGATGCTTGATGCATCTCGAATTAAAGGAATAGCTAACGGCGCTCGTAAAGTAGCTGCGCTACCAAATCCTTTAGGCAATGTAATTCGAGATCGAACCTTAGAAAATGGTTTACACCTACAGCAAATCACAGTTCCTTTCGGAGTTGTGGGTATGGTTTATGAGGCAAGACCTAATGTCACAGTTGATGCTGCTGTAATTTTGTTGATGTCTGGAAATGCTGCTTTATTGAGGGGATCTTCCTCGGCAGAGAAGAGCAACGCCGTTTTGGTAGAGGTAATGAGAGAGAGTTTGGCTAAGACCGTTATTTCTCCAGATGTATTACAACTTATTCCCTCCCATGATCGTGACACAACTCGTGCCCTTCTACATGCCAGAGGAAAAGTAGATTTGGTGATTCCGCGAGGAAGTGCGGCTCTGATTCGTATGGTGGTTGATGAATCGACGGTTCCGACAATTGAAACCGGGGCTGGTGTTTGCCATGTTTATGTAGATTCAAAAGCGGATTTATTGAAGGCACTTCCGATTCTAATTAACTCAAAGTGTCATCGCCCAAGTGTTTGTAATGCAGCCGAAACTTTATTAGTACATCAGGATGTTGCTGATCGATTCTTGCCCACAGCTTTGCAAGCCTTGCATGACTCAGGTGTCGTGCTGCATTGCGATGCGCAGGCTCTTGAGGTGGCTAAATCACTGGGCATTCCAGCTTCGTTGGCCAGCAATGAAAGTTGGTCCACTGAGTACGGCGTTTTAGAGATGAATGTTGGCGTTGTTCCAACATTGCTTGCAGCCGCAGATCACATTTTGAAATACGGCACCAATCACACTGAGGCAATCGTTACCGAATCCAAAGAGAACGCAGATGCCTTTATTTCGCTTTCGGATTGTGCTGCGGTTATGGTTAATGCTTCAACGAGATTTACAGATGGCGAAGAGATGGGCTTCGGCGCTGAAATTGGTATTTCAAATCAGAAATTGCATGCCAGGGGACCCATGGGTCTAGAGCAGATGACAACGACTACGTGGATAGTTAGAGGGGAAGGCCAGATCCGAAAGTAATTCGCGCGAAGTGCGGAACACTCGGTAAGGTGACCCTCATGTCAAACATCTCTCGTGACGATGTAGCAAACCTAGCTAAATTAGCTCGAATAGATATGTCAGATAGCGAGTTAGATCATCTCTCTAATGAACTTGCCGTCATTCTTGATGCGGTAGCAAGAGTTCAAGAGGTCGCTGGAGCGGATGTACCACCTACCTCCCACCCTCTACCTTTGAAAAATGTTTTTCGAGCAGATGAAGTTCGTCCTAGCTTGACCCCAGAAGAGGCTTTATCAGGTGCGCCGGCTCAAGAAGAGCAAAGATTCAAAGTGCCTCAGATTTTGGGTGAAGAGTAATGATTCAAAAAACTGCGATAGAAATGGCTGCTGCTCTTAAAGCAGGAGAGATTTCAAGTGTCGAACTTACTCAAGCTCATCTTGATCAAATTACCAAAGTAGATTCTCAAGTACACGCTTTCTTACATATAGACACAGAAGGCGCTATCTCTCAAGCACGAGCTATCGATGAAAAGCGCAACAGCGGAGTAGAGCTTCCACCACTTGCCGGAGTTCCATTGGCTCTTAAAGATGTAATGACACAAAAAGGTATTCCCACTACATGTGGTTCAAAGATGTTAGAAGGTTGGCGTCCACCATATGACTCCACTGTTGTAACCCGCTTAAAGGAAAACGGGGTTGTAATTTTGGGTAAGACCAATATGGATGAGTTTGCAATGGGTTCCTCGACAGAGAACTCAGCATATGGACCAACCCACAACCCTTGGGACTTAACTCGAATTCCAGGTGGATCAGGTGGCGGTTCCTCTGCAGCACTTGCAGCATTTGAGGCACCACTGGCAATTGGTACTGATACCGGTGGATCAATTCGCCAGCCGGCAGCTGTTACCGGAACTGTGGGAGTAAAGCCGACCTACGGTGGAGTTTCCCGATATGGATTGGTTGCCTTTTCCTCATCACTTGATCAAGCCGGTCCATGTGCTCGTACCGTCTTAGATGCGGCATATCTACATGAAGCAATTGGTGGTTATGACAAATTAGATTCCACTTCAATTAACGCACCGGTACCACCAGTTGTTGCCGCTGCTAAAGATGGCAATGTAAAAGGCATGAAGATTGGTGTAATCAAGGAGCTGCAAGGCGATGGTTACCAACCAGGTGTCTTAAAGCTATTCAATGAATCTCTAGAGCTACTTGCACAACAGGGTGCTGAAATTGTTGAGGTTTCCTGTAAGTACTTTGATTATGCATTGGCCGCTTACTATTTAATTGCGCCGAGTGAGTGCTCCTCTAACTTGGCTCGCTTTGACGCAATGCGTTATGGAATGCGTGTTGGATCTGGTTCAGCAGAAGATGTCATGAATCTGACGCGCCAGGCCGGATTTGGCCGTGAGGTAAAGCGGCGCATAATTTTGGGCACATATGCATTATCTAGTGGTTATTACGATGCTTATTACGGTAGCGCGCAAAAGGTACGCACTTTAATATCGCGTGACTTCGAAAATGCCTTTAAGTTGGCTGATGTTTTGGTGTCACCAACCGCCCCGACCACAGCTTTCAAGATTGGGGAAAAAGCTAATGATCCAATCGCTATGTATCTAAATGACATTGCAACCATTCCTACCAACCTAGCTGGAATTGGCGGAATGTCTCTGCCATCAGGTTTAGCAGAAGAGGATGGTTTGCCAGCTGGATTCCAAATCATGGCACCTGCGATGCAGGATGATCGAATGTACAAAGTTGGTTCAGCATTAGAGGCGGCATTGCTTGCTAAGTGGGGCCAACCAATTCTGGCCTCCGCTCCAAAGTTAGGAGCAAAGTAATGGCTTTGAAGTATGAGGATGTAATTGCAAAGTATGAACCGGTTCTTGGTCTAGAGGTACATGTTGAACTTGGTACTGAATCAAAGATGTTTTGTGGCTGCAATACAGTGTTTGGCGCTGCACCAAACACTCAAACCTGCCCGGTTTGCTTAGGACTTCCCGGATCATTGCCTGTGGTAAATGGCAAAGCAATTGAGTACACAATCGCTATTGGACTGGCGCTCAACTGCTCTATTGCGCCATTTTCCCGGTTTGCTCGCAAGAACTATTTCTACCCCGATATGCCCAAGAACTTTCAAACCTCTCAATACGATGAACCAATCTGTGTAAATGGTTATTTGGATGTAACCATTGATACAGAGGAGGGCCCAAAGGAATTCCGTATCGAAATTGAACGGGTTCATATGGAAGAGGACACTGGAAAATCTCTACATATGGGTGGAGCCACCGGCCGCATACATGGTGCTGACTACTCATTGTTGGATTACAACCGCGCTGGAATTCCACTTGTAGAGATTGTTACCAAAATAATCCCTGGAACCGGAAAGTATGCACCGGAGGTGGCTCGAGCTTATGTTTCAGAGTTAAGAGATATTTTGCGGGGATTAGGTGTTAGCGATGTGAAGATGGAGCAGGGCTCGCTGCGCTGTGACGCCAATGTTTCATTACGTCCGATTGGTGTAGAAAAACTCGGAACCAGAAGCGAGACCAAAAATGTTAACTCACTTCGCTCAGTAGAGCGAGCGGTGAGAGGCGAGATGATTCGTCATGCCGAACTGCTTAACAAGGGCGAGAAAGTGGTTCAGGAAACCAGACATTTTCACGAGGACACTGGTTTAACCACTCCCGGTCGTTCCAAGGAACAGGCTGAGGATTACCGTTATTTTCCAGAGCCAGATTTAGTACCGGTCGCCCCAACACCTGAGTTAATCGAAAAGATTAAGAAGTCACTTCCAGAGAAACCTTCGGTTAGAAGAAAGAAATTACAGGAAGCTTGGCAGGTTCCTGATAAGGAAATGGCGGCGATGATTAACGCCGATGTTCTTGATCTGGTTGAAGCCACAGTGAAATTAGGTGCAGACCCCACCCGAGCCAGATCTTGGTGGTTAGGTGAGATTGCCAGGTTGGCAAATGAAAAAGGTGTTGCTGCCGCGGAGCTTCCGATTAGCTCTGCAGATGTAGCGGAAATCGTTGCTTTAATTGAAAAAGGTGAACTAACCGATAAGTTGGCTCGTCAGGTAGTTGATGGTGTTATTGCTGGAGAAGGTAGACCCGCAGAGATCATTAAGAGTCGCGGCATTCAAGTTGTATCTGATGATTCTGCGTTGATGGTCGCAATCGAAAAGGCGATTGCCGCCCAACCAGATGTTGCAGAAAAGGTAAAAGGGGGTCACCTTCCTGCCGCTGGCGCATTAATTGGCGCGGTTATGAAAGAAACTAAAGGACAGGCCGACGCAGCTAAAGTTCGCGAACTACTTCTAAAGCATTTAGGTCAGGCTTAAGTAGGCTAACCTCATGACCGACAACATGAAACCACGTTCTAAAGATGTAACAGATGGTTTAGAGCGGGCTCCAGCTCGTGGCATGTTGCGCGCGGTCGGCATGAAGGATGAGGATTTTGCTAAGCCGCAGATCGGCATCGCATCATCTTGGAATGAAATTACTCCATGCAATCTCTCCCTCGACCGATTAGCCAAAGCTTCAAAGCAAGGCGTAATCGATGCCGGCGGATTTCCCATGCAGTTTGGAACTATCTCAGTCTCCGATGGAATTTCAATGGGACATGAAGGAATGCATTTCTCTCTAGTTTCACGTGAAGTAATCGCCGACTCAGTAGAAACCGTTATGCAAGCCGAGAGACTTGATGGCATGGTCACATTTGCCGGCTGCGATAAATCACTACCTGGAATGATGATGGCAGCTGCCCGCCTTGATGTTGCCAGCGTTTTTGTTTATGCCGGTTCCACATTGCCAGGTCAGGTCGATGGAAAAGATGTAACCATCATCGATGCTTTTGAAGCTGTTGGCGCATGTGCTCGCGGCTTAATAACCCGTGAAGAGGTCGACAAAATTGAAAGGGCGATCTGTCCGGGAGAGGGTGCATGTGGTGGCATGTACACCGCAAACACCATGGCGACTATCGGTGAAGCAATCGGATTATCGCTGCCGGGTTCAGCAGCGCCTCCGGCAGTGGATCGCCGCCGAGATACTTATGCAATTAAATCTGGTGCAGCGGTTGTAGAACTTATTCGCCAAGGGATTACGACCCGACAAATTCTTACTAAACCCGCTTTTGAAAATGCGATTACATCTCTGATGGCTTTAGGTGGTTCTACCAATGCGGTTCTACATCTTCTCGCTATCGCACATGAAGCAAAGGTTGATTTAACTCTTAATGATTTCCATCGGATCGGTTCAAAGGTTCCTTTGCTTGGTGATCTAAAACCATTCGGTCGATTTGTAATGAGTGATGTAGACAAGGTCGGCGGAATCCCGGTAGTTCTAAAAGCGTTGTTGGATGCAGGGTTACTGCACGGAGATTGCTTGACTGTAACCGGAAAGACAATGGCGGAGAATCTTGCTGATGTAAATCCTCCAGATCCTGATGGCGATATTTTGAAAGCTACCAGCAATCCGATGGCAACAACTGGTGGCATAACAATTTTGGGCGGCAGTTTGGCTCCCGAGGGAGCGGTCACCAAAGTTGCTGGTGTTGGTGTTGATGTATTTGAAGGTCCGGCTAGAGTTTTTGATAGAGAACAATCTGCGATGCAGGCGCTTGAAGATGGAACTATCAAGGCCGGCGATGTTGTTGTCATTCGTTACGAGGGACCAAAAGGTGGTCCTGGTATGCGCGAGATGTTGATGATTACTGGTGCAATTAAGGGTGCCGGACTTGGAAAATCTGTTTTGCTTCTAACTGATGGTCGTTTCTCTGGTGGCACAACAGGTCTTTGTGTTGGCCATGTTGCACCAGAAGCGGTTGATGGTGGACCAATTGCCTTGGTAAAGGATGGGGATCGAATTCGAATCGATACGAAGCTGCGTACTTTGGATCTTTTGATAGATGAAAAAGAACTCGCCAAACGTCGCTCAGAGTTCCGCCCACTACCTCCGCGCTATACCTCGGGGGTTCTTGGAAAATACTCGAAGTTGGTTGGTTCAGCCTCAAAAGGCGCGGTCTGCGACTAGGCCGGATTTCACGTTCAAAATGTGAGATAGGCGTCTCAGGGGTTGACTCATACTTTTTGTGACGGGATAATTCTCTTCATGTCAGCGAACACATCATCTGTCTCAATCATTGTTTCAGTGGTGGTGATTCGCTGCGCGTGAACTAGCTTCAAGTTCACGCGCACCCTCAGGAAACTGAGGGTTTTTGCATTATTGGAGCGGAATAAATTTAAGTATAGGAAGGAGTAGAACATGAGCAATCAGATTACGGGAGCACAATCTCTCGTCAACGCCTTAGAGCAAGCTGGCGTTGATGTCATGTTCGGTATTCCTGGCGGTGCAATCCTTCCTGCTTACGACCCAATTTATGATTCAAAGATCCGCCATATTTTGGTGCGACATGAACAAGGTGCAGGGCACGCGGCCACAGGTTATGCGCAGGTAACTGGGCGAGTTGGAGTTTGCATTGCAACATCAGGCCCCGGGGCGACCAATTTAGTTACCCCACTTGCTGATGCGCAGATGGACTCTGTTCCAGTCGTAGCAATCACTGGGCAGGTACCAGCGCCGGCAATTGGTACTGATGCTTTCCAAGAAGCAGACATCCGTGGCGTAACTATGCCAATTACAAAACACAATTATTTGGTGACCGATCCAGCAGATATTCCGAAAGCAATCGCTGAAGCTTTCTATATTGCAAACACCGGACGGCCTGGTCCAGTTTTGGTGGATATCGCCAAAGATGCTCTGCAAAAAATGACGGATTACAACTATCCAAGCTCTATAAATCTTCGCGGGTACAAACCGCAAACAGAACCAAATGCACAATCAATCAGAGATGCAGCGGCACTGATAGCGCAATCTGTAAAACCAGTTTTCTACATTGGTGGCGGCGTAATTAAGGCTAATGCTGCAAAGGATTTATTTAAATTTGCAGAGCTAGTTGGCGCGCCTGTGGTGACCACACTTATGGCTCGCGGCGCTTTCCCTGACAGCCATCACCAGCACCTTGGAATGCCTGGCATGCATGGCACCGTAGCGGCGGTTACTGCGCTGCAAAAAGCAGATTTGTTAATCACTTTAGGTGCTCGTTTTGATGATCGAGTAACTGGAAAGCTCTCAACATTCGCTGTTAATGCCAAGATTATTCATGCCGATATTGATCCCGCTGAGATTGGAAAGAATCGCTATGCCGATGTTCCGATCATTGGCGATTTAGGTCCAACCATTCGAGCGCTGATTCCGGCAGTAGAAGCCGAGTTCAAGAAAAATAAACCAGACCTAACTACTTGGTGGCGTCAGATGGGTTCACTACGCGAGAAGTACCCATTGGGTTACAACGAGCCGGTAGATGGATCACTTTCTCCGCAGTATGTAATTGAAAGAATTGGAGCAATTACAGGTCCTGATGGAATTTATGTAGCTGGTGTTGGTCAACATCAGATGTGGGCATCGCAGTTTGTTAAGTATGAAAAACCGCGTACCTGGTTGAACTCTGGTGGATTAGGAACCATGGGTTATGCGGTTCCGGCCGCTATGGGTGCAAAGGTTGGTGCGCCAGATACGCCGGTATGGGCGATCGATGGAGATGGTTGTTTCCAGATGACCAATCAAGAGTTGGTTACTTGTTCGCTCAATAACATCCCAATCAAAGTAGCGATTATTAATAATGAGAGTTTGGGAATGGTACGTCAATGGCAATCTCTGTTTTATCAACAGCGCTACTCAAACACTGATTTACACTCAAAACGTATTCCAGATTTCGCCAAGTTGGCAGAAGCTATGGGTTGTGTTGGTCTGCGTTGTGACAGCAAATCTGATGTAGACAAGATCATCAAAGAAGCTAACGCCATCAATGACGCTCCAGTAGTTGTTGATTTCAATGTACATCGTGATGCAATGGTATGGCCGATGGTTGCCGCCGGAACTTCAAATGATGACATCATGATCGCCAAAGAAATGGCGCCGGACTGGGATTCACAGGAGTTATAACCATGGCCCAGCACACTCTTTCTGTATTAGTTGAAAATAGTCCTGGCGTATTGGCTCGAGTAGCATCACTTTTTTCGCGACGCGGTTACAACATCGATTCTCTCGCGGTAGGACCAACTGAGAACCCTGAGGTTTCTCGCATGACTATTGTTTTGAATCTTGAAGGCCACGCACTTGATCAAGTCAGCGCCCAGCTATTCAAACTAGTTAATGTCATTGGTATTCAAGAAATGACCAGCACCAACTCAAGGCAACGCGAACTTCTGATGGTCAAAGTCAGCAACTCAACTTCTCGTGGCGA
This sequence comes from Candidatus Nanopelagicaceae bacterium, assembly GCA_018882885.1. Lineage (GTDB taxonomy): Bacteria > Actinomycetota > Actinomycetes > Nanopelagicales > Nanopelagicaceae > MAG-120802. The sequence goes on along the minus strand of VERG01000013.1, from coordinate 12,154 downwards.
GATTGAGTCTTTGGTCAAGAAATATAACGGCCAAATTGTTGAGGAAAGCAGTAACTCGTTAGTTATTGAAGCGGTTGGTACCAGCAAAGATCTGGCAACTTTGTTAACTGAGTTAAATAAGTTCGGAGTAAAAGAGTTGGTTCAATCCGGGTTGATCGCTATTGAAACTAGTGACACAACATTGGTAGAGCGGACATTGCAGGAAACTGGACTAGCCTCATCAGAGTCGCAAAGCCAGACAGAGGATTACCAAAACTAAATATCACGAAATAAAACCAACAAAAGAAAGCTGGAGCTAACGTGGCAACTATCTATCATGACGAAGATGCAGATCTATCGGTTATTCAAGGCCGTAAGGTTGCGGTCATCGGTTACGGTTCACAAGGTCATGCGCATGCATTGAACTTAAGAGATAGCGGAGTAGATGTCCGTGTTGGTCTGGCCGAGGGCTCCAAGTCACGTGCCAAGGCTGAGCAGGAAGGTCTGCGCGTAGTCACAGTTGCAGAAGCGGTCAAGGAAGCAACAGTAATAATGTTGTTGGCACCTGATCACAAACAACGTCATATTTATAAAGAGTCAATCGAACCAAATCTGAAGGCTGGCGATGCTTTGTTCTTTGGACATGGCTTCAATATTCGTTTTGGTTACATCAAGCCACCAGCAAATATTGATGTTTGCATGGTTGCACCCAAGGGCCCAGGTCACTTGGTTCGTCGTGAGTATGTAGCGGGTCGTGGAGTTCCAGATATCGTTGCGGTAGAGCAGGATGCCACTGGCAATGCTTGGCCACTAACCCTTTCCTATGCAAAGGCGATGGGTGGTTTGCGAGCTGGTGGAATTCTCACCACATTTACTGAAGAGACCGAAACCGATCTATTTGGTGAGCAATCAGTTCTCTGTGGCGGTGCCTCTCAATTAGTTCAGTATGGTTTTGAGACTTTGATTGAGGCTGGCTATCAGCCAGAGGTTGCTTATTTCGAGTGCCTTCACGAGCTCAAGTTAATTGTTGATTTGATGTATGAAGGCGGCATTGCAAAGCAGAGATGGTCAGTTTCTGACACAGCAGAGTATGGAGATTACATCTCAGGTCCACGAGTCATTGATCCACATGTTAAAGAAAACATGAAGGCGGTCTTGGCTGATATTCAAAGTGGCGCATTTGCAAAACGTTTTATTGAAGATCAAGATGCAGGCGCACCAGAGTTCAAATCTTTACGCGCGAAAGGCGAACAACATCCAATCGAGGAAGTTGGTCGGAATTTACGCAAGATGATGTCCTGGGTAAAGGCCGCAAATAAGGATGATTACAAGGAAGGCTCTGCAGCGCGTGAGTAAACCGGTCGTATTAATCGCGGAGGAATTAAGCCCAGCAACCCTGGAGGCGCTGGGTCCCGATTTTGAAATCCGTAACTGTGATGGTGCAAACCGTGCCGAGTTATTACCTGCCTTGGCCGCAGGTGTTGATGCGGTGCTAATTCGTTCTGCAACAAAAATGGATGCAGAGGCGATAGCTGCAGCAAAGGGTTTGAAAGTGATCGCCCGCGCCGGAGTTGGTCTCGACAACGTTGATATTCCAGCTGCTACCGCCGCTGGAGTGATGGTGGTTAATGCGCCAACCTCAAACATTGTTAGTGCAGCTGAGCTAGCGATCGCACTTTTGTTGGCTTCAGCAAGACATGTATCTCCAGCTCATGCCGCACTGAAAAACGGCAAATGGGCCCGTTCTAAGTACACAGGTGCAGAGTTGTTTGAAAAGACTTTAGGCGTGGTTGGTTTTGGAAGAATCGGTCAGTTAGTTGCGCACCGCATGCAGGCATTTGGCATGAAAGTTGTTGCTTATGATCCTTATCTACAACCAGCTCGTGCTGCCCAACTTGGTGTTGATCTAGTTTCTCTTGATGAACTCCTTGAAAATTCCGATTTCATCACGATTCACCTGCCAAAAACTAAAGAAACCGCCAATTTGATTGGCGAATCAGCTTTGAAAAAAGTAAAGCCAACAGTGCGCATTATTAACGCCGCTCGAGGCGGAGTTCTTGATGAAGCTGCGTTATTTGCAGCAATCTCTGAAGGTCGGGTAGCAGGTGCAGGTCTCGATGTTTTTGCCACTGAACCATGTACTGATTCACCTTTGTTCACCCTTGATCAAGTTGTTGCAACACCACACCTTGGTGCCTCCACCGACGAAGCTCAAGAGCGAGCTGGTATTGCGGTAGCTGTTTCGGTACGAAAGGCATTGTCAGGTGAGTTGGTTCCTGATGCGGTAAATGTTAAGGGCGGCGAGATTCATGAAGAGATTCGTCCTTCACTGCCATTGGTAGAAAAGATGGCGCAGATTGCGACAGCCTTTGAAGCGGAGCTCCCAGTATCTATCGAAATTACAGTGAGCGGAGAAGTTTCCGAGCATGATTGCTCAATTTTGGGAACCTCGGCTTTGAAAGGCGCACTTATCGCAACCGGTATGGAGGATGTTACCTACGTTAACTCACCAAACTTGGCTGCAGAAAAGGGTTTAACTTCATCGGTAGTAACGGAAGCAGAGTGCGAGGATTACCGCAGCATGATTTCACTGCGTGCTGCCTTCTCAAATGGCAACCGTGTTGAGGTAGATGCGACTTTGATGGGTATCCGCAAAGTTGAAAAAATCGTTCGAATCAACAAGTTTGATATCGAACTTCCACCTGCAGATCACCTACTCTTCTTAGTTTATGAAGATAAACCAGGTGTGGTTGGAAATGTCGGAAATATTCTTGGAAATGCTAAGACCAACATTGCAAATATGCAGGTAGCGCGTGACAAAGCAGGTGGAGAGGCTCTGATGGCTCTAACCGTTGACTCCGCTCTTTCAGCTCAAGTTGTTGCACAGATTGCCAAAGAGATTGGTGCACGTGTGGCGAGATCGGTTTCGTTGCAATCATGAGCCAACAATTCAAACTAGCTTTAATTGGTGGCGACGGGATTGGGCCAGAGGTTGTTGCCGAAGGTGTAAAGGTTCTGGATGCGGTTGCTGCTAAATATGGAGTGTCCTTTACCAAAAAGGAGTTTGATCTCGGTGCTCGACTTTGGCACCGCACCGGAGAAACTTTGCCTGATGCGGTTTTGGAGGAGTTAAAAGGTTTTGATGTTATTTTGCTTGGAGCAGTTGGAGATCCATCAGTTCCAAGTGGAGTACTCGAGCGCGGATTGCTACTAAAGCTGAGATTCGCATTTGATCACTACATCAATTTGCGTCCCGCTCGACTATATCCCGGAACCACCGGCCCACTGCGCACAGAAGTACCCATAGATTTTGTTGTAGTCAGAGAAGGAACTGAAGGTCCTTATGTCGGTGCCGGTGGAGTTTTAGCTGAAGGCACTTCGAGTGAGATCGCAACAGAGGAGTCGCTAAATACCAGAAGAGGTGCAGAGCGGGTTATCCGCAATGCTTTTGCTCGCGCTCAAGCCAGACCGCGCAAGAAATTAACTCTGGTTCACAAAAACAATGTTTTGGTGCGTGCTGGAGGTTTATGGACCCGCACCTTTAACGAGGTGGCAAAAGAGTTCCCTGATGTGACCACTGACTATCTTCACGTAGATGCAGCTTCAATGTTCTTTGTAACTAATCCGGAGCGCTTTGATGTAGTGGTAACTGACAATCTATTTGGTGACATTCTCACAGATATCGCAGCGGCAATCTGTGGCGGAATTGGATTAGCTGCTTCTGGCAATATCAATCCAGAAGGGAAATTCCCATCGATGTTTGAGCCGGTCCATGGTTCAGCTCCAGATATCGCAGGAAAAGGAATCGCAGATCCAACCGCAACAGTTATGTCTGTTGCCATGATGCTGCGACATTTAGGTTTGGATAAAGCCGCAGCAGATGTTGAGAAAGCGGTGGAGCAGGACATATTGCAGCGCGGTACCGTCAAGCGTTCTACTAAAGAGGTCGGCGATGCAATGGTAAAGGCGTTGGCATAATGAAGATAAATATCACTCCAACTAGCAATCCGGTTCCGGTTTCAGAGCGGGAAAAAAGAGTTGCAGAGCCAGGGTTTGGTAAGTACTTCACCGATCACATGGTTACCGCGCAATGGAATCAAGGATCCGGTTGGTCTGATGCAGATGTACTGGCTTATGGACCGATTAGTTTGGATCCAGCCGCAATGGTTTTTCATTACGGTCAAGAGATATTTGAAGGTATGAAGGCTTACTCACAACCTGATGGTTCCATCGCTTTGTTCCGTCCTGAGGCGAATGGTTTGAGATTTGCTAAAAGCGCAGCTCGCATAACTCTTCCAGAGTTACCGGTGGCTGATTTTGTCAGCGCGGTTGAAGCGCTAGTTAAAATTGATTCTGGTTGGGTTCCTAAAAAAGTTGGGGAATCCTTGTACATCAGACCTTTCATGATTGCGACTGAAGTCGGATTGGGAGTTCGTCCTTCAAATCAAGCATTGTTTGCGGTAATTGCAACACCTGCAGCCGCTTACTTCAATGCTGCAAAAGCGGTTACGGTTTGGATCTCTACAGAGTATGTGCGTGCCGCTCTTGGCGGAACTGGAGAAGCAAAGTGTGGCGGTAACTACGCGGCCTCTTTACTTGCCCAACAACAAGCTGCCGCACAAGGCTGTGATCAGGTTGTTTGGTTGGATGCAAAAGAGCGCCGCTATGTCGAAGAGATGGGTGGCATGAACCTTTACTTCGTAAAGGGACGCGGCAAGGCGGCCACAATCTTCACCCCTAAATTAACTGGAACTCTTTTGCCTGGAATTACTAGAGATTCAATTCTCTCTGTCGCCTCAGATCTTGGATACAAAGTAGAAGAGGGAATGATCTCAATCGAGGAATGGCGTGATGGTGTTGCAAGTGGCGAGATCTCAGAGATCTTTGCCTGCGGAACCGCGGCGGTAATTGCCCCAGTCGGCACCGCAAAGAGCGTCCATGGAACTTGGGTAACTGGAGATGGAAACCCGGGCCAAATCACCATGGAAATCCGCAATCACTTGCTTGGGATTCAACATGGAACTATCGCTGACAAACATGGATGGATGAAGAAAGTTTCGAAATGACGATCTCTGATTCATTCCATATCTATGACACAACTTTGCGGGATGGTGCACAACAAGAGGGGTTAAACCTTTCCGTTCATGACAAGCTAACAATCGCCCGACATCTCGATGAATTAGGTGTTGGTTTTATTGAAGGCGGCTGGCCTGGAGCCAACCCCAAAGACACCGAGTTTTTTAAACTGGCCCAGACTGAGTTGAAGTTAAAAAACGCCACCTTTGTTGCCTTTGGCGCCACACGCAGACCAAATGTTAAAGCGGCAGATGATGTGCTGCTTCGCGCGCTGCAAGATTCAGGTGCTCCAGTTGTTACTCTGGTAGCAAAGTCTCATGATCGTCATGTTGATTTAGCGCTCAAAACCCATCTAGATGAAAACCTGGCGATGATTCGTGACTCGATTCAGTTTTTGCGTGCTGGTGGGCAGAGAGTTTTTCTTGATGCGGAACATTTCTTTGATGGCTATCGTTCTAACTCTGCATATGCCTTAGAGGTAGTTCGAGTAGCAGCAGAGGCCGGAGCCGATGTAATAGCTTTATGTGACACTAATGGTGGAATGTTGCCAGATGAGCTTTCTGATGTAGTACACGAAGTCTTAGCAAAAAGCTCCGCTCGTTTAGGAATTCATTGTCACAACGATACGGGCTGTGCGATTGCTAACTCGCTTGCAGCAGTAGCTGCTGGCGCTACCCATGTTCAAGGAACTTTAAATGGATACGGCGAAAGAACAGGTAACGCTGATCTAGTTTCAATAATTGCTAATTTGCAGCTAAAGAAAAAACAGCAAGTACTTCCCGCTGGTACGTTGGAAGAAGCATTTCGAATCTCTCATGCGGTAGCTGAAGTAACCAACGTTTCACCAAGTGCTAGACAGCCATATGTGGGAGTTTCCGCGTTTGCTCACAAGGCGGGACTTCATGCCTCTGCCATTAAGGTTGATCCGGCCTTGTATCAGCATGAAGATCCGGAAAGCGTTGGAAATGATATGAGGATGTTGGTCTCCGAAATGGCTGGACGGGCTTCGATCGAACTTAAATCCCAAGAGTTAGGTTTTGATTTAAGTAAGGAAAAAGAAGTAGTGACCCGTGTTGTTGAACGAGTAAAAAGTATGGAGGCCAAGGGATATACCTTCGAAGCTGCTGATGCCTCTTTCGAACTCCTTTTACGTGAAGAGTTAGATGGAAAACGACCCACATTTTTCAAGTTGGAAAGTTGGGAAACAACGGTAGATCAAGACGCGCATAAATCAGTCTCTTCAAGAGCGATAGTAAAACTGCAATCTAAGGGTCAAAATATAGAGTCGCAAGGAGTTGGCAACGGTCCGGTTAACGCAATAGATAATGCTTTGCGTAATGGGCTAGAAAAACTTTATCCGGAGCTAAAGAATTTAGAGCTAACGGATTACAAAGTTCGTATTCTCGAGGGCCGTCTCGGCACTGGCGCTATAACTCGAGTCTTAGTAGAAACCAGTGATGGCAATGGAGAGTGGAGCACTATCGGGGTTCATGAAAATGTTATCGCCGCTTCAGCTATGGCGTTAGAAGATGCATTAACTTATGGTCTACTTAGGCAGGGCAAGTCGCCCGAGTAGGAGATCGATTAGTTATGAAAACTGCGGTCAAAAGAGGTTATCGATACAGTCCTGCCGAAAGCGCAGAGTGGTTGAAGGCGCAAATGTCACACCTTGGTATAAGTGGACTCGAAGAGTTACACCAAAAAACTGGGATTGATCGCGGCTCGTTGTCCAGATACTTCAGACAGGAGCGGGTTCCTGGGATTGATGTAATTGCGCCACTATGTAAAGCGCTCGAGGTATCTCCGGAGACCCTTTTGATTGCTTTAGGCGCAGTTGATAGAAAACGCTGAACTAATCACGTGCGGTGATAATCAAATCATCACCAACCCGTTCGAAGTTGCGGGGGAATGTGTCATCAGCCCAAAGTCGATGCAAATGAGCAATCTGTTCATTAGATAAAGCACCACCAACTACATCAAGAATCTCATCAAAGTTGTGGCCCACCCCAATAGTTACCTTTATTTCGTTGTCGGTATTTGAGAGATCTGGGAATAGGCAATAATCGTTGATAACTAAAACAATCCTCATAGCCCCTCCTTTTCAAAGCGGACAAGAAAGCGGATAAGTAAGCCACTTACCTCCGACAGCAGAATTTTGGCTAAAGTGTTGCGTATTAGCAACGCTGTGTCTAATGAGTGACAGGTCATAATCTGAAGTACTCTTTTTGTTGTGGCATTGGATTCAGCTCTTGCAGAGGCTTATCGCTCACATTTGATTACCGAGCGTAATCTTTCTGAAAACTCAATCCGCGCCTACCTAGCCGATCTTGAATCATTGCTACTTTTTGTAAATCAACTTGGGGTCACAGAGTTCTCCCAACTAGAGATAAACCATTTGCGTTCCTGGCTGGCAAATTTGCAAATCAAAGGTGCCGCGCGCTCCTCAATTACAAGACGTGTAGTTTCTATCCGAGCTTTTACTTATTGGGGTTCTAGGAATGGTTGGTTGCAAAGTGATATCGGCAAGGAGCTAGTTGCGCCAAAGCCGGAGCGAAATCTTCCCGAGATTTTGGATATTGAAAGCGCTGCTTCAGCTTTAGAGTTCTTAAGTTTTCGCGCAAATGAAGAGGGCTCTCCACAATCTTTACGGGATTGGGCAATGGTCGAAACCCTTTATGGTTCGGGAATTCGTGTTTCAGAATTAGTGGGGCTAGATATTGGCGATGTTGACCAAAATAGAAATACATTGAGAGTAATTGGCAAAGGCAATAAGGAGAGAGTTGTGCCAATTGGAGTACCCGCCTTAAACGCGATTAATAAGTGGCTCAACCAAGGTCGTTCTGAATTGCAAAATAAAAACTCCGATAACGCTTTATTCCTGGGCTCAAGAGGAAAGCGGATTGACCAGCGAGTAGTACGAGAGACTGTTTACGAAGCGGTTCAATCATTAGGAAACAACAAAAAGCTTGGGCCACATGCTTTGCGCCATAGCGCGGCCACTCACTTGTTAGAGGGCGGAGCTGATTTAAGAACGGTACAAGAGATTCTCGGCCACTCATCTCTGGCAACAACTCAGATTTACACCCATGTGACACAGGATCGCATCAAGAAAGCCTACGAGCAGGCCCATCCCAGGGCATAGTTTTATTTATTCTCAGTTCGGCGAATTTGCTCGGTGCTTAACTCTGGTAAATCTTGATAAGGAGTAGGCAAAAATGCGATTCCGGTTATGAAGCCAATAACAAAGGAGGTCGCAAGAGCGGCGATCTTCACCGGCAGAATCTGGCCAAATCCACCGATTTCATGCGGGGATAGCGGCGACCGCAGTGGAAAAACAGGGGTTGTGGGTCAGGTAGGATTTCGCCCGCACAGAGTTAAAAACTCTGTGACTTCACGCGTCTGCCTCTTAACTGCTCACGCGGCAGTTCTTAAGCGGAACCATTTCGGTCTAACTCAATTGAGTTAGTCGGTGCTCAGACGCTAGAGAGCTAGCAAATCGCTAGTTCATTAACCGATGCGAACCCTAAGAAAGTTCGCGCGAAGGAGCGTGCCGCCATGGCGGTTGTAACAATGCGAGAACTCCTCGACAGCGGTGTTCACTTTGGACACCAAACTCGTCGTTGGAACCCAAAGATGAAGCGCTTTATTTTCACAGAGCGCAATGGCATCTACATCATCGATATCCAGCAATCACTTGCTCTAATCGACAAAGCGTATGACTTTGTTAAGGACACCGTTGCAAAAGGCGGACATGTTCTTTTTGTCGGAACCAAGAAGCAAGCACAAGAACCGATTCAATCTCAGGCTGCACGAGTTGGAATGCCATATGTAACAGAGCGTTGGCTTGGTGGAATGCTCACCAACTTCCCAACTGTTTACAAGCGAATCCAACGTTTAAAGGAATTAGAAGCGCTAGAGGCTTCAAATGATCAGGTTCTAACAAAGAAAGAACTTTTGTTACTTCGTCGCGAGCGCGAGAAGCTACACAAGAACCTTGATGGAATCCGCAACATGACCAAGCTGCCATCTGCAATCTGGGTTGTTGATACCAAGAAAGAACACCTTGCTGTTGCTGAGGCGCACAAGTTAGGAATTCCAGTAATTGCAATTCTTGATACCAACTGCGATCCAGATGAAGTTGATTTCAAGATTCCGGGCAATGATGATGCAATCCGCTCAGTAACTCTGCTCACTCGAGTTATCTCGGATGCGATTGCTGCCGGTCTCCAAGCTCGCTCCGCAACAGTTGCCAAGGAAGCGGCCGAAGCTGCAAAGGCTGGTGCTGAAACCGTTGCTGCTGGCGAACCATTGGCGGATTGGGAAAAGGATCTTCTAGCTGGAGCAGATGCTGCCAAGGCTGAGGAAAATAAATCTGAAGGAGCAGGTGCATAAGTGGCATACACAGCTGAAGATGTAAAGCGTCTCCGTGAAGCTACCGCGGCCGGAATGGTCGATTGCAAGAAAGCACTCGATGAGGCCAATGGCGATTTCGATAAAGCGGTTGAGATCATCCGTGTTAAAGGTCTAAAGGGCGTTACCAAGCGTGAAGGCCGTGCGACCTCTAATGGATTGATCGCTGCTAAGTCTGAAGGCTCAACCGCTGTGATGCTCGAACTTAACTGCGAAACAGATTTCGTTGCTAAGGGCGATCGCTTCCAAGCTGTTGCAGATGAGTTGTTGTCTCATCTTTATGCCACCAAGCAAAATGATCTCGCAGCATTTATCGCCTCAAAACTTCCTAATGGTAAAGGTGTACAAGAGGCTATCGATGAAGCAAATGCAACAATGGGTGAAAAGGTAGAGCTACGTCGCATCGCGGTAATCGATGGTTCCGCAAGTGCTTTGTATCTACACCGCACCAGTCCAGATCTACCACCACAGGTTGGAGTTTTGGTTGCACTTGCCAAGGCTGATGAGGTTGTAGGTAAAGATGTTGCGCAACATATTGCAGCATTCGCACCGCAGTATTTAAACCGTGATGCCGTTCCGGCAGATGTAATTGAGAATGAGCGCCGCCTTGCTGAGGAGACCGCTCGTAATGAAGGTAAGCCTGATGCAGCAATCGCAAAGATTGTTGAGGGTCGGGTAACTGGTTTCGTGAAGGAGGTCTCATTACTTGAGCAGGCCTTCGCAAAGGATCAGAAGAAGACGGTCCAACAGGTACTTTCCGAGGCCGGAAACTCCGTGTCTGCCTTCTATCGATTCCGAGTTGGTCAGTAACCTTTAGGCAGTATGAATAGCTAGCACCGCAGTTTAAGAAAGGAGCACTCGCATGACACAGGTTCGTAAGAGCTATCAGCGGGTGCTCCTTAAACTTTCTGGCGAGGTTTTCGGTGGCGAAAAAGGTGTGGGCGTAGATCCAGATGTTGTTAACGATGTCGCTCTACAAATTGCCGATGTTGTGCGAAGTGGTGTTCAGGTAGCGATTGTTGTTGGTGGCGGAAATTACTTCCGCGGTGCTGAGTTGCAAGAGCGCGGCATGGATCGTGCCCGTGCTGATTACATGGGAATGCTAGGTACAGTAATGAACTGTCTAGCCCTGCAAGATTTCTTGGAAAAAGAGGGAATCGACACCCGCGTTCAAACCGCCATCACGATGGGACAGGTTGCCGAACCGTACATTCCTCGTCGCTCAATCAGACATTTAGAAAAAGGCCGAGTAGTTATTTTTGGTGCGGGCGCAGGTATGCCTTTCTTTACAACCGATACTGTGGCAGCACAGCGTGCGCTAGAGATTGGCGCGGATGCGCTGCTCTTAGCTAAGAGTGGAGTGGATGGGGTCTACTCTGCAGATCCCCGCAAAGATAAGAGCGCAACCAAGTTTGATTTTATTTCTTATGATGATGTGCTTTCAAAATCCCTTGCTGTTGCAGATGCGGCAGCGTTTAGTTTGTGTCGTGAAAACAAACTACCAATCGTGGTTTTCAACTTAATGCAAAAAGGCAACATCGCTCGAGCGGTTCGCGGCGAAGCAATCGGCACGCTAGTCAACTAATTAGAAACAACTAATTGAATTAGGAGAGCAAAATGACAATCCAAGCCGTACTCGCAGATACAAACACCAAGATGAACAAAGCTGTCGATGTGGCTAAAGAGGATTTTGCCGCCGTCCGTACGGGACGTGCGCACCCATCAATGTTCGCCAAGATCATGGTGGAGTACTACGGCACAGCTACTCCGCTTTCACAACTTGCAACTGTTCAGGTCCCAGAGGCCCGTACCGCATTGGTTACACCTTTTGATAAAAGCGCGATTCCATCGATCGAAAAGGCCATCCGCGAATCAGATCTTGGGGTAAACCCAGGTGGCGATGGCAATGTAATTCGAGTCAATTTCCCACAATTGACTGAAGAGCGGCGCAAAGAGTTCATCAAAGTGGCTCGTGGCAAGGCCGAGGATTCCAAGATTTCAATCCGCTCAATCCGTCGCGCTGCAAAAGAGGCGATGGAAAAGTTAGAAAAAGATGGGTTGATTGGTAAAGATGATCTGACCCGCGGCGAAAAGGATTTAGAGAAAGTTACCTCTGATCATGTCGCCAAAATCGATGAGCTCTTAAAGCATAAAGAGGCTGAGCTTCTCGAAGTTTAACTTTGAGGAGATTCTATGAGCGACCTCCACTCAATTAACGAGGCCATTAACAAGCGGGCTGGTCGCAAGTTAATCCCTTCCATAATTGTTGGTTTGGCTCTTTTAGCGATCATCTTTTCAACTATGGCATTTGTGCCACCATTGTTTGCCGCCTTTGTCGGAGTTGCCGTATTGATTGCATTGCGGGAGTTAACGGGAGCCTTTAGGGCGCGGGATATTCAAACTAATTATTTGCACCTAGCTCTAGCCACCACACTGGTACTTATTAGCGCTTGGTTTGGTGGATTACCTGGATTATCGGTTTCGATTGTTATTGGTTTGATCGCAATTCTTTTCTTTACCTTACTAAAAGGCACTGAAGGCTTTATTAAGAATGCGACCGCGAGCGCCTTTGCACTTCTTTATCCAGGTTTTGTCGCAGGTTTCATATTCTTATTGGCTCGTTCCGGCGAAGGCTTTTCCTACATTGCAACACTGGTAATTCTGGTAGGTTGCAATGACACCTTTGCTT
>VERG01000030.1 GCA_018882885.1 Candidatus Nanopelagicaceae bacterium | reverse complement strand
GAATGTAGTAATCGCTTGAAACGCCGGGGAGTCTTACCCACTTTTCATGGACCTGCCAATCAATTTTGAACTTGCCTTCGCTTGACATGTCAGCCCAATCAGAAGCAAACTTCAATTCAGGTCGGATTCGATCCATGAAATTCGATTCGCCAGGTAAATCAGAAAAGTCAATTGGTACCAAAGCCCATTTGACCGTTCCGGTGCTCTTGTATGAGGGTATCGGAGAGGGAAATCCCGATTTGAGCTCTCCCTGTTGATGATTGATTTGAACTACTTTGCATAGATTGACATCTTGACTGGGTTGGGAAGGTTGGCGATATGAGACCTCTGAAACTTTCTGTTTGAACATCGTCCCGGAAGACTTGGAAGGAATTGAATTTTTAGACCATCTAAGAATTCCATTGTTGTCTTTCACGCACCAGTATTCACCTGAAGGTGTTCTGGAAATTTGATTCTCCGTGTTGCAAGTTTTTCCATTCAGCTCATCTAAGGCATTAGTTGGATTAGGGGATGGTGCCGAAGTGGCGTTTGGTGTTGGGTTTGGAATGACAGAAGGTGCAGGAGTAGGCGTTGGGCTGGATGTCGAGCCTTGAGTTGGAGTAGTAGATGGCGCTGGTGAGATTTTTGGAGAAGTAAACTTGATGACTATGCCCTTATTCCAAACAAGCTTCCTTCCACTCTTGGTGCAGGTGTATTTCTTTCCGTTGTAGTTCTTGGTGATCCCAACCTTGCTGCATGCAGCACCAGACTTAGGAGGGGTCGCAGAAATTGAAGGTGCCAGGGGAGCCAACAGAAGGAGGGCTACAAGAACTACCCTGAGTCTCATAAGAAGAAATGATAAGTTCTCAAGAACATAATTAGAAGTAATTTCTGGAATCTACCCTCCTTTATCTCTCCAAATTAGCTTCCAAATTTCAAAATGCCAAACCTGTTGAACATAAAGGGGCTGCGTCAAGAAGAATTGAATATATTGGGTTCAGGTACTGGAATAAATCCATCAAGACCCTCAGCGCCCAACATTTTTCCTATGACTCTCTAGTAGCTCCTGTAGTCTCAAACCGTGAAAAAACATGAACTTGAAATGGTCGAATTCCTTGAGGCAGTAAAGGCTCCGCAATCTAGAAGAATTCTAGAAAAGTTGGCAATCAAGGACATGTCTCTAGATAACCTCGTTAAAACTACCAAGCTTAGTGAGCGTTCTGTCCACTTGCACTTGCAACCTTTAATAAAGTCCAAATTAGTTTCAAAGAATAGGGATGGAGTGTCAAAACTCAATTGGGTGAAATTTAATCAGAATGCAAAGTGGTTTAAATCGATGTTAGATTTAGGATGAGATTATTCTTTTTGTCTCGCAAAAATAAATAACTAAAGTGTTTCCCTACTCATCAAACCCACCAAGTTTCCTTCCGAATCTTCAATAAAGGCCAACCACTCATTACCTGGCAGATCAAATATGCCATCGGGATCCGGAAAGACCACATGAGCTTCAGAAATAATTTTGATGCCTTCCAGTCTTAACTCTTCGACTTTGCTTTGCAAATCAGGAAACTCCAAATAAATGGCAGATTTTGGGGCATTCACATCCAGAAAAAGCCGCACGCCATCTAAATCAAAGAAGGCAAATCCTTGTGAATCAAATCGGGCAGTGGTATCAGTCTTCAACAGGTTCGAATAGAAGTCAACGGCGCGATCTAGGTTAGAAACATATAGTCCTATTTGTCTAAACTTCATCCGGAGCCCCCTTCGGAATAAATCTTAATCGGAAAAATACGCTCGTTTCATTTCTGCAAGATCAATCTTTTTCATTCCCAACATAGCTTGAGTGGCACGTTTCGAGCCTTCTGGATCGCTTCCACCCAAGTACTTCATCATCTCTGGGGAAGTTATTTGCCATGAAACTCCGAACTTATCTTTCAGCCAACCACATTGACTTTCTTGACCGCCATCTTTAGTCAGTAGATCCCAATACCTATCGATTTCATCTTGATTGGAACATGGGATTTGGAATGAGATTGCTTCAGAATGCGGAAATTGCGGGCCACCATTTAAGCCAATAAAAGGTCGACCAAAAATCTTGAAATTCACGACGATTTCTTCTCCCTGCCTATTACCCGGAGTATCGGTGGGGGCGATCCAGTTATCTTCCACAGAGCTATCAGGAAAAATACTGGCGTAGAAGTTAGCCGCCTCTCGGGCTCTTCCATCAAACCACAGGCAGGTTATTAGTTCCATTATTTAACCTTTCATTTTCCCTAAATTGAATTGGATTTTAACGAAGTATTGAATTCATACCGCACTTAGTAATCCTAATAGACGCTTCTAGCGTTTACTTGCTTCTTTAGTTTTCATCAAAATTGCCAGTGCGTTAGGTCCAATTCCGTGAACCTCAGCAAGTTCGGCTTCGCTATATCTCTTCAAATCTGAAAGTTTCAAAATGCCGTTATCAACTAGCCCTCGTCTTGCGGGCGCTGCCAAGCCCAATTTGCGCCATGCAGAATCTTTGGATTCATATTTTTTCGGATCAACCTTTCCCTGCTTCGCAGGGCATTGAGAAATTCTTGCTTTTATTAATTTGGACAAAAGTGACTTTGGTAAAGGTTTGTCGATTGGAACATGCAATGCACTCTTGGTAGTTCTATACTTGCTTAAATCTTTTGAAAATAGATTTAAGATTGATCCACTAAAGGGGTAATACCCAACATGATTTTTATTCGAAAGAAGTCCTGCGACGACATTGCCTTCTACTTTAAAGGCTGGCATGCCATAGCTAATTACCTCCACGGCATTGGGAACAATCTCAAGAATTGTTTTGCGCATTGCCAGCATGGTTTCGCGCTGAGGGGAGGGAGAATTTCGATAAATTTGAAGAACTTTGGAAGTTTCCCTTTGCACTCGACAAGGTTACCGAGAGTTTTCTGGAGTAAACTCCATCTATGAGCGAAACATTCAAATGTCCATGTGGCTGTCCAGAAGGTAATTGTACTTGTTGCTGCAGCAAGCCTCAAGGTTGTGGTCACAGACCAGCTGGTCCTCGCTAAAAAACTTCCTTCCCGTGGCCACAGAGAAAGGCGATAGAGCAGCCTACTTTCCTAAGATTGAAGCCAAGTACGGCCAACCCATGGGCTACTGGCACTCAGTCATGAAAGATATTGCGGATCTTAAATATCCACAGCAGATTGCTTATTTAAAAGAGGAGCATGGATTTAGTCAGGAACATGCAAATGCCTTGGTCATGTATTCCCGTGGCTCAAAGAGCTCAAAGCGGTTTAGTACTTTCGATAGTTTCTTAGCCAAGCATGATGTGGTGAAGCAAAAAACAGTAAAGAAGATATTCAAAAGCATTCAAAGCAAATATCCAAAGCTAGAGCTGGTAATCGCCTGGAATCAGCCCATGCTAAAGCTGGATAAAGATTATATTTTTGGAGTTTCGATAGCTAGAAATCATATTTTGATTGCGCCATTTAACTCTGAAGTAATCAAAAGCATGGAGAAAGACCTTCATGGATTCAAGGTGAACAAGAAAACGATTCAAGTACCTGTTGACTGGAAGGTCGATGAAAAGCTACTTCATAAGATGATTCGCCTGAACCTCAAAAATCTAAGGGATTAGCACCACTCTCCTGGGTGCTCTAAAGTAGGGTAGTGATGAAAGCCTCCAAGTCTGTCCAAGAAAAACTCCTAGCGTTGCAGGCTTTGGATTCTTCACTTATTCAATTGGATCACAAGGCTCGCAATCTTCCGGTCGCAAAGTTGTTAGATGAAAAGACCATCGCCTATGCGACAGCTCGAGATCTTTGCGTCGCTGCAGAGACCGAAAAAAGCGATATCAAGCATGAGCTTTCCAAGTCAGAGGTTGATGTAGAGCAGGTTGTCTCTAGAATTGAAAAAGATGAAAAGCGTTTGGCTTCCGGCCTCGGGACCCCAAAAGAATTAGAACAACTCCAACATGAATTAACTTCACTCGCTAAACGTCGAGCAGAGTTAGAAGAGAT
The DNA here is from genome assembly GCA_018882885.1 of Candidatus Nanopelagicaceae bacterium. Lineage (GTDB taxonomy): Bacteria > Actinomycetota > Actinomycetes > Nanopelagicales > Nanopelagicaceae > MAG-120802. The sequence continues at coordinate 7,106 of VERG01000030.1, read as the reverse complement.
TGAATTAGAAGTTATGGTGCGCATTGACGCTCTTGACCAGAGGATTAACTCTTTAGCCGCCGAGCGAGACGCTTTGCACATTGAAGTCACAGCGCTGGCCAAAGAAAAAGATGCGGCTCTAGAAGAAATTAACCGAGCCAAGAATGCTACGACTTCAGATAGAGAGAATTTGGCAAAAGAGGTAGAGCCAGAACTTTTGGCTTTATACGAAAAGGTTCGCGCTGGTGCTGATGGAGTCGGTGCTGCTCGCTTACATGCAGGCGCATGTCAGGGGTGTAACTTAAGTATTAATGCAGCAGATCTTGCCCGTATTACGGCTTTGCCAGATGACGAAGTTGTGCGATGCGAAGAGTGTCGCCGAATCCTGGTACGAATTTAATAATGTCACGTAGTTTTGTTGTCACGGCCGATGGTGGCTCCAGAGGTAACCCTGGGCCAGCCGCTTATGGCGCTGTAGTTTTCGAAGGCGGAAAGGTTTTGGCGGAGGTTTCCGGCAAAATCGGAGTGGCTACCAACAACGTTGCTGAATATCGAGGATTAATTGCCGGATTAAAAGCTGCCCATGAAATTGATCCAACAGCCAAAATTGAAGTTCGATTAGACAGCAAACTTGTTGTCGAGCAGATGAGTGGCAAGTGGAAGATAAGACACCCTGGGATGCGCGAGCTAGCACTTGAGGCACGAAACATTCACCCCCATGAATTAATTGATTATCTCTGGGTGCCACGTGAATCAAACTCACATGCAGACAGATTAGTTAATGAGGCGCTAGATGGAGTGATTTCAACCTCCAAAGAGCCAATCAGATTGAATTACTTAACCGAGAGATTGATATCTAATGAGGTTCCAACCACTGTCTACTTTGTGCGTCATGGCGAGACGCCACTGACCCCATTTAGGAAATTCTCCGGAGATGGGGCTTTAAACCCTGCCCTAACAGAAAAAGGATTAACCGAAGCTCATCTAGTCGCTATAGAAATTGCGAAGCTATCTCCAGATGTTTTGATTACCTCTCCATTGCAGCGCACGATGCAGACCGCTGCCGCGATTTCTAAAACAATCAACTTGGATCCGATTGTTGATCCGATTTGGATGGAGTGCTCTTTCGGAGATTGGGATGGGTTATCAATTGAAGAAGTTAGCCAGCAGTATCCAAAGGAGTACGCGCAATGGCTGGCCAGCACTTCATATGCGCCACCACGCGGCGAGTCTTATGAGTCTGCGATGGCCCGTGCGGTTCAGGGATTGCTTGGCTTGGTCGGTGAGTATCCCGGCAAGAAGGTTTGCGTGGTTACACATAATGGAATTATTAAAACCGCGTTAGCTGCGGCCATGAAGGTTGATACAACGGCAATTTTCAACATAGATGTATCGCCATGCAGCATCTCATCGATTTCAATTTGGCCATCAGATAATTTGATGGCGATACGTTCAACAAATGAACGCGGGCATCTAAGGGTTTAGTTGCCCGGGCTCACAGTCGACATATTGAAATCTTTGATGACCATAGGTGGCACTTGCATGTTGGTGACATCTCCAGCCCATTCGCGAGGCTGAGTCCACTCCGAGCTCCCAGCATGCGCGATACGAGACAAAGCATTTACAGGGGAGTCATTCCATCGGAAGTTGTTGGTTGCGCCCTGAACCTCGCCATTTTTAACATAATAAACGCCATCGCGGGTCAATCCAGTCAACAACAAGGAGTTTGGATCAACCATGCGGATGTACCAAAGTGTTGTCAGGAGTAATCCGTTGTCTACCTTCTTAACTAGATCCTCTAGTGAACCGGTAGCGCCATCAACGCTCATAATCAAATTGTCGCCGATCGGTGTATAGGGAAGATTGGTCATCTTTGCACTGGCTCGAGTCTGAACTAGAGATTGCAAAACGCCATCTTTAATCCAATCAACCCGTGAACTCTTTTGACCATTATCAAACACTGATGTAAATGGACTGCTAGCTGATGCAGAAACAAATGGAGAGCCGGGAAGTGTTGAATTGCTTGGATCGCTAAACAACTGCAAACCAACATTGGCTAACTTCTCACCGACTCGGGTACCGCCACCTTTTTTAGAAAACACACTTTGACCTTCAAACGCATCACGTCCGCCTGCAACCCACATCATGTATACATAGAGATCTGCAATTGATCCGGAAGGAAAAATAGTGTCGTACTTACCTGCAGGTAGATCAACTTTCTTTTCCTGCCAAGCCAATCGCTGGCGGATGTTTTTATCAATCTGCTCTACTGAAACATTTTTAAAGTCATGAGTTTCGATTCCATCCCAAGTGGAGCGAGAACGTCCATGCGATTTACCAGTCATTTCAACGCGACCAACAGGGGAGTCGTGACGCAATCTCATGCCGCCCTTTGAGCCAACCCATATCGATTCATGGGTGTGCTCTGCATAGCCAAATAACTCAATCGCGTCAGTTTGCGAGCGACGCATCATTTCACCAAGCTCTGGCGCAAAATTGGAAAATACATCAGGCCCGGTTGGGTTGTGCGGCGCGCTCCAATTTCCAAAAGCTACATCTTTAGCCAAAGGCGCAAAGTCTTCAGCAGCCCCTGCAGCTTTTGCTGCTGCGCTGGCCTCAGAGAGAAGTGCATCAATATCTGACTCAGAGACATTGGTGCGAGAAACTCCGCCAGATGCCATGGAGCCATCCATTGCGATAAATGCAATGACGGTTACATTTCTTTCTTGGATGACGCCATTTGTTGTCAATGTGCTGCTGGCCCACCGCAAGTTGGCCTGAGTCTTATCCTTTACAACAACGATGCAATCATCTGTGGTCGAGCGAGAAAGGATTTTCTCAATCAGATCTTGTGCAGAAATCATTTGCCCGCCTCCGCTACTGTGTTCAAAACATTTATTTTGTCGAATACCGCCGCTGGACATCCATGGCTAACCGCAGCGACCTGTCCGGGTTGTGCTTTACCGCAGTTGAATGCGCCGCCAAGTACATAAGTAGAGGGTCCGCCGACCGCCTTCATCGCGCCCCAGAAATCTGTTGTGGTGGCTTGATACGCAACATCCTTTAGCTGACCAACAATCTTTCCATTCTTAATACGGTGGAATTGTTGACCAGTGAACTGGAAGTTGTACCGCTGCATATCAATTGACCAGGATTTATCTCCCAAGATGTAGATGCCATCTTCAACTGATTCAATCAACTTATCCAAGCTTGGACCATTTGGATTTGGCTGCAAGGAAACATTTGGCATGCGCTGAATTGGAACATGTCCGGGGGAGTCGGCAAATGCACAGCCATTGCTGCGCTCTTGGTTTACCCGTGCCGCAATTCGACGATCCAATTGGTAACCCACCAAAACACCGTCTTTAACAATGTCCCACTTTTGTGCGGCGACGCCTTCATCATCCCAGCCGACGGTGCTTAACCCGTGAGGAGTATTGCGATCTCCAGTTACATTCATCAGTGCAGATCCATACTTCAAATTGCCCAACTTGTCGGGGGTAGCAAATGAGGTGCCGGCGTAGTTGGCTTCATAGCCGATTGCGCGATCTAGCTCGGTGGCATGGCCAATTGATTCATGGATTGTTAACCAAAGATTTGATGGATGAATCAATAAGTCATAACGACCTGGCTCAACAGATGGTGCTGCAACTTTCTCGGCCAGCAAAGTAGGCAGCTGTTCAATCTCAGCATCCCAGTTCCAAATTGAATTTCCCATCCACTCCCAGCCATAGCCAGCGGGTTGCGCCAATGTGCGCATCGATTCAAAACCATGTGCACCAATTGAAATCGCTTCAATCTGTGTCTGGACTCGAACTCTTTGTTGCGTTGTACTGGTGCCAGCAGAATCGGCGTAATGCTTTTGCTCTTTAACATACATAGTGTGAGCGCTTGTGTGATTAACACCAGGGGCGGCCAACAACTTAGAGCTCAAAGAGGCAAGACGATCTTTCTTATCCGCATCCGATACTGAAAATGGATCAATCTCATAAGCCGATACCCAATTCTTTTTTGCGTAAACCGGTTCCGGCGCCAGGGCGATTTCTTCGGTCGACAACGGTTTTGAAGTCTTGGCCATCGCTACTGCGGTGTGCGCTAATTTCTTTGCTGTATCAACACTGACATCAGGAGATGATGCAAATCCCCAAGCTCCGTTGACAATGACTCGAACACCGATTCCAAAATTCGTTTCATCGGCTTGCGTCTCTGGTTTCGCATCACGTAGTGAAAGTAGACCGGTGCGGGTACGTTCAATCCGAACATCCACATGGGATGCTCCAGAATTTTGAGCTGTGCTTATTGCTGCATCGGAAACGGAATCAAGTGGCAGTGCCAGGAAATCGGCATCAACTGATGTAATCATGCGTTAAACCCTATGGGAAGCCAGAAAACAGCGCCACTCATTAGTAGATTTCCCCTGTGAGTAGCAAGTCGGCCCGCTTGGATTACCTTGACTTACTGAGGGTCCTAGCACTTGGTTACGTTATCTGCTTTCACTATTTATTCAGTGGTATCGCAAAAGGCAACATAGATTCAGTCTCCTTATCTTCATTGACTCCCTTTGCCAAGTATGGCTATTTGGGAGTTGAGCTGTTTTTCATGATTAGTGGATTTGTAATTTTGTACTCAACCAATCGCACCGCAGGTGAATTTATCCGCCGCCGATTTCTTCGCCTTTTCCCTATGTTCTGGATGGCATTGACTCTCACATATGTAATCTCACTAATGCCTTGGTGGGAAAGGCCAAGTCCAACCTTTACCAAGTTTTTATGGAATCTGACCATGATTCCTACCGCCTTCGGTCAAGAAAGAATTGATGCGGCACATTGGTACTTGGTAAGAGAGCTGCAGTTCTATTTATTTGTAGCTTTTGTCATGTGGATTGGTAAGGCTAAGTTATTGCCGAAAATTTTTCCTGTCTGGGCAATCATTCTTTGCCTTTGGAACTTATTCAACTTTTCAGATTTCAATATTTGGTACTTCTCTGGGTATTTCTCGCTGATCACCGGCGGAGCAATCATCTATTCCATCAGGGAGTGGGGATGGACACCATTAAGAGTGATTGGCCTAATCGCTGCGTATGTCGGATCTATAGACACCAGAATTAGCATCATTCCGGTTTTGGAATCGAGACGTGATACTGATTACTCAGCAACGGTAATTACAGTTGTGGTAACTGCGATATTTCTAATCATGTTGCTCACATTGACAAACAAGATTTCCAACTTCAGACTTACAGGTATAGGTGTAGCTGGTGCTATCACTTACCCGCTTTACCTGATTCACGGCAGGCTTGGTGGAACGCTAATTCAACAATTCGCTAATGATCAAAACAAATGGTTTGTTTATCCCTTAATAGTGTTATTTTTTATAGCTTTTGCATTCTGGTTATTAAAGTTAGAGAAACGAGTTCTGAATTGGAAGCCATTTAAAGCTATCGCCAACCGATAAACTACTTTGCCCGGCTACCATTTCACACGAATAAATCACGGTTTTATCGCGCTACAGTAAAAACGATGAAAATCGTTTGCTTCTTTGCAATTAGCTGTTCTATCCTTCATTTAAAGAAGAGTCGCCCGGATCACCGCGTTATCAGTGGATTTATTTCCCCTGATACCGAGGAAAGTCCGGACTCCAATGGGCAAAGTTGTGGGTAATTCCCACCCGGAGTAATCCGCGGGATTAGTGCAACAGAAAGCAGACCGCCAATAGCAATATTGGTAAGGGTGAAACGGTGGTGTAAGAGACCACCAGTGCGCGAAGCAATTCGTGTAGCTATGTAAACCCAACTTGGAGCAAGACCATGCAGGTAGCGTTTGAGTGTGCCCACACGAGTTGCCGGGTAGGTTGCTTGAATCTGTAAGTGATTACAGATCTAGATGGATGGTGATCTCGCTAGCAATAGTTAGACAGAATCCGGCTTATAGGGCGACTCTTCTACCAATTAGGTGGGCGCAGGTTAAAACTGCGCTCACCTTTCTGCATTTTGCTTGTACAAGTTATGACATAACCTGTCGCAGATTTAGATGTTTTTATGGGGAATCCATGGGCAAATATGGGCAGTTCTATGGGCAATCCATTTACCCCACTCATTCTCACAGCAACCCTTAAAGATCTGTTTCTAATTATTTGATAATCATTTGTTACACTCAAACCTAGATTTAGTTTCGAACATTTCTTCTATGAGAGGGCCATCGTGCGTAAGTTTCTAATTGTTTCACTGAGTTCAACTCTCATTATTGGAGTGACTTATTTCTTGCCATATGGCGCATGGGCTGAACTTGGAGCATTACCAGCGCACCCGCTCATTGTTCATGCTGTAGTTGTCCTCCTTCCATTACTTTCAATCTTGCTAATTGTTGGACTATTTAAGAAAGATCTATTGAAGAAGTTTCACATCGTGATCATCGGCATAATCGCACTTTCCACGGTCGGCGTTCTCGCAGCTAAGTCATCTGGTGACTCTCTTTCAGCGGCAGTGGGTCTTCCAGAGTTTCATGCGGAATGGGGTAACAACCTAGTTCCACTTGCCATGGCACTCTTTGCCTCATTTGTACTTTTTTCATTTTTTTCTTTCCATAGGACGATCAAAGTTGCATCATCAACTCTTGGGGTTTTAGTGGCGTTTCTTGCTGTTGGCACTGTTGGTATGACATATGTAGTAGGGCATTCAGGCGCAGAGAGTGTGTGGAAAGACAGATACGCTTTTGCCAAAGACCAAGAAGGTTCAAATTCCAGGAAAATCTCATTGGCCGAAGTTCGAACACATAACTCAAGCACTGATTGCTGGACAATTGTTGGAGATAATGTATATGACGTAACAAGTTTTGTAAGTCGCCATCCAGCAGGAAGTTCAGCGATTAAAGAAATGTGCGGAACAAATGCCAGCGAGGATTACCTTGGGGAGCACTCAGGGCAGCAAGAGCCAGAGATGTGGCTAGAAAAACTAAAAATTGGAACCCTGAAGCCATAAGTTTTTGGTCGGATAAATCCGGCTTATAGGGCGACTCTTCTTTTTCAACTTCGGTGTCAAACCTAACCTTAGAAGTTTGAACGCAATGACTTCGTTAGAAGTGCCAGGATTGCGGTCACTGAAAGAATCGCAGCCAAAACTATGTATGTAACGC
>VERG01000012.1 GCA_018882885.1 Candidatus Nanopelagicaceae bacterium | reverse complement strand
GTGTAAAGCGATGGAATGGTTACTGAAACCGTGTCATCCTGCGCATCGGTAAAGAACATCATCACAATTACCCGGATATAGAAGAAAGCCGCGATCGCGCTGGAGAGAACGCCAGCAACAACTACTGCGATATTTCCACTGTCATAAGCCGCGGTAAAGATAGTGAACTTTCCAATGAAGCCGGCTGTTAAAGGAATACCGGCAAAGGAAAGTAGGAATGTGGCAAACAACAAAGCCACACCTGGTGAACGTTTTGCTAAACCAACCCAACGATTCAGATCTGTTACCTCTCCAGAGGAATCCCTGACCAGAGTAATCAAAGCAAATGCGCCTAATGTTGAAAATCCATATGTAGCCAGATAAAACAGCGAGGCCTCTAGACCTTCCTGGCTGAGTGCCAGGACGCCGGTTAGCAAGAAACCAGCATGGGCGATTGAGGAGTAAGCCAACATTCGCTTCACATCACGCTGGGCGATAGCGATTACTGAGCCCACAACCATGGTCAAAATCGCTACTGCGGTAAGTATTGGCTTCCAGCTCCAGACAGCGCCACCCAAAGCAACATAGAAAATGCGTAACATCGCACCGAAAGCGGCGACCTTTGTTGCAGCTGCCATAAATGCCGTTACTGGGGTTGGCGCACCTTGATAAACATCTGGGGTCCAGGCGTGAAATGGTGCGGCGCCAACTTTGAATAGCAATCCAACGCTAAGTGAAATCATTCCAATTAATAGAAATGCTTCATTGGATGAACCACCTGCCACCGCATCGCGGATTGCGTTTAGTGAAACATCTCCGGCGTATCCATATAGGAATGCGGCGCCAAATAGGAAAAAGGCTGATGAGTAGGCACCAAGTAAGAAGTACTTCAAAGCTGCTTCTTGAGAGAGCAATCTGCGACGACGAGAAAGTCCGGCCATCAAATAAAGTGGCAAGGAGAGAACTTCGAGGGCCACAAACAAAGTAATCAGATCATTGGCAGCTGGGAACAACATCATTCCGCCAACCGCAAACAAAGTTAAAGGATAAAACTCAGTTTGAATCTTGCCGGTCTGCAAAGCGGTGCGCTCTTCACTTGAGCCAGGAATTGCAGAAGCTTGGGCGGCAAAAGCATCGGTATCGGCCAGCAATAAAAATGCAAAGAAGGCCAAAACCAAAATAGTTCCCTGCATAAACAAAACCGGACCATCAACAATTACTGAGTTGACAGCTGCATTGGCAGATTGAGTTCCGCGCAACCCGAGAACCTGGGCAAAGGAGAGAATCACAGCGCCTAATGCGATCGCTAATTGCAGAGCTGGTCGGAGCTTTGCAGAGACAAAAGCTTCCACGATGACTGCGATTACCGCAGCACCAAAGATCACCAACATCGGCGCAAGGGCGCCATATTGCAGTGCAGGAGAGTTAAAACTCATCATTTATTGCCTCCTACAACCGGGGCGGGATCGCTAAAGCCAGCCCGAGAAATCGTGTCGATAGCTGCTGGATTAATAATCTCCAAAGCAGGTTTTGGATAGAAGCCCAAGAAAATGATTACCGCAATCACAGGTGCAATCGCTGCAATCTCACGCTTGTTTAGATCCGGCAGATTTTCATTACCTGGAGTGGTCGGACCATGCAAAGCTTTTTGTACTGGAATAAGAATGTACAAAGCCGCCAAAATAATTCCGAAGGTAGCAATCACCGCTGCTACTGGGTAACGGGTATATGTGCCGACCAAAACTAAGAACTCGCTGACAAAGCTAGATAATCCAGGTAGCGCTAGTGATGACATACCTGCAATGAAAAAGCTCCAAGCCATAATCGGGGTAACTCTTTGCAAGCCACCAAACTCAGCGATGGTTGAGGATCCGCGACGGGAAATCATCCAACCCGCAACCAAGAACAAGGCGGCTGTAGAGAAGCCATGGTTCAACATATACAAGGTGGCACCGGAGTGTCCTTGTGAGGTCATCGCAAAGATTCCCAGAGTTATAAATCCAAAGTGAGAGATCGAAGTGAATGCAATCAATCCCTTTATATCTTTTTGACCAATTGCTAGGAATGCGCCGTAAAGAATTGAGATTACTGAAAGCACAATAATCAAAGGTGTAAAGGTGCGTGATGCATCAGGGAATAGTTCGATGCAATAACGGATCATTCCGAAGGTTCCAACTTTGTCGAGAACACCTAACAGCAACACCGAGGTTCCAGGTGTTGCTGATTTTGCAGCATCTGGCAACCAGGTGTGCATCGGCCACAACGGAGCTTTAATCGCAAAGGCGATAAAGAATCCGAGGAATAAGAAGTTTTGGGTTGTGGCATCAATCTGCAATGTGGAAAGCGCCTCAATATCCATAGTGCGGCCGATTTGATTGCCAGAGATAACAAAGAGGCCGATGATTGAGGCCAGCATCAAAAGCCCGCCAAATAAGCTGTAAAGCAGGAACTTCACAGCCGCTGCCTGGCGCGCACCTGAGCCATATCCACCAATTAAGAAATAGACCGGGATCAACATCGCCTCGAAGAAAACGTAGAAGAGGAAGACATCGGTAGCGGCAAAGACTCCGATCATCATGGTTTCTAGAATCAGGATTAATACATAGAAGGTCTTAACGCTGAAGCGACCATTCTCTGACTCATTCCAACCCGCCAAAATAACGATTGGCACCAAGATGACCGATAGCAAAATCAGAATTAACGAAATGCCATCAACACCAAGCTGGTAATTAATTCCTAAAGCTGGGATCCAAGAAAACCGCTCTACATACTGAAACTCAGTAAGGTTCTTATCAAAACCAAAGGCAGCAGCAAAACCAACGCCTGCCACAAGTAAGGAAATCGCAAAGGCCGCTTGCTTAATTAACTTGGTATTTGCAGCTGGCAACAAAGCAATGAGCAATGCACCTAGTAGTGGCAAAGCGCCCATGCTGGTTAGTAGGTTCATAGTGTCACCACCAAGATTGCTATAAATGCGGCAAGTGCGCCAAGCAGAATTAGAAGCGCGTAATTACGAACATAACCTGTTTGCATCTTTCGCATACCGCGCGCGCTGCCAACGGTTGATGCGGCAACACCTCGGACCACACCATCAATTACCTTGTCATCAGTTTTCACTAGTACCTCAGTTAATTTCTGGCCGGGGCGCATAAACATGAACTCATTCGCATCATCCTGCAATAGGTCGCGACGTGCTACGCGGGTAAAGATACTTACATCTTGTGGCGCAGTTGCAGAAAGTTCGCCGCGGTATTTCGCCAATGCGATTCCAACACCAATTACTACTGCGGTAACCGCCAAGCTGGTGACCACAATCGGAGGCAGGAACTCTTCATGCTCATGATGATGCGGGTCAACCACCGGAGCGAGCCAATTAACAATGGCTTTTCCGCTATAAAGCAGGTATCCGGAGGCCACTGAACCAACCGCCAAAACCGCCATCGGCGCCCACATTAAGAAGGGCGACTCATGTGGATGAGCATCATCAGCCCAACGCTTGTTACCAAAGAAGGTCATCATCATCACGCGGGTCATGTAAAACGCGGTGATGATCGCACCAAGAAGTGCAGTGGAACCAAAGATAACTCCTTGCACCCCACCAGCATTAAATGCGGTCTCAATAATCTTGTCTTTAGAGTAGAAGCCGGCAAATGGTGGCACACCAATAATCGCCAAATAACCTAGACCAAATGTGATTGTTGTGATTGGCATTAACTTTGCCAAGCCACCATAACGACGCATATTGACTTCATCATTCATGCCATGCATTACTGAACCGGCACCCAAGAACATTCCCGCCTTGAAGAAGCCATGGGTTAGTAGATGCATAATCGCAAAGGCGTAACCCGCAGGACCAAAACCGGTTGCCATAATCATGTAACCGATCTGCGACATTGTGGAGGCAGCAAGTGCTTTCTTAATGTCATCTTTTGCGGTACCGATAATCGCACCAAACAACAATGTAATCGCGCCAATAATTACAACAGCGAGCTGTGCATTAGGTGCGTTATCAAATACAAAGTTAGAACGGGTGATTAGGTATACACCTGCGGTCACCATGGTCGCGGCGTGAATCAAAGCTGACACTGGAGTAGGGCCAGCCATCGCATCGCCTAACCAGGCTTGCAATGGGAACTGCGCAGATTTTCCGGTCGCGGCCAGCAACAACATCAGACCCATAGCGGTCAATGCGGTTTCACTCGCTCCGCCAACTTTTTCTTCAATTCCAATAAAGGAAACTGCGCCAAAGTTTGCGAAAGCAATCATGATGGCGATTGATAAACCAAGATCACCAACACGGTTGGCTACGAAGGCCTTCTTTGCTGCTGTGGCGTACTCCGGCTTTTGATTCCAGAAGCCAATAAGTAGGTATGAGGCAAGGCCCACGCCCTCCCAGCCCACATAAAGGTTGAGGTAGGAGTCGCCCAAAACCAAGAGCAACATCGCGGCAATAAAGAGGTTCAAATAGGAGAAGAAGCGGCGTCGATCTCTGTCATGTGACATATAGGCGATGGAGTAGATATGAATCAAGGTTCCAACACCGGTAATCAAAAGTACGAATGCAATCGATAGTTGATCCAACAACAATCCAGCATCAACATTAAATGAGCCAACTGATATCCAGGTAAATAGCTTCTGGGTAACCGCGCGGGACTCCTCGGGACGATCACGCATCGCCAAGAACTCCATGGCACCGATTACAAAGGTGCTAGCTGAAACCAAGGTAGCAAAAATGTGGCCCCACTTATCGGCTTTGCGACCCAACAACATCAATAGCGCCGCACTAAAGAGTGGCAGCGCGATTAAATAAACCAAGTTATCTGATGTCATTTATCGGCTCAACAAACTTGCATCATCAACTGATGCAGATCGGCGGGAACGGAAGATGGTGACGATAATTGCTAGACCCACAACAACTTCGCAGGCCGCAACCACCATTGTAAAGAAAGCGATGACCTGACCTTCTAGGTTGCCATTCATCTTCGCAAAGGTCACAAAAGCTAAGTTGGCGGCATTCAGCATTAGCTCGATGCACATAAAAACCACAATGGCGTTACGACGCACAACCACGCCGACCGCACCAATAGAGAAAAGAATTGCGGAGAGATAAAGGTAATTAGTTGGATTCATTACTTATTACCCTCCTCATCAATCTTGGGCAAACCTTCCAACGCATAAGACTTGGTCTCTTGAACATCGCCGCGGCGATGTAGGACTTCGGCAATTGAAAGATCTGATGGCTTTCCATCTGGCAACAAAGCCGGTAAATCAACCGCATTGTTGCGGGCATAAACACCAGAACCGGGTAAACCTGCAGCGGTGGCGATTGATTTGCCGCGGAAACGGGCGATAGAACGGGCTCTTTGCGAGGTTTTGGCTACTCCACTCTTTTCAGAGTGACCGAGCACCATCGCACCAAGTGCCGCAGTAATTAGAAGAGCAGAGATGACCTCAAAAGCCCAGACATAATCACCAAAAATTAACTCTGCGATGCCCTGTACATTTCCACCAGAGTTTGCTTCACCTAGACCAACTGGGGCTTGACCATTATCGGTACGGGCAATCAAAGAGGTAAGTGCGCCAACAAATCCCAAAACAGTAAAGATGGCAACGGTTCGCAAACCTTTGATCTTCTCGACCAATGAATCTGAGGAATCGACACCGACCAACATCAAGATAAATAGGAAGAGCATCATTACCGCGCCGGTGTAAACCACAATCTGCACAATGCCGAGGAATGGTGCCTCAAGAGTGATGTAGAAAATCGCCAAGGTAATCATCACCCAAGCAAGAAGAATTGCGGAGTGCACCGCCTTCTTCATAAACAACATCGCAATCGCAGCAGCAACCGCAAGAGGTGCTAACACCCAGAACAAAACTGATTCACCGGTCATTTATTAACCTCTTGTGAGGGATGTGATTCTTTAATCTCACCACGGTAATAGTTGTGATGATCAGAGCCTGGATACATTGGATGAGGAGGCATCAACATTCCGTTACGAAGTGGAGCCAACAAATCCTCTTTCTCCCAAATCAATTTTTCGCGTTTGTCATCAGCGATCTCGTATTCATTTGTCATTGTGAGCGCGCGGGTTGGGCAAGCTTCGATACAAAGTCCGCAGAAAATACAACGCAGATAGTTGATCTGATAAACCTTGGCATGACGTTCACCAGGAGACATACGGTTCTCTTCAGTGTTATTTTCACCTTCAACATAAATCGCATCCGCTGGACAGGCCCAAGCACAAAGCTCGCAACCAATACATTTTTCTAAACCATCTTCATAACGATTTAGTTGGTGACGACCATGAAAACGAGGTTGTACCTCAGGCTTTACCTCTGGATACTCAATGGTGTTGGGCTTCTTAAACATAGTGCTGAAAGTGACCCAGAAGCCTTTGAGCTGCTTAAAGAAGCTGGCTGGCTCTTGGCCAAATACTGGAACCGCAGATTCTGCGGCCTTTTCAATCGCGTCGGAGCGCTTGGGCTCTAAATGAAATTCGCTCATTACTCATCCGCTTTCTTGATTGAAGGTAGCGCAGGAACTGGGAATGAAGGCTCTGGCATCTCGCCGACATAACGGGAGCGCTCTTCTGCTTTTTTCTTTGTTGAGTCGTAAACCGACATCGCAAATAACACGGCCAAAACAACGCCGCCTGTGAAGGCTGCAATCATGAACTGTGAAGCGCCTTGTTGTGTCATCAAACGAAGAGTTGCAACCACCAAGATCCAGGCCACATTTACTGGAATCAAAACCTTCCAGCCAAACTTCATGAACTGGTCATAACGCAACCTTGGCAGGGTGCCCCGGAGCCAAACAAAGAAGAAGAAAAATCCAAATACCTTTAGGAAGAACCAGATAAAGCTAAACCATCCGCCCAGCCAATCTGAGGTAAAGCCCAATCCTGGAGGAGCGCTTGGTCCACCTAAGAACAAGGTCGTGGCAAGTGCAGAAACCGCGATGATATTTACATACTCCGCCAAGAAGAAGAGTGCGAACTTCAATGATGAGTACTCGGTGTGGAAGCCACCAACTAACTCACCTTCTGCCTCTGCTAAATCAAATGGCGCACGGTTTGTTTCACCGACCATTGAGATTACATAAATCGCAAAGGATGGGAAGAGCACAACAACATTCCACCAGGTTGATTGTGAAGCGATGATGTCGCCGGTGGACATGGAACCTGCGTAGATAAATACCCCAACAAAGGAGAGTCCCATCGCGATTTCATAAGAGATCACCTGGGCGCTGGAGCGCAGACCACCGAGTAGTGGATAGGTTGATCCTGAAGACCAGCCCGCCAAGACAATTCCATAAACCCCAATTGATGCGGTCGCTAATACATAAAGCACACCAACCGGTAGATCGGTTAGCTGCATGACGGTTTCTTCACCAAAGAAATTAACTTTTCCAGTCATTGGGATAACCGCAAAGGCCATAAAGCAGGTTGTGGCGCTGATTATTGGAGCCAGAATAAAGACCGCTCTATCGGCAGCTTTCGGGATGATGTCCTCTTTTAATGCCAGCTTCACACCATCGGCCAAGGCCTGCACAATTCCAAAGGGACCAACACGGTTCGGACCAAGACGCATCTGCATCCGGGCCACGATGCGACGCTCGCCCCAAACTGAGAGCAAAGTAAGTACTACGCAAAGTACGAAGATTAAAAGTCCTTTAAGAGCGATTACCCAACCTGGATCATCTAACAATAAAGATGAGTTACTCATGCCTTCACCACCGATACAACTCCGGATGCAACACCCAGGGTTGCAATCGCCTTGCTGTTTGTCGAATTACGTGGAATCCAAACTGAACTATCTTCAATCTCTGCTATCTCACAAGGCAAGGTAATTGCACCATTTGAAGTAGAAACTGTAATTAGGTCACCGGCATTCACTCCAAGAGAATTAGCACGGTTGGCAGAGATAACCGCAACCGATGGATGCGCGGTACCTGCCAAATTATTTTCGCCATCCTGCAACGAACCAGCATCAAGCAACAATCTCCAAGAAGAGAGCAGTGCTTTGTCTGCAGGAGCGGTAACTGAAGCAGCTGCTACTGGCGCAAATGTTGCATGTGACTCCCATGAGCCAAGTGAGTTGAACTCTTCGCGGGCCGCGGTAACAGTAGGCAGATTAATTGGAGTTCCCATTTGATCAGCCAACATCGAAAGTATTCGTACATCGCTGCGGGTTAGTGAATCTGCAATCGCGGTATCAAAGCTGCGGTTGCGACCTTCCCAGTTAACAAAGCTGCCGCTCTTTTCGACAACCGCTGCAACAGGAAGGACCACATTGGCTATTTCAGTGATTGCACTGTGGCGAATTTCGAGTGAAACTACAAAAGCTTTTGCTAAGCCATCATGATGATGCGCAGAGATATCTAGCGGATCAACTCCGCCGACCAACAAAGCCTCGATATTTCCATGCTTTAAATCATCCAGAATTGCATTGGTATCACGGCCGATATTGGCTGGAAGATTCTCGACACCCCAGGCCGCTTGTAAATCAACGCGGGCTGCGGAATCAGTTACGGGACGGCCTCCTGGAAGCAGGTTGCCAATCGCACCAGCTTCTAATGCACCACGCTCACCAGCACGACGTGGGATCCAAGCCAACTTAGCTCCAGAGGATTGCGCCAAAGCAACAGCTGCGGAAATTCCACCGGCGCTCTCTGACAATCTCTCGCCCACCAAGATCACTGATTTATTTGTTAGACCAGAGAGCTTTGCAATTGCAGAAGCTTCATTACCAGCAGCGGTTGGAATCAACTGCGCCTTCAACTTTTTGTTTCCGGCTGAAACAAATGGTGCCACTGCAGTAATCTTCAAACCACGTTTGCGAACCTGCTTATATAAACGCAAGAAAACAATTGGTGACTCTTCCTCTGCTTCAAAGCCAAGTAGTGCAACGTGATCGGCACGGTCCAAATCTTTGTAATTAACAGTTGTGCCCACAACATGTGCGGCCAAGAAGCTGCGCTCCTCTTCAGAGGTTAGGCGTGCACGGAAATCAATGTCATTGGTACCAAGTGCGACGCGGGCAAACTTTGCATAACCATATGCATCTTCTAATGTGGCACGGCCACCGACAAGAACAGCGGCACGATTAGCTTCCAATCCTGCGGCGGCTGCGGCCAACGCCTCTGGCCATGATGCTTCATGAAGCGCACCATCCTCACCACGAACCAATGGTGTTGTGATGCGATCTTTTTGAGTTACATACTTAAATGCCCATCGACCCTTATCGCAGTTCCACTCCTCATTTACCTGCGCATCATCACCAGCCAGGCGACGCAAGGTTTTGCCACGACGAACATCGGTGCGCATATCGCAACCTGATGCGCAGTGCTCGCAGGCAGATGGAGTTGAAACTAAATCAAAAGGACGGGCCCGGAAACGGTAAGAAGCGCCGGTTAGCGCACCTACTGGGCAGATTTGTACGGTATTTCCAGAGAAATAAGATTCAAATGGATCCTTCTCATAAATACCAACCTGCTGCAGCGCACCACGTTCATTGAGAGTAATGAATGGATCGCCTGCAATCTGCTCAGAAAAACGGGTGCAGCGGGCACAAAGAATGCATCGCTCACGATCTAGCAAAACCTGCGAGGAAATATTGATCGGTTTTTCAAAGGTGCGCTTGTAACCTTCAAAGCGGGACTCTTCGCGACCATTGCTCATCGCTTGATTCTGTAATGGACACTCGCCACCCTTGTCGCACACTGGGCAATCAAGTGGGTGATTGATCAACAACAACTCCATGATGCCTTGTTGTGCTTTGTCAGCAACCGGCGAAGTTAATTGGGTATTAACAATCATTCCTGGCTCTACTGGAATAGTGCATGAAGCTTGTGGCTTTGGAAACTTACGACCATTGATTTCAATCTCAACCAAACATTGGCGACAAGCTCCGACTGGATCAAGTAATGGGTGATCGCAGAATCTAGGAATCTGAATTCCCAATTTTTCTGCCGCACGGATTACTAATGTGCCTTTTGGAACGGTAACTTCAAAACCATCAATGGTTACCGTGATCATCTCTACTTGAGTCTCAGCTGCAATCTCTTGAGTGCTCATTAATTGGCACCTGCCTCAGTCAACGCAAACAGAGTTGATTTCGCTGGATCAAAAGGACAGCCACCATTCGCTAAGTGATCTAGATACTCCTGACGGAAATACTTTAGTGAGGAAATAATCGGGCTAGCTGCACCATCAGCAAGTGCACAGAAGGAACGGCCCGCGATGTTGTCGCAAAGATCCAACAACTTATCTAGATCTGCAGCTTCACCTTTACCTGACTCTAAATCCTTCAAAATCTGTACCAACCACCAGGTGCCTTCACGGCAAGGGGTGCATTTTCCGCAGGATTCATGCTTATAAAACTCGGTCCAACGCAGTACGGCGCGAACTACACAGACTGTTTCATCAAAGATCTGTAGCGCCTTGGTACCGAGCATCGAGCCCGCTGCTGCTACACCTTCGTAATCCAAAGGTGTATCTAGATGCTCCTCTGTAAATAATGGAGTTGATGAACCACCTGGGGTCCAAAACTTCAACTTGTTTCCATTACGCATGCCACCAGCAAGTGCAATCAACTCACGCAATGTCACACCAAGTGGTGCCTCAAACTGTCCGGGATTCTTTACATGTCCAGAAAGTGAGTACAAGGTAAAACCTTTGCTCTTTTCAGTACCCATCGATGCAAACCATTCGACACCGTTGTTAACAATCGCTGGTACTGATGCAACAGATTCAACATTGTTTACCACTGTCGGTCTGGCATAAAGACCTGCGATTGCTGGGAATGGTGGACGCAACCTTGGTTGTCCACGGAAACCTTCAAGTGAATCAAGCAGAGCGGTCTCTTCACCGCAGATATATGCACCAGCACCAACATGAAGTACTAGTTCGAGATCAAAACCTTTTCCAAGAATATTTTTTCCTAAGTAACCAGCTTTGTAAGCATCCTCAATCGCTTGCTGCACACGACGGATGATGTGTGTGACCTCGCCGCGAATATAAATAAAGGCATGGTTAGCGCGGATTGCATAAGAACCGATGATGATTCCTTCGACCAAAACATGTGGATTGGCCATAAGCATTGGCATGTCTTTGCAGGTACCAGGCTCTGACTCATCTGCGTTAACAACAAAGTAATGCTCTTTGTTATCGCCCTGCGGAATAAAGCCCCACTTCATTCCGGTTGGAAAGCCCGCACCACCACGACCACGAAGACCTGAGTCTTTTACTAATTGAATAACATCATCCGGCGCCATTGATAAGGCTTTTTCTACTGCTTTATAACCACCGTTGCGCTTGTAGCCCTCGATAGTGAAGGAATCTTTTTGATCCCAGGAAGCAGAAAGTACGGGAGTCAGCTTTGTCATTTACTTGGCTCCTTGTTCTTTAGAGATTTTCAAACCTAACAATGAAGGCTCACCGGCTTGAACACCTTCATTTGCGCGACCATCATTTAATCCAGCAAGCACAGCTGAGTTTTCCTTCCAAGTTGGAAGTTTGTTGGGACCACGGGTTGGGGCTGGTGGATTTCCTTGACGCATCGCATCAACTAAATCCTTAGCTGATTGCACAGTCTGGTTGTCGTAGAACTCCCAGTTAGCCATTACAACAGGTGCGTAATCACATGCTGCGTTGCACTCGATGTGCTCCACGGAAACTTTTCCATCCGCTGTTACTTCATCATTTTCAATTCCCAAGTGATCTTTCAGCGCTTCGAAGATCGCATCTCCACCCATAACCGCGCACAAGGTATTGGTGCAAACACCAACATGGTATTCACCAACTGGTTTGCGCTTGTACTGGGTATAGAAAGTTGCAACGGCGCTGACCTCCGCAGTTTCTAAATTCAACTTCTGCGCAATTACCTCAATGCTCTCTGGAGTTACATAACCATCTTTTGATTGTGCAAAGTGCAGCAAAGGCATGATTGCAGAACGAGAACGTGGATAACGATTGATAATGGAATCCATTACTTGATTATCAGCAGCTGTTAGTGGCATTAGCGGTCCACATCTCCCATCACTGGATCAATCGATGCAACCGCAGCAACCACATCAGCGATCAAAGATCCTTCACACATCGCAGAGGTTGATTGCAGATTGCTAAAGGAAGGGGTGCGGAAATGCACGCGATATGGGCGGGTTCCGCCATCAGAAACTAGGTGTGCACCAAGCTCGCCTCGAGGTGATTCCACTGCGGTGTAAACCTGTCCAGCAGGAACACGGAAACCTTCAGTAACTATCTTGAAGTGATGAATCAAAGACTCCATTGAGGTGCCCATAATCTGGCGGATGTGATCAAGTGAGTTACCAAGTCCATCGCCACCAAGTGCAAGTTGCGCCGGCCATGCAATCTTCTTATCAGCCACCATTACCGGTGCGCCATCTAATTGATCTAACTTGTCGCAGCATTGTTCGATGATGCGCAGTGATTGCTCTAGCTCCTGCATACGAATCAAGAAGCGACCATAAACATCGCAGGTATCTGCGGTGATTACATCAAAATCATAATTTTCATAACCGCAATATGGCTGGGTTTTACGCAGATCCCATGGCATGCCGGTCGAGCGAAGTACTGGACCAGTAACGCCCAAGGTAATGCAACCTGCTAGATCCAAGTAACCAACATCTTTAGTGCGCTTAATCCAGATTGAGTTACCAATTAAAAGATCAGCATTGTCCTTGAAGTTTTTGCGAAGATCCTTAACTAAATCACGGACATGAGCAACGGTGCCCTCTGGAAGATCTTGAGCTACTCCACCTGGACGGATGTAGGCCATATTCATACGTAGGCCAGAAACCTTTTCAAAAACATCCAACACTTTTTCACGTTCGCGGAAGGCGAAGAACATCGGGGTAATCGCACCAAGTTCTAGTGCACCGGTGCCCAATGCCACCATGTGTGAGGAGATGCGGTTGAACTCCATCATCATCACTCGAATTACAGAGGCACGTTCTGGAACATCATTGGTGATACCCAAAAGCTTTTCTACACCCAAGCAATAAGCGGTCTCATTGAATAGTGGGCTCAAATAATCCATGCGGGTCACGAAAGTTACGCCCTGGGTCCAGGTACGGAACTCGGTGTTTTTTTCAATACCGGTGTGCAGATAACCAATTCCGCAACGCATTTCAGTAATGGTTTCGCCCTCAAGTTCGAGCATCAAACGAAGCACGCCATGAGTTGATGGGTGTTGTGGTCCCATATTTACAACAACGCGCTCTTCTTTAGCGCTACCGATTTCAGAGGCTACTTGATCCCAATCCTGACCGGTAACTGAATAAATTGTTCCTTCAGTGGTTTCACGTGATGATGCAAAACTACTCATCGATATGACCTCCGGTTATCAGGAGCCGGAACTGTTGCACCGATGTACTCAACTGGAACCCCACCAAGTGGATAATCCTTACGTTGCGGATGTCCCTGCCAATCATCTGGCATCAGAATTCGAGTTAATGCTGGGTGACCATCAAAAACTATTCCAAACATGTCATAAGCCTCGCGCTCATGCCAGTTGGTTCCCGCCCAAACCTCAACCAAGGAGGGAAGGTGTGGATCTGATTCAGATACTGAAACCTCTAAACGCAAACGACGGTTGTGTGTCATTGAAAGTAATTCATAGACCGCATGTAGTTCGCGCTCTTTATCTGCAGGGTAGTGAACACCGCTAACGCCTAAGCAGACTTCAAAACGTAAAGTTTCGGTATCGCGCAAAGTTTTTGCAACATCAAACAAACGATCTCTCTTGATATGCAATGTTAATTCGCCACGATCAACAACAACTTTTTCAATCGCATCAGAAAACTCTGGAAATGCTTTCTCTAACTCATCTGCAACATCATCGAAGTAAGAACCGTAAGGACGTGATGCAGAGTTTGGAGAGTAAGTAGAGCGCTCTAATCCGCCGTAACCAGAGGTATCACCGGTTCCGGAGGCGCCAAACATGCCCTTTTGTTCGCTCATTATTAATCCCTGCTTCCAAATACTGGAACCTGATGGGTAGGAACCGCAGCAAGTGCAGCAGCCTCAACCTCTTTAATAATCTTCTGACGGTTTACGCCAAGTTTTTCATTTCCGATTTGCTCATGAAGTTTCAAAATCGCATCCATCAACATCTCAGGTCTTGGTGGGCAACCTGGTAAATAAATATCTACTGGAATGATGTGATCGACACCTTGCACAATCGCATAGTTGTTAAACATTCCACCGGAAGATGCACATGCACCCATCGACAAAACCCACTTTGGTGCGGTCATTTGATCATAAATCTGACGCACAACTGGTGCCATCTTGTTAGAGACGCGACCGGCAACAATCATTAGATCTGCTTGACGTGGCGAGGCGCGGAAAACCTCCATGCCAAAACGGGAGATGTCGTACTTACCGGCAGAGCCAATCGCCATCATTTCGATTGCGCAGCACGCCAAACCGAAGGTAGCTGGCCACAATGAGTTCTTGCGCATATACCCCGCCAATTTTTCGACGGTGGTTAGCAAAAATCCGGAAGGGAGTTTTTCTTCTAGACCCATTTTTAATCCCATTCCAATCCGCCGCGGCGCCATACATAGGTATAAGCCACGAAAACTGTGAGGATGAAAATAACCATTTCAACTAAACCAAATAAACCAAGTGCGTCATAAGAGACCGCCCAGGGATATAAGAAAACAATTTCAATATCAAAGATAATAAATAGCATCGCAGTTAAGAAATACTTAACTGGAAAACGTCCACCACCTTGAGCTTGCGGACTTGGTTCGATACCGCACTCATAAGCATCAAGTTTGGCTCGGTTATAACGCTTTGGTCCCGAAAGAGCTCCGGCGACTACTGAGAAAGCCGCAAATCCGAAGCCAATCGCTCCGATTACAAAGATCGGGACATAGGGGTTCACAACGGGAAATCTTAGGTGAGCCCTATAAATACAGGGAAATTAGGAGCCCTTAATCGCTGTGTGAACTGCCACAACTCCCCCCGTGAGGTTTACCCACGATGGATTACGCCAGCCGGCACCACTCATTTCTGCGGCCAGCTGCTCTTGATTGGGCCAGGCCCGGATTGATTCAGCCAAATAAACATAGGCGGCAGGGTTTGATGATGTCTTGCGAGCCAATTTTGGCAACAGTTTCATTAGGTAATTCATATACACAACGCGAAAAGGTGCAAAGGTCGGAGTAGAAAACTCAACAATCACCATTCGACCACCAACTTTAGTAACCCGCAAAGCCTCCTGCAACGCTTTTTTGTAATCATTGGTATTGCGCAAACCAAAAGAGATGGTTGTTAAATCAAATTCATTATCACTAAATGGAAGATTTAACGCATCGCCTTTTACAAATTTTAAATATGGTCGCGCCTTTCTACCTTGCGCCAACATTCCTTCCGAAAAATCTAAAGATGTGACATCTGCACCAGCTTTATGTAATGGCTCACTTGATGAACCAGGGCCTGCAGCGATATCTAGAATCTTCATTCCCGGTGTTGGATTAATAATGCTCTGAACTTTTTTGCGCCAACGCTTGGTCTGGCCCAAACTCAAAAGGTCATTGACTAGGTCGTAGCGTTTGGCAACGCCATCAAACATCGAGGAAACCTCTTCGGGATCCTTACCTAAATCAGCTCGACTCACCGACCTATCATCCCTAGCGGTAGGCTTATTTCACAAGTTGAACTGGAGTGTTATGCATATATCAATCACAACGGAGTTGCTCGGCGAGCATCCGCCATTGCTTGATATCGCAATTCCTGAGATCGCAGATAGTGCACTTACCTCTTGGGTGCGCGGCGGTGATGGATTAATTGGTTTTGGAATTTATAAATCCTATGTTGTTAAAGGCGCCAATCGATTTGAACAAGCCCGCAGCTGGTGGCGGGAGCAGGTAAATGCCCTTGATATTCACAACAACGTTCATGGCACCGGAACCGGTCCAATTCTCTTTACCTCTTTCTCCTTTGATGAAGCAGAGGAATCAGTATTAATCATCCCTAAAGTGGTTGTGGGACAACGTAATGGTAAATCCTGGATTACCTGGATCGGCGCCACCCCCCAGCCTGCACTACAAAAAGCCGCTCACAAATCCACACCTCTCAACTTAAATTGGAGCGGCAGTAATGGTGATGTTTGGCAGGATCGAGTTGCGCGCGCAGTAGATAAAATTAAAAATGACAATTTAGAAAAAGTTGTTTTGGCCAGATTCATCACTGGCACAACAAATGAAGAAATAAACCAACGTAATCTTCTTCAACAACTAGCGATTGAATATCCATCTACTTGGGTTTACTCAAACCATGGATTGGTCGGCGCTACTCCAGAGCTCCTTGTTCGTTTGAGCAAGTCACTTGTTACCTCAAGAATCTTGGCCGGTACGATTCGCAAAACCGGTGATGATGAAAGGGATTTAGCACTCGCTGGTTCTCTTGCTCGCTCTTCAAAAGATTTAGAGGAGCATGAGTACGCGGTGCGCTCTGTTGCAGAAGCGCTCTCACCATTTTGTACCTCGACAAATGTTCCAGAGACACCATTTGTTTTACATCTCTCTAACGTTATGCATCTGGCTACTGATGTCACTGGGGTTTTATCTGATGCCGCAAACCCAGTTGATATTTTTGCTTTGGTTTCCAGGTTGCACCCTTCTGCTGCGGTTTGTGGCACTCCGACTGAATATGCCAAGCGCACTATCGATGAAATAGAAGGTATTTCCCGGGGTCGATATGCCGGCCCAATTGGCTGGATTGATGCCAAAGGCGATGGTGAATTAGGTATCGCTTTGCGTTGTGGCCAAATTTCAAATGACGCGCACTCGATAAGAATTTACGCCGGCTGCGGCATTGTTGCGGGCTCTGATCCAGAGCGCGAATACGCTGAAAGTCAGGCCAAATTACTTCCGATGCGCAGCGCTTTAGAGAAGCACTAACTCCTTATATTTCTTAATTACTTCAAGGATGACATCTGCGTTGGTTTCGCGATCTGGCATTTTTGCCACAATCACATGTAGCTGCGGATGAATTCTCTGTAATGCAATATGTAGCTCCTTAGCATTACGAACTACCTCTGCCGATAATCCATAACCCTGCACAATCTTGGCGATATCTCTGCCATGAGGCGTTCCAAAAATCGCTTCAAAGCCATCGACCCCACGCTGCGGCAAGGTAGAGAAGATTCCGCCGCCATCGTTATCAACCACAATTATTGTGAGTGTGTCAGTTGTTGGATTGGTTAAAGCCGAAATGTCATGAAGAAAAGCGAGATCACCAATCACCGCATAGGTTTCATCATGCTTTGTCGCGATTCCCATCGCAGTTGAGATGTTGCCATCGATACCGGCTAGACCGCGGTTGGCATAGGTTTCGATTCCAGATCTTGGTACCGAAAAGCTTTCTATATCTCTTATGGGACGAGATGATGAAATAAAAAGCGCAGAGTCATTTTCTAACTCCTCTGCAACCACCGCAGCGACCTCTGCCTCTGACCAATCCGGTAATACCGCAAGAGCAGCTGCTGCAATCTCTTCATATTTGTGCCAGGCATCATGCCAAAGTGCATCACTATCTAGCGCTTGTTTTACCTTTGGAATTACATGATGTGTTTCATCTGAGGTACGTGCGGTATCAATCTTTTCTAACCGTGGATCAATAACCATAACCTTGCTAGAGCCTTGAATATAGGCATTAATACTGCGGGACAACGTAGTGCGGCCTATTACAACTACTAAATCCGCTGCTAATTCCCGTCGCACTCTTTCATCGGACAAAATGATTGGGGCATGGGCAATTGCGTTTTCAAACACCAATGGATCTTCACTAACAATTGGCGCACCCAATTCTTCAGCTAGATCTTCAATCTCATCAGCGCTAAAGCCAGCACGATCGTGTCCCACGATTACTAAGTTCTTTGTAGTTGGTACCGATATCTCTCCAGCAACAATCTCGCCATGCACCAATGGAGTCACATGAATTCCAGATAACCAATCACTGGAGTCCTCCGGCAGCAGTGGTTCATCAAACTGCAGATTTAAATGAACTGGACCAGCGCCGCTGAGGATGCGGGTTAAATCTATTGGTGCAGGGGTATCAACATCATGTCTAACAAACTCACCAAAGATGCCATGTTGATTGGTGGTTTGGTTTGAACCGGTTTTACGTAATCGAGCTGGACGATCAGCGGTTAACAACAAAAGATTCACATCGCTGTGATGGGCCTCTAGAACAGCTGGAAAGTAATTAGCTACCGCAGTGCCACTGGTGCAAACCACCGGTACATATTTGCCCGATGCCTTTGCGATTCCTAAAGCAAAGAACGCTGCACCACGTTCATCGATGCGAACATGTAGATTAATTAAACCTTTTTGTTGTGCTTGATAAAAAGCGATAGATAATGGGGCATTGCGCGAGCCAGGAGAAAGCACAACATCTTCGATCCCTAATTCAATTAACTGGCGCACGGTATGGCGGGCTAAAGCGGTTGAAACACTCATTGCGCCTCCCTTAATCGCCAGATCTCTTTAATCCGATTGCGCCACCACTCTAATCGCTCTGGTGAAACTTTAAATCTCTCCAACCTCTCGGGCTCCACCAAGTGAGTGCCAACCCGCATTGCACCATCAACGATAGCTAGCTCCCCAAGATCCTCAACAAATAAGGAGTTGGTAGCCAAACCGCACGCGTACTCCAACTCTGGCAATTGAGCCGCTAACTGCAGCCCATAAGACAATCCCACCACCGATTCCAAAGCACTTGATACCACAGTTGGCAATCTGTGATGCGTTGCCAATTGAAGCGATCTTTGCAATCCGCCAAGCGGCGAAACCTTTAACATCAAAATATCTATCGCATCAGTTAAATCAATCGCAAAAGGATCTTTCGCTTTACGAAGCACTTCATCGCCTGCAATCTTTACATCGACAATCAAACGTTGTTTTAACTCTCGTAGCTCTTCAATTGAGGCGACTGGCTGTTCGACATACTCTAAATACTCTCCTGCAACCTCGCCATAAATCGTTCGGATATTAAAGACCGCCTCATCAACACTCCAAGTGCCATTTACATCCACCCGCAGCTTTGCCTTTGGTAAATATTTTCTTACCCGAGCAATTCGCACAAGATCCTCTTTAATTCCCGTACCTACTTTTATCTTCACGGTATTTACCCCGGGATACCAAGAGAGAATCTTTTCAATCTCCGCTTCATCATCAGAGGCCGGCACTGTTGCATTTACTGGAATTAATTCCCGCAGCGGTCTATCTAAGCTCTGCGTGGCACATTCAATCGCGCTGTTTAACCAAGGCAGAGATTCGGCAGCGTCATACTCCGTAAATGCGGCAAACTCACCCCAACCAGCAGCGCCTTTAATTAAAGCGGTTTCTCTTGTCTGTAAACCACGAAACCTGGTCTTCATCGGCAAAGCCACAACCTGAAGAGATGACAAAACCTCATCCAGCGTTAATGACATTGCAAAACTTTAAGGACGCTTAGGGAACTTATCGAAGTTTGGCGGACGCTTTTCCTTGTAAGCATCACGGCCCTCTTGACCTTCCTCAGTTAAATAAAAGAGCAGAGTCGCATCGCCAGCAAGTTGTTGTACACCTGCTAGTCCATCATCAGCAGCGTTTAATCCCGCCTTCAACAAACGCAGCGCCATTGGAGAGTGCCGCAACATTTCACGTGCCCAAGAAACAGTTTCTGCCTCTAACTCTTTTACCGGTACAACGGTGTTAACCAATCCCATATCTAATGCTTCTTTGGCATCGTACTGACGACACATAAACCAAATCTCGCGCGCTTTTTTCTGACCAACATGACGGGCCAGCAAACCAGCGCCATATCCACCATCAAAGGAGCCCACCATCGGACCGGTTTGTCCAAACTTGGCATTGTCTGCTGCAACGGTGATATCGCAAACCACATGAAGAACATGTCCACCACCAATTGCCCAACCTGCAACCATCGCAATAACTGGTTTTGGCGTACGGCGAATCTGTACCTGAAGATCTAAAACATTAAGTCGGCCAATTCCTTTTTGTCCAACACTGTCGCTGCCGATATATCCATCATCACCGCGCACCGATATATCGCCACCGGAGCAAAAAGCTTCATCACCTTCACCGGTAAAGATGATTACTCCAACCTTGTCATCATCGCGGGCAAAGTTAAAAGCCAGCTGCAACTCAGCAAGGGTTTCTGGTCTAAATGCGTTGCGCACCTGCGGGCGATTAATAGTTATCTTCGCCATGCCATCTGCTACTTCATAACGCACATCGGTGAAGTTTTCAGAACCTACGCCACGTTGCCATTGTGGAATGACACGGCTACCAGGTTCGCGCTTAATCGGCTTGCTCATATGGCATACCCTACGGTGGTTATGGATTATGCGGTAAAGCGAAAACTGCGCAGTATCGATCCTTCGTGGTCGACCCCACAATTATTGGATGCGTTGCTGCTCTCGCTTAAGGGCGAGGGTCCAGCTCTATCAACCACTGATATCGCCGCCACGGAAGTGGATTCTCGCGTGGCTTTGGTTGTAACTACCTCAGGCTCAACCGGTAACCCCAAATCAGTTTTGCTTAGCAAACAATCTTTATTGGCCAGCACCAGGGCTACACATAAGTATTTGAAAGCAACCAGTGGTCAGCGTTGGTCTTTGTTATTACCAACCAATCACATCGCTGGATTAAATGTTCTACTCCGCTCCATCGAACTTGGTACCACTCCTGTAACAGTTGATTCTCATGCTGATTACACCGCAATCGTTCCAACACAGCTGCACCGAGCTTTAAATGGCGATACAAAATTATTTAATCACTTAAAAGGCTGCACCGCTGTTTTAGTAGGTGGCGGTCCGCTTGATAAAGAGTTAAAACATCAAGCTGTTGTTGCTGGCATAAATGTAATAGCCACCTACGGTATGACTGAAACCTGCGGTGGATTGATTTACGACGGGCAAACACTGGATGGTGTTCAAGTTGCAATCCATGATGGTCGAATTGCCTTGAAAGCGCCACAAATCGCTTTGGGTTATTTGGATAGCGAATTACCGACCGAAGATGGTTGGTTTATCACAAATGATCTAGGTCAGATTGTTGATGGTCAGGTAGAGGTATTGGGTCGAGTTGATGATCAAATCATCTCCGGGGGCGAGAAAATATCGATTAGCGCTATCGAAAGCTTCTTACAACATGAGTTCAAATCCACTGAGATTGTTGCTTTCTCAAAGCCCGATAAAGAATGGGGCGAAACACTATGCATCGCTACTACCGCAGATTTGGAGCTATCACTCCTACAAAGTAAGTTAAAAGAAAAATTCGGAGCACACGCCTCTCCAAAACAGCTTTATAAAATCGCTGCTATCCCATACTTAGGTATTGGAAAACCCGATCGAAAGAAGTTAGCTAATGACCACGCGTGAGCAATGGATTGCAGGTGCCCGGCCTAAAACCCTGCCCGCAGCTATTGCACCAGTATTAGTAGGCACCGCTTTTGCCGGTTACAACGCCTCTTTATTCAATACTTTTCTGGCTCTAGTAGTAGCTCTTGGTTTACAGATCGGCGTCAACTACGCCAATGATTACTCCGATGGGGTGAAAGGCACCGATACCAATCGCGTTGGTCCGATGCGATTAGTTGGATCAGGAGCCGCAACCCCAGAGGCGGTTAAGAAAGCTGCTTTCATTTCATTTGGAATCGCAGCACTTGCCGGTATTTATATCTCGGCACGCAGCTCCTGGTTACTACTAATTGTTGGCGCACTCGCTTTAGTTGCGGCCTGGACCTACACCGGTGGTCCAAAGCCTTACGGCTACATGGCACTTGGTGAGATTTCAGTTTTCATTTTCTTCGGAGTTGTTGCGACAGTCGGCACTTACTTTATTCAAGTCGATTCAATTTCTCGCGAGGTAATCCTGGCCTCATTTGCAATGGGAGCAATTGCCTGTGCGATTTTGGTCTTAAACAATTTACGAGATTTAGAAAAAGATGCGGCAGTAAACAAAAGAACTCTGGCGGTGGTTATAGGTGATAAATCCACCCGTGATCTCTACAAGTGGCTGATGTTCTTCGCTTTAATAATCGCAGTCGCTCTCTCATTCTTCTCTTTCTACTATCTGCTTGGCCTCGTTGCACTCCCGCTGATTGCAAAATCTGTTCGCGCAGTCAGCAACGGAGCCAGCGGGCACGCTTTAATTCAACTCTTAGTCAATACTGGTCGAATTCAAATCATCTACGCCGTTGCGCTTTCTTTAGCGGCCTGGCTGGTAGCCCGCTAAAATCCTCACATGGTCCGTTACGCAGTAATCGCAACAATCATCATTTTGGCTTTGATGATTTATAGCATCATCGATTGCTCACGTACCGCTGAATCACAAATCCGCAGCCTGCCGAAATGGGCTTGGCTGGTAATCATTATTTTTGTGCCAGGTATCGGTTCTATCGCTTGGATTATTGCTGGGCGCCCTAAAGGCAATGGCCGTGGTCGTCGCAAACGCAAAATCATTCCACCCGATGACAATCCTGATTTTCTAAAGAAGCTATAAAGCCTTAATCATTCGATAGTAGTAATGGCCGGGTTTGCCACGGCTCTCCTGTGGTTCACCCATCTTCACAAAACCAAATTTCTCAAAAGTTTTAATTGCCGGGTTGTTCTCCATAACTCCGAGGCCCTGGACTCGCCAATCTTTTCTCTCTGCATTGGCATCTAAATAATCAAAGATAGCTCTTGCTACACCTTGTCCGCGGTAATTTGGATCTAGCCACAATCCACCTAACCAGCAAGTTGCCCCAAAATCACCTTTTAGATTCTCTACATTTATCAATCCGACATCTTTGCCATCAATAGTTGCAACCACCCAAGTGACTTTGTTCAGGATCTCAAGCCATTTTTCTTCTGTAAAGTTTTTCTCTTCCTCGAGATTTCCTGAGAGGTTTTCAGGGCTCTCTGCAAGCGCCGCAAATCTTAAATCGCGTAGCCGCTGCCAATCCTTTGGTTGAAGCTCGCGGATCACAACTTGAGAGTTCACATCGGTATTATGCCCTCGATACACTCTGACTATGTCTATTTCAGTTGTGCTCAATCAGGAACTTTCTCGATATGAAATCTTTACAGAGGGTGAGCTGGCTGGGTTTGCTGAGTTTCGAATGCGCGGCAACACAATTGTCTTTCCCCATACTGAGATTAATCCAAAGTTTGGGGGAAAAGGCTTAGGAAGCTCGCTAATTGAATTTGCGCTAAATGAGGCTCTTGCAAAGAATTATCAAGTCGCGCCTTACTGTCCCTTTGTCTCGAAATTTATTGAAAAACACACTGAGAAATATCTGCACTTAGTACCAGAAGCAGATCGCGCAAAGTTCAATCTCTAATGAGTATCCGCATTGAGAAGGATGAGATTGATTCCCAAAATGAATGTGTTGGTTTCGAGGTTCTTAAACCCAGAGTCGTAAAACTAACCACCCGCACAGAGGTAGATGTCAGGCGCACCCTGCCGCACAAACAGTTAAGAATGATTGGTGCCTGGTGCTTTGTTGATCACTATGGCCCAACTACGCAGGTAACTGGCATGACAATAGGCGCACATCCTCACGTGGGATTGCAGACTGTCACTTGGTTATTTGATGGCCGCATCATGCACAACGATTCACTCGGTACACATCAGGAGATCAATCCAGCCCAGTTGAATCTAATGACCGCAGGCCGTGGAATCGCGCACTCTGAACAATCCTTAGAGGCAGAGTCCACCATGCATGGTGTGCAGCTTTGGATTGCGCTGCCAGATGAAACCAGAAAAACCACACCTTTGTTCGAACACTTTTCCCAATTACCAACTTCAAGTAAAGATGGAATTACTACAAAGGTATTTGTGGGCCAGTACCAAGATTTAAAATCTCCGGCAAAGATATTTAGTGATTTAGTTGGTGCTGAATTTAAAGGTAAGGCGGGCAAAGTAAATCTAGATTTGAACTCGGATTTTGAATATGGGGTTCTAAATGTTGGACCAGAACTTGAGATTAATGGTCATAAAGTTGGCTTTGGAGAGCTGGCTTATACCCCAGTTGGTCAAAATACTTTTGAAGTGAACTCACAAGGCGACATACATTTCCTTTTATTAGGAGGAAAGCCTTTTGGTGAAAAGATCTTGATGTGGTGGAACTTCATCGGACGCACCCATGAAGAGATCGTTGCTGCCCGCGAACTTTGGAACTTCCATAATCAATCTATTCCTGATTTTGCAGATGAAATAAAACAGCGGATTCCAGCTCCCGAACTGCCTAATTTGAGATTAACTGCGCGTTAAGAATTAAAGACCGCTGTAAGTATGGCGACCAGTGCCCCAGACATTTACATATACATAGTTAAACAAGTAAGTAGAGCCTGCTATCAAACACAACCAAGCCGCTTTGCGACCCTTCCATCCTGCGGTCACACGAGCATGTAAATAGGCCGCGTAAAGAATCCAGGTAATAAAGGCCCAAGTTTCTTTGGGATCCCAACCCCAATAGCGGCCCCATGCCGCCTCTGCCCAAATCGCGCCTGCAATAACTGCGAAGGTCCAAAGTGGAAATACAAAAGCCACCAAACGGTAGGAGAGCAAATCAAGTGCATCAAGAGAAGGCAGGCGCTTTGCAAAAGGGGTGCGCTCACCTTTGCGCTCCATACGATCTAGCCAGAGATATGTGCCTGCCACAGTGTTAGAAAGTAAGAAGACGCCACCAGAGAGAATCGCAGCAGAAACATGGATTACTAACCAGATAGATTGCAATGCCGGGACCAGTGGAGCGCTTGGTCTGTAAAGCAAAGTAATGGCGGTACCGAGAATTAACAAAATCAAAATTGAGATTGGTAATCCCAACCAACGCAGATCGTGTTTTAAACCAACCACTAAATAAGCCAACGCAAATGTGAATGCACCGGTAATGGAGTACTCATACATATTTCCTAGAGGCACTCGCTCTGCGGATATTCCACGAGTGATTACACCCAGTGCTAGCGCAATCGTTGAAGCGAGAAAAACTCCGGTAGCAATCTTGCTGGATTTCAAAGTTTTGGTGCGATCTAAGGTTTTGCTGTTCTCTTCTTTGATAGCCCGAACTGCAAAGGCGGTTTCGTAGGTGTATACGATGAATGAAATGGTAAAGAGAAATGCTGCGACATAAATCAAATCATTTGAAAGATATGCCCAATCGCTCTTTGTCATTTCAACTCCTTCACCATGCGCGTGATTTCATCCTCTAAGCCTGGCAATCTATTTAGCGCCAAACCTGCGACTTCGATTTTTCCGTTTACCTCACGTACCCAGATCCGTCGTTGTCTAACAAAGAGTGAAACCATCAATCCGATGATGGCGAGAATACTTCCAAAAAGCGCGTACTGCTTACCTGGATCTCTAACCACCTGCAGATTTACCCAAGGAACTACACCGTTAAATGTGATGGAACCCACCTCAAACTCATAACTCTCTCCAACTCTTAGCGCCCACAAACCAATCCGCTCCATCTCATCGGTATTGATGCGATAAACCGATTGCGGAACGCCGGAGTCCATTCCTAAATCCCCTTGCCACACTGAAAACAAAAGTCTGGGATCAAGTAGCTCGGGAAATGATGAAAACCCTCCACGTACTTTGTCACGTGCTGCGGTCGGTAAGAAAGATGAAACAAAGCCAATCTGCGGATTCATATCAGGAACTTTTATCGCACCAATCGAAGTCAGGTTGGCATCCTGCGGCAAAAATGGAACTGGGCCTTCAAATTTAACGGCACCAGATTTATCTTTTATCGTAACTAAAGGTGAGTATCCATTGGCCTGCAAATAAACCCTGGTACTTCCAAAGGTAAGCGGGGAGTTAACTTTTACGACCTGCTCTGTTACCTCTCCATCAATCTGATCCTGTGTACTAACCTTCAATTCATAATCCAAAGGTTGGCGAGTCTGCACATCATACTTTGCATCAAAGTTGTTGACCTTGATAGTAAATGGTGGCAGATCAGCCACTGAGAAAAATCTCCCCGGAGTTAGATTGTCATAACTGGTCGGAGTATTTAGAAATCTCTCGCCGACATTAACAATCGCCTCACCGCGCATACCAAACACCGAGCTGCCTGCAATTCCCAACAACACCACAATTAAAGAGAGGTGAAAAACCAAATTACCAGTTTCTCGTAAGTAACCTTTTTCTGCAGAGATGCTTTTGCCCTGCTTTGCAATACGGAAACGATGGGCCTTCAACCAGGTCTCAGCCTGCTTTAGATTTCCATCAACAACTTGATATCCATCCATACTTTCTAGCTTTGATGGCGCTGCGCTCGGTGCTTTAAAGATCTCTTTGAAGTAATGCCAGGAACGAGGCACTACACAGCCAATTAATGAAACGAAGAGCAGAATGTAAACCGCTGAGAACCAAGGGGAGCCATATACATCAAATAAATAGAGGCGATCCATCCATTTGGCACCAGTGGGATCATTTTCAAAGTACTCCCGCACCTTTAATGGTGATTGGGTGCGCTGCGGAAACAAGGAGCCAGGGATTGATGCCAGACCTAGAAGCAGCAGCAAAATCAATGCGGTGCGCATGCTGGTGAGCTGCCGCCACAAATAGCGGATAAAGGAAAAACCTTGCAGGGCAGGTGCGCTCATCAAATCACCGGAATAAATCCACTAATCGTGCCGCGCAGACCCGCCATCAGATCCTCCCAAACGCCAAACACCTGCAGCAAACCAATAATTATTAGGAATGCGCCACCGATAAATGAAATTACTTTGCCACGTTGCATCAAATAACGGCGCAGCCTTTCTGATTTATCAAGGAACAACGCAAAGATAATAAAAGGTAATCCCAGACCTAAACAGTAAAAGAAGGAGAGAACCGCTCCACGAGCGGCACTTGATTCAATCAATGCCAAAGTTTGTACCGCGCCAAGGGTTGGCCCAATGCAAGGTGTCCATCCCAAACCAAACATAAATCCCAAAATCGGCGCGCTTACCAAGCCAGTTGAGGCTACAAAGGGAACTTTAAAAGAACGGTAAAACTTCTCTGAAAACATAAATATCAGACCAAAGAAGATTGTCAGAACACCTAAAAGACGAATTAACCCTTTGGAGTTCTGCAAAATCACATCACCTAAAGCACCAAACAACGCGCCATAGCTAACAAATAGAAAGGCAAAGCCCAATACAAACAACAGCGAACCTAAAACCATCTTTCTTCTCGAGGCAAAACTGCCTGATACATAACCTAAATACCCTGGCAGCAAAGGCAGTACACAAGGTGAGGCAAATGAGATTAGGCCAGCAATCATCGCGACCAATGCCGCAGCCAAAATGCTGCCGCTAAATACCTGATCTACCAGAAAGTCATTCATTTGAACTTACCCGCTCAATCAATTTATCTAGCGCTGTATAGGTAACCTCGCCACTGATTCGAGCTGCGATATTTCCCTGCGCATCAATAATCAAGGTGGTTGGAATCGCATTTGGGGTTAATTGCCCATGAAACTTCAGCAATAACGCATCATCGGTAAGTGAGGGGTAGGTAATTCCGAATCGATCTACAAATGAACGTGCTGCCACCAAACTGTCACGGGTCAAGACTCCTAAAAACTGCACCTCGGGATGTGCCTTAGAAAGTTCCTCAAGGGCCGGCGCCTCTGCCCGACATGGCGAACACCAAGAGGCCCAAACATTTAACACAATTACTTTTCCAGGCGCAGCAACAAAACTGCCACCATCCAAAGTAGGCCCCGCAATCTTTGGTGCCGCTTTGCGCTCTGCTTTTGGAATAAAGGTCGCTACCCCATTGCCTGCGATAAAGGACTGCTCGTTGGAACTTATCGCACCACCATTTGAACAGGCCACTACTAAAGGCAACAACAAAATTAAAAGTAGTTTCTTCATTTCTTCTTTGGTGGCAATAGATGTGCAGCAGGTTCAGAGTAGGTGAGTCCTACTACTTTGCCAGTTGCATCAAAATGCAAACTAGTAACCGATGCCAAAGTGCATTGACGTTTGCGCGGATCATGCAAAAAGCGCCGACCCTCTACAGAGGAGCGCAGAATCCAAATCGGTAATTGATGTGAAACAACTAATGCATCTTTTCCTTGTGCCGCAATACGTGCCGCTTCAACCGCAGCTTTCATTCGCGCTACCTGTTCGGTGTAAGGCTCGCCCCACGATGGTCGCCATGGGTTCCATAAATGACGCCATGCGGTTGGTTGTTTCAGTACCCCGTCACCAACACCAAATGGTTTTCCTTCAAAGATATTTGCCGCTTCAATTAATCGATCATCGGTGTGAATTTTCAAATCATGCTGCAATGAAATCGGTAATGCGGTTTGTTGTGCTCGCTCTAGAGGTGAGGCATGAATTGCACCAAGTGATAACTCTTTGCTCCAATCCGCCACCGCTTGTGCCATTTGTTGACCCCGCTCCGATAAATACCAACCAGGTTGGCGGCCATAGAGAATGCTGTGCGGGTTTTCTACCTCGCCATGGCGCATCACATGAACTGTTGATGAAATCGCCGCATTGGTACTCATGCGGGCAAGCATAAAGGACCGCCATTAACGGGCAGTATTAAAGCCATTTCGTTACTGTCCTCACATGCCGCGTATCGCTTTCTTTGATGTAGATAACACCATCACGCGCGGATCGACCCTCTATTTTCTCGGTCGCGGTATGTACAACCGCGGGTTTTTTACCAAACGGGATATTGGTGCTTGGGTTTTAGCCAATATCCGTTTTCGCATGACCGGCACTGAAAAAGATGAAGTTATTTCCCGTTTTCAAAAAGCCGCTACTGATTTTATTGGTGGTCATGATGTTAAAGAGATTCGCATCATTGGTGAAGAGATCTACAACGAGTTTGTCTCTCCCGCTATTTGGCTGGGCACTATCGCACTTGCCAAACAACATCTAGATGCTGGCGATGAGGTTTGGTTGGTGACCGCATCTCCGGAAGATTTTGCAAATTTAATCGCCGAACGTCTGGGATTTACCGGTGCAATCGGCACTAAAGCAGAGATTAAAGATGGTAAGTACACTGGAAATTTAAACGGCAAACTTTTGCATGGTAAAGAAAAAGCGGTTGCCATTACAGATTTAGCAAAACAGCGTGGCATTGATTTAAAAGATTGTTATGCCTATTCAGATTCCTACAACGATTTGCCGCTGTTGTCGGCGGTAGGAAATCCCCGTGCCATAAACCCAGATGCCAAACTTCGAATTATGGCATTCTCTCAAGGTTGGCCGGTACATGATTTCCGACGTTTACGTTGGCTCAATAGATTAATTGGACCAACTGTTAGTCGCCTCGCCGGTTTTTGGGTTTATCTCACCGCCCGCAACAAAAGTTAATTAGTCAACCGCTACAAAACCCAAGTAATGTAGGCCAGTTATGTCTGATGCCTTTCCCTCATTTGCCGGCGAGCTGCGTGAACGCAGCGATGAGGATTTAGCGCTGCTCTTTTCCGCCCGCCCGGATTTAATTACCCCGGTTCCCGCTGACATGACCGCACTTTCTACCCGCGCCACCTCTGCGCCAAGTTTGCTGCGCGCCTTAGAAACCCTTAATCAATGGCAGTTTCAAGTGCTTGAAGTCTGTGCGGCACTATCTGATCCCTTTACCGCAAAAGAGGTTGTCGCACTTAGTGATTCTGCTGCAGAGTTAGTGGTTAAACACCTTCATAAAATCGCACTTATCTACCGTGATGGCTCTGGATATCGCATGCCCCGCGCGGTTCGAGATTTGTTAGGCAATGAACCCGCAGGTCTTGGTCCACAATCAGCAACACCGATTGATTTAAAGGTAATTAAAAAAGCACCAGAAGCTGCCCAAGCGGTTTTGAATAAATTAATTTGGGGACCACCTCGTGGTCAAGTTGGTGATATTCGCAAAAAAGGTACGCCGATCGAATGGCTGCTCTCGAACAATCTTTTAATTCCAATTGATACCTCAACCGTTGCACTTCCTCGTGAAGTTGGTATCTTTTTGCGCGGCAATAAAGTTCATCAAGAGTTACAAATCACCGAGCCACCACTTGAAGGCCCGGAAGTTAAAAGTGCAGCCATCGAACGCGCCGCACTTGCCGCGATCTCCAACACTTTGCGTTGGGTAGAGGAGTTAATGAACTTCTGGTCTGAAGAAACCCCAAATGCTTTGCAATCAGGCGGTCTAGGCGTAAGAGATTTAAAGAAAGCTAGTGAACATTTAGGAGTAGAGGAAAGCTGCACCGCATTTATTGCAGAGCTCGCCTACCTTGGCGGATTGTTATGTGTCGAAGCAGATGGTCGCATCCTGCCCTCTACCAACTTTGATCTCTGGCAGAACAAAGAGCCGGAAGAGCAATGGCGCGAACTCATCGAGCTTTGGAAGGTAACCTCCCGAGTCGCAGGATTAATTGGGCGCAGCGAATCCCGCAACATCACCGCACTCAGCACCGAACTTGATCGCTCTAATGCGGCTTTAATCCGAGGACTTGTTCTTGATTTATTGCTGGCCAATCCAGGCATCGCCCCCACCGTAAAGAGCGCGCAAAAAGCCATTCTCTGGCGCTATCCACACCGCCGCGGCATCTCCATCACCGCAGAGTTAGTTGAGTGGACATTACGTGAAGCAGAGTGGCTCGGTATCACCGGTGGCAATGCGCTCTCTATTTACGGCGCCAAGTTCATTAAAGATGAAGATTCTCTAGGCATTAACTCCGCACTTCCCAAACCAGTTGATCACATCTTGGTGCAGGCCGACAACACCGCGATTGCACCAGGACCACTCACAATAGAAATTGCGCGGATGCTCTCCACCTTTGCTGATATTGAAAGCCGTGGTGGTGCCACCGTCTATCGTTTTAGTGAACCATCAATTAGACGCGGACTTGATCATGGTCATAGCGCCGATGAAATCAAAACCTTCTTATCAAAAACCTCCAAGACTCCAATTCCACAACCTCTGGAGTATTTAATCGCCGATGTTGCAAAGAAACATGGCAAGCTGCGAATTGGTTACGCCAATACCTACATTCGTTGTGATGACCCGGCTATGGTCACATCAATTCTTAATGACAAAAAGCTGGAGCATCTATCTTTCCGACAAATCGCACCACAGGTTTTGATCTCTGATACCGAAAGTGATGAAACACTTGATGAGCTGCGTCGCGCTGGATACTTTCCCTCCGCTGAAAATGCTAAAGGCACTGTAGTAAATCTCCCCATTCAAAAACGTTCTAAATCCCGCCCAAAGCCACCACGCATTATTGGTGAAATCGCAAAGCCCTCGCAAAAAATGCTCGATGCCGCACTTCGCACATTACGCACCGGCGAACGCGCTGCAAAGAAAAAACCGGTTGGTGAAATTCCCCGCACCACCGCTAATGAAACTTTAGATTTATTAAATGAGTACCTTGGTAAAGGTGTAACGCTTCGTATTGGTTACGCAGACTCAAATGGTGGGGTATCGCTGCGCATAATCGATCCGCTCTCTATCTCCCTTGGCACCCTGGTCGCCAAGGACCATGCCACCAACGCCGTGACCCCCTTCAAAATAGCCCGCATTACCGGGGTCACCACCGCATGATTACTGATTACGGCAGACTTACCCCATGAGCGCAAATATGTTGGATGACTTAAAGACGCTCGTTACCACCGAGAGCCCAACCGATGATTTAGCCGCCTGTCGCAAAGTTGTCGAAGTTGCTAATGAAATTACACAGCGCTTACTTGGCACTAAAGCTGAAGTATTTGATGAAAAAGGTCGTCCGGTTTATTGGCTCGGCAGCAAGAACCCACAAGTTGTATTTCTTGCTCACCTAGACACGGTTTGGCCCACCGGTTCATTCACACCACTGTGGCAGGTCGAAGGCGATGTTGTTCGCGGCCCTGGCATCTACGACATGAAGGCTGGATTCATCCAAGCGCTTTATGCCACAAAGGATCTTGATCTAAACAAAGTTGCACTTATCGCAACCACCGATGAAGAGACCGGCTCTGCAACCTCACGCGAACTAATTGAAAATGTCAGCAAACAAGCTAAAGCGGTTTTAGTTTTAGAGTCCGCCATTGATGGCAAAGTAAAAATCGGCCGTAAAGGCACATCAATGTACAAAATTACAATTCATGGTCGCGCCGCTCATGCTGGTCTCGAACCTGAGAAAGGCATCAACGCCACCGTTGAGATTGCCGCGATTGTCAACACTTTGATGACTCTTGGAAATAATGAACATGGCACAACTGTTGTACCCACAGTAATGAACTCAGGCACCACCACCAACACCGTTCCCGCACTTGCCTCACTTGATATCGATTGCCGCTCCTTCAAACTCTCTGAGATGCAAAGAGTGCAAGAGGCCATCAAAACTCTAAAACCAATTCATCCCGAAGCAAAAATTGAAGTAACTGGCGGCATCAACCGTCCACCACTTGAAACCTCCGCAACAACTGCGCTTTATGAAAAATGTGAAGCGGTCGCCAAACAACTCGGCCAAGCCCCACTTGGTTCGGCCAGTGTCGGTGGCGCCAGCGATGGCAACTTCGCAGGGATTCACACCCAGGTCCTAGATGGCCTAGGAGCTGTAGGAAATGGCGCCCACGCCACCCACGAGCACATATTGGCCTCGTATTTAGAGCCTAGATCAGCGCTTTTGGCCGCCCTAGCAAAAGAGATACTGGCATGAGTGACGGACCATTAATTGTTCAAAGTGATAAAACACTTTTACTAGATATTGATCATCCACTCTCCACCGATTGTCGTCGCGCCATCGCACCATTTGCTGAATTAGAAAAATCGCCCGAGCACATCCACACCTATCGCTTAACCTCACTTGGTTTATGGAACGCACGTGCTGCCGGTCATGATGCCGAACAAGTAATCGACACCCTTCTTAAATACTCGCGGTACGCAGTTCCACATGCACTACTACTTGATATTGCAGAAACCATGGGCCGCTACGGTCGTCTGCGTTTGGAGTCTCATCCAGTTCACGGACTTATTCTCATCTCGACCGATCAAGCTGTCCTTGCCGAAGTTATGCGTGCCAAAAAAGTTGCACCTCTACTTGGCGCAAAGGTTGATGATGAAACCGTCACCGTGCATCCCAGCCAACGCGGTCACTTAAAGCAAGCACTCCTAAGACTTGGTTGGCCCGCCGAAGATTTCGCCGGTTATGTTGATGGTCAAGCACACGCGATTGCGTTAAATGAAGATGGTTGGAAACTTCGCGAATACCAAAAACTGGCTGCCGAAGGTTTCTGGCATGGCGGTTCTGGTGTTGTTGTACTTCCATGTGGTGCTGGAAAAACTATGGTGGGTGCGGCCGCAATGGCACATGCCGGGGCCACAACTCTTATCCTCGTCACCAACACCGTTGCCGCACGCCAATGGCGAGACGAATTACTAAAGCGCACCTCACTTAATGAAGATGAGATCGGTGAATACTCCGGATCCAAAAAAGAAATTCGCCCAGTTACTATCGCGACCTACCAGGTGATGACCACCCGCAAAAAAGGCGTGTACGCCCACTTAGATCTATTTGATTCCCATGACTGGGGCCTGATCATTTATGACGAGGTACATCTATTACCTGCGCCGATCTTTAGATTTACCGCTGATATTCAATCCCGCCGCCGCCTAGGCCTAACCGCAACCCTGGTGCGCGAAGATGGCATGGAGGGTGAGGTCTTCTCCCTCATCGGTCCAAAACGTTTTGATGTTCCTTGGAAAGAGATTGAGGCTCAGGGTTACATCGCACCAGCTGATTGTGTTGAAGTCCGGGTAACTCTTACCGATCACGAACGTCTCACCTACGCCACCGCAGAACAAGAAGAAAAGTACCGCGCCTGCGCCACCACAGCGACAAAAAAGAATGTTGTCCTTGCCCTAGCCAAACAACATGCCGAAGATCAAACTCTAATTATCGGTCAATACATCTCTCAAATCGATGAGATTGCAGCAGATCTCGGTGTTCCCATTGTTAAAGGTGACACCCCAATCAAAGAACGTGAAGAGTTGTTCGCCAAGTTTCGTTCCGGCGAGGTTAAATGTTTAGTAGTTTCTAAAGTCGCCAACTTCTCAATCGATTTACCAGAAGCCTCTATCGCAATCCAAGTCTCCGGCACTTTTGGCTCAAGACAAGAAGAGGCCCAAAGATTGGGCCGAGTGTTAAGACCAAAAGCTGATGGCCGCGGCGCACGGTTTTACTCTGTCGTTGCCCGTGACACTATCGATCAGGATTTTGCCCAAAACCGTCAGCGCTTCTTAGCTGAACAGGGCTACTCCTACCGCATTATTGATGCGGATGAAGTACTGCCGCGATAAATCTCGCCCGATCCACTCTAAAGTAATCATGGCGCTGGCCATTAATCATGGTGACTGGCACCTCTTCACCGTAAAGCTTTTCTAACTCTGCATCTCCATCAATAAAAACAACCTCTAAATCAAAATCCACTTCACTCTTGGCTGACTCCACAACCTCTTTTGCCACCTCACATAAATGACAGTTTTTTCTAGAGTAAATCCTTACCAAGCTCAAGGAATTAGCCATATGACAAGGCTACCCGTAGGCTTTGCCTCTTATGTCAGAGATCGCGACCACTTTCCCGCGCGAATGGGTGGAGTTTGCCGACCCCACTGATTCTAAAGTTATTTTCAAATGCGATTTAACCTGGCTTACCTCCTACTGGAACTGCATATTTGGAAATGGCTGCCAAGGTATTGATAAAGAGATGCCAGACAACGGCTGCTGCAGCGATGGTGCCTATTACTACTCCAAAGAGGATGAGGCTCGCGTTACCAAGGCCGCCAAGAAACTCACTAAAGATATGTGGCAGAACTACCACATTGCACACCAAGGCAAAAAGTTTACGATCACCGAACTTGGACTAGATAAAGATCGCAAAACCAAAAAAGTGAATAACACCTGTATCTTCTTTAATCAAAAGGATTTCGATAAACAATACTTTGGTTGCGCACTTCACCACCTCGCAGTAAAAGAGAACAAACACTTCATCGAAACCAAACCAGATATCTGCTGGCAGCTACCGATGCGCCGCTCCTGGGAAAAACGCGAGATCGGTGACTCCACCTACCAAGTCACCGTTATCGGCGAGTACACCCGTGAAGCCTGGGGGGAGGGCGGTGCTGATATGGATTGGTACTGCTCCTCAAACTCTGAGGCCCACAATGGTGCACAGCCCGTATACATCTCTAACAAACAAGAGTTAATTGCAATGATGAATCAAAAGGCTTACGACCAATTGGCAAAGCTGTGCGATGATCGAATGAACGCACTCAAAAATAGAAAAACCAAAAACCTTCCACTATTTGTAATTCATCCAGCTACAAAAGCGGCAAAAAAGTAATTACCTCCGGCGCCTAGATCTAGGCGGCATTGCACGATCCAACAACTCCTGCGCTACCAATGTCACATCACCTTTTGCCCGCTTTAGATTCGCTTCAAAACCCTTTAAGAACTCATTCACTGTCGGCTCAGTAATTGTGCCCACCAATGGTCCATATCGATCAGCAAAGAGATTATGAATCACCCTACTTACCGCCGCAGCCAATTCAGCACGGGCCTCATCCAATGTGGGCTCAAGACGTGCACCAGTACTAAATCCCAGCGCGGGTTTCTCACGCTGTGCACGCAGGTATGCATCCCTAAAGTTTCCTGAGTCCATAATCCCCAATCCTCTCAGACCACTAGCATTTGTGCTTATGATGCAAAAACGCAGCTTAAGAACCATCCTTGTGGTCCTTTCGCTCACACTTTCTCTTCTTACCCCTGCATCAGCACCCGCACTTTCCTTCAACACTATTGCTGCAACTAAATGGGGCTACATCTACGGCTCCGGCAAAACCGCAAATCTCACCACCGCACCAAATAATCAAAACCTAGAAATCGGTCCCGCTAAATCAAAATGGAATATTGATTTCACCGATGTACCAAGTGAAGCCCGTCCCGCATTTCAATACGCGGTCGATATCTGGGCCTCACACTTTGAATCCACAATCCCGGTAGAGGTTGAAGCACACTGGGAACCCTCCACATTAAATGGTGTGCTTGGCTCTGCACGTCCTGGTGATTACTTCAACGCCTTTGATGGCGCACCAGATGCAGATCTTTGGTACCCATCCGCATTAGCCAACAAATTGGCAAAAAAAGATTTGGCGCCAACTAAACCGGACATAATTCTGCGATTCAATTCCAACGCCCTTTGGCATTTGGATTTAGATGGAAAACCAGGAAAGTTTTCTTATGATCTTTCCAGCACTGTCTTGCATGAAATTGGGCACGGACTCGGCTTTCTCTCTAACGCTGAATACGATCCATTCTTTGGAACCGGTTACATAATTCAGCCAACTCCATTTGATGCGTATGTAGAGCTATCAGATGGCCGGCGATTCACTGATTTCTGTGCCCGTTCAATAGAGCTCGGCAAAGCTATGACCTCTCCACTACTTTGGAGTGGACCGCTTGGCATCAAGGCCAACAACGGCAACAAACCAAAGCTCTACTCACCAAAAACCTATGAAGAGGGTTCATCAATTACCCACCTTGATGAAACCACCTACAAATCAACCAGCGCCGATTCGGTAATGACCCCAGTACTAGATGCCGGCGAAGTCTTTAGATCTCCTGGTCCAATCGCACTTGCCATGCTGGATGACATGTTGCAAAAGCCACCAGCCACCAAGGCTCAATCCATCCCAGCAAAACCGGTGAATGTGAAAGCTTTAGTAGGAGATAAATACGCCCTTGTTACCTTTGATTCCCCGAGCTGCCGCCGCATTGATCGCATCACCGGCTACAAAATCACCATCAATCCATCCGGAGAAACCCGCACCTACACCACAAGCCCCGCCCGCATAACAGGTCTCAAAAATGGCACCGCCTACTCATTCACGGTCACTGCAGAAAACAGCAACGGTAAATCAGATCCGGTAACCAGTAATGAGGTCACTCTGCAATCCAGCTCCACTACAAAGATCATCGACCCCAAAGCTAATGCAAAGTACCTCGCCACCGGCACCTATAAAAACAACACAGTTATTACCTACTCCGATGCCACTACCGGAAAACTAAAGCTGGCCACGTTAAATAGAAACACCTGGAACATAACCACCGTTGATAGCAAATCAAATAAAAACTTGAACGGCCCAGTTTCACTCTGTGTAACTAAGACCAAAACCACCGAAAATCTACACATCTTCTACACCAATAAAGATGACAAGGATCTACGTCACGCCACTTACGATGGAAAGAAGTGGAAATACGAAACCGTTGATGGCAATGGTGAAAACATCCAAAGCTATAAAGAGTTGCTACGAAGAAAAACCGCCAGCGATGTTGCAGTCTCTAATGCCTGCGCCGTTACCCCTTCAGGTTTACAGGTTTTCTACCGTGATGAATCACAAGGAATTCTCCTTGGTGCGGTGCTGACTAAGAATGGTTGGGTTTACGAAATCGTAGACGGCGATAGCCAAGCCGATGATCGCACCACAGGTGACGTTGGCTTTTCACTTAGCGCGGTTGCAAGTGGCAGAACTGTTTACCTGATTTACGATTCAGTCTTAACTCTCTCCTCATCAGATTACGCAACCCAAGGTGAGGTAAGGGTTGCACAACGCAACACCATCTACCCAGAGGATTGGAAGTACCAAACCCTTGATGGCCCAGACAATGGTGTAGCTGTCGCCGGCTACGATGTCATGCTTGCGAAATCTGGAGACAAAGTTGCGGCTGCTTGGTTGAGCGCTTCTGGAAATCGATTACCAAACCCAGATCAAAT
This sequence comes from Candidatus Nanopelagicaceae bacterium, assembly GCA_018882885.1. Taxonomy (GTDB): domain Bacteria; phylum Actinomycetota; class Actinomycetes; order Nanopelagicales; family Nanopelagicaceae; genus MAG-120802. The sequence goes on along the minus strand of VERG01000012.1, from coordinate 4,502 downwards.
TAGGTTTTCAATTCTCGATGAAGATTACCTACCCAACAGCGCCAAAGTAGAGGAGTTTGGAACTCCAGGCTCACCAATTGTTATCGATAACAAAGGCCTTCTCTTTGGATGCGAAAAGCGGCTTTGTTCCTTAGGTAACTCTGCCGCATCTGCCAAATTAGTAAGTGGCGCTCTCCTTGACGGTGTCAGAGAAAGCGCCACTTTAACTATTAATAAGGTTCGCTATGCGGTTACCTCAATAAACAAGAAGCTAGTGCTAGTAAAGCTTTGAATTACTTCTTGTTTCTACGCTGAATACGAGTCTTCTTTAGAAGCTTCTTATGCTTCTTCTTAGCCATGCGCTTGCGACGCTTTTTGACTACTGAACCCATGCTCTCAACTCCTTTTGATGTTGGCTAAGGCTAGCCGAACTTTAGGAAAGTTCCTGCGATCTATCCCGGGCTGCCTTCATCGCCCGCTTTATCAAACCTTCTAAATCCCCACTCTCAAAAACTTGCAAAGCAGCAAAAGTAGTCCCATTCGGACTCGTAACATTTTGGCGCAATACGCCAGGATCGGCGCCCTCTTGATTCAACATAGCTGCCGCACCAGTAATAGTCTGAATGACCAATGTTCGGGCATCTGACTCATTAAGTCCTAAATCTTGCGCTCCAGCAATCATCGCTTCCACAAATCTAAAAAAATATGCTGGCCCCGATCCACTTGTAGCGGTTACCGCATCCTGTAATGACTCATCAACCACAATGGTTTTTCCAGAGGCCTTTAGCAATTCCTCTACTGCCTTCACATCATCATCCGTCGCATACAGACCCTTAGAGATTGCAGAAGCGCCGACTCCAACAGACATAGGGGTATTTGGCATAACTCGGAGTACTGGAACTCCTTCATTCAAATACTTTTCAATTCCTGAAGTTTTCTTACCGGCTGCAAAAGATATGACCCGCTGGTTGCGAGAAATGCTTTTCCCGACTTTTTCCAGCAAGGCATCCATGTCCTGTGGTTTAACAACTAGTAAAAGGTTATGAGAGTCAGGAACTGAAACTTCAGTCGAAGTGACCGCACATCCATATTTGGACTTCAGCTCTTCCAGTCTGTCATTTCGCTTATCAGAGATGGTGATTTCACTTGAAGAGAATCCGGCTTTAATAAGCGCCGCGAGTAAAGCCTCGCCCATAATTCCCGCACCGATTAAGCCGACGCGGTATTTACTTGAACTCTCCATTGTGCAAGGTTAGCGAAAACCTTGAAGTGTGAGAGCCGCCCGCGGGAATCGAACCCGCGACCTTCGCTTTACGAGTTCGAGGGCACACTATTAACTTGTCTTCGTCTTTGTTCGTGCCTGTTCAGGCCCGCTTAGTTTACCTAGGATCCATGCTTCGAGACTCCAGGTTAGTTCGGGTCAGTTCAGGAGTGTTGCATCCAACGGTTGCACCCCGACTTATCTCTCACGAGACTATGAACCGCGATTAAGTTCTTTTTAATATCTTGTCTTAGGGGCTCTAAATGGGGACTAAACTCTAATAATAGGAACCGCCATACTTCGACTTAATACCTTTAGAGCAGGAATTGCCAAAGGAGTTGTCGAAGACAACCAGGTTCAATGAAGTAACGTAAAGAACTTGGATGCTTCCGTAGGCGTAATAGGCGCCGTAAGCGGCTGCTGCTCTTTTTGCATCTGCCTTCTGCTCAAACTCAATTGCTTGGCAATCCCTGTTGGCATTCATATACCAACGAAGTCTGCCGATCGTATAAGTGACGGGGAAAAGATCCGATGGTCCATTTAACCATCTACTCCATGACTCACCAGTGGCGTTCGATAACTTACCCTCAGTTGTCGAATTTGATTGTTGTGATCCTCCTAGGCAAAAAGAGTCCCAGTCGCCTGAATAGTAGGCATCCATTATTGATCTGTAAGAAAGTCCGCCTACTCTCCACTCATGCCACGCGAACATGTACTGGACCGCAGCATCTACTTGAGGCCCTGTTGAGTTACCTGCATCGGTACATATTGCTCGGCGGATCTGAGTTGCAGTAGCACCTTTTTTCAAACTGGTGGTTCGTTCCATATCTCTTCGAACTAACAAAAATACGTCTGAATTGGGCGAACCATCACTGCATAAAACCTTAGAAGGGACTCTTACGCTTGAAGACTCCTTGCCGCACTTTTTTGGAGTCTTTGCGTGACCTATTGGGAGAGCAACCAAATTGAGCGCAAATAGGAATACCCCCAGAAAGACTATTCCGTTCCTTGAAAGTCTCATCCGCTTTACCTCCTAAAACTTTATCTAGAAATTATCTTCACATTCACCGAACAAGATAACTAATTTCACCCAAATCATTCATTATTTGGACATCAGCGTATGAAGAATCATTGGGATTACTGAGATTCTCAACCAAACAAGCGAAAAAGTCTCCTACCTGACCCTCCATTTTGTTGGGGCAAGTTACTTTTGTCATGACTCCAACCTTATTTAGGAGATCCCTTTCTATGAATCGTTCAGTCTCGGCTACGGGCACGATAACCTGATTCTCAATTTGTGTAGTTACGGATTGACCTTGCTCCTCGACTGACGAGTTAGAACTTGTTGTGGGTGCACTACATGCACATGTCCAAGTTAGACTGACTGTGGTGACTACCGAAAAGAAAGTTCTTTTGACATCAGTTCCTATGTTCATCTTTTTAGACTAGACCATGCTTATTTACATATCAAGCAATTGATAGGACCGTTATTTGGCTTCTTCTTGTAAATTGGCTGGAAATCTGATTCAACCCATACGTTTAGTTTTGGCCAACTCCTTAAAATAAACACGCATCTCAAGGGTCAATTTGACACATTCGCCCTTGAAATATTGCCCTAAATCTTGCCTTTGGAATGCCGACCTCACCTTAGGGAATTAAGACATACTTTCCAGTCAACCATGGATTCGTTGCATTGGTTGATAGTGAAGAGAAGAATGCATGAGTCTCTGTGATTGTTGGTCGTAGATTCTTCATCCACATTCCAGCAAATGCAGCAGTTGCATTTGATGTACCAACCGAGAATTGGCGAGTTCCATCCATTGCCGTATAGAAGAAACGTCCATTTGTGTAGAAATCTGTGGATGAATTTCCATTGCTGTATAGAGCAATGGTTGGCGTTGCAGAAACATCCCATCCCTTGCCAGTGTTGCTAACTTCTGGATTGTCTGTTGCTCCAACAGAAATGACCTCGTCAATACAGGCAGGAACTGCCATATTGTTTCTGTTCTTTTCATTTCCAGTAGATGCAATCACTGCAACATTTGCTGCAGTCAGTGTTTTTACGCTATTTACTAATTCATGGGTCGCTCTGCAAGCGCCATTTACACGCCCTTGAGAGATGCTTACAGCCTTAATGTTAAGTCTTGAGTAATTGTTTACAACCCACCTTAGTGCGGTTGTTACATCGTCAATTGTGTATCCACCTGCTCTGCCGTTTGTATTCAACCCAAGAATACGAATCAATACAACCTTGGCATCAGGGTTAACAGAAGTCAGAACAGACAACATATTGGTGCCGTGAGCAAATGCTGGTAACGAATTAGCAGAGACTGTGGCTGCTCCATTTCCCTCTTGTTGTCGTTTTCCATTTGGACATAACGCAACAGAAACGATGCAAACCTCATGTACAACATTGTTAGCAAACGAGGAAGTATTAAATCCAACATCAATGATCGCAACCGTTGGCGAATCTGCATGTGCTGGTGACAAAAGTCCTGCCAGCACTAATATTGCTATGCACAGTTTCCTCATGACTCAGAGTGTACGCCTGGGCGCCGATCAAAGTATGTTTTCCTAGGCTTAGAACGTTACGGCAAAGGTGTGTTCAGATATCTAGAAAGTAAGCGTCCGAACAATGCGCTCAAGGCTTCCTTTAGACCGAAAGTGAAGGGCCTTGACTCTTCAGGATTTGGGTCAGGTTTATGACTAACCAGGTCTGCCAAAACCGCAAATTCCCTGTCATACTCAGAAAGTGAGATTCAGGACTGTATCCTCAGTGGTAATTCTTCTTCTTGCTCTAACATCTTCATCGTTAATCGTAAGTGCCTCCGCAAATTCAAAGATTACAAACAAGCAGGTCTTGCAAATTATGGAGAGTTGTATAAAAAAGAACGCTAAACGGTCTAATTCAGGACTGAACATTCTTGATTCGAATTATCTCCGCACAACCATGGCAATACTAAGCGATTGTATTGAGAGAAGAGATAAACGAATTGTTTGTGCACCCAACGATCAAGGAGTATATGTTTGCGGGATTCGTGGCAGACACCTTGGTTATTCACTTCCTGCTGTAATGGGAAGTATGAGTGTCAGGTCTTAAAGATGAAGAACTCACGATTGACAATTTTTGTCACTCTCCTGATCACCTTGGCTACTGCCCGTTCGTAACCAACGAAACTATGGCCGTGCCTTGGAGCGAGTTACTGGGCACAGGCTTAAGGGGTGGGGCAGTAAAAGTCCTGCCGTAAGTATCAACTATGCG
>VERG01000029.1 GCA_018882885.1 Candidatus Nanopelagicaceae bacterium | reverse complement strand
ATCAGATGCGAAGACATTGGAAGAGGTTGTGGAAGAGGTTATGCAGGTCAAGTTAAGCGAAAGAGCAACTCGCTTGATTGATGGCGATAAAGAGGATTCCATGGAGAAGAAAAAGAAGGAGGGGTACTTCTAATGCAGGCCCGTCCGATAATTCGACTTCTTACCTGTGGCAGCGTTGATGATGGCAAAAGCACCTTAATTGGGCGGCTCTTAGTAGAAACTGATTCGGTTCCACATGACACGGTTTCATCTGCGCGCTCAGTGCGTCGTGCAGGCTCGATAATTCCTGCAGGTGAAATTGATTTTTCTTTATTGACCGATGGTTTAGAGGCGGAGCGCGAACAAGGAATCACGATTGATGTCGCATATCGATCAATGTCATTGCTTGATAACCGTAGATTGATTATTGCCGATGCCCCAGGACATGAGCAGTACACCCGCAACATGGCGGTGGCTGCGTCGCGTGCCGACATTGCATTGGTTTTGGTTGATGCCACTCGAGGAATTCGTCCACAGACTTTGCGTCACTTAACCATTTGTTCTTTGATGGGCGTAGAAAAGATTATGGTGGTCATTAATAAATTAGATGCCATGAACTTTGATCAACAGGTTTATGAACAATTAATCAAAGATTTGCAGCCGACTGTAGAGCGTTTGGGAATTGATGCGATTACCTACATTCCAGTTAGCGCCCTTGAAGGTGACAATGTGGTTTATAAGGGCGATCGCATTCCTTGGTATGCCGGCGGCTCATTGTTAGAAGAGATACAAAATTGGCGGGAAAAGCCCAATACTTCAGGGCATTCCCGAATGGGTGTGCAGTTAATCTCCCGAGCTGAAAACTTCCGCGGCCTTTCCGGCACCGTCAGCCAAGGTGAGTTTGCTTTGGGTGATGAGGTAATTGTTTTACCAAGTCAGCGCAAAGCAAAGATCTCTCGATTGGCTACCTTTGATGGCGATATTGATAAGGCCAATACCGGCAAAGCGGTCACTATGGTCTTAGAACCAGATGTTGATGCTACCCGTGGAGACTTCATTGAAAAGGCTGGTGATTTCACAGTACCGGCGGATCGTTTTAGTGCACATATGGTTTGGTTGGGTGAAGAAGAGTTGATTCACTCCCGCTCTTATTACTTGGTAAATGGCTCCTCTGTTGTGCCAGCGACCATTACAACAATCAGGCATCGTCTTGATATTCACAATGGTGAGCATGAATCAGCCCGTACTTTGGCGATGAATGAGATTGGTTTGGTGGAGATCGCCACCGATGCGCCGGTGCCCTTAACTAAGTATTCAGAAAACCGTAACTCTGGCAACTTTGTATTAGTAGATCGGGTAACGCTAAATACTGTTGGTGCGGGAATGGTTGTGCATGCACTGCGCCGCGCTACCAATATCACCAAACATGATTATGAGATTAATAAAGCTGTGCGGGCTCAGCAGAAAGGGCAACGCGCAAAGGTAATTTGGCTAACTGGTCTATCTGGTTCTGGTAAGTCAACCATTGCGAATGCTCTAGAGAAGAAATTATTTGCAGCAGGAATCCATAGTTACATTCTTGATGGAGACAATCTACGTTTGGGATTGAATAAAGATTTAGGCTTTACTAAAGAGGACCGGGCAGAAAATGTGCGCCGCGTGGCCGAGGTATCCAAGTTGATGGTGGATGCTGGTTTGGTAGTAATTGTGGCGCTAGTAAGTCCATTCAAACAAGATCGCGATCATGCCCGTGAGATCTTTGAAGGTGGCGAGTTTGTTGAGGTTTGGGTGAAGACTCCAGCCGAGGTTTGCGCAGAGCGCGATCCAAAAGGTTTGTATAAGAAAGCCAAAGAGGGCTCATTACCTAATCTCACCGGTGTTGGTCAGGAGTATGAACCACCCACTGATGCAGAGTTGGTGCTAGATGGAACTGCTGAGATTGATGCCAATGTGGAGCAGTTAATTAATCAGGTTATCTAGCTGTTTGGGTTGGCTTCCATGGCGCGCAGCGCTGCAATGCGCTCTTGAATCGGCGGATGGGTAGCAAATAACTTTGATGCGGCTGATGCATCTAGAGGAGATTCAATATAAAGATGTGCCACAGCATTTGATCTTGCTTGCACAACAGTTGTGTCACGGGCTAAAACCTCAAGTGCGGATCTAAGTCCTGCAGGGTTGCGGGTAAAGGAAACCGCGGTGGCATCAGCCAGAGATTCTCTTCTTCTTGATACCGCTGCTTTCAACAATGTCGCGGCAATTGGAGCGAGTATTAAAGGAATGATGGCGAGAAAAACCGGCATTTGATTGCCGTGATGGTCGCGGTTGCGTGCGCCACCAAACCAAAGCATGCGCATCAAGATGTCAGAGATAAGTGCGATAACACCTGCGGTAGTTGCAGCAACTGCAGAAACTAAAGTGTCACGGTTAGCGACATGTGCCATCTCATGTGCGGTGACACCTTGAAGCTCATCGCGATCCATTGAATCAAGCAGTCCGGTGGTGAAAGCGATTAGCGCGTGCTCTGGATCTCTGCCAGTAGCAAATGCGTTTGGGGCGGGATCATTAACGATCGCTACCTTTGGCATTGGTAGACCAGATGCGATTACCACTTCATGTACAACATTGAAAAGATTGGGGTTGTCCGCTTCAGTGATTAATTGGGCGCGGGTCATCTTCAAAACTAATTTGTCAGAGGCAAAGTAAGAGCCCCAAACTGAGATCAAAGTAATTAGAACCGCGAGTGGGATAACGCCAGCGCCGGTGCCACCAAATGCGGAGATTGCAACATAGGCAACTGACCAAACCAATACACCCATGAAGAAGAGAAGCAAAAAGGTTTTCCGCTTGTTGGCGGATTCCATCGCGCGAAAATCTGACATTGTTTTTATTTAAAACTTAACATTGGGAGCGTTGCGGATTGTTGGATCCTCAACCTCGTAAAACTCCCGCTCGCCTACCTTTGCAAAACCCACGAAAAAGCTGGTGGGGATGGTTTTTACCGCGGTATTTAGATTGCGAACATTGTCATTGTAAAACTGGCGGGCAAAGGAGACTTTGTTTTCTGTGGTCGATAACTCTTCTTGTAGTTGTAGGAAGTTGGTGGAGGCCTTCAAATCTGGATACGCCTCAGCAACCGCAAGCAATCCACGTAGCGCATTGGTAAGCGCACCATCTGCGGCAGCAACCGCTGGCAGAGTTGATGCGGTGGTGGATGCGGCGCGGGCCTGCACAACTTTTTCTAGCGCCTCTTTTTCATGGGAGGCGTAACCCTTGACGGTTTCTACTAGATTAGGAATTAAATCAGCACGACGCTTTAGTTGGACCTCAATTTGAGCGAAGGCTTCATCAACCCGGATGTTTAATCTAACGAGTTTGTTGTACTGCAAAATGCCAAAGACAATAAACAAACCAACTGCGATGATGATGAGTAATGAGATATCCATTTTGGCCTAACTACTGAATCTGTGTTTTATGAAAGTTTAGCCAAGATTTGCTTGGGGTTGGTCCGCGCTGTCCTTGGTAACGAGAACCATAGACCGCAGAGCCGTAAGGATGCTCGGCCGCAGATGAGAGTTTGATGAGACAGAGCTGACCGATTTTCATTCCGGGATATAACTTGACCGGAAGGTTTGCCACATTAGATAGCTCTAAAGTTATGTGACCGCTAAAACCTGGATCGATAAACCCTGCGGTGGAGTGGGTAAGTAATCCGAGACGTCCGAGTGAGGATTTGCCCTCGAGTCGTCCTGCGATGTCATCTGGCAAAGTGATTACTTCATAGGTGGAGGCGAGAACAAACTCTCCGGGGTGCAGGATAAAGAAATCATCTGGTGCTACAGCCACCTCGCGGGTCAGCTCTGATTGCTCGACCGAAGGATCGATTACCTCGTACTTATGATTCTCAAAGACCCGGAAGAAACGGTCTAGCCGTACATCGACGCTGGAGGGTTGGATCATCTTTGATTCGAAGGGCTCGACTTGAACCCGGCCGGCCTTGATTTCGGCGGCGATATCCCGATCGCTAAGCAACATAGTTAGAGACCTTACACCGAGGGCGTGCTCATCTTGCGTAAGTTACTGGCCAGTAGCATTCTTGGCTCATGGGCCATTACATAGCAAACCTCCGCGATATTGAATTCTGCCTCTTTGATCTATTGGGCCGGGAATCAATTCTTGGAAAAGGGATTTACTCCGATGTTGATCGTGCAACTGCGATGGGAATGTTGGAGGAGGTTAAAAGACTTTGTGAAAATGATTTAGCGGCATCCTTTATTGAAGGTGATCGCATCGGAACAGATTTCAACAAAGCCACTGGTGATGTAAAGGTTCCGGAAAGTTTTAAGAAGTCTTACCGTGCATATGTAGATGGCGGATGGGGAATGGTTGATGTGCCAGCAGAGCTTGGCGGCACAGAGATTCCACCATCGGTGCGATGGGCGATTGCAGAGATGGTTTTGGGGTCAAACCCTGCGATTCATATTTATGCTTCAGGTTTTGCATTTGCACAGGTTGCCCATGTACTTGGTGATGAGAAGCAAAAGAAGTTAGCCAAACTCATGGTTGAAAAAGAGTGGGGCGCAACCATGATGTTGACTGAACCAGATGCCGGTTCTGATGTTGGTGCTGGTCGATCAAAGGCTGTGAAGCAAGCTGATGGCACCTGGCACATCACAGGAACTAAAAGATTTATTACCTCTGGTGATGCTGATCTATTTGAAAACATTGTGCACTTTGTCTTGGCTCGCCCTGAAGGACATGGTCCAGGAACCAAAGGTTTGTCATTGTTCTTGATTCCAAAGTTTATGTTTGATTTTGAAACCGGCGCACTAGGTAAGCGCAATGGGGTTTATGTAACCAATGTCGAGCACAAGATGGGACTTAATGTTTCATCAACCTGCGAGATGAACCTTGGTGAAAAAGAACCAGCGGTTGGTTACTTGCTTGGCGAAGTACATGACGGTATTGCGCAGATGTTTAAGATCATTGAGTTTGCCCGCATGATGGTGGGAACTAAGGCAATTTCAACGCTTTCGGCGGGTTATCAGCAGGCTTTGGCTTATGCCAAAACCCGTGTGCAGGGCGGTGATATGAAGGATATGGCTAATAAAGCTAGCCCTCGCGTCACCATCATTAATCACCCAGATGTACGTCGATCATTGATGACACAAAAGGCTTACGCCGAAGGAATGCGTGCGCTGGTTCTTTACACCGCATCAATTCAAGATGAAGTGGTATTGGCAAAAGCGGCTGGAAAATCTGAGGATGAGATTACAGATCTCGAACATCTAAATGATTTGTTGTTGCCGATTGTTAAGGGTTATGGCTCAGAGCGGGCATGGACCTTGCTTGGTACTGAATCATTACAAACCTTTGGTGGCTCTGGTTTCACACAGGATTGGCCATTAGAGCAGTATGTGCGTGATGCCAAGATTGATACCTTGTATGAAGGCACCACTGCGATTCAAGGTTTGGATTTCTTCTTCCGCAAGATCATTAAGGACAATGGTCGCGCGCTAACCAAGTTGGCAAAAGAGATTGGCAAGGTTGCGGCAAGTGGTGGCAACAACGCAACTGAAAAGGCTGCGCTTGCTAAGGCACTAGAAGATATGCAGGGCATTATTGGTCAATTAGTTTCACATGCGATGGCCAGCCAGGAAAACCCTGAAGAGATTTACAAGTGCGGTCTTAACACCTCACGTCTTCTTATGGCGGTGGGCGATGTAATCATCTCTTGGTTGTCGTTGCGCCAAGCAGATATCGCAGCAGAAAAGATTGGCTCTGCTACCGGTAAGGACAAAGATTTCTATGAAGGAAAGATTGCGGCCTCCCGCTACTTTATTCATAACTTCCTGCCACTAATCGCTGCTACCCGTGCCATTGTGGAGCGGGAAGATGGCGAAATCATGAAGGTTTCGGAAAGCGCCTTCTAATCTCGATAAGGTAGGCGGATGCTCACAAAGCTCCGCGGCGAGATTTACTTATTTTTAGGGGCGTTTCTCTTTGCCTTTAACGGCATCATTTCAAAGATTGTTTTGATTGATGACTCTTTATCGGCCTGGCGTCTGACCCAGATCCGCACCGGTGGAGCCTTTGTTCTGCTCTTTGCCGTCTACTTCACCTTCCGCCGTCATGAGTTAAAGCCAACCCGTGATGAGCTGCCTTGGTTGATCGCCTTTGGTGCTGTCGGTGTGACCTTTGTGCAGGCTTTCTATTTTGTAGCGATCGAGCGGATGTATGTCGGGGTGGCTCTTTTAATTGAGTTCACCGCGCCGATTTGGATCCTGTTGTTTTTAAGATTTGTTTTGAAGAAACATGTCCCTAACTCACTTTGGTATGCGATCCTGCTGAGCTTCTCTGGGCTATTGATGATTACTCAAATTTGGAATGGTTTGAGTTTGGATCGAATTGGATTAATCGCCGCTTTTATCGATGCCTTTGCCTTAGCGGGTTACTTCTTAATTGGTGATCGACTTGGAAAAACTAAATCCAGCGCTGCCATTACTACTTGGGGTTTTGGCGTGGCGAGCGCCATGCTGTTCTTTGTCTTACCAGTCTGGAACTACCCGACTGAGGTATTCAGTAAAGATATGGAGTTGCTGGGCAGGTTTAACGAGTACACCTTGCCGGGCTGGGTTCTGATTCTTTGGATCGTGGTTATGGGCACCATTGCGCCATATCTATTTGTAGTAAGTGGCTTGAAATTACTTTCTGCGGCAAATGCCTCGGTCTTTGGCATGATCGAGCCGGTACTTGCCGGAGTCTTTGCTTGGTGGTGGCTGAGTGAGAGCTTAAACGGCGTTCAATTGGTCGGGTGTGTGGTGGTAATTGTCGGTATCTTTATCGCCGATAAAGCGCGATCAAAGGCTGGTGGACATTGAACTCTGAGTTCGAGGCGATATTCAACGCTAATACGGAGTACGCAAACTCCTTTAAATCCAGTGATTTAACCGGCCGGGCCGCCAAAGAGTTGGCGATTGTTACCTGCATGGATTCTCGTATTGATCCACTTCGAGTTGTGGGGATGAAACCGGGAGATGCCAAGATTTTGCGCAACGCTGGAGCCCGTGTAACTGATGACGTACTGCGTACTTTGATTCTTGCTACTCACTTATTAAATGTAAAAAGAGTTTTGGTAATGCCGCATACTGATTGTCGAATGGCTAGTGGCACAGAGGATCAGGTTCATCAAGCGATCTTTGATGCCTCAGGTGTTGATACTCGATCAATTGAGATTAGAACTGTAACTGATCAAAAAGCTGCTTTGGAAAAAGATGTACTGCGAATTCAAACCTATCCTTTGCTGCCAAAGGAGATTGAGGTAGTGGGAGCGATCTTTGATGTTAAGAGTGGAAAGCTACAGAAGATAATTTAATTATCTTTAACAAACTTCTCTGGAGCGTTGTACTTCGGTGCGATATCGCCAAACTTTGCAAAGTGGAGAAGTGATGCCACGGTAATGGTGCGGGTTGGTCCGTTACGGTGCTTGGCAACAATTAAATCTGCTTCACCAGAACGGTTTTGTGAGTCATACATATCATCACGGTGTAGCAAGATAACTACGTCAGCATCCTGCTCGATAGAACCTGATTCACGAAGATCGGAGAGCATTGGCTTTTTGTCTGAGCGCTGCTCTGGAGAACGGTTTAGCTGTGAGATAGCGATGACAGGAACATTTAACTCTTTTGCTAATAACTTTAACTGACGAGAGAACTCAGAGACCTCTTGTTGACGATTTTCGACTCGTTTGCCTGAGGTCATCAACTGTAGGTAATCGATAACAACAAGCTTTAGATCATGACGCTGCTTTAGGCGGCGGGCCTTTGCGCGAATCTCCATCATGGAAAGGTTGGGAGAATCATCAATAAATAAAGGGGCTTCGCTGACCTCTCCCATACGGCGGGCTAAACGGCTCCATTCTTCATCACTTAAAGTGCCGGAACGGATGTTATTTAATGCCACGCGGGCTTCGGCAGAGAGCATACGCATTGTGATTTCAGAGCGGCTCATTTCTAAAGAGAAGATAACGGAGCAATCGCCATTGTGAATCGCTGCGTGACGTGCGATATCCAAACCAAGGGTTGATTTACCAACCGCCGGACGAGCGGCGATAACAATCATGTTGCCGGGATGGAAACCATTGGTGAGTACATCTAAATCTTTAAAACCAGTTTTTACACCCTCCGCAATATCACCTGATTGCATCTTTTCGATTTGATCAAGTGCGGCAGGAATAAGTGAGTTGAGTTGTACAAAGTCTTCACCGGCACGACGCTCTGTTACTTGGTAAACCTCTTGCTCCGCCATATCAACGATGCCATCGACATCACCTTCGGCGGCATAACCAAGTTGGACAATTTTGGTGCCGGCCTCGACAAGACGTCTTGCAATTGCGCGTTCGCGAACAATCTTTGCGTAGTAAGAAGCGTTGGCTGCGGTAGGAACTGCGGAGATTAAAGTGTGTAGATAAGGAGCGCCACCTGCACGTGCAATCTCACCACGCTTTGTGAGCTCTGCAGCAACAGTAACCGCATCAGCTGGTTCGCCACGTCCATATAAATCTACGATTACATCAAAGATTAATTCATGTGCCGGACGATAAAAATCACGGTGACGAATTACTTCAACAACTTCGCCGATCGCATCTTTAGATAACAACATTCCGCCAAGAACAGATTGTTCGGCGACTAAATCCTGTGGTGGTGTGCGATCAAATTCGGGAGTGGCAGAACGACGTTCGTCGTAATTTGGGACCTCCGCCAGACTCATGTGCGTATCTTCTTGCCCAGCACTGACATCGCCTAATGGGTGAGATTTCGCTGTGCGCAGGGGTGTGGGCAGAGCCTTGATTTCTGTGGGTAACTACCCCTATTCCTGTGTGGAGAGTGTGGATGAAATGTGGGTAACTCTTTGAATCCCAGGAAATACGCAGGTGAGAGCCTTATGAGGTTGTGGGTAAAGATTTATTTCAGATTCTCAACTAATGAGATTTTGCGTGGGTTGTTCAGTACTCAAAAATCAAATCACAATCAGTTTAGAACTTTTCATCTGAGAATTCTTTATCCGATGGAGATTTTCACAGTTTCGTCAGACGGGTCAGAGTCGAGAATTTCAATTGTGTAGTTACGGAAAGTTGCTTTGTCTGCCTTATGAAGTGTTGATGGGTACCAACCAGAAGAAGGTGGGTTGTCTTTGTAAATAACTTTGACTGCACCTATGTTTGTTTTTACATCTACATCTACGTGATATGCAAAAATTCCTTCATCTTCTTTGGAGAGCTGACTGTCTCTTCCAGCTCTCCTGCTTTCTAGAACAACCGATTCATTGTTATTTAATTTGATAATTAACATTTTTATTTCACTTGTATTCAAAGATAAATCTGAGATTTTTACTGTATACGTCTGCTCAGTTGGTTTAGAAATACAGGCGACTTGCTCATCACTGAACCAGTCCAAAACAAACTTCTCCCATGCAAGAAACTCGGGAGCGCGACTAATCCCGTTGGCCATCGCACTAAATTTCGGATAACCAGGTCTTCCCCATTTTTCACCGCCGGTTTGAAAAGGGTGAATTAATCCCCATAAATGACCCACTTCATGAAGAAGCCAAATCTTCTTAAGTGGATCATCAACATATTCGCGGATGGGCCCAAAAGTAGCATTATTTATCTGGACTCCATCAGCAGTAAAGAGTCCCGGCTGCATAAACACGCCTTCAAAACCAATCTTGGTTGTAGGTGCTGTAACAACATTTACAAATTGATATTTGGAAAAGTCAACGAAGGGATCGGCTACAGCCACCGCGTCTCTAATGAGTCCTCTTACATCGGCGTTGGGTTTCATTGGGTCGTCGTGTGCGGTGTCGAGGTTATAAAACAAGACAGACTTTTTAATATGTAGAAATTGATCGAGTGTTTCAACTTTATATTTCAACTTCCCGTAACTCATTGACTCTGTGAGTCTTTCAAATGTAGGAATTTGATTGTTCTTCCATTCATCAATTTGTTTTTGATCGGCAGGAAGATCATCAAAATAAACAAAGAGAGTAATTGCTTTATGCTCTCCTAGATATTGAATTGCTTCTCTTGACCTCGGGAATCCGAGATGTTGACGATCTTGCCCTGTAACTGTTGAGCTAATTCGACAACTAGACATTGATTGAAACTTGCTTAAATCAGTAAGCGGAATCTCTGATTTTGTTTGTGTTGGACTGGGTGCTGGTTCCGGCGACTGAGTGATTGTTGGCTGAGGAGTTGGTGTTGGTGTTGGTGTTGGACTGGGTGCTGGACTGAGTGTTGGAGAAATAATGGGTAATGGAGATGGTGAAATTTTCGGCTGGGGTGCAGAAGTTATAACACCTTTGTTCCAAATTAACTTTTTTCCAGATTTAATGCAGGTATAGGTCTTGCCCTTGGAAACTGTTTTTTGACCTACTTTCTTGCAAGTTGCACCGGGTTTCACGTCGCTGAATGCGGGAGTTGATGCAAACGTAAGCGTTAAGACCAAACAAAGCGTTGTTGAGCGGGCTAACTTCATGGCGTCAGTTTCTCAGTCCTTATTACATCGCCAAAACTTCCAGTTTCAATGTATGTAATCTTCCAACCTTCAAAAGTAATTGAATCTCCAACCTTTAGCGCTGCATCTCTCTTCCACTCCATATCCCGTGCGTTTGGCGAAGGAATTAACTTCATTGTTGAGTATCTATAAGGAATTTTTGTATCTATTGTGTAGACAAATACACCTTCGTTGAGAGAGCCCAGATTTTGATCGTAACCGTGGGAGCGACGTGATTCGATTGCAATAGCTTTATATTCAGATAAAGGTATCACTACCATCTTTGGTTCCAGCTCAGGTTGCGCGACTGGAATAATTCTGTGCGTAAGAACTTGTGGGCTCTTAACACATCTGACTTGATTGTCATTGAGAATTCCCAAGATAAATCGCTGCCATGCAAGCAATTCTGGGGCAATCATTGAGTTCATTAGATCCAACATTCCAAGATCTGAGGAATTCTGACGTGTCACATCCACAGTATTCCTAATATCTGTAAGGCCAAAGAGGTGTCCGTACTCGTGTGCCCAGTTCAAAAGCTCAAACTCTGGAGTCCCAACCGGTCCTGCCATAATCAAAAAGTTATAGATTCCACCTTCGGCAGTAACTATCTGTTGGCCGGGCTCACCAGATTGCGCAACAAAGGCAGCGATTTGTTGTCTTGTCACCTCCGCTGGCACTACCACCGCAAACATCGATGCCCCTGAGAAATCTATTGCCGAATCAGTCACCCTAATTGCTTCTTTTACATAATTAAATGAGGTTTCGGGCTTCCATTTGCCGCTAAAGAAATCGACAGCCAACTCATATTCCATAACAGTTTTAGGCATTCTGATGTACTTGTCGGGGATTCGAAATTCTATTGCGGTCTTTTTACTAGATTGCCGATTGAAAAACTCTGTTAAAAATGTGGTAACTGGCTTTAAATCTTCGGCAGGCGATCTTTGCCCAGGCAAATCAGAGAAGTCGACAGCTACAAATTGCAGGGTTGCGTTGTTAATGAAATTGGCCCGCTCCTTGTAATTTGGGAATCCAGAAACAAAGTGGCGCTGAGGATTGTTTGGTATTGCCTCATAAACACCAGCATCTTTAATTTTGCACTCCGCAATATTTGCTAATAAGGACTCAGAGGAAATTGATGAGTCTGGAACTCCCCTTATCGGGTTTGGAGTCGAGTAATCAGTCCTATGATTCATACTTCCTTGAGGTGTCTTTATTGGTCTAAGAGTTGTTTGATCTAGAGCAGCTGCTCCAGGACGCGGAAAGTATCGATCATCAAAATTGTTACACATTAAAGTTACGAAATTGCCAATGCTGTTATAGCCAATGACATCTGCAGATCCCCTAGGACAGCTCTCTCCTTCTTTTTTATATTTAGGGTCTAATGTTTTTGTTGGAGAAGGTGTGGGTGATGGAGTGGGAGTGGGAGTGGGAGTGGGAGTTGGGGTTGGGGTTGGGGTTGGGGTTGGGTTGACACAGTATTGGA
>VERG01000001.1 GCA_018882885.1 Candidatus Nanopelagicaceae bacterium | reverse complement strand
GGTCTAGATGGTGCACCAGAGGGATGGCTGAAGGATTTTCGTGCTGAAGGTCGGGGCATTAATGGGAAAGTTGGAGTGCTTTTGGTTCATGGTTTTACCGGAACCCCAGCTTCGATGCGGCCGTGGGCTCATGACCTTAATGAACAGGGTTACACCGTTTCGGTTCCTTTGATGCCAGGTCACGGAACTAAGTGGCAGGACTTAAATAGCGTTGAGTGGCAACAGTGGCCAGAAAAACTACAAGCTGAATTGGATTATCTATCCCAAAGTTGTGAAAAAATCTTTATTTGTGCCCTGTCTATGGGATGCGGAAACAGTTTGTATGTAGCGGCACATAATCAAGCCCGCATTGCAGGCCTAATTCTGGTTAACCCAATGATTCACATACCTGGAGTTCAAATCCGATTTGCCTGGCTAATTTCAAGATTGCAAAAAAGTAGAGCATCTGTCGGAGATGACATCAAGAAACCTGGGGTCACTGAGTGGGGCTATGACGCTTTGCCTCTTAAAGGCGTTGCTCAACTCTACAAATACCTAAAGCTGGCACGGGCTGGATTGAAATCAATTAAAACACCGGTTCTGTTATTTCATAGCGTTGATGACCATGTCCTACCGGTTTCAAATACTGAGATAATAATGAAGGAAATCGGAAGCGCCCACAAGCAGCGAGTAGAGCTGGTAAATAGCTATCACGTAGCAACACTTGATTACGATGCTCAGATCATATTTGAAAATACCAAGTTGTTTATCAAAGAGAGAAGCAAATGACCAACAATCCTTTTCTTGTGAAATCTGAACTGCCCTACCAGCTGCCTCCATTTGCGCAGATAAGTGAAGACCATTATCTGGAGGCGTTTTATGCAGGTACTAAGGAGCAGATGACGGAGATAGCCGAGATAATTGCACAAAGTGAGATAACTTTCGAAAACACCATAGTTGCGCTGGAAAAAAGTGGTCAAACCTTGAGCCGAGTCTTGAATGTTTTTTACAACAAATCTTCGAGTGATACCAATGATCGGATCGATGAAATAGAAGCTGAGATCGCGCCAAAACTGGCGGCCCACAGTGATGCGATAAGACTTAATCCAGAGCTCTTCAACAGAATCAAGAAATTAATCGATGCCAATCCCAAACTAGACGCAGAGAGCGACTGGCTCCTGAACCGCTATTACCGAGATTTTCTGCAGGCGGGTGCAGCTTTAGATGAAAGCTCGAGGGGGCGGGTCAAAGAGATTAATGAGCAGCTCTCGGCGCTAGAAACGGTTTTTGCTAAAAATCTACTAGCTGACACAAATGAACTTGCGGTGTTCGTAAATGATATTGCTGAATTAGATGGATTAAGCGAAAACCAGATCGCGGCATGTAAAGCTGCTGCGGAATCTAGGGGAGAGGCTGACAAGTGGATGATAAGTATGGTGAATTTCACCGGTCACCCTCTCTTGGCGTCATTGAAGAGCCGCAGTCTCCGAGAGCAGATAATGAAGAACTCACTCTTGAAAGGGATTCGTAATAATCAAAACGACACCCGTGAGACTTTTACCAAGATGGTCAAGTTGAGAGCGGAGCGTGCGCAACTCTTTGGGTGCACCTCACATGCTGAATATGTGATTCAAGAGCAAACCGCTACTCATCCAGATCGAGTTCATGAAATGTTGCGAAAAATAGCTCCGGCAGCTATTCGCAATGCAAAGCGTGAAGCTGAAGAGATACAAAAGGTTATCGATTCCTCTGATAAGCATGAACTACAAAGCTGGGATTGGGATTTTTACACTGAACAGGTTCGCATCAAAAAGTACTCTTTAGATACCGCTCAAATGAAGCCTTACTTTGAATTAGAGAGAGTCTTGAAGGAAGGCGTCTTCTTCGCAGCTGGTAAATTATTTGGAATTACCTTTAAGGAGCGTCCCGATCTAGTTACTTACCACTCAGAGGCAAGAGCTTTTGAGGTCTTCAACGAAGATGGTTCCCCATTAGGACTCTACATCGGAGATTTCTACACCCGTGATTCCAAGCGGGGTGGAGCATGGATGAATTCTTTGGTAGATCAAAATCATCTGCTTGGCCAACTTCCAGTAGTGGTTAACAACATGAATATTCCAAAACCACCAGCTGGAGAACCGACACTTTTAACTTATGATGAAACCACCACGTTATTTCACGAATTCGGACACGCCTTGCATGGACTTCTCTCCAATGTGACTTATCCGAGATTCTCCGGCACAAGCGTGCAACGAGATTTTGTTGAGTTCCCATCGCAGGTGAATGAAATGTGGATTCTTTGGCCAGAGGTTCTGGACAATTACGCCCGACATTACAAAACGGGGGAACCTCTTCCCCAGCAATGGGTAGATAAGTTAAATGAATCTACCGCTTTTAATGAAGGTCATGCGACGACCAGTTATCTAGCGGCTGCCGTTCTAGATTTGGCATGGCATTCAATAAATCCAGACACTGAAATAGTTGATGTGGAACTCTTCGAAAAGAGCGCAATTTCAGATTACGGATTGGATTTCTCACCTGTGCCAACGCGATATCGCTCCAGCTATTTCTCACACATATTTGCCGGTGGATATTCCGCGGGTTACTACGGCTATATCTGGAGTGAGGTATTAGATGCCGATACCGTCGAATGGTTTAAAGACAATGGTGGATTGAAACGAGAAAATGGTGATCATTTCCGCCAGCAGCTCCTCAGTCGAGGTGGATCAATTGATTCAATGCAAATGTTCCGTAACTTCCGCGGTCGAGATGCTGATATTCAGCCGTTGTTGCGACGTCGAGGATTGAATTAATTTTGATGTTAGAGGCGATATTTCTAGGGATATTACAAGGGCTCACCGAGTTTCTACCGATCTCCTCTAGCGCTCACATCAGATTGGCAGGGGAGTTCTTGCCATCGGCACAAGATCCAGGAGCTACCTTTACTGCGATTATGCAGATTGGCACTGAGATCGCCGTTTTACTTTATTTTCGTAAAGAATTAATTGCAATCTTTTTTGCAGCTTTTAGATGGCTGACCGGTAAGCGATTCGAAACCGGTAGCGAGGAATCCAAAAGCGCCAAATTGGCGCTCTGGATTCTCGTCGGCTCGATTCCAATATTTGTACTTGGTTTCGTAGGGCAAAGTTACATTCGCGATAATTTCCGCTCTTTATATCTGATAGCAGCAACACTCATTATCTTTGGTCTCCTGCTCGGCTGGCTGGATCGAAAGGGGTCCAAGTTAAAGACACTTGATTCCTTAAATACTCGTGACGGAATCGCATATGGCCTGGCACAGGCTTTGGCATTGATTCCAGGAGTATCCAGATCTGGAGCGACTATCGCAATGGGAAGAATGTTGGGCTACCGCCGGGAATCGGCTTTGCGATACTCCTTTTTGCTGGCAATTCCCGCGGTATTAGGAAGTGGCCTTTACGAGTTAATCAACTCTTTTTCAGAGCAAACCAATAATTTTTCCAATTTTGAAACAGTAATTTCCACTCTAACGGCTTTTGCTGTTGGTTACTTGGTCATTTCTTGGCTTATGAAATTTGTGACATATCGCAGCTTTATGCCATTTGTGGTTTATCGAGTAGTTCTAGGTAGTGCAATTCTGGTTTTACTCAGTACGGGACAAATTTCCTGAGTGATTGTTGCTAGGTATTTCGCAGGGCGCTCCATCGCAGCAGTTGGTCTTCATATGGCAATGTGGACATAGCCATCTAGTCGCGACCGGGTCATAAGGTTGATAACAGAAGTCACAAGGCATTTGGTTATTTGCACCTGATGACATCAATCCACCTCCCTTCACAGGAACCTCTAGGGAGTTCTAGATAGTTAATCCCGAAGTTCAAATAGACGATGCTCTATCCTACTTAAATGGTGGGAGATTTGAGCTGATGAAACATGTTCTGATTGTTGGTGGCGGCGCTTCAGGTTTGCTGGTCGCAATTAACATCTTTCGTCTTGCTAAAGACTCAATTTCAATTGAGATAGCCGAACCCAGAGAGGTTTTAGGCCAAGGGTTGGCTTACAGCACAACTGATGAAGCTCATCTGCTAAATGTTCCGGCAGGACGCATGTCTGCGTTTCCCGATCAGCCATCTCATTTTGTTGATTGGGCCGGTAGAGATAACAATTATTTTGCACCGAGAAAAGAGTACGGTCGCTACCTTTTAGAAACTTTTGCAGAGACGAAAACCAAGAGCCCTAGAGTTAACTTTGAACATCGCAGATTAATGGTAAGAGATATCTCTCCATCCTCAAGTGAATGGGAAGCAGAGTTCTCTGACGGAAGCTCAAGAGAGTACAACCAAGTGGTTCTGGCAATGGGGCATGGCCTCCCTCTTGAGATATCAGCGCTAAAGGGGTTGCGAGATTCAGCACGATATCAAGCAGATCCTTGGAGAGAGAGTTCAAAAATTTCTTCCGGCACCCTGATTGGAGTTGGAACTGGTTTAACCTTTATAGATTTAGCACTTTCACATCTCAGAACTCACCCTGAAAACAGAGTAATAGGAATCTCAAGAAATGGATTATTGCCTGAGGCCCATTTAGCCAAGCGGGCAGAACCACTACCCGTACCGAGTCAGGTAAGAAGTTCCGCACGTGCGGTTAGAGAGTTCATTGATAACGCTTCAGATTGGCGTGCAGCTCAAGACGGAGTGCGACATGAGCTGCCCGATATTTGGTTTAGTTGGAATGAAGAGGAGAAAAAGGAGTTCTTCGCAAAACATCTGCGGTGGTGGAATGTTCATCGTCATCGAGTTTCTCCTGAAATCCAATTAGAGGTTGAGAAGGCTATTGGTGAAGAGAGACTGCAAATTGTTAAAGATGAAGTTGAGGGCATTACTGAAGGGGCCAATCAGGTGGTTCTTCATCTGAAGTCCGGTGCATCAATTTCTGGAGAAAGTTTGGTCAATTGTCTTGGTTACGATGCGTGGAAAGTGAATTGTTTGCTCTCTAGATTGATGGAAAGTGGAGTGGCTGTCGCCGGTCCGATGGGCCTAGGAATTCAAAGTGATTTTCCACGTTTCAATGTGAAGAGTAGTCAGCCAGGTGGACATCCCAATCTGTATGCGATTGGCCCGATTTTGCTTGGGGAGAGGTTTGAAACAACTGCAATTCCAGAGCTAAAAGAGCAAGCATTGGAAATTGCTCGAAGGATAACTTCAAGTGATGCTTAAGTTTTTTTGTGGACGATACTGGGATCGAACCAGTGACCCCTTCCATGTCAAGGAAGTGCGCTACCGCTGCGCTAATCGTCCTTATTAAATTGTGGAGTAAATTCTAAAATCATTCGAGGTGGAGACGGGATTTGAACCCGTGTAGCGGGATTTGCAGTCCCGAGCCTCGCCTCTCGGCCACTCCACCAAATCGTTTGCCATCTCAACTTCTCTAATCGAGCGGACGACGGGGGTCGAACCCGCGACCTGAACCTTGGCAAGGTTCCGCGCTACCAACTGCGCTACGTCCGCATTTACCGGGGTTTTTAGCTCCGGCAAGGGTGCGAAATCTATCGCACCACTGGGGTTAGCCCCAACTCCAGGCTTAAGGCAGCTTTTACCCTGAGTGCATTTATGCAAAGCGGTACCGTCAGCACCGTGTCTCACATGTTCTGGATGGGTGGAAAACTCGCCACCGGTTTAGAAGAGATATCAACCGACCCTAGCTCATTACGGGAGCCGGGCTTTTGGGCGATAGTTGGAAGTTTTGAAGGTCAGTGGTTATTAGCTAAATTCAAAAATGTAATTGCGGCACCCTTGCCTGGCGATGGCATTTGGTCTCCGATCGCATCAACAGCTTGGCGTTCATCACTTGATAAAAGTACCTACTCGAATTACGTCAAAATAATTAGGGAAGAGATAGCCGCCGGAGGGGTTTATCAAGTAAACGCCTGCCGCGTTATTTCAGCAAACAATCAAGAGAATAAATCTCTACTTCCTTTAGCTCGAGCAATCTCCTCTGGTAATCCAGCGCCTTACCTTTCCTATATTTCCGTGCCTGACCTGGAAATTGCATCTGCTTCACCGGAGCGATTTTTGAGTTTGCGGGACCGAGTAATAATTTCCAGTCCAATTAAAGGTACTTCAGCAACGCCTGATTTTTTCGAGAAAGACAGGGCTGAAAATTTGATGATTGTTGATCTAATCCGCAATGACATGGGGGCAATCGCTAAAGTTGGAAGTGTTACCACGCCAAGATTGCTCGCGGTGGAAGAACATCCCGGCCTGTATCACTTGGTTTCAGATGTGAAAGCCCAGATTGCGGAAGGTCTTTATTTTGACGAAGTTTTGCGATCAATGATGCCGCCTGGTTCGGTCAGCGGTGCACCTAAATCCTCTGCTTTAAAGATTATTGAAAAACAAGAGAGAGAACGAGATATTTACTGTGGCGTTTTGGGCTGGTACCACAATGGAGAGGCTGAGATTGCAGTAACCATCAGAACTTTTTGGCAACGTGAAGACAACATCTTGCACTTTGGAACCGGTGCCGGAATAACTTGGGGGAGCGATCCTGATTTGGAGTGGCAGGAAACTGAGTTGAAAGCGGCACGGTTAATCAATATTGCAGCCGGACAGGGAGGGTGAGTAATTTGAAGGTTTGGCATAACAACCAACTAGTTAATGAATTTCAACTACCATCAAATAGTTCCGCTTGGTTAATGGGGGACGGGGCTTTTGAAACCATCCGCACCTATCAAGGTAAACCATTTGCTCTGGAGCAACATTTGCGGCGACTAGAAAACTCTCTATCTCATCTGCTGATCAAAACCCCTGAAGCCAGTGAAATATCAATTGGAGTTGACTCGGTAATAGCGGCAAATCCACATTTCGAAAATGGCAGGTTACGAATTACCGTTTTCTCAGATGGTCAGTGGTTAATCACGCATCAGCCATATGAAATCAATTTCGCTCCGGCCAAGTTGATGCGATATCCCGATACCAAATTCTCAAGTTACTCGATCGCAACTACTAAGAGCACCTCTTATGCAGAGAATTTTCGCGGACTTCGACTAGCTCAGTCCAACGGCTACGACGACTGCTTATTTATCAACGAAAGAGGGGAGGTCGTAGAGAGTGCGGTCGCAAACATCCTGTGGTTGAAAGATGGTTTTTGGTATACCCCCAGAGCTTCAAGTGGCGCGCTGCCTGGAGTTACGAGAGCTTTACTGATTGAGCACTTTGGAGTTCGAGAATCTACACTTCAGGAGTCTTATTTAAGTGAGGTCGAGTCTTTGGCCCTGGTTTCATCGCTGCGTGAGATTCAAGCCGTTGAGCGTTTTGAAAGCATTCTCTACCCGTTTTCTAACTCACTCACAGAACTTCAGAGTTCCTTTAACACTTGGGTTAGGGATAAACTTGAAGCATGAACATCCGGCAACAGATTAAGAGCACCCCATATGGCTCTCTGATTTGGCGGGTTTTTGTTGGAGTGGTTGGTGGATTAGTCACCATTATTGGAACTGTATTTTTATTCGCACCCGGACCTGGATTGTTAGTCTTGTTAGCCGGTCTCGGAATCTTGGCATCAGAGTTTGCATGGGCCTCCCGAGCCATGCTTAAAACCAAGAGCATTGCTGCCTCTGCTGCCGACAAAGTCGGTATTCCGCTATGGATGAAATACCTTCTAGCCGCGATTTTCACGGGCATTTCTATAGTGCTAATCGCGCATTTCTATGCTTAAAGTTGGATATAAAACTAACTGCTCTGCCAAATAATTACAGCATTATTACAACGGTTTAAGCCCAGCTAGTAAACGTTTTTGGTAACCTCGCCGCGTGAGCGCTCAGATAAGTGTGACGGTTGATGGTCAGATTCGGAGTGTTTCCTCTGACTCCAAGCCTACTTTAATATTTGAAGAGCTCTATCCAGATTTAACCAAGCCGGGTGCCAATTCCATCGTCGTTTGCAAGATAAATGGCGTATTGAGAGATTTGTGGAGCGATCTTGCCGAAGGAGATGTAATTGAATCGGTCTCTATAACTTCCGAGGAAGGTTTGATGGTTTTGCGCCACTCAACCGCACATGTTTTGGCACAAGCAGTGCAAGATTTATTTCCGCAAACTAGATTGGGAATCGGTCCTCCAATCAAAGATGGTTTTTATTACGACTTTGACCCCGAGCGTCCCTTCAATCCGGAAGATTTGGTTAAGTTGGAGTCTGCGATGAAGAAAATCATCAAAGATGGACAGAGATTTAAAAGAAGGCCTATCAGCGATGAAGATGCCCTAAAGGAGTTGTCGCACGAGCCATATAAATGCGAGTTGGTGAAACTTAAATCTTCAAACTCGGGTGATGAAGCAGCAGAAGGAGCTGGGGTTGAGGTTGGAGCTGGAGAGTTAACGATTTATGACAATCTAGGTCGTGATGGCAAAGCTGTTTGGGGAGATTTGTGCAGAGGGCCTCACTTGCCATCAACCAAGTACATTCCAGCTTACAAATTGATGAGAAGTGCGGGTGCTTATTGGCGTGGCTCCGAGAAGAACCCGATGTTGCAGAGAATTTACGGTACCGCGTGGCCATCTCAGGAAGAGCTGGATCAGTATTTACATTTATTAGCGGAGGCCGAGAAGCGCGATCATCGCCGCCTTGGGTCCGAGTTAGATTTATTTTCCTTTCCTGAAGAGATTGGTTCTGGTCTTGCGGTATTTCATCCAAAGGGGGGAATTATCCGCAGAGCGATGGAGGATTACTCCCGCAAGCGCCACGAGGAAGAGGATTATCAATTTGTTTACTCGCCCCATCTAACTAAGGCGGCCTTGTTTGAAACCTCTGGACATTTACAGTGGTACGCCGAAGGCATGTACCCGCCCATGGTTATGGATGAAGAGTTGAATGCCGATGGCACAGTAAAGAAGCAAGGGCAGAAGTACTACATGAAACCAATGAACTGCCCGTTCCATAATTTGATTTATCAATCCTCCGCCAAGTCTTATCGTGATTTGCCGCTGCGTCTCTTTGAGTTCGGCACCGTTTATCGTTATGAAAAATCTGGTGTTGTTCATGGCATAACAAGAGCGCGTGGCTTTACCCAGGATGATGCGCATATTTACTGCACCAAAGAACAGATGGCCGGTGAGTTGGATAGCTTGCTGACCTTCGTACTGAATCTATTAAGAGATTATGGATTAGAGGATTTTTACCTAGAGCTGTCGACTCGTAATCTAGAGAAATCAGTCGGTTCCGATGCAGATTGGGAGGCTGCGACAAACGCTCTCCGCCAAGCTGCAGAAAAACAAAATCTAGAGTTGGTTCTCGATCCTGGCGGGGCTGCTTTCTACGGGCCAAAGATTTCGGTACAGGCTAAGGATGCAATCGGCCGCACCTGGCAGATGTCTACCATTCAGGTGGATTTCCAATTGCCGCAGAGATTTGATTTGGGTTAC
Organism: Candidatus Nanopelagicaceae bacterium; assembly: GCA_018882885.1. Lineage (GTDB taxonomy): Bacteria > Actinomycetota > Actinomycetes > Nanopelagicales > Nanopelagicaceae > MAG-120802. The sequence continues at coordinate 103,165 of VERG01000001.1, read as the reverse complement.
ACCGCAAGTGATGGCTCTCGCCAACAGCCAGTGATGATTCACCGCGCTTTGTTCGGCTCTATCGAAAGATTTTTTGGAGTGCTTACAGAACATTACGCGGGAGCATTTCCTCCATGGTTGGCGCCGGTTCAGGTACGGGCAATTCCGGTTGCTGAAGCATTTAATGATTATCTATCGGCGGTCGTAAAAGAAATGAAGTCAGCGGGCATACGGGCCGAAATGGATGCTTCTGATGACCGTATGCAAAAAAAGATTCGAAATGCTCAAACTGAAAAGATACCTTTCATGATTATCGCTGGCGAAGAGGATCAGAAGATTGGCGCCGTCTCATTTAGATATCGCAATGGAGAACAAAAGAACGGTGTTCCGATCGCTGCTGCAATCGAAGAGGTTCTCGCTGCGGTAAAAAATAGAACCCAGGTGTAATTTATGTCCGATCAGCAAATCACCGGTGGCGCAGGTATGCCAGACAACTGGGAACGGCTCTGGACCCCGCACCGCATGGCCTATTTGTCCGGAGAAAATCGACCCAAGCCTGACAATGATGTTCCCTGTCCCTTCTGCTCTATACCAAGCAAGAGTGATGAAGAGGCTTTGATTGTAGCCCGGGGAAAAGAGGTTTATGCAGTTCTGAATCTCTACCCGTACAACGCCGGTCACTTACTAATTTGTGCCAATCGTCATGTTGCTGATTTAACCGAGTTAACAGAATCCGAACGAAATGAAATGCAGGCTTTCACAGCACATGCAATGACAACGCTCCGAAAAGTTTCAAATTGTGGAGGATTTAATATTGGATTAAACCAAGGGGCACTCTCTGGTGCGGGAGTAGCCGATCACATCCATCAGCATGTTGTTCCGCGGTGGTTTGGTGATGCGAATTTCATGCCAATTATCGGTCAAACAAAGGTGCTTCCTAAATTGTTGACTACTACTCGCGCCGAAATCGCAGCGGCTTGGTGAACCTCTAGAAGTTGGAGTGAACAACAAGCTCTAGATACGGTTTAACCTGGCCAACTCCAATTTCTTTACCAATCACAACTGGAATAGCCGGCACCTCTAACCCATTGATAAATCCATCCTTTTCAAACCCTTGCATCTGGGAGTCAAACTCACTTTTGAATTCACTAACCAAAGATTTTAACTCTGAGTCCGCCGCATAATGTTTCATTGGCTTTTGCGAGTAGTCATAAACCGTTAGATCAGCAAGCGAGATCAAACCGGACGGTTCACCTATTTCATCATGTAGTACCAAAAAAGGGGTTGTTACTTGCTCTAAGACGCGATTAGCAATCATCACTATGTCATCAAAATCCGACTCACTAAGTTCGAGAGCTGTCACCATAATCATTCGGGGGTACTGTCTTTCGCTGACAAAGTTCCAAAACTCAATCATGGATTTTGATACACCGCTCTGGGCGCTAATGATTAAAGCAACCGCAGCAATTTCCTTTAATACTTCCGAAAAGTTACTTTCATCATCTTTCAAATCGCAGGAGCGAATCATCCCCGGAAAATCCGAGTTGAACACCTCAGCCAATTCCGCGCAATTGGCACTGCTGTGGCCCGCAAAAAGCCAGCGTGAATTAGTTGGCGGCGTTTGGTGTTCGGTGTTGGTCGCGGTCACGAATAAAGCCTACGATGTGTCCGATGATTCAGAATCGATTTAGAGCTCCTGTCACCGCTCTGATTTCTCCAATGGCGCGCTGGCTTTTGAGAATTGGTTTAACCCCGAATGTATTGACGGTTTTTGGGGCGCTGGGAAGTTCACTTTGTGCTTTGTATTTCTTTTCTCAGGGCAAGTTTTTCTTAGGTACTGTTCTTGTCACTTTCTTTGTATTGAGTGATTTATTGGATGGAACCATGGCCCGGCAATCTGAGGCGGGACCGACTAAATTGGGCGCATTAATCGACTCAACCTTGGACCGGGTTTCTGATGCTGCAATCTTCATTGGAATTTTGTTATTTGCCTATAACGAGAGCTTAAATCTGGTTGCATATTTGGCTCTAATCGCTCTAGTGACCGGAACCCTTATTCCGTATATCAGGGCAAAGGCTGAAAGCCTGGGCATTGAATGTTCAGTTGGTATTGCAGAACGCACCGAAAGATTAATTCTTGTTTTGGTAGGTACAGGTTTCTATGGATTAGGAGTCAATTGGGCTCTCAGTCTTTCCTTATCTGCAATCTGTATGGCAAGTGCGATCACCGTTGTCCAACGCATGTTAGTAGTTGCTCGGGCTTGAGGTGAATCATGGCTTGGTTAACTTACATTCTCTATAGCTCTCTGTGGTTTGGTGTGCGGAAAATCCCAGAACGATCGGCGTATACGATATTTAACTTTCTAGCAATCCTTGCCCACAAACGAAATGGAAAACGTGTCATCAGGCTTAGGAGTAACTATCGGGCGGTTAGACCCGAATCATCATCTTCAGAGATTGAAACTTTAGTTATTGATGGATTGAAGTCCGCCATGCGATATTGGTGTGACACCTTTCGCATTTCCGATTGGAGCAAAGAAAGAGTTGTTAATTCTGTAACTAGTACGGGTGAAGAATATTTACTGAAACCAATTGAGCAGGGGCGTGGATTGATAGTTGCCTTGCCACATGCTGGAAATTGGGATCATGCCGGGGCTTACTTCTGCGCCCGAGGCGTAAGAGTGAATACCGTCGCAGAGCACCTCAAGCCGGAGCGGTTATTCAGAAGGTTTTTGGCGCATCGTGAAGCAATGGGGATGCAGGTATTGGACTTAAACGCCGGGGTTTTTACGGAGCTGGAAGAGCTGCTTAATAGAGGAGAGTTAGTTGCTCTTGTAGCAGATAGAGATTTGAGTAGATCTGGGGTTGACGTCAACTTTTTCGGAAAGATTGCACGTATGCCCGCAGGTCCGGCCTTATTGGCTTATAAAACAAAAGCCGATCTGATTACCGCCTACGTTTCTTACACTGACACAGGAATCCACATCAAGTTCACCCCACCAATTTCAATAAAATATCAAGCGGAACAGAAGGGCGAGATTGAGCGGGTTACCCAATTACTTGCGAATCAATTTGAAAAAGATATTTTAGGAAATTTGACATCTTGGCATATGCAACAGCGAATCTTTATTGATAATGGCTTTGTGGAGCGATCATGAAAATTGGTTTTGTATCGCCATACGCATGGGATGTACCAGGTGGAGTTCAATCCCATATTCGTGATTTAGCTTTGCACTATCGACAGCTTGGCCATGAGGTGTCGGTATTAGCGCCAGCGAGTGATGATTCTGAAATCACAGATGATTTTGTGGTTACTGCCGGACGACCCGTTGCAATTCCTTATAACGGCGCGGTCGCCCGAGTGCTGTTTGGTCCGGTCGCCGCATCCCGAGTTAGACAATGGATTGGTTCTGGTGAATTTGATGTTTTGCATTTACATGAACCAGCAATTCCATCGCTATCTCTCTTGGCTTGTTCAATCGCTGAAGGAGCGCTTGTCGGAACCTTCCATGCTGCGGCTCCGCGGCAGAAAGTTGCATTTGCTATCGCGCCATTACTAGAGCCAGTTATTGAGAAACTAAGGGCGCGAATCGCGGTTAGTGAAGTTGCTCGAGAAACGTTGAGAATCCATCTGGAAACAGATGCGGTGGTAATTCCTAACGGTATTAGCGTGGCGTCCTTCGCGCAGGCCTCTCCTAACCCAGAGTGGAAAAAACCATTGAACATTGGCTTCATTGGCCGGTTTTCTGAGCCACGAAAAGGCCTTGATGTTCTACTTGAAGCGCTGCCGAATATCGCCCGGGTTCACCCGAATTTCCGTCTTTTGATAGCAGGACCTGGCGAGGGATTGGAGGCTATGCAAAAGATAAACCCTTCGTTAAGGAATCGTTTGTTGTTTTTAGGAAGAATTAATGATGCTGAAAAGGCTTCATTCTTAAAATCTCTTGATCTTTATGTTGCACCAAATACGGGTGGCGAATCATTTGGCATTATTCTGGCGGAAGCCCTCGCTTCCGGAGTTCCGATCGTTGCCAGTGACATTCCAGCATTTCGTTACCTTTTAGAAGAAGGTAGATATGGTCAGTTATTTGAGAATGAAAATTCAGAGGATCTGGCCCGCAAAGTTATTTCGCTTTTGAAAGATCAAAAGACTCGGGATGAAATGTCGATATCAGGGGTTAATTACTCACAGCGCTTTGATTGGTCACAGGTGGGTGATGAGATTATGAATGTTTACTTGCATGCGCACAAGCCAGGGGAGAAGGTTGGATTGAGCTCTGAAAATCGGCTGTGGAATCGGATCTTCTCGAGAGAGGATGAATAGAGGTAATTGATGAATAGCACCTATATCTGGCTGCCATTAACTTTGTTACTTGTTATTTGGTATCTGACATTTAGTGCAAATCGATTGGATAGGTTGCACCACAGAGCTGAAACATCATGGGCAAATTTGGATGCGATTTTGCAGCGCAGAGCGGCTCTAGCTTTGGATATCGCCCACACGGGAGCGGTAGATCCGGCAACCGGATTGCTCATAACCACTGCGGCGCATCAAGCTCGCGAAGCGGAGATTTCCGAAAGAAGTGAGGCCGAGAGTGCTTTAACCCAAGCTCTATTGCTTCTGATTGAAGAAACCGATTTGAATCGAAGATATCCAGAGTTATTTAAGGAGTTAGACACCATTACCGAGCGATTAAAAATCGCTATCTCACTTCATATAGAGGCGGTTAATGCTGCGCGCTCACGTCGACAGCGTTTGATTTATCGGATATTTAGATTGGCCGGTCACGCTCCTTTGCCGGTCAAATATGCCTTTGAAGATGATTCTTTGATGGAGATAACCCGTTAATGAAGATTCGAGCCATCCGGGTTTTCTTGCTTTGCTCCGTACTTGCAATTGCTTCGGCATGTTCCACTCTTCCGGGAGGAAAGAATGCAGAGCCGGAGATTGAAAGAAATGTCTATACAAATCTTCCCGGGTCAAATGGCGAAGTCATCGCGGTCAAGGTAGATGACACCAACGCCGCGCATCCACAGCAATCAATCGAGTTTGCCGATGTAGTTTTTATTACTCAGGTAGAGGCGGGATTAACGAGATTGATGGGCATCTACTCTTCAAATTATCCAGAGGTGATAGGGCCGGTGCGATCAGCTCGCATCAGTGACATTGATATTTTGGCACAGTTTGGCCGAGTTGGTTTTCTTTACAGTGGAGCACAGAGCAAACTAAGGCCGGTCATCGCTCAATCTAATCTGGTGAATTTAAGTGCAGAACGCAATCCGCCAACCATCTATTTTAATGATTCCTCAAGAGTTGCGCCTTATGCCATGATGGTTAAGCCCAATCTTTTATTGGAAAAGAGTGACCCTTTAGAAATCGCCAAGAGTATTGGATGGAGTCATGGCGAGAGATCGGATTCTGCAAAGAAAATTGAATCGGTGAAAATCAATTGGCCCAATGCGCAGTACGAGGCCTACTGGAGCAAAGCGGAAAAGCGTTTTCTCCTAAAACATAATGGAAAAGAAAATATTTCATCAGCTGGGGTCGTATTGGGATCAAATATGATGGTGATTCAGAAAATTGAGATAACCCCTTCTGAATACGGCGATAAGTTCGGCGGTATCACCCCGAAAAATCATGTCGTTGGTCAAGGGGAGGCTTTTCTGCTTCGTGATGGACGGGTGACCAAAGCGCTCTGGTCTCGCGAAAGCGCAACCGCTCAAACCAATTGGACGCTGCAGGATGGGACAGAGGCAAAGTTTGCTGATGGTCAGGTTTGGTTTTTCCTCACCGATCAAGAGCCAGAGTTCACTTATCCAGCTCGGAAGAGCCCAACCCAAGCAAGCAACCCCTAAATTCGCAGTTCTATCGATTCAAAGTAGAATCGCCCTATGTCCACAATCGATAAGAACCAACACGTAACTGGTACCTCGCGAGTGAAGCGAGGCATGGCGGAGATGCTTAAAGGTGGCGTCATCATGGATGTCGTTAACGCCGAGCAAGCGAAGATCGCCGAGGATTCCGGAGCGGTTGCGGTTATGGCGCTAGAGCGGGTCCCGGCTGATATCCGGGCGCAAGGTGGCGTGGCCAGAATGTCTGATCCAGACATGATTGCAGAGATTCAGAAGAGCGTATCCATTCCTGTTATGGCTAAGGCGCGTATTGGACATTTTGTTGAAGCGCAGATCTTGCAGGCCATCGGTGTTGATTACATTGATGAGTCAGAGGTGCTCACTCCAGCCGACTACACACATCACATCGATAAATGGAATTTCACCGTTCCTTTTGTATGCGGTGCCACCAATTTAGGTGAAGCGCTACGTCGTATCAATGAGGGTGCAGCGATGATTCGTTCAAAGGGAGAAGCGGGCACAGGAGATGTTTCAAACGCTACAACTCATATGCGCTCTATTTCAGATGAGATTCGACGTTTAACTTCAATGCGCCAGGATGAACTGTATGTCGCAGCTAAAGAGTTGCAAGCGCCTTATGAATTGGTCCGAGAGATAGCCCAAACTGGAAAACTCCCCGTCGTGCTATTTACCGCTGGCGGAATTGCAACCCCAGCAGATGCTGCAATGATGATGCAACTTGGTGCAGATGGCGTATTCGTCGGTTCCGGAATCTTTAAATCAGGAGATCCTGCCAAACGTGCAGCAGCAATTGTTAAAGCGGTAACTTTCTACGATGACCCAAAGGTTGTTGCTGAACAGTCACGTGGATTGGGCGAAGCGATGGTTGGAATCAATGTCGCCGATATTCCAGTTCCACACCGCCTAGCAGAGCGAGGTTGGTAGTAAAGGTGAAGGTTGGAGTCTTAGCACTCCAAGGCGATGTTCGAGAACACATTCGCTCTCTTGGAGATTGCGGTGTGGATGCCTTTGCGGTGCGAACGGCGACACAGATAAATAGCGTTGATGCACTAGTTATTCCCGGTGGCGAATCAACCACCATCTCCAAATTAGCTCGAGCATTTGATGTTTTTGATGTTATTGCCGAGCGAATAAGTCAGGGTATGCCTGTTTATGGTTCTTGCGCGGGAATGATTTTGATTGCTAATCAGGTGCTCGATGCTATTGACGGGCAAGAAAGTTTCCGCGGTCTTGATGTTGTAGTTCGCCGAAATGCATTTGGACGCCAAGTGGATTCATTTGAAACAGATTTGTCTTTCAATGGAATTACAGAGCCAGCAGTTCGGGCTGTGTTTATTCGGGCTCCTTGGGTTGAATCGGTCGGGGAAGGTGTTGAGGTGTTGGCAGAGGTAGATGGTCATCCAGTGGCGGTTAGACAAAACCAACTTTTTGCCACCTCATTCCATCCTGAGTTAACCGGCGATAACCGCGTTCATCGATACTTTATTGATGTAGTTTGCAAGCAATCTCTGAAGGCTGGTGTTAATTAATGTCAGGTCACTCCAAATGGGCAACCATCAAACGCAAGAAAGCCTTAATTGATTCAAAGCGATCCCGTGCATTTGCAAAATACATTAAGGCAATCGAAGTTTCCGCACGTAATGGTGGAGCAGATCCCGACGGTAATCCAACCCTCTACGATGCCATTCAAAAAGCCAAAAAGAATTCGGTGCCAAGTGACAATATTGAACGAGCCTTAAAGCGTGCCTCGGGTCACGATGAGTCATCCTCCAACTGGGAAACCATTATGTACGAAGGGTACGGTCCAGGTGGAGTTGCGATCTTGGTCGAATGTTTATCAGATAACCGCAACAGAGCTGCATCTGAAGTTCGAGTGGCAATAACCCGTAATGGCGGAACCATGGCAGATCCTGGATCAGTCTCTTATCTTTTTAATCGCAAAGGTGTTGTGATTGTAAAGAAAAATCAGGGCTCGACAGTTTTAACTGAGGATCAAATCTTGGAATCTGTCTTGGAGGCGGGAGCCGAAGAGGTAAATGATTTGGGTGAAAACTTTGAGATTGTCTCTTCTGCCTCCGAGATGGTAGCGGTAAGAACTTCACTTCAAAGTGCGGGAATTGATTATGAATCAGCCGATGTTTCCTTCTTGCCTTCGATGTCAATTCCATTAGACGCGGAAAACGCAAAAGCGGTTTTTGAATTGATTGATGCCATTGAAGAGTGTGATGATGTACAAAATGTCTACGGAAACTTTGATGTTTCTGAGGATGTAATGGCGAGCCTTTCTTAATTACTAAATGCACGAGAATAGGCTTAACTCGTGCGAGTTTTAGGGGTAGATCCGGGTTTAACTCGGTGTGGAATCGGAGTGGTTGAATCCCGGGGCCACAAAACCCTGACCATGGTGGATTGCGGTGTAATAAGAACCGATGCCGAAACCGCCCTAGAACTTCGACTTCTACAACTTAGTGATGAATTGGAAATCTGGATCAACAAATACAAGCCCGATGTCATCGCTGTTGAAAGGGTTTTCTCCCAGTTAAATGTGCGAACCGCCATGGCGACAGGACAGGCCGCCGGAGTCGCATTGGTACTAGCGGCCAAATCTGGTTTGCCAATAGCTTTACATACGCCGAGTGAGGTTAAAGCCGCCGTTTCAGGTTCTGGTCGTGCTGATAAAAAACAGGTTGCGTTGATGGTGACAAAAATCTTGGGCTTATCGCAGGCTCCAAAACCAGTTGATACAACCGATGCTTTAGCCCTAGCCATCTGTCATCATTGGCGGGGCGAGGGCGGTAAGAGAATTACCAGCGCGGTCGCCAAAGAGCGAGCGCGATTAAAGAGTTTGAAGAGGATCAAATGATTGCTCAAATAAGAGGCACTGTCATAGATGTGCGACTCAATTTGATTACCGTGGATGTTTCCGGAATTGGATATCAGGTCATAGTTACGCCAGAGCTTGCCGCTGCTACAAATATTGGCCAAACAATTTCCTTATTCACCTCTCTTGTGGTTAGAGAGGATTCCTGGAGTTTGTTCGGGTTTGAAACTCTGGATGGGAAATCACTCTTTGAGGAGTTGCAGTCTGTGACAGGAATTGGGCCAAAGGTTGCCAACGCGCTATTGGCGGTTTATCAGCCTGGAGATTTACGTGCTGTTATCTCAACGCAGGACAATGCAGCACTTGAGCGTGTGCCAGGGATAGGAAAGAAAGTTGCATCACGCATACTTTTGGAGTTGAAAGACAAATACTCTTCTGCAACAAGGAGCAAAACTTCGTTGTCTGGTCCTTGGCGAACTCAAATTATCGGCGCTTTAACGGGATTGGGATACTCCAATAAAGAGGCGGAGTTAGCTGTGGAAAATGCCTTGCAGCATCTAGGCAGAGCTCCAAGTGAAGATGATTTACCGGAGATTTTGAAGTTGGCGCTAGCTCAATCAGGTAAAAATAAATGAGTGAAGAAATATTGAACTCATCATTGTCCTCTGAAGAGATCACAGCAGAGCAAGCGCTGCGTCCCCATTCACTTAATGAGTTTGTTGGTCAACAGAGAGTTAAGGATCAAGTTGATTTACTTTTGAGGGCTGCCCGGGAGAGAGGCGCACCTTCGGATCACATCTTGTTATCCGGGCCACCTGGTTTGGGTAAAACAACTTTAGCAATGATTGTTGCCAGCGAAATGAACGCTCCAATTCGCGTTACAAGCGGTCCGGCCATTACCCATGCCGGCGATCTAGCCTCAATACTTTCATCGTTGGTAGAGGGAGAGATTCTATTTCTAGATGAGATTCATCGAATGGCCCGCCCAGCTGAGGAAATGCTCTATATGGCGATGGAGGATTTTCGAGTTGATGTTGTAGTAGGTAAAGGTCCCGGCGCGACCGCGATTCCACTGGGATTACCGCATTTCACATTAGTCGGAGCCACAACAAGAGCAGGACTTTTACCTGCTCCGTTGCGTGATCGTTTTGGATTTACCGCGCATTTAGATTTTTATGATGATGTTGATATCTCGAAGATCATTGAACGCAGCGCACACTTGTTAGAGGTTGAGATAGATAACAACGCAATTTCAGAGTTAGGCAAGAGATCTCGAGGAACACCGCGAATTGCAAATAGATTGTTGCGTCGGGTTCGAGATTACGCGCAGGTACATGGGAATGGAACAGTTGATTTATCCGTAACAAAATCTGCATTATCGATGTACGAGGTGGATGAAATCGGTCTGGACCGATTGGACAAAGCGATTTTGCGTGCCTTGGTTGAGCAATTCAATGGAGGTCCAGTTGGGTTAAACACCTTGGCGATGGCAGTTGGGGAAGAGAGGGAAACTGTGGAGTCAATGGCAGAACCCTTCTTGGTGAGATCTGGGTTTATGGTGCGTTCTCCCAGAGGAAGAGCCGCTACCCCTGCCGCCTGGCTTCATCTTGGAAAAACACCGCCACCGACACTGCAGACACCAGCTCCTGGGCTTTTCGACAGTTAAGGCAGCGCGGCCCTAGACTCTCGCCTCATGTCTTACGCAAATAATCAACGTAACTCTGGGGATGTAAAAAAAGCCCGTCCCGCCCGAGCCATCACCGTCACCGTACTTTTAACGGCGGTTCTTTTTGGTCTAGCTGGTGCAATCGGTGCCACGACCATAAACCTAGGTTTGGATTTACGGGGTGGCACTAGCGTTACCCTGCAACCACGCCTAGAAGATGGAGCCCAAGGCGAGGTAACAGCTGAATCAATCGACCAGGCTGTTGCAATTATTAGACAGCGCGTTAACTCTCTCGGAGTAGTTGAGGCGGAGGTGGCTGCAGAAGGAACCGGCACAAACCGCCAAATCGTTATTTCAGTGCCTGGTGAAACTGGTAGAAGAATTGTTGATTTAGTAGGACAAACCGCTGAACTTCGCTTTAGACAGGTACTCGTTGAGGCAGGCGCGGTTCCAACACCAGATGATGCAACACTTTTGCAAGGTACATCTTTAACTCCGGAACAAGAGAGCGCTTTTAAGAATCTTGATTGTTCAAAAGTTGAATCAACAGGTGGAGCTAGTGGAGATTTGGCTACTGAATTACTCGTAACCTGTGATCGACTTGGTAGCGCAAGATATGTATTAGCACCCGCCCAGGTAATTGGAAGTGACATCAAGGGTGCAACCGCCGCAATCGACCAACAAACAGCGAGTGGTTGGTTTGTTTCATTAGATTTCACTGGAGATGGCACCAAGAAGTTTGGTAGCTTGACGCAAAGCGTCGTGAATCTGCCATCACCTCAAAATCAGGTGGCTATTGTTCTTGATGGTGTTGTAGTTTCCGCGCCTCGGATCAATGAAGCGATTTTGGGCGGCAGCGCGCAAATCACCGGCAGCTTCTCTCAAATTGAGGCGCAGGATCTAGCCAACGTATTGAAATATGGATCGCTGCCTTTAGCCTTTGATCGCGGCGAGGTCCAACAAGTATCTCCAACTCTAGGTAATGATCAACTTGTTGGTGGATTAATTGCTGGCGGACTTGGTCTACTACTCGTTGTTTTGTACTCCCTGTTCTACTACCGAGCACTTGGCACCGTGGTTATTGGCTCATTGATCATGGCCGCCGCTATGGTTTTAATTTCCTTCCTCCTGCTCGGTGAATGGGTTGGGTTTACCCTCACTTTGGCCGGTATTGCCGGAACTATTGTTGCCATCGGTATCACCGCTGACTCATTTATTGTCTATTTTGAACGTATTAGAGATGAAATGCGAGATGGAAAACCGCTGCGGGTAGCCGCTGAAACTGGTTGGCAACGAGCTCGTAGAACCATTGTTGTCGCCGATCTAGTTTCTTTGATCTCTGCTGTTGTTCTTTACATCGTATCTGTCGGAAGCGTTCGAGGCTTCGCTTTTACATTGGGATTAACCACGATCATCGATTTGATCATCATCTTCTTCTTCACCAAGCCAATGGTCTCTCTATATGCGAAGTTGAAGTTTTTCCAATCTGGTTCAAGATGGTCGGGTGTGTCACCACGAAGCGTAGGTATGGCCTCAGTTGCTAATCAAAAGGCGGGAGCGTAAAGATGAAACTTTCTGGACTTGGTGGCCGTCTATATCGCGGCGAAACATCGATAAACATCATTGCGGCCCGCAAAAAATGGTACGCACTCTCTGGCGTTTTCATTATTCTTTCACTGTTTTCGTTGGGCGTACAGGGCCTTCATCTTGGAATTGAGTTCAAAGGTGGCTCTTCATTCACAGTAACCACTACTAGCGGAACTCTTGAGCAGGCTCGCGAGACAGTTAGTAGCGCCGGATATCAGGGAAATACCATCGCGCAGACCATCGGAAGCGACAAGATTCGAATTCAAACTGGCGTCATTGACTCTGCGCAGTCAAATGCGATTCAAGATGCCTTGGCTGCAAAATTTGGAGTAACCGTTGAATCAATTGATACTCAAAATGTTGGACCTTCATGGGGTGAAGAGATCTCGAAGAAAGCTTTGCAAGGTCTGATTGCCTTCTTGATTTGCATAATGATTTACCTGGCGTTGACCTTTGAGCCAAAGATGGCCATCGCCGCCATTGTTGCCGTGATTCACGATGTATTTATTACAGTTGGAATCTACGCTTTGGTGGGATTTGAGGTAACACCATCCACAGTTATTGGCTTTCTTACTATTTTAGGTTATTCGTTGTATGACACTGTGGTGGTCTTCGACAAAGTTAGAGAAAACACCAGAGCGATAACCAGCACAGGGAAGGCAACCTACGCTGAGGCGGCTAATCTCGCGGTTAATCAAACAATTGTTAGATCCCTAAACACCTCGCTAATTGCCCTACTTCCAGTTGCGGCGATTTTGTTTGTCGGTGCCGGCCTGCTCGGCGCTGGAACTTTGAAAGATTTATCGCTAGCTCTATTTATTGGCTTGATTGCGGGAACTTATTCCTCAATCTTCATCGCCTCTCCAATTCTGGCCGCCTTGCGTGAAAGAGAACCAGCGATAAAGGCTCACAACCAGAGGGTTTTGGCCCGCAGAGGCGGAGCAAGTCTCAGTAATGAGGCAAAAACGGAAGTAAAAAAGCAACGCAAATAACTCTCAAGTAAAGTAAGCGCATGAGCGCGCTTATCGCACCGGTTATCAAGAGGCTTGCTGATGCCAATAAAGCACAGGATGTCTCGGTTGTTGAGCGCGCATATGTTGTTGCCAAAGCTGCGCATGAAGGACAGTTAAGAAAAAGCGGAGATCCATATATAACCCACCCAGTAGCCGTTGCGGAAATTTTGGTGGAATTTGGACTTGATCCCGCGACTATTGCAGCCGCGCTCTTGCATGACACCGTAGAAGATACGGAATACACGCCCGAGAAATTGCGCTCTGATTTCGGTGATGAAGTAGCCAACCTTGTTGAAGGTGTTACCAAATTAGATCGACTTACTTATGGGCCTACCGCCGAGGCTGAAACAGTACGCAAGATGGTTGTCGCGATGGCCAAGGACATCAGAGTTCTAGTTATCAAATTGGCAGATCGTCTTCACAACGCTCGTACCTGGCAATATGTTAATCCCGAATCATCGGCACGCAAGGCGCGTGAAACTTTGGATATTTATGCACCACTAGCTCATCGCCTCGGTATGAACGCTGTTAAATGGGAGCTAGAGGATCTTTCATTCAAGTTTCTCGAACCAAAGAAATTTGAAGAAATCGAGCGTCTGGTTCTCGAAAGAAATCCATCCCGTGAAAAGTTGACCAATGATGTTATTAAAGTTGTCCAAGACGATCTGGCCTCAGAAGGTATTGCCGCACAGGTCACTGGAAGACAAAAACATCTTTACAGCGTCTATCAGAAAATGGTGGTTAGAGGTCGAGAGTTCAACGACATATATGATCTAGTTGGGATCAGAGTATTAGTTAATGATGTTAGAGATTGTTATGCGGTGCTAGGCGCAATCCATGCCAGATGGAACCCGGTCCCAGGTCGATTTAAAGATTACATAGCTATGCCTAAATTCAATCTGTATCAATCACTACACACTACGGTAATTGGTCCCACCGGCAAGGCTGTTGAAATTCAGATTAGAACCCATGACATGCACCGCAGGGCTGAGTACGGTATTGCTGCCCATTGGAAGTACAAACTTGGCTCGGCCGCTAAATCCGCTGATTCACCAGACATGCTTTGGTTAAAACAGCTTCATGAGTGGCAGCAGGAAACCTCTGATGTCACGGAGTTTCTAGATGCTTTACGTTTTGATTTACGCACCCCTGAAGTTTTTGTCTTCACACCAAAGGGAAGTGTGATCGCTCTTCCGGCAGGTTCAACACCGGTTGACTTTGCTTATGCGGTTCACACTGAGGTAGGAAATAGGTGCGTCGGCGCCAAAGTAAATGGCAAGTTAGTTTCCTTGGAGGCCCCGTTATCTAATGGTGATGTTATTGAGGTTGTCACCAACAAAGGCGAGCATGCCCAACCAAGTCGAGATTGGTTGAACTTTGTTAAATCTCCCAGGGCCCGCTCGAAGATCAAGGCTTGGTTCTCAAAGGAGCGCAGGGAAGAGGCTATTGATGCAGGCAAGGAATCAATAGCTAGACAGATGCGAAAAGCTGGTCTACCGATTCAAAAGATTCTTGCTGGTCACACCTTGCTGCAATTAGCTCACGACCTTAACTACCCAGATATTGATGCGCTTTATGCCGCCGTGGGTGATGGGCATATCTCCGCTGCTCACGTCATTGAACGGCTAGAAACCTCTTTGGGACTTGAAGAGACCCATGAGACCCCATTGCTGGAGGGTCTTATCTCTGCAAATGCAAACATCAGGCCAAGTAGGCGAAGTGCAAGTGGAATTCAGGTCGAAGGTGTCGATGATGTATTAGTTAAATTAGCCCGTTGTTGCACGCCGGTGCCAGGGGATTCGGTAACCGGCTTCATCACAAGAGGCAATGGTGTATCTATCCATCGCACAGATTGTGTGAATGTTGCCGATCTAAAATTTCATCAGGGAGATCGAATTGTAAAAGTTAAATGGGATCCAAATGCGAAATCTGTTTTCTTGGTCAATATTCAGATTGAAGCATTAGATCGTGCCAGGTTGCTTTCTGACATTACCCGGACTCTTTCAGATCAACAAGTAAACATTTTGCATGCAGCTGTGAACACTACCAAGGAGCAAGTGGCCTTTTCCCGCTTCACTTTTGAAATGGCAGATGCCACACACTTAGATGCGGTCTTGTCTGCGGTTCGTAAAATCGAGGGCGTTTACGACGTTTATAGAATCACCAACAACTAATTTTTTATTTAGCGGTATAAATTAAGCGGTGGTGAAATCAGCTAGACCCTTTTGGGCCTCGCTCAACCACATGCGTCGAGCCGCTGCTGCCTCGCGGTGCTCAGCAGCTTTCTTGGCATCACCCGCGGCCTCTGCTCGCGCTGCTTTGGCTTCATAATCAGAAACAGCAGCCATTAGTTGATTAACAACATCAGTGGCACGTGCGCGAGCGCCTGGATCACTGCGGCGCCATTGCTCTTGTTCTGCCTCTTTGATTGTCATTTCAACTACATCAACCCGCTTATCAAGAACAGCCCGCTTCTTCTTATCGATCATGCCAATTTTGGAGAGCTTAGTTCTCAAATCTCTAAACTTCCGACGAGTGTCATCCAAATTCGCAATTGGAAGTAGAGCCTCGATCTCCGACACTAGAGCTTCACGCTTTTCTAAGTTGGCGGCCATTGATTCACCGCGTTTTTCCAAATCTG
Source organism: Candidatus Nanopelagicaceae bacterium (assembly GCA_018882885.1). Classification (GTDB taxonomy): domain Bacteria; phylum Actinomycetota; class Actinomycetes; order Nanopelagicales; family Nanopelagicaceae; genus MAG-120802. Next base: position 87,584 of record VERG01000001.1, on the reverse strand, counting down.
CATTCTTGGCTGCAAAGAAGGTGTCTTGAGCTGCTTTGAAACGGTTCCAAAGCTTGGCATCATCATTCTTCTTACCGCGGCCCGTGCCTTTCCATTCATCCATCAAGGCTTTATATCGACGCGCTGTTGAAACCCAATCTGTTGAGGTTGCTAGAGACTCAGCCTCGGTAACAATCTTTTCCTTTGTGCTCTTAACCTCGTTTTGCTGTGCAGTTAGAGAGGCAAAATGGGTGCGACGGCGCTTATCAAATTTGTTTCTAGCGCCAGAGAAACGTTTCCATAGTTCGCCATCGGTTTTCTTATCAAGGCGCGGTGCTTTCTTCCATTCTTCTAAAAGAACTTTGAGACGCTCTCCAGTGACCTTCCAACTAGTTGATTCAGTTAACGATTCTGCCTCGACCACTAAAGCCTCTTTGGCGGCAACAGTCGCGGCACGCTTGGCGGCTTTGATCTCAGCTTCAGCAGCTTTCTTTGCTTCATAAGCTGGACGGTGCTCATCAATTAGAGGTGGAATCTGCTCAAGAGAGCTCTTCAACGCCTCGAGATTTCCTACGCCATTTAAATGTTCGACTTGATTGCGCAACTTGCGTACCGCGTCCTGCGCATCTTCTGGGACCATCGCGCCGCTAATAATGCGGGCCGCTAACAGCGCAACTTCAGATGCCACAATCTCGAATTTTCTGACGAAGTAGGCAAGCGCCTCTTCTGGAGTCTTTCCTGGATAGGAGCCAACCATCTTTTCGCCATCATTGGTTCGAACAAAAACAGTTCCATTTTCATCAACCCGACCGAACTTTGCTGGGTCACCTATTAATGCTGCGGCGGCAGAGTTAGGTAGAGAGTTTGAATTATCGAGTGATTCCATGATGGCCTAACTTTCTCGAACGTTGCGCGCCACCATCTGTTCTGGCGACGTTGTGGGTTCAGCGGTTGGTAAGGGGAACAACGTTACCCCGAGAGCACAGAAACTGTAAAAGGAGGGTTAAATCAGTCAGATTTCACCCCAATTTCTCGCATAGCCCTATCTAAACAGGGCTCTCCATTGGCCGAAATGGCAGATGGCAGCAATCCTGGCCGGATGTTGAGAGAATCTGCGACATGGCTCTTTTGGTGGATCGGGTGGTTGCGCCTTATTACCAAACCAATTGCTGGATAGTGGCCCCCGGGGCGGGCAAAGAGTGTGTGGTGATTGATCCGGGAATTGATATTCCAACTCTCACTCCGCAGATTCAAGAGAAGATAAAAAAACATAATCTAAAACTTGGTGCAGTATTTATCACCCATGGTCACCTAGACCATACCTTCTCATTGATATCTGCGATTGAAGATTTTGTAAGTGTAGATTGTTACGTGCATGAACTAGATAGAGATTTGCTGGCGCAACCAGAAAGAGCAATGGGGCCGCAAAGTCAAGAGTTGGTAAAGCAACTCAAATCTCAGGTAAATCCAGATCTCTCTTTTGCCGAACCCAATCGAACTTGGAGCTTGCAGGATATGCAAGAGATTCAACTCGGCGAAATGAGATTTCGCTTCTTGCATGCCCCAGGACATACGCCGGGATCCACGTTGGCGCAGGTTAATGATGAAGTACTGATATCAGGGGATGTGTTATTTCGTGGCTCTATTGGAAGAACCGATCTGCCGCGTGGCTCAATCTCGGACATGGAACGCTCGCTTCGTGAGAAAATAGCCACCCTGCCTGGTGAACTGCGTGTTCTACCAGGCCATGGTGATGAAACCTCAATAGGTTCAGAGATGAAGAGCAATCCATTTTTACAGGCTGCAATAGAAGGGCGATTGGCGTGAACCCAAAGTTTCAAGCACCGAAGGGGGTATCTGAGTACCTGCCGCCTCGTTCCAATCTCTTTGATTATGTTTCAAGAACACTGACCGCTCCTGCATTGGCAGCGGGGTATGAATTAATCGAACTTCCGATATTTGAAGATACAGAACTGTTCACACGTGGTGTTGGCGAATCGACCGATGTAGTAAGTAAAGAGATGTATACCTTTGAAGATAGAGGTGGAAGATCGCTTACTCTTCGTCCAGAAGGCACCGCCGGAGTTATGAGAGCGGTGATCGAACACAATTTGGACCGAGGTCAGCTGCCAGTAAAGCTTTACTATCGCGGGCCTTTCTTTAGAGCGGAGAGACCTCAGGCGGGTCGGTACAGACAGTTTTATCAATTTGGCATCGAAGCGATTGGTGTGAATGACCCTTACCTAGATGCTGAGGTAATTGGAATCGCTTACTCCGGCTATAGAAAATTAGGTCTTACGAACTTCTCGTTACACATAACCTCATTGGGTGACGCAGAATCCAGAGACCGCCATCGATCAGATCTGATTAAGTTCATCAACTCCTTGAATTTGGATGAAGAGACAAAGGCTCGTGCTGCAAAAAATCCGCTTCGGTTGTTTGATGATAAAAGAGAAGAAATAAGGAGCAAGATGCAGACCGCTCCATTGTTGCTGGATTATTTAAATGATGAGAGTCAAGATAATTTCACGGCAGTTCAAGCTGCTTTGAAGAGCATTGGTGTTCCATATGAGATTAATCCACACATGGTACGAGGACTTGATTACTACACTGGAACTACATTCGAGTTTGTTCACAAAGGTTTAGGTGCGCAATCCGGAATTGGTGGCGGTGGTCGTTACGACGGACTTATGGAAACTCTCGGGGGACAGGATCTATCAGGAATAGGTTTTGGTTTGGGAATTGATCGAGTTTTGCTTGCTATGGAGAGTGAAGGTTGTGTTCCGACCAACATCAGATATGTGGATCTTTATGTAATTCCATTGGGAGTTCCTGCGCAATCATCAGCTTTTGCACTGGTCAACGAGTTGCGTCATGCAGGGTTTGTTATAGAGCAAAGTTTTGGGGATCGGGCGTTAAAGGGTGCAATGAAAGCCGCTGATAAATCAGGTGCGCGCTTTGCAATAGTCCTTGGAGACGCAGAAATTGCCTCTGGAACTGTAGAGCTTAAAGAGATGAGCACCGGAAAGGTTTCATCCGTTACCCTAAGCACCCTCGCATCTGAATTAGCCAAACGTAGCTAACTCAACTATCGGAAGGGTTTTTCAAAGTGCTTCGATCTCATGGCGCTGGATCATTAAGAGCCAGCGATATTGGTCAAACCGTGACGCTAGCTGGTTGGGTGGCCAGGAGACGAGATCATGGTGGGGTTGCATTTATCGATTTGCGGGACTCTTCTGGGAATGTTCAAGTTGTAATCTCCGATGAAAATGTGGCCGGTGCACTCCGAGCCGAATGGTGTGTCTTGGTTAAAGGTAAGGTCGCAAAGCGACCACAAGGTAATGAAAATCTAGCCATTCCAACAGGAGAGATTGAGGTTATCTGCGAAACTCTAGAGGTTTTAAGTGAAGCCGCACCACTTCCTTTTCCTGTCGATAGCGGAGAGAATGTAAATGTCAGCGAAGAGGTAAGACTCAAATACCGTTATTTAGATTTAAGACGAGAGCAACAAAGTAGAGCCTTGCGTCTGCGCTCAAAAGTAACCTCTGTTATTAGAACTGTCATGGATAGGGAAGATTTCTTGGAGATCGAGACGCCATACCTAACTCGATCAACACCAGAAGGCGCGCGGGATTTCCTAGTCCCAGTTCGCCTTCAGCCCGGATCTTGGTATGCACTTCCACAATCGCCTCAACTTTTTAAGCAGCTTTTGATGGTTGCCGGTATGGAGCGTTACTACCAAATTGCCCGCTGTTTCCGTGATGAAGATTTCAGAGCCGATCGTCAACCAGAGTTCACCCAATTGGATATTGAGATGTCTTTTGGAGATCAATCTGATGTCATTTCAGTTGCGGAGAAAATTCTGCATGCAGTGTTTAAGGAAAGTGTTGGATACGAAATTCCTTTGCCAATCCCACACATGACATATCACGAAGCGATGCGTCGCTTTGGTTCTGATAAGCCAGATATGCGCTTTGGGAATGAACTTGTCGATGTAACTGATTTTTTCAAAGAGACTACTTTTAGAGTGTTCCAAGCGCCACATGTTGGTGCAGTCGTAATGCCTGGCGGCGCGGCCTCTCCAAGAAGAGAGTTGGATGCTTGGCAGGATTGGGCAAAAGCAAGGGGCGCTAAAGGTTTGGCGTATATCTTGGTTGGGGAAGATGGAACGCTATCTGGTCCGGTAGCCAAGAACCTTTCCGAGAAGGAAACAGCAGGAATTGCGGCTCAAGTAGGGGCGGCCAATGGAGATGCAATTTTCTTTGCCGCAGGAGAGCGAGCAGAGGCATTGAATTTGCTTGGAGCGGTTCGACTTGAAATCGGCGAGCGGTGCAATTTGATAGACAAATCCAAATGGGAATTTTTATGGGTAGTTGATGCGCCGATGTTTGAAAGAACTGACACCGGCGGTTGGACCGCTGTTCATCATCCTTTTACCGGTCCAAAGCCCGAGTTTGAAAAGAGCTTTGTTTCAGATCCAGAGTCGGCATTGGCATACGCATATGACATCGTTTTGAATGGAAGTGAAATTGGTGGCGGTTCAATTCGTATCCATCGTCGCGACATTCAACAAGCGGTGTTTGATGTTATCGGTCTTACAAAGCAAGAGGCTGAGAGCAAATTTGGCTTCCTGTTAGAAGCTTTCAATTACGGTCCGCCGCCACATGGTGGAATCGCACTTGGTTTAGATCGTCTTTGCGCTTTGCTAGCCGGCGCCGAATCCATTAGAGAGGTAATTGCATTTCCTAAGACCGCCAGCGGTGGAGATCCGTTGACTGGTGCGCCTACTCCCATAACCGACGCACAACGCAAGGAGACCGGAGTAGATTTCAAACCGGAAGAAAAACCGGAAGCGAAATAGGAAGAGCTTTTATGAGTATCGAGATGAGCTCTCGTCCAAGGGACACAGATAGAAAAACTCGGGTTCATCTCTCTTTATACGATCGAATTAAGTTTCTGCTGTTTTTTGCAGTAATTTTCTTTGTACTTGTCTGGTCAGATATGGCGGCCGATGAAACTTTAACCTTCTCTAAAGCGGTCACAAACAGTAGTTATCAGCGTTGGTGGATCTTTCCATTAGTAGCCGTTGAAACCTTGAGGCAGACTCACTTCCTAATATCAGAGCTACTTGCGCCCTATCACGGATTTTGGCAACGCTATTTTAATTTTGTCGACCGTACTACTCATCGACTAAGTGACTGGACCCGATTCCGAGTTTCCCGCGTTATCAAGTGGGTCGTAGTTCTATCGCTTTTGTCAGTCGTTTTAGGTGCCATCTACGATGAAACCCCGGTAAGGGCGTTGTTCTTAGCGCCTCAAGCGCTTTGGAGTGCGCTTCCAATAATCGGGCAGTTGATGTTTGCAGTTGTCTTCGTAATCATTCAATTTGTTGCCATTTTTTGGTTTTTAAGCCGCGGTGGAATCGATACTTATTTTCCGGATGACATTAAAACTCGGTTCAGCGATGTTTGGGGACAAGATCATGTCTTGGCGCGAATTCGAGAAAATTTAGTTTTTCTGGAAAATCCTGAGAGCATTGAAAAACTGGGCGGTTACGTCCCCGGTGGAATCTTGCTCTGGGGACCTCCAGGTACCGGTAAAACTTTAATGGCTGAATCGATGGCGGGTGAAACCGGCAAACCATTCGTATTTGTAGACCCAGGTGCCTTTAACAACATGTTTTTTGGTGTCGGTATTTTGAAGGTAAAAGGATTATTTAGAAAACTTCGAAAATTAGCGCTTCGTTATGGTGGCGTCGTTGTCTTTTTTGATGAAGCTGATGCATTAGGTAACCGTGGAATCATGACCAACAGAGCGCCTGGTGCTTATTCCAGCGATAGTTGCCGAGGGGTTGCCTATCTAAGTCAAACTGCGGGTGATTTAGTTGTAAAGGCTAATTTGGTTAAAGAAGATTCACCTCGACCATTGAGTTTGGTCAACAGGTTCATGATGGGCGCTGGTGCTGGAGGTGGTGCGGGCACCGGAACATTGCAGGCGCTGTTGACTGAGTTGTCGGGTCTTAAGAAACCTAGAGGATTTTTTAATCGAGTAGTGCGAAGAACTTTGGGTATGCGACCAAAGAATCCGCCTAAGTATCGAATTTTAGTTGTGATGGCGACAAACATGCCTGAGTCCTTGGATGAAGCTTTACTTCGTCCAGGTCGAATAGATCGGATGTATCGAGTTGGTTATCCCAGTAAGGCGGGGCGAATCAGAACTTATGAAGGTTATTTAGCGAAGGTTTCACACCTCTTGAGTAAAGATGAGATTGAAAAGTTGGCGATCATTACGCCATATGCAACCGGCGCGACTATAAAGGATTTGATAAATGAATCTTTGATTATGGCGATTCGCAACGGTCGGGACACTGTAACTTGGCAGGATGTTTTAAAGGCAAAGCAGTTGAAACAATTGGGACCGTCAGAGGATGTTGAGTACATAGAGCGGGAACGTCACGCCACCGCTGTTCATGAGGCCTGCCATGCGGTAATGGCCTATCGAGTTCGAAAACATATGGATATTGATATCGCCACCATCGAAAAAGGTGCTGAGTACCTGGGAATGGTGGCATCAATTCCACCTGATGATCAGTTCACTCATTGGAAGAGTGAGTATGAGGGCGATATTTTGGTCTCTTTAGCCTCACTAGCGGGTGAAAGAATGTTTTTCGACGGTGACAATTCCTCAGGAGTTTCAGGCGATTTAGAGTCTGCAACAACTATCGCAGGATTAATGGAAGGCTATTGGGGAATGGGTTCAACTGTTTCTTCTTATGCCTCCGGTAGAAGAATGGAAATCGGCGCGCCAGGCGGAGTTAAACCCAACGATGCCAAACAGGAAATGCGTCGTGCCTTATCTGATCGCATCGAAGACAATCTGGCATCCTTACTCCGTAAATCTGAGGAGCTGTTACATCAAGACAGAGTTCATATTTTGGCTGTTGCTCATGCTCTGGAAACCCACAAAACGTTGTCCGGTAATGATGTTCATGCAGTTATTGAAGGACGCAAAGGTGATGTTGTAGATGGTAGTAAATACCTATCACCGGAAAATATCGCGGCTATTGAGGCCTATCACCTTTCTGCACTTGCAGCCCATAAAGCCCATAAGACCCCTGAGGTTGCTCTACCTGAGCTGATTTAGTTGGGAATTGGGTAGGCTACGGGTATGTCAGCGGGTGGAATTGCAGCGATTATCGCTGCTAGCGCTTTATTGATTATTAGCTTCGCGATTGCCTATGCCGTTGTTCGTCTCGGTCGAGCGATCGATGAGGTAGGCAAAGCGGTTAAAGATATTTCGAATGAAACCACCCCGTTGCTCAATGAGGTTACAACTACGGTAGAGCTCGTAAATGGTCCGCTGCAAAGCATAAATAAGGTCACTAAGACCATGGAAGAGCTAAGTACAAAAATCACCGAAAACACATCTTCCTTCTTGGACAAGAATCAAATGGCGATGAAGGCAGCTGGAGCGGTATTAACCGCTTCGCAGCTTCGTAAGAAGAAAAAAAATAAGTCATCAAAAAAGAGTAAGAGCGCTCGCTTTGTCGATGATGAGGAGTTTTAAGACAAAGTGAACTCAGCGGAGATTAGATCCCGTTGGCTTAAATACTTTGAAGCCGACAACTCATTTGGCTTGAAACATACGGTGGTGCCTTCAGCATCCCTAATTGCTGATGATCCAAATTTACTTCTAGTGAATGCCGGCATGGTGCCATTCAAACCATTCTTCCTTGGGGAAGTGACTCCGCCATACTCACGAGCCACTTCGGTACAAAAATGTGTTCGTACCCTTGATATTGATGAGGTTGGGAAGACCACACGCCATGCCTCGTTCTTCCAAATGTGCGGCAATTTCTCCTTTGGAGATTACTTCAAAGAGGGTGCTATTTCCCTAGCTTGGGAGTTGCTAACTAAATCAGTTAGCGATGGAGGATATGGATTTCCAGAAGAGAAATTGTGGGTAACTGTTTATCTTGATGATGATGAAGCTGCAGATATCTGGCACAACAAGGTCGGCGTTCCAAAGGATCGAATTCAGCGACGAGGAATGGCAGATAATTTCTGGTCTATGGGTGTTCCTGGTCCATGTGGTCCATGTTCTGAAATTTATTTTGATAGGGGAGCGCAGTATGGAAAAGAGGGCGGCCCTATCGCTGATGAGGATCGCTATCTAGAGATTTGGAACCTGGTATTCATGCAAAACATCAGAGGCGATGGTCCAGGCAAAGAGGGTTACCCAATCTTGGGGGAGCTGCCAGCTAAGAATATCGATACCGGACTTGGCTTAGAACGTACAGCCGCTTTGTTGCAAGGTGTAGAGAATATTTATGAGATTGATACAACCCGTCACATACTCAATAAAGCTAGCGAAATTACTGGAGTTAAATATGGAAAAGAAAATTCCAGCGATATTTCTCTGAGAGTTATCGCAGATCATGCCCGAACCGCAGCCATGTTGATTGGCGATGGCGTTACTCCAGGAAATGAAGGTCGTGGCTATGTTCTACGCCGCATGATGCGTCGAACTACACGCAATATGAGGTTACTAGGCTCTCAAGATCGAAATATGAAGGAGTTAATCGTCGCCTCCATTGAAGCAATGGGGCCACAGTATCCGGAGTTGGTCTCAGATCAAGAGCGCATAATTAAGGTTGCAATCGCTGAGGAGGAGGCGTTTTTACAAACTCTGAAGAGTGGAACGCAGATTTTTGATCAAGCTAGCTCTGCTGTAAAGAAGCATGGTGGTAAGCAGCTTTCCGGCGATGATGTATTTAAGTTGCACGACACCTACGGATTTCCATTTGACTTAACTCTCGAAATGGCCTCGGAGCAGGGTTTGGAAATTGATGCAGATGGCTTTAAGCGCTTGATGAAAGAGCAACGTGATCGCGCAAAGGCTGACGCTAAAGCCAAAAAGAGTGGACACACAGATGTAACGGAGTATCGCAAAATTGCTGAACTAGGTAAGAAATTAGAGTTTGTAGGTTATGACCATTTCCAGACAGAGAGCAGCGTTGTTGGAATATTGATTGATGGAAAAGTGGCTTCACATGCAAATGAAGGTGATGAGGTTGAAGTTATCTTGGATCGAACCCCCTTTTATGCTGAGGGTGGTGGTCAGTTAGCCGATGGCGGATTGATCAAGGCTCATGATGGATCTTTAATTGAGATTGATGATGTCCAGACTCCGATTCCAGGTGTGTTTGTCCATAGAGGAAGAGTTGCACGGGGTTCATGGGAGTCTGGTGTGGCGGTACATGCCGAAATAGATTTGGAGAGAAGACGGGGAATTTCAAGAGCCCATACCGCAACCCACATGGTTCACAAAGCATTCCGTGAAATTCTCGGCGAGACTGCAACCCAAGCTGGGTCAGAGAACGCACCCGGAAGATTCCGATTTGATTTCCCTTCTGCTGGTGCGGTTTCTGCTACAACTTTGAGTGAGGTTGAGGCGCGAGTTAATACTTTATTGCTAGAGGACTTAGAGGTCACTGCCGAGCAAATGTCGCAAACGGAAGCTAAAGCGATTGGAGCGATGGCGCTTTTCGGTGAGAAGTACGGTGATGTAGTTCGTGTGGTCAGTGTCGGTGATTGGGCCCGCGAGTTATGTGGAGGCACCCATGTTGCAAGATCTGGACAGCTGGGGGTTGTGAAGTTACTTGGCGAGTCTTCTATAGGTGCGGGTGTGCGACGTGTAGAGGCCTTAGTTGGCGTTGATGCTTATGCTTTCTTAGCGAGAGAACATATTTTACTCAACTCAATAAATGAGATCGTTAAGGGAACAAGAAGTGAAGAGCTCCCGGAAAGAATTTCCCAAATTCTTTCAAAGTTGAAGGAGATTGAAAAAGAGTTAGCTCAGATAAAAACAAAACAGGCTTTGAGTGAGTCAGCCAATCTTGTTTCTGGAGCTGAAAAGATTGGCGACATCTCTCTCATCGCACATGAATTAACTCCAAATCTTTCTGGAGATGATCTAAGGGTTATCGCACTCGACCTGCGAAGTAAATTGAAGAATTCAGTAATTGCGCTAACTAGCCAAGGTGCGGAAAAAGTAGTCTTAGTTGTGGCCGCTGATGATGCGGCTCGTGCTGCTGGAGTAAAGGCGGGAGTATTGGTCAAGAGCGCGTCAGCCATATTGGGCGGTGGTGGCGGCGGAAAAGATGATTTTGCTCAAGGCGGCGGTGTTGAAGGAAGGCAAATAGCATCAGCGCTAAGTTCAATAAGAGAAGCAATTAGAAAACTCAAGTGATGCTGCCGTTGGGTCGTCGCCTAGCAGTTGATATAGGTGATGTGCGCACCGGGGTGGCTATTTCAGATGCTGCAGGAATCCTGGCCTCGCCATATGCAACGGTTTCTGGACAGGATTACCTCACCAAGATCGCTGAGATAGTAAATAGTGAAGGGGTGACGGTTGTTTATGTTGGACTTCCTCTCCATCTTTCCGGACAAGAAGGAGATGCCGCCGCCAAAGTAAGAGTCGCGGTTAGTAAATTGAAAAAGCTTCTGACAGAGACAGTGATTATTCGATTACTCGATGAAAGATTAACTACCAAGTCTGCGAGTTCAAAGGTTATCTCTAATCACAGCAAAGTAAATCGATCCAATATTGATCAATTAGCTGCCGTTGAAATCCTTGAGTTTGCTCTTAATTCAGAGCGTTTAACAAGGGAGTTGGCTGGTAACGATGCCGTCCACTAAGGCGCTGCCTTCAAAGCCCGCTATTTTGAGGCTGTTAAGCGCGGGAGTTTTTATATTTCTGTTTACCTTAACATTGCGGAGTTTAAATAGTGGGGTAGTAGCTGCTCCAGATTATTCACCTGGTCAAGCGGGCCCAGAGGTCTTGGTGGAAATTCTGCCAGGAGAATCCGGCTCTGAAATCGGAGGTAAGTTAGAGAGTTTAGATGTTATTAAGTCTTCTCTTGCATTCTTTCGAATTGCTGTGGCAGATGAGAGAGCAGCACGGATAGCGCCTGGAGAACATCTGCTAGAAACGCGAATCCCAGCGCAACAAGCATTGGATCAACTTCTGGATTCCAAGCGAATTCCCAATCTGATAACGGTAAGAGACGGCGCTCGATGGAATGAGATTAAGGAACAACTAATCAGTTTTGGATTGAAAGAGTCCGAAATTGATCGGGCGTATAGGGCACAAAAACTTCAAGAACCCTTTGCTAACGTTGAATTAGAGGGCTTTCTCTATCCAGCTCAATACTCCTTTAATAAAGGTGTTACCGCGCCAAAAATTGTTGGCGAGATGGTCAGGAAGTTCAATTGGATTACTCGAGATATTTCTTGGACCGCAAGTACCAATTTCAAGCCTTACGAGATAATGATTATTTCCTCCCTTGTAGAAAGCGAAGGCACACCAGATGTTTTCGGCCAGGTTGCACGTGTGATTTATAACCGTATTGAAAAAGGCATGCCATTGCAGTTTGACTCTACGGTGCACTACGCCTTGAATCGCAGGGGAGAGATAAGGGTTTCTTTAAAGGAAACAAAAGTACAAAGCCGATACAACACCTTTATCTATCGGGGCTTGCCGCCCACGCCAATCGGTAGCCCTACTAAGGCTGCCATTCAGGCTGCATTTAATCCGCCGCAAGGTGATTGGCTGTATTTTGTGACGGTAAAGCCAGGGGAGACTAGATTCACCAGCTCCTATGATGAATTCTTGCTCTGGAAGGCAGAGTACAAGAAGAATTTCAGAGCAGGATTATTTGAATGAGACATACCGCAGCTGTATTGGGTTCACCGATAAGCCACTCACTTTCCCCGACTATACATAATCACTTGTATCGCAAATTCAATCTGGAGCTTGAATACATAGCGGTCGAGGTCAAAGAGGTGGAGTTCAATAAGTGGATCCGAAGCGCTTTGACGGAGAGCAAGCAATGGTTTGGTTTCTCGCTAACTATGCCTTTGAAGGAATCAATCTGTGATTCCGAATTATCTGATGTTTTGGTTTTGGATGAGCAGGCTAAGCGAATCGCCTCTGCAAATACTATTTATAGAGAAAATGAAAAATGGCGGGTCCTGAGCACAGATTTGCTAGCTTTTCAATATCTTTTGTCCAAGCACTCCTTTAACTCAATTTTGATAATCGGGGCTGGAGCAACCGCTCGTGCAGCTGTAGGGGCATTAGAGAAGCTTTCCGTTGGCAGGCAATGCAGAGTTCAAGTTCTTCGAAGAGATAACAAGCGCGATGCAAAGTTGCTTCAGGCCGCCGGCAATTTGAAGGTTGAGTTTAATGATTGGAGCGATTTCCAAGAATGGGAGAGTTTCGACCTCGTTATCAACACGGTGCCAAATGACGGTGTGGTGGAGTTAGCAGAGAAATTTCATGGCTGTGGAGTTTTAATGGATGCCATTTATTCTCCATGGCCCCCAGCATTTACAGCCGCGCAGTTGAGGAAGGCTAAGCCAGTAATTTCAGGATTAGAGCTGCTAACAGCGCAGGCTCTTTATCAGTTCCAGCTTATGACCGGTAAGAACCTAGAATTTGATGACACCTTTGTCGAAGTCCTAACCCTGATCAATCAACATTAAAGGATTGTGGAAATCCTGGCCAGACGAGAAGGATCGTTGCTAATTTGGTTTGATGTCAATCCTGCATTTTTGCTTATCGGCATCTCTAATCTCACTGCATGATGTTCGATTTCATAAGGTCCGGCGAAAGCATGTTTATCTCTCTCTAATAACCTTACTTCCATGGATGAAGATAGATGCGCTATCAATCGCCATTTTCAATTTGGGTATTTACTTACTTCTCTTTGTTCTCTCGAGAGGTAAAATCGGCTTTGGCGATGTCCGATTAGCATTCTTAATTGGAATGTATTTGGGATTACTTGAAATCAGATACTCAGAAGTGCTGCTTGTTAATCTGATTAGTTGGTGTGCCGCAAGCCTTTTTGTTATGGGACGCTGGATTTCTAATCTTTCGAGCGGGGCGGTGCCATTTGCTCCCTTTATGTTCCTATCTGTTGTAGCCGCAGCGTTTAATAACGGCGCGGAGCTCCTCTAATCTGCGATACTTGGCCAATGCGTTGGCTGACAGCAGGTGAGTCTCATGGACCCGCATTAGTAGGGGTTTTGGAAGGCATGCCGGCATCTGTTCAAATAACCTCTTTAGATATTGATGAAGATCTGCGACGTCGCCGTCTTGGTTTTGGACGAGGTGCGCGACAGAACTTTGAAGCTGACAAGGTGACCATCGTTGGTGGAGTACGTCATGGCTTAACACAAGGTGGTCCGATTGCTATTGAGGTCGGAAATTCAGAATGGCCTAAGTGGGAAAAGGTTATGTCAGCCGATCCAGTTGATCCAAAGGAAATTGAAACTCTTGGAAGAAATGCACCTTTGACTCGCCCTCGACCGGGGCATGCCGATTTGGTTGGGATGCAAAAATATGATTTCTCTGATGCCCGGCCGGTTTTAGAGCGTGCGTCAGCCCGTGAAACAGCGGCACGAGTTGCACTAGGTGCAGTTGCTAGAAGATTTTTACGGCAAATTGCTGGCATCGAGGTGTTAAGTCATGTTGTTTCGATTGGCAATGCATCTATTCCAGATGAGTACGTAATACCTGCAATTGATGCACAAGTTTCTATTGATGATGATGAGGTGCGTTGCGCTTTTCCAGAAACTTCCAAAGCGATGATTGCCGAGATTAACGATGCTCATGCTAACGGTGACACGCTGGGGGGCGTAGTTGAGGTTCTGGTTTACAACCTTCCTCCCGGTTTGGGCTCACATGTACATTGGGATCGCAGGATTGACTCCAGATTGGCCGGCGCCTTAATGGGTATCCAAGCGATTAAGGGTGTTGAGATTGGTGATGGTTTCAAAACCGCTACCAGACGTGGTAGCCAAGCTCATGATGAGATTGAAAGAGACTCTTTTGGAAATATAAGAAGAAGAACTGGTCGTGCTGGAGGTACTGAAGGTGGCATGACGACCGGAGAAGTTTTGCGGGTTCGTGCTGCCATGAAACCGATTTCGACTGTGCCGAAAGCATTGGACACTATCGATACCTCAAATGGCCAAGCCGCGAAGGCGATAAATCAAAGATCCGATGTCTGTGCCGTTCCAGCTGCTGGAATAGTCGCAGAGGCTATGGTTGCTTTAGTTCTAGCAGATGCCATAACGGAGAAGTTTGGCGGGGATAGCTTAGGTGAGACAAAGCGAAATCTCGATAGCTATCTAAAGAGTATGTCCATCAAATAGTTTATGGAATCTATCGTGTTGATTGGTCCACCGGGCGCAGGAAAATCCTCCATTGGTAAAAATTTGGCCAAACGTATGAACCGATCATTTATTGATACCGATGAAATGATTGAGAAACGAAGCGGGAAGAAGATTAGTGAAATTTTCCTAGAGGATGGAGAGCTACAGTTTCGAACTTTGGAAAGGGAGAGTGTTCTTGAAGCTTTACAACAACCCGATTCGGTTATCTCTTTGGGTGGCGGAGCGGTACTTGATTCGGATACGCAGGCGGTATTGAGAGAGATGCATCAAGTTATTTATCTTGAGGTTTCAATTTCAAATGCGGCACCACGTATCGGATTCAATAGGGACCGCCCTCTTCTACTTGGCAATCCCAGACAGCAATGGTTAGCGCTTATGGAGCATCGCAAGCCAATCTATGAGTCACTCGCGAATTATCAAGTTTCCACCGATAACCGAAAGGTTAATGAAGTGGCTGAAATTTTGCTGCAGGAGCTCGCCAAATGAAAACCATCGATATTTCGGCGGAACACAGCTATCAAATCCTTTTTGTAAATCAATTAGAAAACTCTCTTAAGGATTTTGTAGGCGATAAAGAGGCATGCGTGCTTACCCCCGAGAGTTTTGTTTCTCGCATAGGTTACCTTCCAAAAGAGTGGCGGGTCATTGCTTTGCCTGATGGTGAATCGCAGAAGAATGGCGAGGTTTATCTTTCGGTACTTAATCAGTTGGCTCAGACTGGAATTAGTCGATCAGCGGTATTAATTGGCATCGGCGGTGGAGCTACTACCGATCTAGTAGGTTTCTTAGCCGCAACTTATATGCGTGGTATTTCTTGGATTGCGGTTCCAACCTCCCTCGCAGGAATGGTGGATGCTGCTATTGGCGGAAAAACTGGCATCAATCTTCCCTCTGGCAAAAATCTAGCTGGCTCTTTTCATTCACCTCTAGCGGTACTGATAAATGAGGAGTTTTTGTCAACCCTGCCTGATCGAGATGTGAATGCCGGAATGGCTGAGGTGATTAAATGTGGTTTTATCTCAGACCCGAAAATCCTAGAACTCTGTGAATCTAATCCTCTAACAAACCGCTCCGAATTGATTTGGCGCGCCGCGAATGTAAAGGCAGAGGTAGTTTCTAAGGATTTTAAGGAATCTTCCCTAAGAGAAATTCTTAATTATGGTCACACACTGGGACATGCGATTGAAAAACATTGTGGATACCAACTCAGGCATGGAGAGGCGATATCCATTGGATTAGTTTTTGCCGCCCACCTTTCCAAAGAAAAATTGGGATTGGACTCTGCGATAGTAGAGCAACATTCAAAGCTTCTTCAGCGTTTTAATTTACCTATTAGATATAGAAAAGATGCATGGGATGAGCTTTATCGATTAATGCAATTAGATAAGAAAAAGACAAATGTTGGCTTAAGATTTATAGGCCTAAAAGGGGTAGGTTCAGTAAGTCGTATTGACGCGGTAGAGGAAGATTTGCTGAAAAACATTTATTTAAAGGTGATCGGGGAGTAGATTATGGCTGTGCAAATAATGGTGCTTAATGGACCGAATCTAAACCGACTTGATCTACGGGAAAAATCCTTTTATGGCGATATTACCTATGACGATATCTGTCGGACAGTAGAGAACGCCGCGCATGACCTAGGGTTTGCAGTTGATATTCGACAAAGTAATGATGAGGCAGAGATCATTGATTGGTTGCACCAGGCGGCTGACAATAAGACCCCAGTAATTTTTAATCCAGCGGCTTTTACTCATTACTCATATGCAATACGGGACGCGGTTGTCATGTTGAAGGCTCCTTGCATTGAGGTCCATATTTCAAATCCACTATCGCGTGAAGAGTTCCGGCATACCTCAGTAATTTCAGGAGTGGCATCAGGAACTATCGCAGGTTTCGGCCTAGATTCTTACAGATTGGCTATCCGAGCGATGCAGGGATTGCTGGGAAATTAGTGAAAAATACCCTTGACGTGTAACCTTCGGCGTCATGGCTACCACAAATGATTTGAAAAATGGCATGACCTTGGATATCGAGGGTCAGTTATGGAATGTTGTCGATTTCCAACATGTAAAACCAGGTAAGGGTCCAGCTTTTGTTAGAACAAAGTTAAAAAATGTTCTCTCTGGAAAAGTTGTCGAAAAAACCTTTAACGCTGGGGTTAAAGTTGATGTAGCCATCCTCGAAAAAAGAGATATGCAGTTCTTGTATAAGGATCCTTCTGGCTTTGTATTCATGGATTCAACTACTTATGATCAAATTTCAATTGCTCCTGAAACTGTTGGAGAAGCTGCAAATTACATGCTTGAAAATACCGATGCGATTGTTGCGGTTCATGAGGGAAATCCACTCTATGTTGAATTACCTGCCAACGTCCCATTGAAGATCACCTACACGGAGCCCGGGCTGCAAGGCGACCGATCTTCTGCTGGATCTAAACCAGCAACACTAGAGACTGGAATTACGATACAAGTGCCGCTTTTCATCAAGCAGGATGAGGTAGTTTTAGTTGATACTCGCACAGGTGAATATCTAGGACGCGCAAATTAAGTGAGCGCCCGCTCTAAAGCGAGAAAGACTGCTCTGGATCTGCTGTACGAAGCCGATATCAGGAAGAGCTCAGCTCAATCTTTGTTGTTGCAAAGACAGGACCAGGTTGAGTATCTGATTCGGGATTTCACAAAAGAGTTAATCGCAGGGGTCGAGGAGCACCGACGCAAGATCGATGAGTTGATAGTTACATATTCCCAAGGTTGGGACATGGATCGCATGCCGGTCATTGATAGAAATATTCTTCGCTTATCTATTTTCGAGTTGTTGTGGTCTAAGGAGGTTCCGCCTGCCGTTGCCATTGATGAGGCGCTTGAACTTGCCCAAACTTTATCAACAGATGAATCAAGTAAATATATAAATGGAGTACTTAGTAAGATTAATGAGATTAAGACGGATTTAGCGCTTTAATACCAGATTCCTATTTAAGAGGGCGCTATAAAGTTCGGGAATAGTTTTTTGGGTTAGGAGTTGCATAATCTCAATATCGGTGTGCCGGATCGTTAAAATCTCACCATTCCAATCATCTCGTTTGATAGCGAGATAGGAAATAAAAGAGGTTATTTGCTTTACAAATAGATCAGGCAGAGCTTCATAGCTGCGTAGCTTTCGTAAATCAAAACGCCAGATTTCTAATGACTCTGATTGAGAGTTTTTAACACCTGCGCTGAAAAGCTGGAGAAGTGGGACTCCATAGAAATCACATAGCTCTTGGGCCCGAGATATGCTCAATGACCGAGAACCGCGCTCATAAGAACCAACCACCACCGCTTTCCACTTGCCTCGGGAACGTATTTCGACCTGTTTAAGGGTTAAGTTTTGTTGTTGGCGGATCTGCCGCAATCGGTTTGCAACTGTTGGCGGTGTGGGCATGCCCGCAGGCTAGTCAGAGGGCGGGGGCAGAGGTTTACTTTTCCACACAAGAGCAATTGGCAACTGATGCTAGGGTTAGCCAACCTTTAACGATCCGTCCTGTGAGGCGGCGAAGGAGCTTAAATGAGTGTTGTTTTGAATGCCGCGGAAATCGCGCGTGCTTTGCGGCGTATCGCCCATGAAATACTGGAAAAAAACCATGGATCAAGCGAGGTAATACTTCTCGGTATACCGACAAGAGGTGTAGTCATCGCTGAGCGACTTGCTCAGGAGATTCTGGAAATTGAAAAAGCTGAGGTAGCCCTAGGAACTTTGGATATAACAATGTTCCGAGATGATCTACGGATGAGAGCACCCCGGCCTTTGACGCCAACTCAACTTCCCAAATCTGGAATCGACGCCAAACATGTGGTGCTGGTCGATGATGTATTTTTCTCAGGCCGCACCGTGCGGGCCGCTCTTGATGCTTTAAATGAATTAGGTCGGCCTAAAACTGTCCAATTGGCGGTGTTGATTGACCGTGGTCATCGCGAACTGCCCATTCGAGCGGATTTCGTAGGAAAAAATATTCCAACCGCAAAGGCGGAATCAGTAAAGGTAAACCTCGTCGAGATTGATGAAGTAGATGAGGTAAAAATCGAAGGTAGGTCGATGTGATGCGCGACTTACTTTCAATTAATGATTTGAGTAAAGATGATGCTCTAGAAATTTTAGATACCGCTGTACAGCTCGCCGCTCTATCTGATTCAAGTAACCGTAAATTTCCAACCTTACGAGGACGTACCGTAGTAAATCTTTTTTTTGAAGATTCGACCAGAACGAGAATCTCATTCGAGGCAGCAGCCAAGAGATTGTCAGCAGATGTAATTAACTTTTCCGCCAAAGGATCAAGTGTCAGCAAAGGTGAAAGCTTGAAAGATACCGCGCTTACCCTTCAAGCGATGGGCGCGGATGCTGTGATTATTCGACATGGTGCATCTGGAGCTCCGGCTCAACTCGCTAGAAAACGTTGGATAGATGGTGCGGTTATTAACGCTGGAGATGGAACTCACGAGCATCCCACTCAAGCTCTGCTTGATGCCTTCACTATAAGAAGACATCTAATGCAGGATAAAGGGGATTTGGCGGGCTTGAAGATTGCGATAGTTGGCGATGTACTTCATTCCCGAGTTGCTAGGTCCAATGTTTTATTGCTTCAAAAATTGGGGGCAAAGGTATTTCTCGTAGCTCCACCGACCTTGCTTCCAGTCGGTGTTGAGCATTGGGGTGCCCAGATAAATTTCTCAATTGATGAAGTGATCTCTGAATGTGATGCGGTAATGATGCTACGGGTTCAAAAGGAGAGGATGGAGGATTTGTTCTTCCCGTCCGAAAGAGAGTATGCCCGCAACTTTGGATTAAATGCTGCTCGAATTGCTGCCATGAAGGGATCGGCGATAGTTATGCATCCAGGACCTATGAATCGAGGACTGGAAATCACCGCTGAAGGTGCTGACTCCAAGAAGTCTGTGATCGTCGAGCAGGTCGCAAATGGAGTAAGCGTTCGTATGGCGGTGCTGTATTTGCTGATCGGTGGCGCCACTTCACGTGATTTAACCGCACAGATCGGAGAACATTAATGAACTCATGGTTGATCAGAAATGCTCGTGATCTTCAAGGTAAAAACATAGAGCTAATGATTTCAAATGGAAAAGTGGTAGACAAAGCTGATTTTGTCCAACCTTACTCAGAGTTGGATGCTCAAGGTTTAACTGTGATGCCTGGTTTCGTTGATCTGCACACTCACCTAAGAGAACCGGGCCGTGAGGATGCAGAGACCGTATTGACCGCAAGTCAGGCAGCGGTCGCGGGAGGTTACACGGCGTTATCAGCGATGCCAAATACTTTGCCAGTTGCTGATACTGCAGGCGTAGTTGAACAGGTATACCGATTAGGACAATCTCACGGTATCTGTGATGTATTTCCAATTGGCGCAGTAACTGTTGGACAAAGCGGTGAGCAGCTTGCTGAATTAGTTGCTATGAATCAATCAGAGGCACGGGTAAGAATCTTTAGTGATGATGGCCATTGTGTGGCCGATCCACTGGTAATGCGTCGCGCACTTGAATATGTAAAGCTGTTTGATGGCGTTATTGCACAACACGCTCAAGATCCGCGGTTAACTGAAAATGCTCAGATGAATGAAGGCGAGGTATCCGCCCGCCTGGGATTAAAGGGATGGCCGGCTGTAGCCGAAGAGGCGATTATTGCGCGAGATATTTTGCTGGCAGAACATGTTGATAGCAGATTACATATCTGTCACCTCACAACCGCTGGCGGAGTAGAGCTTGTACGACAGGCGAAACTGCGTGGCGTTAAGGTAACAGCAGAGGTTACTCCACATCATCTACTTCTAACCGATGAGTTGGCTGCAACCTACGACGCCACTTACAAAGTTAATCCACCGTTGCGAACTGAAAGTGATGTTCAAGCATTGAGAAGAGGTTTGGCAGATGGCACGATTGATATTGTTGCAACTGACCATGCACCTCACCCGCAGGAAGCCAAAGATTGCGAATGGAATGCGGCAGCGTTTGGAATGATAGGACTGGAGACCGCATTCTCAATCTGCTATCTGTCAATGGTGAAATCAGGATTAATGAGTGTTGCAGAGTTGTCACTGAGAATGTCTAGTACACCAGCAAAGTTGGCCAGATACAGCGATCACGGCGAGTTAGCCGTAGGTCGGTCAGCGAACATTGTTCTCGTGGATCTTGATAAGAGCTGGAAGGTTAACGCCGAAACCTTGAAATCTAAGAGCAAAAACACACCGTATAACGGCATGGAGTTACCTGCTGTCGTGGAGAAGACCTTCCATAATGGCGTGCTGGTTTACGACCGAATGAATCAGGGACAGGAGGGCGTGTGAGCCTTGCTTATCTAGTCCTTGATGATGGTCGCATCTTTGAGGGCGAATCGTGGGCCTGTACCGGAGAAGCTTTTGGTGAAGCGGTTTTTTCCACTGGAATGACCGGATATCAGGAAACTCTTACCGACCCTTCGTACTACAAGCAGGTGGTAGTTATGACCGCTCCTCATATCGGAAATACCGGTATGAACTCACAGGATGAAGAGTCTCGCCGAATCTGGGTCAGTGGATTTGTAGTAAGAAACCCTTCGCCGACAGTTTCAAATTGGCGTTCGCAAAGAAGTCTAGAAGATGACTTAATCCAAAATCAGGTAGTTGGAATTAAAGGGGTTGATACCAGAGCATTGACCTTGCATTTAAGGGATAGAGGTGCAATGCGGGTTGGAATTTTCTCCAACACAAAGTTGTCGAGAGAAGAGATGGTTGTAAGAGTAAGAAATAGCGAACAGATGTCAGGCGCCTACTTAGTAGATGATGTGACCACTCCAAATAGCTACACAGTTTCTGCAATAGGAGAAAAGCGTTTTAAGGTAGCAGCTTTGGATTTAGGAATTAAAGCGGCTACGCCGCGGAATATGGCGCAGCGCGGCATAGAGGTTCATATGTTGCCAGCCACAACCACCTTTGCTGAGTTGAAAGCGGGGAGATTTGATGGTCTTTTCCTGTCCAATGGCCCGGGAGATCCTTCAACCATGGACTCGGTTGTACAGTTAGTAAGAAATGCACTTGAGGAGTCATTTCCAGTTTTTGGCATCTGTTTTGGCCATCAGATTCTGGGGCGGGCTTTAGGTTTTGATACCTACAAACTTCGGTTTGGGCATAGAGGTATCAATCAACCGGTGCTAAATAAAGAGAAGAACCGTGTTGAGATCACAGCTCAAAATCATGGCTTTGCGGTTGAAGCTCCGACCGATGGAATCTTCACAACAGTTTATGGGCCGGGAATGGTTACCCATATTTGTTTGAATGACGGTGTTGTTGAAGGGTTGAAGTTGATTGATCGTCCAGCGTTCTCGGTTCAATATCACCCAGAAGCAGCGGCTGGACCGCATGACGCTAATTATCTCTTTGATGATTTTCTGAAGGTATTGGAGAAAAATGCCAAGAGATAAATCAATAGATAGTGTGCTGGTAATTGGTAGCGGACCAATTGTTATTGGACAAGCCTGTGAATTTGACTACTCCGGAACTCAAGCCTGTCGAGTTTTGAAAGCTGAGGGAATCAGGGTAATTCTGGTCAACTCTAATCCTGCCACGATTATGACTGATCCCGAGTTTGCAGATGCGACATACATCGAACCAATCACTCCAGAGTTTCTAGAACAGGTGATTGCTAAAGAAAAACCTGCAGCAATCTTGGCGACCCTTGGTGGGCAAACCGCATTAAATGCTGCGATTTCTCTTTACGAGGCGGGCATTTTAGAAAAGTACAACACAAAACTTATCGGAGCAGATGTCGCAGCGATTCGTAGGGGCGAGAACCGAGAAGAGTTCCGCGCTATTGTTGAGAAGGTCGGAGGCGAATCGGCTAAATCCATTATCTGTCACACCATGCAGGAGTGTCTCTCTGCGGCGGATATTTTGAACTATCCAGTTGTTGTTAGACCTTCTTTCACTATGGGCGGACTAGGCAGTGGTATTGCTTATTCTCAATCGGAGCTAGAGCAAATAGCAGGAGCTGGATTGAGATTTAGTCCGGTAAATGAGGTACTTCTTGAGGAATCGATAATCGGTTGGAAAGAGTACGAACTAGAGGTAATGCGCGACAATCACGATAACGTGGTAATTGTTTGTAGCATCGAAAACTTTGATCCGATGGGTGTGCATACCGGTGACTCAATAACAGTTGCACCCGCTCTGACATTAACTGATGTGGAGTTTCAGAGATTAAGAGATTTAAGCATCGAGATTATTCGCGAGGTTGGAGTAGCAACGGGTGGATGTAATATCCAATTTGCCGTTAATCCCAAGAATGGGCGGGTAGTAGTCATCGAGATGAATCCACGCGTCTCCCGAAGCAGCGCTCTGGCTTCAAAGGCAACGGGTTTTCCAATAGCAAAGATCGCCACCAAATTAGCCATCGGTTACTCTCTGGATGAGATACCAAATGACATTACCAAGCAAACTCCAGCTTCTTTTGAACCGACCTTGGATTACATCGTGGTAAAGATTCCGCGTTTTGCCTTTGAAAAGTTCACAGAAGCAGATCCAAGATTAACCATGACCATGAAGAGCGTTGGAGAGGCGATGGCTTTCGGTCGCTCTTTCCCGGAGGCTTTGCAGAAAGCTATGCGTTCTTTGGAGAAGAAAGAATCAACTTTCAACTGGAGTTTCTCTGAGAGCAAGGAGGAGCTGCTCTCAAGGATCGGCACACCTACCGAGAATCGTTTAATTCAGGTGCAACGTGCTTTGGCTCTGGGGGTGAGTGTCGATCAGGTTAATCAATTGACCGGCATAGATCCATGGTTCTTGGAGCAAATAGCTTTGATTAATAAAAAGGCTTTCGAGCTTAAAGCTGTGGCGGATATAGATGCCTCGCTTATGTATTCAGCAAAAAGATTAGGTTTCTCAGATTTACAGATAGCAGAGTTGCGGGGCCTTAGCGCTCAAGATGTTTATAAGCTGCGCCATCGCTTGGAAGTTGTTCCCGTTTACAAAACAGTCGATACCTGTGCTGGCGAGTTTGAAGCTTTTACTCCTTATCACTACTCCACTTATGATTTAGAAAGTGAGGTAAAGACTCGCACCCGTCCCGCCGTGTTGATTTTAGGCAGTGGACCAAATCGCATTGGTCAGGGAATTGAGTTTGATTATTCCTGTGTTCATGCTTGTTTTGCATTAAGTGCATCTGGTTTTGACACCATCATGGTCAACTGCAATCCAGAAACCGTTTCAACAGATTACGACACCTCAGACCGCCTTTATTTTGAGCCTTTAACTTTGGAGGATGTACTTGAGATCTATGAGGCAGAGTTAAAGGCCGGACCTGTAGCTGGCGTGATTGTTCAATTAGGCGGACAAACCCCGCTTGGACTTGCGGCAGGTTTGAAGGAAGCTGGGGTGCCGATTCTAGGAACCACGCCAGAGGCGATTGCATTAGCTGAGGATCGGGGAAAGTTTGGCGCAATCTTGAATGAGAATGATTTAAAAGCTCCATCCTTTGGAACCGCTTTTTCATATCAGCAAGCTCTAGAGGTTGCGCAAAGAATTGGTTATCCCGTTTTAGTTCGTCCCTCCTTTGTCTTGGGCGGGCGAGGCATGCAGATTGTTTATGATGATTCATCGCTTTCTGAGTACATCGAAATCGCCACCAAGATCAATCCTGAGCATCCCGTTCTCATTGATAAGTTCTTAGATGATGCCATTGAAGTTGATGTTGATGCTGTATTTGATGGAGTTGATATGTATTTGGCAGGTGTAATGGAACATGTAGAAGAGGCAGGGGTTCACTCTGGCGATTCGGCCTGCGTTATACCAGCGCAATCTTTGACACCTGCAATGTTGCAGGAGATTGAGGGCGCAACTTATAAATTGGCTCATGCGGTTGGTGTCAGAGGTTTGATAAACATTCAATTTGCCATTTCAAAAGATCAATTATTTGTAATCGAAGCTAACCCCCGTGCCTCAAGAACGGTACCTTTCGTTAGTAAAGCCACCGGTGTCCAAGTTGCAAAAGCGGCGGCTTTAATTGCCGGCGGCAAGAAGATCTCTGACTTAAGAGCGGAGGGAGTTCTACCTTCCTATAAAGTCGGTATCGCAACTGGCATATCCGTGAAAGAGGCGGTATTACCTTGGAACCGTTTTAGAAGAGTTGATGGCCAAGGAGTTGATACGGTTCTAGGGCCAGAGATGAAATCAACTGGTGAGGTAATGGGAATCGCAGATAGTTTCGGTGGCGCATTTGCCAAGAGCCAGATAGCTGCATTTGGTCCGCTACCCAAATCAGGAGCGATTTTTATCTCCTTGTCTGATAAGGATAAGAGCAATTCAATTACAGCTGTAAAAGAGCTGGCAGCGCTAGGGTTCAAACTTTATGCCACCTCGGGGACCCACAAATTAATGGAGTCCAATGGTGTCGAGACAGAGTTAGTTGCGAAGCATGCTGATAAATCGGAAAATCCGGAATCGGTATCAGCTGTGGATCTAATTAACAAAAATCAGATCTCTCTAGTGATAAACACCCCTTTCGGCCGCGGCGCTCAGCGCGATGGAAGGTTGATCCGTACTGCGGCGGTTCAAAGAGGCGTACCCTGCATCACTACTGTGCCTGGTTTGAAAGCTGCGGTTGAAGGAATTCGAGCATTGCAACAAGGTGGCTTGTCGACGAAATCAATCCAAGAATGGCACCAGCAATGACCGGCATCAATAGAAAAGCGCAACAACGTTCAGTAGAAATAATTTCCAATAAAAAAGTGGGCGCCTATCATCATATGGTTTTTGCGGTAGGAGATATGGCAACATTTGCAAAGCCCGGCAACTTCGTTGCAATCTCAGTAGGGGGTAGTAACTCCTCTATGATTTTAAGACGCGCTTTTGCGATATATCGATCTAGTGACAGAGGTCAATACGGAGGAACTATCGAATTAGTTGTCGCCCCTCATGGTCAAGGTAGTAAATGGCTTACTAGTCTTGAGATTCATGATCACGTGGATATGGTTGGTCCACTTGGAGTTAGTTTTGGAATTCCCGCTCAGCCGGTTAGCGCACTTTTAGTTGGCGGTGGCTATGGATCTGCACCACTTTTTGGCTTGGCAGAGGTCTTGAAAGAACGTGGTTGTCGGGTGGATATGATTCTAGGTGCATCGATCGCTGGAAAAATTTACGCGCCTTTGGAAGGTAAACGTTCAGTCAACTCCTTAACCGTTACCACAGAGGATGGATCCACTGGCAGCAAAGGCAAAGTAACCGATGTAATGCCGGAGCTAATTGAGAAATACAAGACAGAGATTATTTATTCCTGCGGCCCGATGCCCATGCTTGCTGCGGTAGACAGTATCGCTGAACAGTTCGGAATCATGCATCAATGCGCTGTCGAGGAGTCAATGGCCTGCGGTATCGGTGTTTGCATGACCTGTGTTCTTCCGGTGAAGGATGAAAATGGGGTAATCAAGATGACCCGATCTTGCATTGATGGTCCGGTGATGGATGGTTCCCGAGTTATTTGGAGCTCTAACCGACAAATCCCAGAGGGAACTTGGGGAGCATGATGGTTGAAAACTCTAACTTTGATATGCGAGTTAAGTTTGGACAGAAGTACTTTGACTCGCCGGTGTTTACCGCGAGCGGTTGCGCTGGTTCGGGTAAGGAGTTATCGCAGTTTTTTCCTCTTACTGAGTTGGGTGCCGTTGTTACCAAGTCCATAGCCTTGAAACCCAGATCAGGTAGAGCTACTCCACGAATGGCTGAGACACCAAGTGGAATGCTCAACTCGATTGGGTTGCAGGGGCCAGGAATCGATCAATTTCTAGAGGATGACATTCCTTGGTTGGTAGCCAACCAAGCCAGGGTTATCGTCTCGATTTCTGGAGAGAGTGTTGATGATTACGCCTCTTTGGCAAGAAGGTTGCGGGTAGTTCCAGGTTTAAGCGGAATAGAGGTAAATATCTCCTGTCCAAATGTCGAAAATCGTGGATTGGTTTTTGCCTGCGATCCGGTTGCCTCGCGAGAGGTTATTGAAGCGGTGCGCCGCAATATAGGCGGTGAGCTTCCGATAATTGCCAAACTTTCTCCTGATGTAACCGATATTGTGCAAATTGCTGGAGAGGTAATCTCGGCGGGTGCAGATGCTTTGGCATTAATAAACACTCTTTTGGGGATGGTAATCGATATAGATAAACAAAGACCGAAGTTAGCCGGCAAAACCGGAGGTCTATCTGGTCCAGCTATAAGACCGGTAGCGGTGCGAGCTATTTATCAAGTGCACTCCGCTTTTAAGAACACACCAATCCTAGGGATGGGGGGAGTGAGTTGCGGTAAAGATGCCTTGGAGATGATTTTTGCTGGCGCAAGCGCGGTCTCTATCGGAACTGCAAATTTCGGAAATCCAACCGCTGCAATAAAGGTCAAGAAAGAGATCAGAGAGTTGCTTTTAGAGCGCGGTTTCAATTCGATCTCAGAGGCTGTGGGTGTAGCGCACAATGAGTAATTCTCCGATTATCTTAGCTCTTGATAGTCCAGAGGTTGACTCTGCACTCTCCATGATAAGTAAGACGAAAGAGTTCATTTCAGTCTATAAGTTGGGTTTGGAGTTTTTCCTTTCGCAAGGTTTATCTGGAGTATCTAAAATTCAAAATGCTCATCCAGAGGTAAGAATTTTTCTTGACTTGAAGCTGCATGACATTCCAAATACCGTTAAGGGTGCCTGTAAAAGTATCGGCTCTTTAAATCCTTACTTTTTGACGGTACATGCTTCTGGCGGGCAGGAGATGATTCGCGCTGCGGCAGATGTGTTGCCCAATACCTTAATAACTGCGGTTACTGTGCTCACATCACTAGATGCAGCACAATTGAAGGTTATGGGACTACCAGATGATCCAACCACTTTGGCTGTTTCCCTTGCCAAGAATGCGGTTGGAAATGGCGCTAGAGCGATTGTTTGTTCACCACTTGAGGTAGCCGAAATCAAGGCCGCATTAGGGGAAAGAGCGGTTTTGATTACCCCAGGGGTGCGCATGGCGAGCTCTGAATCAGATGACCAAAAGCGGGTCATGACGCCTGCGCAGGCAATTGCCGCGGGATCTGATTATCTCGTAATCGGAAGACCGATAACTGGAGCTGCAGATCCTAATCGTGCGGCTGCGGATATTTTCGCTTCTATCAATTAAGTTGCTTTAATTGGCTTGTGAGCAATCCTCCAGAACTTTCAAAGGAAGAGCGTCGTGCTGCTTTGCTAAAAGCTGCAGAATCCCGTAAGACGCGAGCTCTTTTCAAATTAGAGGTAAAGCAGAGAAAAAGAAACTGGGTTGAAGCCTTTTCACATCATGATGAAGCAATACGAAAGATGAGAGTCAAGGAGTTGTTACTTAGCCTTCCTGGATTTGGCGAGATCAGAGCACTGAATGTTATGGAGCGAGCGGGAATCTCCTTGACACGCAGAGTGCAAGGAGTAGGAAAAAGTCAGTACGAATCCTTATTGAAGATATTGAAGGAAGAGTCATGAGTTCTGCTCAAGGAAAGTTGATTGTTCTCTCCGGTCCTGGCGGAGTTGGAAAAAGCACTATCGTTTCAGAGCTCAAAAAGTTTGATCATTTCTATTTTTCTGTTTCCGCTACAACGCGCCAGCCTCGTCCCGGTGAGATTGACGGGATTGCCTATCATTTTGTCAGCGATGCAGAGTTTTCTCAGATGGTTGATTCAAAAGTTTTTTTAGAGTGGGCAGAGTTTGCAGGAGCCAAATATGGAACCCCTAAGCAAGCGGTTTTGGATGCTTTGCAGCAGGGCAAACATGTCTTGCTAGAGATTGAGATCGAAGGCGCTCGCCAGGTTAAGCAAGCGATGCCAGATGCGGTTATGGTTTTCCTTCAACCACCATCCATGGCCGAACTTGAAGCTCGAATCACCAACAGAGGTACAGATACTCCAGAGCGAATTGCTGCGAGATTGGCGCTTGCCAGGCAGGAGATGGCTGCGGCAGGCGAATTTGATCATTTACTCATAAATCACCAGGTCGAAGAGGTAATACAAGCGCTGGTATCCTTAGCGGCCTCATAGGACCCGAAGGTCTTCAGGCTTGATGAGGCCCGTAGTGGCATCCGTAAGTTATAACTGATTAGTAAACGAGGAGTAAGCGTGGCGGCTCTTGATGGAATCACAAATCCACCGATTGATGAACTGCTAGATAAGAGCGGTTCAAAGTATTCGTTGGTGCTTTACGCAGCAAAGAGAGCGCGACAAATTAACGCTTATTACTCTCAACTCGGTGAAGGATTGCTCGAATACGTAGGTCCATTGGTTGAAACTCATGTTCATGAGAAACCATTGTCAATCGCAATGCGAGAGATAAATGATGGATTGCTAACTATCGAGAATCTGGAGCCTCAGAACTAGATATCAGCCATGGCTGGCGCACCGATCATTTTCCCTCGCGGCCGTGAAGTTGTTCTTGGGGTTAGCGCAGGTATTGCCGCATATAAATCCTGCGATGTGCTGCGCCGATTACAAGATCATGGATTTTTAGTAACAGTTATTCCAACAGAGTCCTCACTAAATTTCGTAGGCAAGGCGACTTGGCAAGCTCTTTCCGGGCGTAATGTTGCAACCTCGGTTTGGGAAAATAGCTCTGATGTTTCCCATGTATCTATTGCAGACAAAGCTGACTTAATCCTTATCGCTCCCGCCACCGCAGATTTAATCTCACGATTGGCGCAAGGTAGAGCAGATGATCTGTTAACAACAACGGTATTGGCAAGCAGCGCTCCAGTTGTAATTGTTCCTGCGATGCATCCAAATATGTGGCTTAACGCAGCCACCATTCACAACGTGAATTTGTTGCGGCAACGCGGCATGAAGGTGTTAGAACCCGATACCGGACGATTAACCGGTAAAGATTCTGGTATTGGCAGATTTCCTGAGACGGCTCGCATCATTAATGAAGTACTAGAGGTAACTAACTCCGACGCTAAACTTTTGAACACAAAGGTATTGGTAACAGCTGGTGGGACACGAGAGCCAATTGATCCCGTGAGATACATTGGAAATCGTTCTAGCGGTCGACAAGGTCTTGCAGTTGCATATGAAGCCCTTCGATCTGGCGCAGAGGTCACTGTCATCGCGGGCGATACAGATTATTTTGAATTAGAAGGGGCCCGGGTTATTAAAGTTCAAACCGCGGATGAGATGCGTGATGCTGTATTGGCTGAATTGCCAGCCAATCATGCTTTGGTAATGGCGGCAGCGGTTGCGGATGCAAAGCCAAACAAAGGTTCTATTGAGAAGATCAAGAAGGATAAATTGCAGCAAATTGATCTCACTTTGAATGCCGACATATTGGCTCAAGCAGGAATGATGAAAAAGACAGGGCAGGTAATAGTTGGGTTTGCTGCGGAAACGAGCGAGGATAATCTGGAACTCGCTAAAGAAAAAATGAACCGAAAGAAGGCCGATTTTCTCTATGTAAATAATGTCGCTGATGGGGCAATCTTTGGCTCTGGAAACACCTCTGGTTATTTATTAAGTTCCGATGGTGGTAAAGAAGGTTTTGATGCTGTTGACAAGCATGTGGTGGCGAGAGCAATTGTAGAAAGTATCAGCACAAGACTGGAGAAGGTAAATGGCTAAAAGATTGTTCACATCTGAATCTGTGACTGAAGGCCATCCCGACAAAATAGCCGATGCAATTTCTGATGCGGTATTGGATTCATTACTGGCACAGGATGCTAAGAGTCGCGTTGCCTGCGAAACCTTGATAACTACTGGTCAGGTCCATGTCGCCGGTGAAATTACGACAAATGGATTTGCAGATGTGAATGAGTTAGTGCGTCAAACCGTATTGAATATCGGATACGACAGCTCAGATAAAGGCTTTGATGGCAATAGTTGTGGCGTTTCTGTATCTATAGGACAGCAATCTCAAGATATTGCTGTTGGTGTTGATCATGCTCTGGAGGAGCGGGTTTCGAATTCCAAGGACCCCTTTGATTTACAAGGCGCCGGCGACCAGGGTCTCATGTTTGGTTACGCTAACAGCGATACAAAAACTCTCATGCCATTACCTATCGCTATGGCGCATCGTCTTGCTGAAAGGTTGACCGAGGTGCGTAAGTCTGGACAGCTGTCCTATTTAAGACCGGATGGAAAAACCCAGGTGACCATTGAGTATGACGGTGACAAGCCTGTAGCGCTAAACACAGTCGTAATATCATCCCAACATGCCGCTGAGGTTGATATTGAAAGGACGTTAACTCCGGAAATAACTGAGTTTGTGATCAAGCCGGTAATCGAAAGTTTTGATATACCTACCAAAGAGGTTCGATACTTAGTAAATCCAACCGGTCGTTTTGTCATAGGTGGACCTATGGGTGATGCCGGACTTACCGGCCGAAAGATTATCGTTGACAGTTATGGTGGTATGGCCCGTCACGGAGGCGGAGCATTTAGCGGTAAAGATCCTTCCAAGGTTGATCGCTCTGCTGCTTATGCCATGCGTTGGGTAGCAAAAAACATTGTTGCTTCTGGGTTAGCTACGCGCTGCGAGGTCCAAGTGGCATATGCAATCGGTAAAGCTCAACCGGTAGGTCTATTTGTAGAAACCTTTGGTACTGAAACGGTTCCAGTCAATCAAATCTCAGATGCAGTGCTATCGGTCTTTGATTTACGTCCCGGGGCGATAATCCAGCAATTGAATTTACTCCGCCCTATCTACTCAAAAACTAGTGCCTATGGCCATTTTGGTCGCGAGTTACCTGAGTTCACTTGGGAAAAGACTGACAAGGCAGCTGAACTTCTCAAAGTAATCAAAGGTTAGTTCACTGTGGCAAATGTAAAGCCACTTAACTTAAAACAACAGCGAGCTAAAGCAACAGCCCGTAGAGCAACAGAGATTAAACCTGGGGACTTGCAGGCCGAGGTAGTTTTAGATCTAGGGATTTATCACGTTGAACATAGCTTTACATACGCTATTCCAGAGCAACATAAAGAAAGAATCTCTGTTGGAAGTGTCGTTCAAGTGACCTTTAGAAATGCGAAACATACTGGAGTAGTTTTGAGTATTGACCCGCGAATAAAGCGGGACTTGTTAAGTATCGAAACCATACGGGCTACGAGTGTTTTCAGCGCCGAGCAAATAGGTTTCTTCGAGAAAGTAGCTGAGAGATATTTATGTAATCTGAGTGAAATTCTACTTAAAGCTCTCCCGCCATTAAGCAAAACCAAAGAATATAGTGCAACGGCTCTTTCAAATAGGATTGGCAAAAAAAGATCTACGCAGCGACTCTTTGTTCCTATTGCTATTGGAACCAGCCCTTACCAAGAAATGCTTCATAGGCTTAGAACTGCTCATGATGATGGAGGCTCGACATTATTGCTTTTCCCAACCGCAAAAGCTCTTGAAGAGTTTCGTGAGGTAATTGGTCGAGGATTCGAGACAGAATATGTAGAGCTTGGCACGCATACTTCTATTGCTCAACAGCGCGCAGCCTTTGAAAAGCTTCTGACTCGTGAGAACTTAGTGATACTTGGATTGCGTAGTGCGATCTTGAGGCCAATTCGTGACTTATCACGAATTTACATATTGGACGAAGGTTCGGTTCACTACACAGAGCAAAGAGCACCTTATTGGAATCTACGAGATGTCGCTCTCCTTCGTGCGGAGGCGGAAGGCAGCGATTTAGTATTCTTTGGAAACGGATGCTCGGTCGAACTACATAGATTGATTGAGTTGAAATGGGTAAAGCTCGCAGCGACTAATAGTTCGCCAATTCTCACAAGAAGAGTTCATACAGTTCCGGAGAGCTATTTTGGAGTTATCCGTAAAGGCTTAGAGAGAGGTTCAGTTCTGATCTGCTTAGCAGCAAAGGATTATGCGCCAGGCTTTGTATGTAGAAACTGCAGAAATAGGGCCCGTTGTAAATGCGGCGGGTTACTCTCTATGAAAGATAAATCGGAAGTAAGTTGTTCAATCTGCGATTTAGCTTTGAAAGATTGGCGATGTATCGAATGTCGGTCCACTCAATACCTTATATATCGCAGCGGAGCACGGAAGTTTGTGGAAGAAATAGGGAAAGCTTTTCCCGGACAACGCGTCATACTGGCAACATCAGATGACGATTCTAAACCAGAGCTAAATGGAAAATGCATCGTTGTTTCCTCATATACAACGATGACTAGAGTTGAGTCCGGTCATGCCGCAATTATTCTTCTAGATGGGGAAGAGATGTTAGCTCGACAGTTCATCAGGGCAGAGGAGGAGCTTTTCAATCTGTGGTTGAAGGCAATTAACCTGGGTAAGGTCGATGCAGAGATTTTCATCTCTCTTACTGCATCACATCAGATTTCGCAGGCAATTATTTCCGGAAAGCCATCGAAGTTTATGCAATTTCTCAGTAGAGATCGTGAGGAAGCGAAGTTAC
Source organism: Candidatus Nanopelagicaceae bacterium (assembly GCA_018882885.1). GTDB lineage: Bacteria > Actinomycetota > Actinomycetes > Nanopelagicales > Nanopelagicaceae > MAG-120802. The sequence continues at coordinate 54,969 of VERG01000001.1, read as the reverse complement.
CGCCATTTGTGAGAGTTATTCAGATAGAGGGGGAATTGCGATCCATATCTGGTTTACGAAATAAGTTAGATAAAGAATTTGGTAATGTAACAAAGTGTTTTGTCTCTAAATCAGGAACCCGATTAACAATCAAGGTGAATCAAGAGGCAGCGCCTAAGGTATTGCAGGCATTGAAGGCTTTGCAGAAATTGCGCTCTTCCAGCGGCAAGGAACTCTTATCGATGAGGGTGGATCCCTATTACCTCTGATAACAGGTAGAATTCGCTCATGGCGATTCAACCCATCAGATATTTTGGAGATCCGGTACTCACAAGCCCTGCGCTTCCAGTAATTGATTTCGATAAAGAGTTGCGGAGTTTGGTCAAAGATTTGACCGATACGATGATTGATGCCCCAGGAGCAGGTCTAGCTGCCCCGCAAATCGGAGTGCCTCTGCGAGTGTTTGTTTGGCATGTAAATGAAGAGTTTGGACATCTCGTTAATCCGACCCTTGATTTAAGTGATGAGATGCAAGATGGGGAAGAAGGTTGCCTGTCATTCCCAGACTTAAGTTATGAAACGCCCCGCGCATATAGAGCGGTAGCCAAAGGTTGGAACATGCATGGTGAGCCTATAGTTGTTGAAGGTACTGAGTTTCTGGCTCGCGCGTTGCAACACGAAACGGATCATTTGAACGGAGTGCTGTTCATCGATCGACTTCCTAGTGAAATGCGAAAGCAGGCCATGAAAGATATTCGCTCTTCCGAGTGGTTTATGTCAGCAGAGTCATCCGGAATCTCTCCGGAAATAAAGGTTTCGCCGCATTCGACATTTGGAAGAAATATTTAGTAGGTCTCTTTGAATATTGTTCTGGCTTCATCCTCAAAAGTTGCCATTCCAGTTCTCAATTACTTGGTTGTCAATCACAATCTGAGGTTTGTTCTTACTGGGCCAGATAAACCCACAGGGCGAGGACGAACTCTTATGGCTAACGATTTCGCCGATTATTGTTCAGGCCAAAATTTGACTGTCTTTAAGCCCTCAAATGATATCGAGCTCGAATCTGCACTTGGAGAAATAAAACCTGATTTGGTCATAACCGCTGCATATGGTCGGTTGATAAAGCAGCATCAATTATCTATCCCGACACATGGTTGGTTAAACATTCATTTCTCTTTATTACCCCGTTGGCGAGGCGCAGCGCCCGTTCAGTTCACTATTCTCAACGGGGATAAAGTAAGTGGTGTTACAGTTTTTAAGTTGGAGAAGGGAGTTGATACCGGTCCCATTTATGCCATCAAGGAGTATGGTTTACAGCGGAGCGAATCAGCAGGAGATCTTTTAGCAACACTAAGTGAATTAGCGATACAACCTCTTGAAGAGTCAATTGTTAAGATTGCAGCGGGAGAAGAGCCGGTAGTGCAAAACTCTGAAGGTGCCACTTTGGCGCCAAAGATTTCTAAAAGTGATGGAATGATTACTTGGTCAGATGATGTCTGCGCCATAGAGCGAAAAGTGCGAGCCTTTTCCCCATGGCCCGGCGCTTGGAGTCGACTAAATGGAAAGCATATTTTGATTTTGGAAGCACAGATTGCGGATCTAGAGGTAGATAATCTGCTTCCAGTTGGAACACTACAAATTGGCAACGAAGTTCTAGTGAAATGTGGAAATGGTGCATTACTCCTTAAAAAAGTGAAACCAGAGGGAAAGAAGGAGATGTTGGCCATGGAATGGATTCGTGGTATCCAGAATAAAGAACATCTCCGTTTTGATATTTCCTAAGACATGCGTCAAGTAAATAATCCCCGTGTTCTAGCCTTCGAGGTTCTCGCCGAAGTTGAGTTAAAGAATGAGTACAGCAATCTTTTATTGCCTAAATATCTTGCATCTAGTCAAATGTCCAAGAGCGACAAGGCGTTGGCTACTGAATTGGTCTACGGCACCCTTCGAATGAAGGGTCTTTATGATCATTTCATACAAAGAGTAAGTGATAGAGATTTGGTGGCCATCGATGCTAAAGCTTTGATAGTGCTGCGTATGGGCATTCATCAACTTAAACAAATGCGAACCCCGACTCATGCTGCGATTTTTGAAAGCGTTGAGTTAGGAAAAAGAGTTTTAGGGAGATCAACGGCTAGTTTTGTTAATGCGGTTTTACGCCGCGTGTCTGAGATGGAGAGCATTCAATGGCAGGGCGATGAAGTATCTAAATTAGCGGGCGAGTATTCCCATCCGGAATGGATTGTTAGCTCTTACCTGGATAGTTTGAAAGATGTAGAACAGGTTGTTAACCTTCTTATTGCTAACAATTCACCGGCAAAACCAACATTAATTGCCTGGCCTGGTCAATCTACCAAAGATGAACTTATAGATGGAGGCGCTACAGATTTAGTAGGGTCTCAAAATGCAGTTAGTTATGATGGAAACCCGGGAGATTTGCCAGCAGTGCGCGAGAGACGAGCAGGCGTGCAAGATTATGGTTCACAACTCTTAGTAGAGGAGCTCTTCAAGAGTTTTGCAGGAAATTTAAGATGGCTGGATCTTTGTGCTGGACCGGGAGGTAAGGCTGCTTATCTCTCCGCACTTCTTTCTCAAAAAGGGGGAGAGTTCGTAGCAAATGAGGTATCGGAAGCTCGTGCGAATCTGGTCAAACAGGTTGTGAAATATGGATCAGTAACCAATTTTGATGGTCGAGAGTTGCCAGATTCAATTGGTACCTTTGATCGTATTTTGATTGACGCGCCATGCACGGGAATTGGGGCACTGCGTCGTAGACCAGAGGTGCGATGGCGTCGCACAGTCCAAGGTTTGAAAGAGCTTGTAGAGCTGCAATCTGAGTTGTTGGATTCGGCAGCTGACAAAGTAAATCCGTATGGAGTAATAGCCTATGCAACCTGCAGTCCACACCAAGCGGAGACTGTCTTTCAGGTGAGATCATTTCTCAAACGGCATCCGGAATTTGAAATCCGACCTATAACGCATCCAAGAGCGGATAAAGATGGTCTATTGCAATTGTGGACTCATAAAGATAATTGTGATGCTATGTTTCTAGCTCTGCTTCAGAAGAAAGGGTGATAACTTGATCCGAATCTGTCCCAGCATCCTAAATGCGAATTTTGATGATCTTCCTAATGAGATTCAGCGAGTCGCTGCACAGGCAGATTTACTACACCTGGATGTTATGGACAATGTTTTTGTCCCAAACTTCACCTTTGATTTAGAGAAATCTCTGGAAATAATCAACCAATCGGCCTTACCCGTTGACGTTCATTTAATGATAGCCAATCCGGATAGCGAGGCAATCAAGTTCGTGGCAGCTAATACCGCCAGTATTACCGTTCATTTTGAGGCCTGCCATAACCCTCAGCAAACTCTTAGAGATATCAAACATAAAGGGGTTAGAGCGGGTTTGGCAGTAAAGCCGAACACTCCAATAGAGGCAGTGGAAGAGTTGTTGCCCGATATCGACATGATTCTAGTGATGACGGTGGAACCGGGTTTTGGTGGGCAGAAGTTCATGACTGAGATGATGCCGAAAGTCGAGAAAGCTCGAAGTTGGCTACGCGATAAAGGTTTTAATGATAAATGGATTCAGGTAGATGGTGGTATTTCTTTGGAAACAATCCGAACCGCCTATCAAGCAGGTGCAGATACATTCGTGGCAGGTTCTGCGGTATATCGTGCGGAGAATCCTGGCGAAATGATTGAGCTTTTAAGGCAAGAGGCCTTGTCGTAAGCAATATATCAACTCATTGATAACTTCACAGTTGGTAGACTCTGCACTATGACATCCAAGAGTTTTGAGCAGCTGTGGAAACAACTCCAGGAAATTGCTTCAACTAGACCAGAGGGATCTGGAACAGTTAAACAATTGGATGCGGGTGTTCATGCAATTGGCAAGAAAGTTTTGGAAGAAGCTGGAGAGGTTTGGTTAGCTGCTGAACATGAGGATAATGAGGCGTTGGCTACTGAAATTAGCCAGTTGTTGTATCACCTTCAAGTTTTGATGTTGGCACGAGGGCTATCCCTAAATGATATCTACGAGAAATTATAAAAAGGGGAGTTAGATGTTAAAGGTAGCTTTACCAAATAAGGGATCGTTGGCAGAGTCAGCTGCCGAGATTTTACGTGAAGCTGGATATCGACAAAGAAGTGACCAGAGGGATCTCAGCTATATAGATCCTACTAATGAGGTTGAGTTTTATTACTTGCGACCCAGGGACATTGCCATCTATGTAGGTTCTGGTGAGTTGAATATTGGAATTACTGGTCGCGACTTATTGTTGGATTCAGAGGCTGCTGCTTCGGAGGTTATGAGTTTGGATTTTGGCAAGAGCCTCTTTCGCTTTGCTGCAATTCCTGGGAAGGAAACTTTACAAGGAAAGAAGGTCGCTACCGCCTACCCTAATCTTGTACAAAATTTCCTGAAAAGTAGAGAGATCTCTGCAACTGTTGTTCCATTGGATGGTGCGGTAGAGGGTGCAATTAAATTGGGTGTAGCGGATGTAATCGCAGATGTTGTGTCGACTGGAAACACTTTAAAGCAAGCAGGTTTGCAGGTATTCGGTGAGGAAATCTTGCGTAGCGAAGCGATACTGATTGAACGGTCAGGCGCGGTTCGAGACAGCAAAGCAGAAACCATGATTCGCCGTATCGGTAGTGTCGTTATCGCTAGACAGTATGTCTTGGTCGATTACGATGTTAAGAAGATCAACTTGGAAGAGGCTTGTCGCCTAACACCAGGATTGGAGTCTCCCACTATTTCGCCTCTGCAAAAAGAAGATTGGGTCGCTGTTCGAGCAATGGTCAAGAGATCTGATGTTCATGACATCATGGATAAGTTATGGGATCTAGGTGCGCGCGGAATATTGGTTACCGATATTCACTCCTGCCGTCTATAAATGCATCTACTTTTATAAGTAGTTGAGAATTAATCGCAAATCATCCTCTGTGATACATATATCTGCAGCGTCATTTAGGGCAGGTTTACCCTTGTAGCTAAAACCTAGTCCGGCAATCTTTATCATTTCAATATCATTTGAGCCATCACCAATTGCGATTGTGTTCTCCAAATTGATTTGGTGTCGAGCCGAAAACTCCATTAGCGCTTCGGCCTTGGCACGCCTATTAATGATTGGTCCAACGGTTCTGCCGGTAATAATCCCATCACTAACTTCGAGGTAGTTTGCTCGGACAAAATCAAGATGGAGATCTTTCACAAGAAGATCTATCACATTGTGGAAACCGCCAGAAACAACTCCTACCTTGTATTCCCTGCTCTTCAACTCCTTGATTAGCTCTATAGCACCATTTGAAAATGAGATTTGGGTTAGAACCTCATGAAAAACACTCTCTGATAAACCTTCAAGCAGACTTACTCGCTGGCTTAGTGCCTGATCGAAATCTAACTGCCCTCGCATTGCCGCTTCAGTAATCTTAGAAACTTCGGCTCCATGTTCGGTATAGGAAGCGAGGAGATCGATTACCTCTTGTTGAATTAGTGTTGAATCGACATCAAAAATCGCGAGTTGGAAACTCATAATACTTCTAAGGCGATATCAAGACCGAAAGGCTTCATCGTGGAAAGTAATTCCCGTTCGATAGCGTCTGCGTGCGCTGGGTCGAATTCGATTTGGACAGCAGCGATTAGCCGACCTGCCATATTTATGCTTTGTTGATCTACTATCTTGAGATTATATTCGGAGAGAATATTCAATGCTTTTTGAATTACATCAGGGCCACTATTGCCACTTATCAGAACTATCGCGCTTCCTTTGAAGGAGCCCAAGGCTGCATTTTTTGAATCTGGGTCATGGCTCACTTCGTAATTTTAGCGAAAAACTCTCAGTGAAAGTGTATCTTCGCCACCTATGGAGCCGGTTCTGAGCCTCTCAAATGTAGAGGTACATCGTTCCAACAAATGTATTTTGGGTCCCATTTCATGGCAGGTCTCTGAAGGAGAGAAGTGGGTAATTCTTGGTCCCAACGGAGCTGGAAAAACCACTTTGTTACAACTGGCGGCTGCACTTACTCATCCCACGAAAGGAACAGTGACAATCCTTAATGAAAAAATGGGCGCAGTAGATGTTTTTGAACTAAGGCCTCGGATAGGTTTTACTTCAAGTGCCATGTTGGAGCTCTTGCCAGGAGATGAAAAGGTAATTGATGTTGTTTTAACCTCGGCCTACGCGATTGCAGGAAGGTGGCAGGAGGAGTATGACTTGTGGGACGAATCAAGGGCAAAGGCTCTTCTAAATACTTTTGGAGTTAGAGAGTTAGTTGAACGCTATTTCGGAACATTAAGCGAAGGGGAGAAAAAGCGGGTTCAAATCTCTCGAGCCTTAATGGCCGATCCGGAGATTTTGCTTCTTGATGAACCAGCTGCTGGATTAGATCTCGGAGGCCGTGAGGACATTCTTTCTAGGATTACCGCCTACACCAGTGATGAATCCGCACCGGTTACCATCATAGTTACCCACCACATTGAAGAGATTCCTGCTGGCACGACACATGCCCTTCTTCTGAAAGATGGCAAAGTGGCATATTCCGGAGTTATATCTGAGGTCTTAACAGCCGGAAATTTGCGTCAGGTTTTCGGAGTTGATTTAAAGCTTCATTTTGATGGCAATAGATACTTCGCAACTGCGGGTTGAAAATGCTATTCGAGTTAGTGCCAGATCCTTGGCATCCAGTTTTGAATCATCTCAAAGAAGAAATTAATGAAATTGGAAAGCAGCTACAAGCTCGAGCAGATCGAGGTGAGCGGATACTTCCCGACAAGAGGTACGTATTTAGAGCATTAGAGACGCCACCAGAGGCGATTAAGGTTGTAATAGTTGGTCAAGATCCTTATCCGAATATTGCAGATGCCATTGGCCTGGCTTTTTCAGTGTCACCAAGAAATTCTGGCTTACCAGGATCATTAATGAATATTCAAAAAGAGATACTTACTGATATCGGATCTACAACAACCTCCGATGGAGATTTAACCCGCTGGAGTGCGCAAGGAGTTCTTTTGTTGAACAGAGTCCTTACTGTAAGTGCCGGTAACAGTGGTTCTCATGCTGACCTCGGATGGCAGAAAATTACCCACCAGATTGTTCAACACGTCGCCAATTTGAAGGCGGTAGGGGTTCTTTGGGGAAATACTGCAAGAGAGTTGGCTCCATTATTTGAAGCAGATTCATTAGTTGAAGGGGTGCATCCCAGTCCCTTATCTGCTCATAGAGGCTTCCTCGGTTCCAAACCTTTTTCCAGGGTCAATGAAATTCTTAAAAGTCGAGCTCTGCCGGAGATAAATTGGTGAATTGGATAGTAAAAAAGGCCCCGGAGAACCGGGGCCTTTTCCTTACTTTTGCGATTATGAAACCCAGGTATTAATTGGGTTGTTTAGGAAGTAGATCATGAACAAACCAGCCACCAGTAGCAGTAATGGGTGGATATCTTTTCTTCTTCCTTGCAGCAATCTGATCACTACATAAGAAACAAATCCTGCACCAATACCGACTGAAATGTTATAGGTAAATGGCATCAAGATAATGGTCAGGAATGATGGAATAGCAATTCCATAATCTTCCCAATCAATAGATTTGATCTGGGTCATCATCAAGAAACCAACAATGATCAGAGCAGGGGTAGCAGCTTCATAAGGAATGATGGCAACAAGTGGAGCTAGGAAGGTGGTGAGCAGGAATAGGACACCAGTGACTACCGATGCTAATCCGGTACGTGCACCTTCGCCAACACCTGAAGCTGATTCAATGTATGAGGTATTTGATGAAACACCAGCAGCACCACCAGCGGCGGCAGCAATTGAGTCAACCAAAAGAATGCGATCGGCATTTGGAGGTGTTCCATCTTTGTCATTCAAGCCAGCCTCTTGACCGATAGCTGTCATTGTTCCCATCGTGTCAAAGAAGTCAGCAAGAAGAAGTGTGAAAACAAGTAGTAGAGCAGTAATTAGCGGAACTCGATCAAAGGAACCAAATAGGTTGAAGGAGCCAAGTAGTCCGAAATCTGGTGTTGCAACAACGTTATCTGGCATTGCGGGAACATTCAGGTTCCATCCCTTTGGATTTACTTCTCCAGTAGCTCCGTTAAACAACGGACCTACCTTGAAGGCGCTCTCAATTGCGATCGCTAAACCGGTTGAGATAACAATTCCGATTAGGAGCGCAGCTTTGATTTTACGTACCATCAAACCGATGGTTAGGAAGAGACCAAATGCGAATACTACGACTGGCCAACCGACGAGCTCGCCGTTGTTGCCGAGGGTCACAGGTACTGGTCCAGTGCCGGTACGGCGAACGAAACCAGCATCTACCAATCCGATAAGGGCGATAAATAATCCGATACCTACAGATATCGCAATTTTTAACTGGGTAGGAACAGCACGGAATACCGCGGTACGGAATCCGGTGAGAACTAGAACCAGAATAATCAAGCCTTCAAGGACAACAAGGCCCATTGCATCTGCCCATGTCATCTTTGAGGCAATTCCAACAGCTACGAAGGTGTTTAGACCCAAACCAGTTGCGAGTGCCAACGGGAAGTTAGCCACAACGCCCATAAGGATTGATAAGACACCTGCGACCAATGCGGTTGCAGCTGCTATGAGCGCAAGGTTCGGAGCGTCTCCGCCGCCGAGGAACTTGCCATCGGCATCTTTTGAGAGACCGATGATTAATGGATTTAGAGCAACGATGTAGGCCATCGTAAAGAAGGTAACTACGCCGCCACGAACCTCTTGTGCTACTGAGGATCCGCGTTGAGAGATTTTGAAATAAGAGTCGAGCATGCTCTTCCTTTCATCCCAGTTGAATGGGATGTCGCTAATTTTTTAACGGTGGTGGTTGCGACACCGTGTGGATTCAGTCCACAGGCTGAGGGGAGTGGCTTAAACCTATTGGTTACCCATGGGTAATCCGAGAAACGACACCAAAGGAGAGAGCAACTGAGTACCCGATAAATAAAGCAAAAAGCGCTGTTCCAAGCCCTGCTGTGCCGCCCAGTAACACCCCTAGCGCTAGAACAACAAGCTCAATCATCAATCTCACCCGACCTACCGGTATACCAGTACGACGATGGATAGAGGTCATCCAGCCATCACGAGGTCCTGGTCCGAGGCCACAGGTTATATATAGCGCTGATCCGATCCCCACCATGGTTATTCCAATCAATACATAAATTAACTCCATGAAAAATAACTGGGGCTGTGGGAAAACCTGAATGCCAAAATCAATAGCAAAGGCGATTATCAAAATATTGGAGAGGGTTCCGAGTCCCGGACGCTCCTTCAGTGGAATCCACAGAGCCAGAACTAGAGCGCTAATGATTAAAGTGCAAACTCCGATACTAAACCCGGTATTAATGGAAATTCCTTGCGCTAAGACCGACCATGGTGCATTACCCAGCCCTGAGATTATTAACAAACTATCTCCCAAGCCGAAGATAAATAAACCGAAGGCGAGAATAGAAAACCTTTGTAATCCAAACTCCCACCTGTGTTCTGCAGTCCAGGGTGTTTTTGGCACGGTCTTGTGCGGCCGTAACCTAGAGAGCCATTCATTCATCAGCCAAAGGTATCAGTAGCTCTAGAATTAATTTCATGTTTATTGGTTTCGGAACCACTCTGAATATATTCACGATTCTCCTTGGTGCTGCATTAGGAGTTTCTGTAGGTAATAGATTCAAAGAGAGTACTCGAGCTCTGATGATGGATGTTCTCGGCGCGGTGACTCTAATCAGCGCCGCTGCTTCAGTTTTTGCAATGTGGGATAACTCTTTTGTCGAAGCGGTTCCAAAAGGCGGTGCATTGTTGGTGGTACTTGCGGCGCTTTTGATCGGCGGAGGAGTGGGATCATTTGTTGATATCGAATCCAAGCTTGAGCGATCTGGTGTGTATCTGAAAAACAAATTGGATAAAGATGGAAAATCTCCCTTTGTTGAAGGCTTTGTGACCGCCTCTCTAATCTTTGTGATTGGGCCACTGGCAATATTAGGCAGCATAAGCGATGGCATGGGAACTGGAGTTGAACAACTAACTCTAAAAAGTATCTTGGACTTTTTTGCAGCGATGGCTTTTGCCGCAGCTTTAGGTTGGGGAGTTGCAGCTTCAGCGCTACCAGTAGGTATTTATCAATTCTTTTGGACTGGAATCGGTTTACTGGTTGGACAGGTTCTATCTGATTATCAGATCAGCGCCATGACCGCGGTGGGTGGGGTCCTTTTATTTGGTATCGCTCTAAAGCTTTTAAAGATTAAAGAGATTGCGATAGGCAATTTATTACCGTCGTTGGCGCTCGCACCTTTTTTTGCCTGGCTCGCTAGCTACTTATAAAGCTAATTAACTAAAAACTTTTTGCGTCAATAACAAATCTATAGCGAACATCACTCGCAACGGTTCGTTCATAAGCCTGGTTAATGTAATCAGCTTTAATTACTTCTACATCGCTAACTATGTTGTGCGTTCCACAGAAATCAAGCATCTCTTGGAGCTCTGGAATGCCGCCAATCATGGAGCCGGCGATAGACCTCCTGCCATTCAGCAAAGTGCCAGCGCTAACCGAGTACGGTTTTCCAGGCAGACCAATTACCACCAACGTTCCATCTGTTCTCAAAGTGCTCAGATATGGTTCGAGGTCAATATCGGCGGAAACAGTATTTAGAATGAGATCAAAACCCTTCTGAAAGCCTTTATGCCAATCAAGGTTCTTAGTATCTACAAAGTTGGATGCTCCCATGCGTTTTGCATCCTCCTGTTTCGCTTTTGAGTGAGAGAGGACTGTAACTTCGGCGCCCATGGCTGCGGCAAACTTAACGCCCATGTGTCCTAAACCGCCCAAGCCCATGACCGCAATCTTCTTGCCAGGCTGCGCGCCCCAGTGTCGAAGTGGTGAATAGAGAGTGATCCCGGCACATAGCAAAGGGGCAACTGCCGCGAGGTCGAGATTTGATGGCACCTTTACGGCGAAGTCCTGATCAATAACAAAAAAATTGGAGTATCCGCCAAAAGCAATCTGATCTGAGTTTCTCTCGTAACCGTTATAGGTTCCGGTCATACCTTCTAGACAATATTGCTGAAGCCCACGAGAACAATTTTCACATTTACGGCAGGAATCGATAAAGACTCCTACGCCAATTCGATCTCCCACAGCAAACTTTGAAACCTTGTCGCCAATTGCGGTGACAACGCCAACAATCTCATGTCCCGGCACCATAGGAAAAAGAGCGGTTCCCCATTCTTCGCGGGCCTGGTGAATGTCGGAGTGACAAATTCCTGAAAATTGAATCTCGAAACCGACATCATTTGCGCCCAAATTACGTCTTTCGAACTCAAAAGGTACTAGGTCGGCTCCTGCCGCAAGAGCTGCATAACCTTTTGTTTTCATCATTTACCCCACTTTTCCCAGATTGATTTTGAATTAATTGAAGGGTAAAGGTTCGATTGATTGGTGTGCTGCACCCGAATTGCGCGCGGTAACTTTGCGCATATGGTGTCGACGACATAAAACCTCATATGCCACTTCGTTACCTGATGCTGTATCACCGACGACAACCTGTTCGCCTTCAGTAACCATAGTTCCGCCAATTGTTCGCGCGTTATGTGTAGCTCTCTCACCGCACCAGCACAGAGCCTCAACTTGGAGGGTGTGTACTCGATCAGCCAATTCGACTAAGCGAGCTGAGCCAGGGAAGAGCTTGGTGCGAAAATCAGTCAAAATGCCGAAGGCATAGACATCTATTCCTAAGCCATCAGCAATTCTGGCAAGCTGCTCAATCTGATCTGGCGCGTAAAACTGTGCCTCATCACAAATTACGTAATCAATTCTCTTACCCGCCGAGAGTTGATCAACTACAAACTTATGTAAATCCAGATTTTCCGAAACTTCGAGGGCCTCTGAGGTCAAACCAAGTCGAGAGGAGATCTTTCCGGAGCCAGCTCTGTCGCGGTTGGTAAAGAGCAAACCAGCACGGCCACGACTTTCATGGTTATGAGCGGTTTGCAGTGCCAGGGTGGATTTTCCACTGTCCATTGTGCCGCAGTAATAAATCAATTCCGCCATGTTAAGCCTTCAAGAGTGAGATTATTTCAACTTCAGGATGGGTCGCCGCGATTATTTCTCGACCCTTTAAGAACTCAATCTCTAACATAAAAAGATGAGCTACAACCTTTGCCCCAGTTATCTCAACTAGATCATGACAGGCCAAAGCTGTACCACCTGTGGCTAGAACATCATCAACGATAATTACATTGTCATCCTTAGAGAGCAGATCTTTATGAAGCTCAAGGGCATCAAAGCCATACTCCAATGCATATTCTTTACGGTAAACGTCGCGGGGAAGCTTTCCTGGCTTTCTTACAGTCACAAAGCCAATCTCTAAGGCCTTGGCAATTGCTCCACCCAAAATGAAACCACGACTTTCTATACCGACAATCGCATCCACACCCACTTCTAACGCCCGAATAGAACGGGCGAACTCATCGATGACAACCCCAAACCCTGGACCATCTGCGAGCAAAGGTGTGATGTCCTTAAAAAGGATTCCAGGTTTTGGATAATCAGGAACATCTGCAATCAGAGAAAGGGCACGGTTTAAAGGGGTGTTCACGGTGGGAGCGTAGCGATAAAACGTGTCCGAGAGGGGACTTGAACCCCTAATCCCTTTCGAGAACTAACACCTCAAGCTAGCGCGTCTGCCAATTCCGCCACCCGGACAATGAGAGGGCATACTTTAGCCCATGAAACTAAACGATGCCCAACGCCAAGAACTCGAAAATGATGTAGTAACCCTTTGCCAGGAGTTAATCCGAATTCCTAGCGTCAACTTTGGCGAAGGAAAAGGTGATGAGAAAGCAGCGGCTGAATATGTAGCTGCCAAATTGGCTGAAGTAGGCATCGCAAGCAAATTTTATGAAAGCGCTCCCAACCGTGTTTCCGTTGTCGCCAGAATTGAAGGAACCGATCAATCTCGTCCGGGACTTGTAATCAACGGGCACCTGGATGTTGTACCAGCTAACGCAGCCGATTGGTCTGTAGACCCTTTCTCTGGATTAATCAAAGATGGATGCATATGGGGACGGGGCGCCGTTGATATGAAAAATATGGATGCCATGATGCTTGCAGTATTTAGATTATGGGCCCGTTATGGATACAAACCATCGCGAACGATGGTTGTGGTGTTTTTTGCAGACGAAGAAGCAGGTGGAATTTACGGATCGCGTTGGATGGCGGAAAACCACCCTGAAGTTTTTGCAGGTTGCTCTGAAACAATCTCAGAGGTTGGTGGTTTTTCACTCACTTTGAACTCTGGAAAAAGGGTTTACGTAATCGAAACCTCCCAAAAAGGTATTGAATGGATGAAATTAACCGCAACCGGAGTAGCTAGCCATGGCTCGGTCATTAATGACAAGAACGCGGTAACTCGATTAGCTGATGCGGTTGCTAAGGTTGGAAATTACAAATGGCCACAACGAATCACCAAAACTAATGAGCTTTTTTTCAAGAAGATCTCTGAATTAACCGGCAAGAGTTACGACCCAAACAATCTGCAGCCATTACTCGATGAGGTTGGCTCGATGTCAAAAATGATTGGTGCTACCTTGACCAATACCGCAAACCCATCAATGTTGGAGGCGGGATACAAAGCTAATGTTGTTCCGCAATCGGCCAGCGCGGTGGTTGATGGAAGAACTCTGCCGGGCTATGAGGCAGAGCTTCTAGATACGGTAAAGAAGTTGGTTGGGGAGCATGTAACCGTTGAAAGTTTAGTTTCTGATATCCCTCTAGAGGTGGAGTTCGGTGGTCCTCTCGTGGATGCAATGATGGATGCAATTAAATCTGAGGATCCTGAAGGTATTCCAATCCCTTATCTATTAAGCGGCGGGACTGACAATAAAGCATTGGCAAAATTAGGCATACTGGGTTACGGATTTAGTCCCTTAAAACTTCCCGCTGATTTGGATTTCATTGGTTTATTTCATGGAATTGATGAAAGGGTGCCGATTGATTCACTTCATTTCGGTGCCAGAACTCTGCATCACTTCTTAGTTAACGCTTAACAGGAATTTGATTAATCAGGCGCGGAGATTTCATCGAGAGCTTGTCGGATTGGAATCGGCAAGGTAACTGATTCACTACTGAGAGCACCTCTCAATTGGGCGCCGGTGCGGGCACCTACAACCGCAGAGGTAACCCCAGGACAATCTCTAACCCAAGAGAGCGCTACCTCCAACGGAGACAATCCAAGTCCATCTGCGGCCACCATTACCGCCTCAACAATGCGTGCACTGCCTTCATTAAGAAAAGGTTGAATAAAAGCAGAGAAGTGCGGCGTAGCGCCGCGAGAATCAGATGGAATCCCAGATCTATATTTTCCTGTTAACACACCCCGTCCTAGTGGAGACCAAGCCAGCATGCCAATACCAAGATTTGTACAGGCCGGTAATACCTCGCGCTCCACCTTTCGATTCAACAAGGAATACTCGTTTTGCGTGCTGATAATCGAAGATTTTCCAAACAAAGGATTCTGTAAGGAAAAGGAGCGGGCAAGTTGCCAACCGGAAAAGTTAGACACACCTACATGACGCGCTTTGCCTGAGCTAACGGCATAATCGAGAACGCTTAAAGTTTCTTCCAGCGGGGTATTTTCATCCCAAGTGTGGATCTGCCAGAGATCTATGTAATCAGTTTTCAACCTAGTAAGAGAGCGATCCAGGTCAGATATTAATGAGGTCCTTGAGTTATCAACTCTCCGCTCGCCGCTCTTAAAACTAATACCCGCCTTGGAGGCAATCACTAAGTCCTCTCTTGGAATTAAGATGCCCAGTAATCCACCCAAAACTCGCTCGGAATCTCCATCTCCATAAACCGCTGCTGTGTCAACGAAATTACCACCAGCGTCTATGAAATATCGAAGCTGCTCAGCCGCTTCATGTTCGTCGGTATCTCGACCCCAAGTCATGGTGCCAAGTGCAAGTCGACTCACCTTGACGCCACTATTGCCAAGTTGTCGTTGCTCCATGTTGCGACCCTAGCAAAAATCTTCATAAAGCATGGGAAGCGACTAGCCTTAGAACATGACCACATTCATCTTCATGCGTCATGCAGTTTCAACCGCCAATGAAGCTGGCTTGCTGGCAGGTCGCATGCCGGGTGTCATTCTCTCCAAAAAAGGTGAAAAGCAGGCACTTGCCATTGTTTCAAAGTTGAACTCGCTCTACATCGATAAAATTCTGGTGAGTCCTCAAGAAAGATGCTTGCAAAGTGTAAAACCTTGGTTAGGGCATGCTAGAAAGAGAGCGAGTGTCGATGTCGCTTTCCAAGAGATGAATTATGGATCATGGACCGGCGGAAAATTAAATATCCTCTCCAAATCTAAAGATTGGAGCCGGATTCAGAAAGCTCCATCAACTTTTACCTTTCCTAATGGGGAGTCTTTTCTTGCCGCGCAAAGGAGAGTACAACGCCGACTCAACTCACTTTCCAGACAATTCCCAAAGAGCAGCATTTTGATTGTTACTCATGGAGACATAATCAAGTTGGCGGTTGCATCTACTTTGAATATGGATTTGGATGAGTTTCAAAGAATAGTTGTCGATCCCGCCTCGATAACAACCGCTGTTTGGCAAGGAGGGCAGAAGTCTCTAATCTCGCTGAACGTAAGCCATAGAAGTGGTGCACCGCGGAAAAGGATTGGAAATCTGTCTAGGAGAAGGGTCTTAGGTGGAGGGTCAGGTGAGTAGGCAAATTTTCAATTTGGAGATGGTAGATCGATTCACTTTGGGCACAGTTGGTCAACCGGGGGAGCGACAGTTCTTCATACAGGCTAGAAAAGTCGGTCAGGTTTTCTCCTTCGCGTTAGAAAAGGGACAGGCTCAGGCATTAACGGAGAGATTTCATGAGATCTTAAAGGAGTCAAAGTTAAATAAGGTGCAGTTGGATCGGGATATATCGCCTCTAGATACACCGATTGAATCGGAGTTTGAGCTAGGTGTTATGGCTATCAGCTGGAAATACGATTCGCAATCAATAGTCTTTGAAGCGCAAGGTGTGACAAATCTGCGAAGTGATCGAGTTTTTGAAGAGATTGTTGGCGACGATGTTGAAGATGCACCCCCAATACTGCGAATCACGCTAACACCTAAACAGGTTCGAAGCTTTATTGAAAGAGCTAATTCAGTAATTAAAGCGGGACGGCAGCCATGTATGTTTTGTGGTGGGCCTATAAATCTTGAAGGTCATTTCTGTCCGCGGGCAAATTAGTTCTAGGAAATTACCAACATGTCGCAGATTACCGTTCAGGATATTAACAATGGCGAGTTGATTGTTGAAGGACGATTAATAGATGCCTCTAACGCAACTCTCTTCGGCAAAGTTGTTGTATCGCCATCCATTGCAGTTTCAGTAGTTTATAAACCAGTTGCTGGCGAGAAACCTCTATGGGATTTTCCAAGCGGGTCATTGGCTGGTCGTGAGGTGTGCGCCTATGAATTGAGTTCAGCTGTTGGATTTGATTTAGTTCCGATTACAGTATTTAGAGATGGTCCTTTTGGCCCAGGCGCGGTTCAAGAATGGATAGATATTCCCGAGGAGTGTGATGTGATTTCACGTGCTCAGGAGCATCGGGAAGATATTAGGAGCATGGCGCTTTTTGACGCCGTTATTAATAATACCGATAGGAAATTCGGTCACATACTTTTTGATGAGCAGGGAAAGTTGTATGGCTGTGACCACGGGGTCACATTTCATGAAGAGGATAAGTTGCGGACAGTTCTCTGGCAGTTCGCCGGCGAAAGATTGAACTCAATCGAGTTGGCTCAACTCGATAATATTTGCGATTGGTTAGATTTGGATTCCTCCTCTTCTTTTAGAAATCGCTTATCCTCTCTTGAGATTTCTGCCTTAATTCAGCGCATTGATCGATTGAAAAAAGAGGGTTTCCCATATCCCTCGGAGGACTGGCCGGCTATCCCTTGGCCGCCTGTTTAATTAAATACTTTGTAGGCTTAGGTCATGAGATCTTGGCCAGAGGTTTATCTGCCGCCAGCTCCGGCTAATATCAAAGCACCAGAGCTCAAGCTCCTAGATTCCTATAAGGGGAGTTTGGTCCCCGTGAATCAGAGAGTTGTTACTAGTTATGTCTGCGGAATTACTCCATATGACGCCACTCATCTAGGACATGCCGCCACTTATTTAACATTTGACCTTATTCATAGATATCTCTTGGCTCGGGGGCAGGAGCTCCTCTTTGCTGAAAATATCACCGATATCGATGATCCTCTTTTGGAGAGGGCCAATAGAGACAAGGTGGATTGGCAAACGTTAGCAACTAGTCAGATTGATTTGTTTGTAGGGGATATGACAGCTTTACATGTTATCCCTCCCAAGTATTACCGCGGCGTTATTGAAAGTATGGATTTAATTGATGAGTTTATTCAAACCTGCCAAAGCAACTCTCTGTCCTATTTTGTTGATAGAGATCTTTATCTTGACTTAAGTAAAGTTGAGGAGTTCCCAGGTAATTTACCTATGCCTTTGGCTGATGCCATCGCATTGTTTAAAGAGCGCGGCGGAGATCCGGAACGTAGCGGCAAACGTCATCCTTTAGATCCCCTTCTATGGCGGGCTCATCGTGAAAACGAACCACAATGGGAATCCTCAGCTGGAGCCGGTCGTCCTGGTTGGCACATTGAATGTACGGCAATTGCTTTGCGCTCCTTGCCTAGAGGTGAGCACACCTCCATCACACTTCAAGGCGGCGGATCGGATTTAATTTTCCCCCATCACTATATGACCGCACTGCAAGCTAAAGCTTTGACTAAAGTCGATTTTGCCACAGCTTATGTACACGCAGGGATGATCGGACTTGATGGCGAGAAGATGAGCAAAAGCAAAGGTAATTTAGTTTTTGTTTCTAAATTGTTGGCATCTGGAGTGCGAGCTTCTGCAATCAGAGTCGCATTGATGCTTGAACATTATCAATCTGATCGGATGTGGGACGAGGAATTATTAACAACTGCGAATCAGATAATAAACCGCTTGGAGTTCAACTTAGCTAGAAATGAAGTAGCACCAACTCTTTCAGTGATACAGGATATTGTCGAAGCGCTATCTAACAATCTTGATACACCTAAGGTTTTAAAATTGCTGGGGCAATGGTGCGAGCGGACTGAATCCGGTGTTGCTGGAGGCAGTACCGGGGAGTTGTCTAGAGCCCTTGATACATATCTGGGGATAGTTCTCTAGAGCTCTGGATTTCTCCGTAGAAAGCGCTCCACTTCCCGAGCGATACTGTCTCCAGTAACTCCTGGGATATCTAGCGCATCTTTATTGCTCTCTAGTTGTTTTACATAATCGCCGATTTCAGCATCCTCAGATGCCATTTGGTCAACCTGTTTCTCCCAAGCTTCAGAGCGATCTGGTAAATCTCCCTGCGGGATGGATATCTCGAGGAAATCTTCTAGTGAATTGATTAACGCCAAAGAAGCTTTAGGACAAGGTGGGGTAGAAACATAATGCGGAACCGCCGCCCAGAAGGAGAGTGCATCCAGCCCTCTTCGATAAGCCGCTTCCTGCAATACACCAATTATTCCGGTTGGGCCTTCATACCTTGAAACCTCAACTCCGAGCCTTTTAGCGATATCTGGATGAGCACCGCTTGCGGTAACGGTTATTGGACGGCTATGTGGTGTGTCCGCCAAAAGCGCGCCTAAAGTTATTACCGTGTTAACCTCATAATCATCGGCAAACTCCAAAATCTGATTCGCGAATGTGGGCCAACGCATCGAGGGTTCTATGCCTTTAACAATCAAGAAATCGTTTTTTAAATGAGGTGTACTCACGGCATAGAAAATGGTGTTGGGCCAAATGATTTCCCTGACCACCATTTCATCAATCTTTATGTAGGGACGATTAACTTGGAAGTCGTAATAATCCTCGGGGTCTAATCGACCTATCTGTTGGTGATCCCAAGCGGTTAACAGATGGGAGATGGCTCCTGATGCTGATTCACCCGCATCATTCCATCCTTCAAAGGATGCGATCATTATCGGGCTGCGAAGCGGCTGAACGCTCTCGGTAATGAACATAACCTCAGCCTACGATAAACTCCCGCTAGTGAGCGCGTCGAAATTTATGAAATCAAATCTGCACGCTCCAAACAGCCTGCGAGTTGCTCTATCTGAGCGGGTAGTTATCGCTGATGGGGCTATGGGAACAATGCTGCAAAATGCTCAACCAAGCCTTGAAGATTTTCAGGGTTACGAGGGTTGTAATGAGATCTTAAATGTAACAAGACCAGAGCTGGTGTCTCAAATACATCGCAAATACTTTGAATCAGGCGTTGATGCGGTGGAAACAAATACCTTCGGCGCCAACTTGGCGAATTTGGGCGAATATGGAATTCCAGAAAGAATTTATGAACTTTCGATCGCCGGAGCGAAAATAGCTCGCGAGGTAGCTGATGAGTTCAGCAGAGTAACTGGTTTACCTAAGTGGATTCTGGGTTCGATGGGACCTGGCACTAAATTGCCAACTTTGGGACATGCAACATATGAGGAACTAAAGCGGGCTTACGCGTTGTCCGCGAAAGGATTGATTGATGGTGGATGTGATGCCTTACTTGTTGAAACAACACAGGATTTGTTACAGGCCAAAGCTGCGGTAAATGGTGCGCGGGAGTCAATTTCAAATGCTGACCGAGATGTTGTATTAATCGCGCAAGTAACAGTGGAAACAACCGGCACGATGTTACTTGGTTCGGAAATCGGTGCGGCGCTCAACTCTTTAGAGGCTCTCGGAGTTGATCTCATCGGAATGAACTGTGCGACCGGTCCAAGTGAGATGAGTGAGCATTTAAGAAGTTTGAGTCAGAGCTCTGAAATTGGGATTTCCTGTATGCCGAATGCAGGTTTACCGGTCTTAAAAGATGGCGGTGCTTACTACCCGCTTTCGCCAGATGAGCTAGCAAAGTCCTTAGCTCAGTTTGTTTCTGATTACAGAGTTAATCTGGTTGGTGGGTGTTGTGGCACAACCCCTGAACATTTGAAAGCGGTTGTGAAGTTGCTCGGAAGTCAAAAGGTTGGCATCAAAGAGCCAACAAAGGAGCCTGGCGCCTCATCGTTGTATCAATTCGTGCCATTTAAGCAGGATCAAACCTACCTTGCCATTGGTGAGAGAAGTAATGCGAATGGAAGTAAAGCTTTTCGCGATGCATTAGTAAATGAGGATTGGCAGAGGTGCGTGGACATTGCCAAGGATCAGATTCGTGAAGGCGCCCACATGCTAGATCTCTCAGTAGATTACGTTGGCAGAGATGGTGTTAAAGATATGAAGGAGCTTGCGGGCAGATTTTCAACCGCAATCACATTGCCGATTGTTTTAGATTCAACAGAGCCGGCGGTACTAAAAGCTGGGTTGGAAAGCTTGGGTGGCAAATGTGTAATTAATTCAGTTAACTACGAAGATGGAGATGGTCCGGATTCCAGATTTTCAAAGATTATGCCGCTTGCCAAAGAGCATGGTGCGGCACTTGTTGCGTTAACCATCGATGAAGAAGGGCAGGCACGGAGTACTGAGTGGAAGATTAGAGTCGGTAAAAGACTTATAAAGGATTTGCATGAAAATTGGCAGGTTCCGCTCTCGGATATCATCATCGATTGCTTAACATTTCCAATCGCTACAGGCCAGGAGGAGACTCGTCGCGATGCGATTGAAACACTAGAGGCTATAAAACAGTTGAAAAGTGAGTTCCCACAGATTCAAACCACTCTTGGTATTAGTAACGTTTCATTTGGATTAAATCCGGCAGCTAGAATTGTTCTAAACTCAGTATTTCTCTCTGAAGCTGTTAAAAATGGTTTAGACAGCGCCATTGTTCACCCGTCAAAAATCACACCAATTGCAAAAATTCCAGCTGAGCAGCTAGAGGTCGCACTCGATCTAATTTATGATCGAAGGAAGTTTGAAGGGGAAGCATGTATCTACGACCCGCTATCTCGCTTTCTAGAGATATTTGCAGGGGTGGAAGTTTCTCATTCAAAGATCTCTAGAGCCGCGGAATTAGCAGCTTTACCAATTCCAGAAAGATTGAAAAGACGGATTATTGATGGGGAAAAACAAGGCCTCGAGGCCGATCTCGATGAAGCGCGAGAAATTGGGCTGGAACCCTTAAACATAATTAATGAGTTACTACTTGATGGGATGAAGACGGTTGGAGAACTCTTTGGTCGAGGAGAGATGCAGCTCCCATTTGTTTTGCAATCCGCAGAGGTTATGAAGGCTGCAGTAGCTTTATTAGAACCCCATATGTCTAAAAGCGATTCACAAGACAGAGGGTCTATTTTGTTGGCTACTGTTAAAGGCGATGTACATGACATCGGTAAGAACCTGGTGGATATTATTCTCACCAACAATGGTTATCGCGTGGTCAATATTGGTATTAAGCAGACCATCAACCAAATTATCGATGCGGCGCAAGAGAGCAATGTTGACGTTATTGGAATGAGTGGATTATTGGTTAAATCAACGGTAATCATGAAAGAAAACTTGCAGGAGATAGATAGCCGGGGATTAGCTCAGAGATGGCCAATTTTGCTTGGTGGCGCAGCCTTGACCAGAAGTTATGTGGAAAGTGACTTGGCGAAGATATTTCCCGGCACCGTTAGGTACGCCAAAGATGCGTTTGAAGGTTTATCTTTGATGGACACTTTGATGGCTAGAAAACGAGGCGATTTAACCGCTCAACTTCCAGCTCTTAAGGAACGCAGAACCCGATTAATCAATGATGACAGCGTTACGACCGCTGAAACAACCAGAAGCGAGGTTTCAAGAGATATTCCAGTTCCAAAGCCCCCATTCTTTGGCGCCAGGGTTGTTAAAGGAATCTCTCTAAATGATTACAGCTCCATGTTGGATGAAAGAGCTCTTTACGTTGGACAATGGGGGCTTAAAGGACGGCAGGATTCTTTCCAGCAAATAGTCGAAGAGCAGGGAAGGCCAAGGCTACGTTCTCTGCTGAATGAATCGCTCGCTAATGGCTGGCTAAATGCCGCCGTGGTTTATGGATACTTTCCATGTTACAGCGATGGCAATGACCTAGTAATTGTTCATCATGACGGAGAATTGCAAGGTCAGGAGCGAGTTAGATTTAGCTTTCCTCGCCAACGCCGAGATAGAAGATTATGTATAAGTGATTTTTTCAAAGATAAGGAGTCTGGCGAGTTGGATGTTGTTGCCTTCCATATCGTCACCATGGGGCAGGCGATCAGTGAGGCTACCGCCAAGCTTTTTGCCGCCAACAACTATCGTGAGTATCTGGAACTTCATGGTCTTGGAGTTCAATTAACTGAAGCACTTGCTGAACATTGGCATGCACGGATTCGCGCTGAACTGGCTCTTCATTTGGATGACAGCGGGGATTTGCAAGGGATATTGGATCAAGGTTATCGAGGTTCGCGATACAGCTTTGGCTACCCGGCCTGTCCTGATCTTGAACAGCAGAAGCAGCTTTGTGAGTTATTACAACCAGATCGAATAGGAGTGGAGCTATCCGAAGAGTTCCAACTTCATCCCGAACAATCTACCTCTGCCATCATTGTTCATCATCCAGAAGCGAAGTATTTCAATGCCAACTGAGATTAGGAAGATGAATTTTCCATTTGCAGCGGTGCTCTGGGATATGGACGGCACTTTGATCGATAGCGAGCCGATTTGGATCCAGCAAGAGTATGAATTAATGGCATCACTCGGAGTTACTTGGAGTGATGAGGATGCTATCCATTGCGTTGGAGGACCTATGACCAGGGTTGATGCTTACATGCGCTCCAAACTTGACCTATCTACTCAGCAACTTTTCCCACCGATGGCATTGACAGAGCAACTTCTTTTGCGGATGGCCGAGCAAATGAATCAAGGAGTGGATTTTGCCCCTGGGGCAGAGAATCTTCTTAACGAGTTCAAGGCTCTCGGCGTCAAGCAAGGTTTGGTAAGTGCCTCTAGTCGACAATTGGTTGATGCCGCGATAAATAGTATTGGCCGGGGGTACTTCGAGGTCACAATTGCTGATAATGATGTTGCGAACTCCAAGCCTAATCCCGAAGGATATTTGAAAGCGGCAACTAAACTTGGAGTTAATATTGAAAATTGCTTAATTCTTGAGGATTCTATTACTGGAATCACCGCCGCAATTCACTCTGGTGCTTATGTAATTGGTATTCCACATGTTGCTGAACTGCCAATGGCTCCTAAAGTTGTCCATATTGACTCACTTGTTGGCGCCAACGTTGCATCGATAGTAGAGAGATTCAGCTCTCTAATAGGAGATTTAAGATGAGAAGTTTAGGAAGTGGAAAACTCACCGCCGGAGATCGGGTTCAGTTAACCGATGACAAGGGAAAGATGTACTCCTTTTATCTGCAGGAAGGAGGTCAATGGCACTCTCACAAGGGTTGGATAAACCATAGTGAATTAATCGGGGTTGATGAAGGTAGCACTGTAGAAAGTAGTAGTGGAACGAAATATCAAGTTATGCGGCCTCTTCTCAATGATTATGTTCTTTCCATGCCGAGGGGAGCAACAATCATCTATCCAAAGGATTCGGCGATAATTATGGGATTTGCTGATCTATTCCCAGGAGCGCGCGTCCTAGAGGCGGGAGCGGGAAGTGGCGCATTATCTATCTCAATTCTTAGAGCAATCGGCAGTGGGGAATTGGTCTCTTACGAAGAGCGAGCAGAGTTCTTTGAAAATGCCCGCAGTAATGTTAGAAATTATTTTGGTCAACCTCCTACCAATTGGCGATTGGTTAATTCTCGAGTTCAAGAGGGTGTCTTCAAAGGGGATTTTGACCGAGTTATTTTCGACATGTTGGCTCCTTGGGAGGCATTAGATGTTGCCTATCAAGCTCTTAAACCCGGTGGAGTTCTCTGCTGTTATGTTGCAACAACCACACAACTTTCTAAAGTCGCGGAAGCCATTAAAAGTTCTTTACGGTTCTCCGAACCAGAGAGTTTTGAAACCCTTCTACGTGGCTGGCATCATGAAGGTTTAGCGGTTAGACCAATGCACAGCATGAATGCGCACACTGGTTTTCTGCTTTTCACCAGAAAACTCTCAGAGGGAACGCCACCAATCCGCCGCAAACGTCGCCCCTCGAAAGGTTACGTCGAGCAGGAAGCTATTCCCCAAGAAGGATTAAATTCTTAGAAATTAACTGACGGCTAAAAGGTCCACAACAAAGATCAATGTTTCATTCGGCCCGATTGGTCCGCCACCTGCAGCTCCATATCCAAGATCTGGTGGAATAACCAACAGTCTTCGACCGCCGACTTTCATTCCGGGGATTCCTTGTTGCCATCCGGAAATAACCTGATTCAAACCAAAGGTGGCCGCTTCGCCTACCCAGGAACTTTCGACAACCTCACCGGTCGACCAGGCCATCAATGTGTAGTGGACTGTAAGTGTTGAGTTGGGTTGTGCGGTTGCGCCATCGCCGGAAAAGATATCTTCAGTAACTAATTCTGTAGGCGGGTTTCCTTGTGGGGCGGTAATTTCTGGCGCGCTACCTGCTGCGCCTGAAACTTTCGGCATATTTCCTCCAATGTTTGAACTCTGTCCCATCGGTGCGTCAGCGGGAGAACCACCATCGGTTGTGCAACCGGTAATTGCGAGAGCTATCGATACCAAAAATGCTGCCAGGGCTGCAGAGGAGCGGCTAATTTTCATCTCGCAACCTTATCAAGCAAACACCTAGGACGCAGGCAAGCTGAGACATCCCAACTCAAGAGCACTAATCTGTAGCTTGTGAGTCAAGCGAAAACGGAGCGGTTAGTCAATTTAACTATGGCGCTTCTGGCCTCTCGTCGTTACATGAAAAAAAGTGAAATCTTTGACAAGGTCGCCGGTTATAGCGGTAGCGCTGAGACTAAAGAGAGAATGTTTGAGCGGGACAAGGATGATTTGCGCAATCTAGGAATAGAGATCGAAGTTGCCAGCCAGGATCCATTGTTTGAAGATGAAGCGGGATATCGCATAAAACCTGAAAGTTATCGATTTCCACTTAAAAATCTTTCTGACACTGAGAAAAATATCTTGGCAACCGCACTTGCACTTTGGGAGTCCAGTGGGTTCGAAAAGCTAGCAGCTGGAACATCGCGTCGGCTACTCTCTAAAGCAAACCTTGATGAAACAGAGTTAACCCCTTTTGTTTTACCAGTTGAATTGGTTGAAGAGAGTTTGACTGAGATAGCCAAGGCATTGGCTCTGCGAAGTGCTATTGAATTCCAATACCAAAAACCGGATAGCCAATCCTCCGAACTTAGAACGGTGCATCCGATGGGATTAAGTACCTGGCGAGGTTCCTGGTACTTGGTTGGGGAGGATTTAGGCCGCAAAGATATCCGCGCCTTCAAGCTCTCCCGAATTTGTTCACAAATATTTATCAGCAAAAAGCGGGAGATGTATGAGATTCCCGATGATTTCTCGGTTTCAGATTATCTAGTAATGCTTAATCGAGAGTTGGTTGAGATTGAATGGCTAGTTCGTAAAGGTAGAGCTCAGTTATTAAGAAGTCATATGAAAATGGAGAAGAGTTTCGATGAAGAGTGGGATTTGATACTCACAGAAGAGGATTCTGTCGATCTGGCTGTTGAGAAGGCGTTATGGCATTTTGATTCGGTGGTTTTGAATCGACCCAAAGAGGCGAGAGAGCGTGTCATCAATAGATTGCAAGAGCTGAGTGAGCAACATGAGTGAAACTGCTGCAGAGCGAGCGCTGCGATTACTTGACTTAGTTCCCTTTATTTTGGAGAACCAAGGCATCTCAATACATCGCCTGGCATCAGAGTTTGATGTTTCTAAAGAGGAGATTCTCAAAGATTTGAATTTGCTTTTTGTTTGTGGGCTTCCCGGCTACACCCCTTTAGAGTTGATAGATATCTCATTTGAAGATGAAGAGGTTTATCTAAGAGATCCGCAAAACCTCTCTCAACCCCGAAATTTAACAATCTCAGAGACGATAGTTACGAGAATTGCGCTTAGCTCTCTTCATGATTTGATTAGCGATAAGGACAAGAGGGCAGAGATCTCTGCTCTTCAAGACAAGCTCTCTGAAATTTTTAATAGTGTGCTTCCAGAAAACGCATTGCATGTAGAAATAGATAAAGAGTTGCGAATTCAAAAAGTTATCGAGAGTGCTATTCAATCACTCCACAATCTGCGCATTGAGTATTTGAATCTGACTAAGGATGAGGTTTCAAGCAGAGAGGTTTCACCGCTAGCGTTGCTCAATACGGATCATGGAACCACATTGCATGCGTTCTGTCATAAAGTCGGCGCTGTTCGGAGCTTCAAATTAGCTCAAATAATTAGTGCGATTGAAACTGATAATCCCTCAGTTGCGTTTACTGTTTCATCGGAGGTAACTGATGGCGCCGAAGTGACTTTGAGGGACAATGGTGATGATCCTTCATTGATCTCTAGCATCAGTGGAGATTTTGAGAGGGCTGGGGATAACATTTATGTTATAAAGATTTTCCAAGATCGGTGGTTGCTGCGAACAGTTTTTTCTATCCGAGGATTAGAGATATTGGGCCCTGAAAAGGTGCGCAACTCACTACGCGAAGAGGCGGAACTGAGTTTGGAGCGATACCGAGAGCTCTCTATCTAAAGGCGTTTTCTTAAATCCCTGCCCTCGGGGTCCAACCTCTTCCGTGATAGCGTTGGCGCCTAACCGAGCGAATCCGAGAGGTATCTAACAATGTTTGGTCTACGCGAACCATCACACTGGCTCCTTCTAATACTTGTTGTAGTTATTCTTTTCGGCGCCAAGCGCCTTCCTGATTCTGCGCGCTCACTGGGTCGTTCTCTACGCATCTTCAAGAGCGAGGTAAAAGAGCTTAATAAAGAGGATAAGAAGGACGAAGACGGAGATAAAAGCTCCAATTAATCGCCCAATTACCTTGGGATGAAATTGCGTTAGTGAGGATTTATGGCTCGCAAAAATCGCGGCACAATGCCTCTATTGGATCATCTACGTGAACTGCGCAAGCGGGTAATCCGGTCCGCTCTATTCATCGTAATTTTCAGTGCCGTTGGTTGGGTTAACTACAACGAGATCATTGCAACGCTGGCCGCTCCAGTATGTGATTTGCGGTTGGCTCAGGAAACTGGCTCTCAGAACTGCGGCGCCTTGTTTATTAGCGGAGTTCTAGGTCCACTTAATTTGCAGCTAAAGGTTTCTTTTTTGACCGGCGTAATTTTATCGGCCCCGTTCTGGCTTTATCAGCTTTGGGCATTTATTGCTCCCGCCCTTCACCGGAAAGAGAAACGCAACTCAATCCTCTTTATAGCGGCCGCTACACCCTTTTTTGCCGTAGGTGCGGCCCTGGCCTACTACGTTCTGCCCTTAGCGATAGAGGTTCTCTTTGGATTCACCCCGGAATCTTTGAACAACCTAATCCGATTTGATGATTATCTCGATTTTGTACTTAGGTTGATTCTGATTTTTGGAATCGCTTTTGAACTCCCAGTCTTTCTTGTTTCTCTCAACTTGATAGGTGTCTTGTCTGGACGTTCGATTTTGAAGCCTTGGCGCTTTGCCATCTTTGCCATCACCTTCTTTGTGGCGGCTTTCTCGCCAACTGCGGATCCACTTTCGATGGCAGCGCTGGCCTTGCCTTTAATCGCGTTTTATTTTGGAGCCGGTGGAATCGGTCTTTTGGTAGACAAAAGACGAGAGCATAAGAGTAGATCAATCGGCGATGATGAGGCGGCTCCCATAGAAGCAGCTACTCCAATAGACAACCTCGAACCATAGAAAATGTGGGGTTTATTCTCTAATCCATACTCTGGTGGTGGAAAAGGAAAACAACTAAAGAGTCAAGTAATTCAGATTCTTCACAGTCGAAATCAAGAGTTTTACGATTATTCCGGACCGGAACGAGAAACTGCTGCAAACAATCTCCGTTCATTAAGAAAAGATGAATTGCAGGGCCTGATCGTTATTGGTGGGGATGGAACCATCAATTTGGCTATTCAATCACTTGCCAAAACCAATGTTCCTCTGGCTGTCATACCCGCTGGTACGGGTAATGATTTTGCTCGAACTTTAGGGCTTAACCTAAAGGATCCCATTAAGAACTTGGATGCTTGCTTTGACTCACTCCCTACATCAATAGATTTAGGTGTCGTAAGGAATAGATATTTTGTTCAGATTTTGAGCACAGGATTTGATTCCTTGGTTAATGAACGAGCTAACTCACTACCGATTATCAAAGGTCGAATGAAGTACAACTTTGCAATAGTGTTCGAGCTCTTGAAATTTAGACCGAAGAGCTATCGCTTTGAGGTTGATGGAGTAGGTTTTGAGACAAAAGCAATGCTTATCGCGGTGGCTAATGGAAATTGTTATGGCGGAGGGATGCTCATCTCGCCGAAATCTGACCCGCAGGACGGATTACTAGATGTCATGATTGTAGGTCCGGTTTCAAAACTCGAGTTCATTAAGGTATTTCCGAAGGTATATCGCGGCGCTCACACATCTCACCCAGCGGTCAAATTCCTTAGTGGAAAGCGGATTGAAATTGAATCTGAAGCTATCGCATATGCAGATGGAGAAAGAATTGGAGATCTTCCCGTCACAGCCGAGATAGTCGAAGGCGGGCTTAAGGTATGGAGAAAATGAACGCTTTGACTCCGGCTGAGAAATACCGTGCCGCAAAACTTCGCAGCAAATATCAGCTCACCAATCAGTTTATGCAGCGTTATGACTTTTCCTTTGATGATTTCCAACTGGCAGGCTGTCATAGTCTGGAGGATGGCAAGAGTGTCTTAGTTGCTGCACCTACCGGAGCCGGAAAAACTATTGTGGGCGAGTTTGCGACCTATCTCTCGGAGCATTTTGGCAATCGGTGCTTTTACACCACTCCAATAAAGGCCCTTTCCAATCAAAAGTATCAAGAGCTAGTTTCGGTGTATGGAGAATCTGAGGTTGGACTTCTCACGGGAGACTCTTCGATTAATAGCGCGGCACGCATCGTTGTCATGACTACAGAGGTACTCCGCAACATGATTTACGCCGATGTTAATTCGGTTGATGATCTGGGTTATGTAGTAATGGATGAGGTTCACTATCTCGCTGACAAGTTCCGTGGAGCTGTCTGGGAGGAGATTCTGATTCATCTGCCGGAGCGAATACAGGTGGTTTCTCTGTCAGCTACAGTTTCAAATGCAGAGGAGTTCGGAGAATGGCTCAAGACCGTTAGAGGAGAAACCGATGTTGTACTCAGCGAAATTAGACCGGTTCCGCTCTACCAACACATTTTGATAGGCAATCGAATTCTTGATCTATTCGTTGATGAAGGCAAGGTAAATCCAGAGCTGACCCGCCTAGAGCGTAACTCGATAAAACGTATCCCAGGTGGCACATGGAAAGAAAATAAATACTCAACAATAAAATCTCTTACCAGGCCAGAGGTAGTGGAAAAGCTAGAACATAGGGGATTTTTACCGGCCATATATTTCATTTTTTCAAGAACCGGTTGTGACGCAGCTGTGGCCTCCTGTATCAGGGCGGGTTTATCGCTTACAAATACCCAAGAAAAGGATGAGATTCGAGAGATTATTGGCCTTCGCACCCATGAGCTGCCGGTCGAAGATTTTGGTGTTTTGGGTTTCTATGAATGGGCGGCCGCGTTAGAGCGGGGCATCGGATCGCATCACGCCGGTCTCTTACCAATGTTTAAGGAGACTGTTGAAGAGTTGTTTCAAAAAGGATTATTAAAAGTTGTTTTTGCAACCGAAACATTAGCGTTAGGTATCAACATGCCAGCACGATCGGTTGTACTTGAGAAGTTAATTAAATGGAATGGTGAAACTCATGCGGTTATTTCGCCAGGGGAGTACACACAGTTAACTGGGCGTGCTGGACGACGTGGAATTGATATTGAAGGAAATGCTTTAGTCATGTGGAGCGAGCAGATAGATAGTGGAATGGCAGCTGGCCTAGCCAGTACTAGAACCTATCCTTTGAGATCCTCTTTCAATCCAACCTACAACATGAGCGCTAATTTGATAGCAAGGTTTGGTCATGAAAAGGCACGCGAATCTTTAGGATCCAGTTTTGCGCAGTTTCAAGCGGATAAGGCGGTAGTGGGCTTAGCAAAGCAGATTGCAAAAAATCAGAGCTCTATCGCAGAAATCGAAACAAAGGTTGTCTGCCATTTGGGGAACTTTTCAGAGTATATGAAGTTCAGGTCAGAGATAAAGACTCTGGAAAATGAGTATTCACAGCGCAGAAGATACGGAAACCGAAAGAGCAATCATGCACGTTTGGATGAATCAATCGCTGATTTAAGAAGAGAGATGAAAAATCATCCCTGTCATGCCTGTCCGGAGAGAGAAGCGCATGCTCGAATATTGGAAAAGGCGCTGCGCCTTCAGAGAGAGTCTGAGGGTCTGAAATCTCGTATGGAGAGCAGGACAAATGTCATCCCAAAAACATTTGATCGGGTCTGCGAAGTTTTGAATGAGTTGGATTACATCTACGATGGAAGGCTTACCCCGAAAGGATTGACACTTACAAAGGTGTATGCTGAAAGTGATCTATTTTTAGCGGAGCTTCTACATTCCGATGTCCTCAAGACTCTTCCAGCAGCTGAGTTAGTTGGTTTATTGTCCGCCCTAATTTTTGAAGGCCGCGGTGAACGGAGCCGAACGCCTCGTCTGCCTCGAACCCTGGAGAGGATAATGCCCGAGGTCGTTTCGCTTTGGTCAAAGATTGCAATGCTTGAAGAGAGTTGTGGGGTTCAATCTACTCGGGAACCCAATTTCGACTTAGCTTGGAGTGCGTATCGTTGGGCAAGTGGAAACTCACTTCAATCAATCCTTAGAGAGACTGACATAGTTGTTGGTGATTTTGTCCGCGCAATTCGACAAATTATCGATCTTCTTGGTCAGCTTAGAAATGCAAAGCCGGAGATGCAATCAGTGATTCAAGATGCTTTGAAGCGTATAGATAGGGGAGTAATAACCTATTCGGCGGTTTTGGCGTGACTCTCTTACTAATTGATAGCGCCTCGCTTTGGTATCGAGCGTATTACGGGATGCCAGACACTTTAGTGTCACCATCGGGAGAGCCAATTAATGCGGTTAAGGGGTTTTTAGATATGACCTCTAGATTGATTAATGTTTATAAGCCAAGTCGGATGGCTCTTTGTTTAGATGGGGATTGGAGACCGTCCTGGCGAGTTGAGCTTTATCCCGATTACAAAATGAATCGAGTCGACGAGGAGGACGGCGAGGAAGAGGAGCCAGATCTGCTCACTCCACAAATCCCACTTATTCTGGATTTTTTTGAGGCAGCGGGTATTCCCTTAATTGGAATTGATGATTATGAAGCCGATGATGTCATTGCCACGATGGCAAAACGTGAGCCCGGTCCAACACGAATTGTTACCGGTGATCGTGACCTATTCCAATTAGTTGATGATAAGAGAGATGTTCATGTTGCTTATTTAGCAAAGGGAATTAGTAACCATGATTTGGTCGATCATGAATGGATTGCGCAGAGGTACAACATTCCGGGCGATCGTTATGACCTATTCGCGATGATCAGGGGTGATGCATCTGACGGCTTACCAGGTATCCGGGGGATTGGAGAGAAAGGTGCAGCAGAGATTGCGCGGAGTTTTGAGAGTATGGACGATGTGATTTCTGCAGCGCAGAATGCAGACCCAAAATTATCTGAAAAATTGCGGAAAAAAATTCTAGCTAATATTGAATATGCGCAAATTGCCGAGCGTCTAGTGAGGTGCGCTAGTGATATTCGCTTGCCTGATTTTGATTTAAAAATCCCCACCAAACCAGAGAAAGCAAAGTATCTAACCCAAATGAAGGAAGATTACGGCCTGGGAGCTAGCGTTGAGCGCTTGTTTGATGCTTTGAAATGGCGATAACCATGAAGTCATTTCTTCGGCTACCAATCGCGGTTCTTGCCGGGCTTCTCTTTTGGGGCGGTTTTGCACCGATTGAAGTTGGATTCCTACCGATTATTGGCGGAGCTCTACTTTTCTATCTTCTTGCTGAGAAGCCTTTTTCGGAACGAATTCTTACCTCTTGTTTGGTTGGCATTGCTTTCTTTCTTCCCTTGCTGCATTGGAGCTCAACCTATGTGGGGGCAACTCCCTGGTTGATTCTCGCGACAGGGGAGGCCTTGCTATTTGCCCTGATTTCCTTGATTCCTTTGCAGAGAAATATCACTGGCGCAATTAGTTTTGCGGGAGTTTTCCTTGTTGTTGAGCTGTTTCGTATGAAGTTTCCATTTGGGGGATTTGGATGGGGACGTATTGGTTTTACCCAAATAGATGCTCTTAATTATTTATATCCATGGTTAGGAGTTGCAGGCATAACTTTTTTCAGCCTATTGGTCTCGGCATTACTTGTGTTGAAAAAAGCCCGCTACTTTATTGGGATCTTCCTTGTGTTTACGGTTAATCAGATTATTCCTAATAGTTATGCCGGCGTCGAAGGGTTCAATATCTCGGCTGTGCAGGGTGGGGTTACTAATTTAGGACTGGATTTCAATAGCCGTGCACTCGAGGTACTGCAACGCCATATTGATGCAAGTAAAATTCCAAAGGATACAGATCTGATTTTATGGCCTGAAAATTCCGTAGATGTCGATCCAACTGTCAATAAAGTGGCTCAAGAAAAGCTTATGAGATTCATTCGTGAAAACTCCGCCAATCTATTGACCGGAACCGTAGAGAAATCTAATTTGGGTCCCAAGAACTCTAGTGTTCTATACAATCCAGATGGCAGCATCGCTTCACGTTATGTCAAGCAAGATTTAGCGCCATTTGGCGAGTACATACCCTTACGTTTTCTCGCAGAAAAGATATCTGGATATGCGCAAGCGGTAAATGATTTTGTGCCTGGTGATAGATGGAATCCGATCAAATTAGCAGATAGATCCTTTCAGAGTTTCATCTGCTTTGAAGTTTTGGATGATGATCATGTCAGAGCGGGTGCGCGTGACATGGATTTTTTGATTGCACAGACCAACAACGCCACCTTTGGAGCCAGTTCTCAGGCAGCCCAACAACTACAGATCACCCGAGCTAGATCTGCCGAATTGAAAAAAGAGATTGCGGTCGTAAGCACCACAGGTTTTACCGTTCATTTGGATCAAAATGGCGATCAGATTGCTGCACTAAAGCAGTTCGAGCCAGGAACTCTGGACATGAAGATGAGTTCCAATCCAAATAACACCTTGGCCAGCAGCCTTGGCAGCGGATTTTGGGCGGCTTTAGGTGGGTTGTTTATGTTGGCAGGTTTGCTAGGTAATCGCCGATAATCTACATTATGTTAAGTAAACTTAATTGATCGCTAGGGATTCAATCGGTTCGCAGGCACAAACCAGGTTCCTATCCCCGTAAGCCCCATCAATTCGACCCACGGTTGGCCAATACTTACCTCTGCGAGCCATACCAATCGAAACTCCATCTGGAAATGCTGCCTGCTCTCGCGAATAACCTCTCTTCCAATTATCCGAAACCACGGTTTCGGCGGTGTGGGGCGCGTTGCGTAGAGGCGAATCCTCAAGCTGATACTGACCCGCTTCAATCGCCTGAATCTCTTCGGAAATTTTTAGCATCGCTGAGATAAAGCGATCAATCTCTCCCACATCTTCACTTTCGGTAGGTTCGATCATCAGGGTTCCAGCTACTGGAAAGCTCATAGTTGGGGCGTGAAAACCAAAATCCATCAACCTTTTTGCCAGGTCATCAACTGTTACCCCTGTTTTCTTGGTTATGTCACGTATATCAATAATGCATTCATGAGCGATAAAGCCATTCTTGCCTGTATATAAAGTTGGAAAAGCTGAGTTTAGTTTTTTCGCTATGTAATTCGCGGACAGGATGGCAACTTGAGTGGCTCTTGTTAAACCAGCTGCACCCATCATTCGTATGTACGCCCATGAGATGGGCAGAATTAAGGCAGAACCAAAAGGTGCGGCGCTAATTGGGCCAGGGCCTGTTATGGGTCCAGCTGTTGGATCTAAAGGATGATTAGGCAGATATGGCGCTAAATGTCGTCTAGCAATAACAGGACCAACTCCAGGTCCCCCGCCACCGTGAGGGATACAAAATGTTTTGTGTAAATTCAAATGAGAAACATCGGCGCCAAATTTTCCAGGTTGAGCTAATCCAACTAATGCATTCAAATTCGCGCCATCTACATAAACCTGACCTCCGGCATCATGAATCATGCCGCAGATCTGCGTGATGGCCGCTTCAAAAACCCCATGGGTGGATGGGTAGGTAACCATCAATGCTGCTAAACGCTGCCGATACTCCGCGATCTTTTCTGCAAGATCTGTGAGTGAAACATTTCCTTGTTCGTCACAGGCAACCACAACCACACGCATGCCAGCCATCACAGCACTTGCTGCATTGGTGCCATGAGCGCTGGAGGGAATCAGGCATATATCCCGCTCTCCCTCTCCCCTGGAGTCTAGATAGTTGCGAATTGCAAGCAGCCCTGCAAACTCACCCTGCGAACCGGCATTTGGTTGGAGAGAGACCGCGTCATATCCCGTGACATCAACTAACCATTTAGACAGCTGGTTGATTAATTTTCTAGTTCCTTG
Organism: Candidatus Nanopelagicaceae bacterium; assembly: GCA_018882885.1. GTDB lineage: Bacteria > Actinomycetota > Actinomycetes > Nanopelagicales > Nanopelagicaceae > MAG-120802. The sequence goes on along the minus strand of VERG01000001.1, from coordinate 20,340 downwards.
AGTTTGAGCCGCCGGTGCAAAGGGGTGTAGGTCAGCGAATTCGGGCCAGGTTACGGCCTGCATCTCAGTGGTGGCGTTTAACTTCATAGTGCAAGAGCCAAGAGGAATCATGGTTCGATCTAGCGCTAGATCTCTATCAGAGAGGGTTCTGATGTAGCGCAACATGGAGGTTTCTGAATGGTAGGAGTTGAATATCGGGTGTTGTAGATATGAGGTTGTACGAGCAGCAGGAATTGATCCAATGTATTGATCAGATGCAGCCAATCCCCATGCTTTGAATAATCTCTCAAGTAGTGCCTCGTTAGTTTTTTCATCAAAGGCAACGCTCACTCCACCATCAATCTTTCTGACATTGATTCCGAACTTGAGTGCACTTTCAACTAGAGCACTGGCATTGCTGGCGTAAAAGGTTACGGTGTCAAAGAAATTAACTGAATTAAGTTCATAACCGGCAGTCTTAACAACTGCTGCAAAGCGTCTGGCGTGTTTGTGCACTCGGATCGCAATCTCTTTCAAACCTTCGGGACCATGCCACGCTCCGTAGAAGGCAGCGATGACCGCTAACAAGACTTGAGCGGTACAGATATTGCTTGTGGCTTTATCACGACGAATGTGTTGCTCTCGGGTTTGGAGAGCTAAACGCAACGCCGGATTTCCATGCGCATCAATACTTTGGCCAACTAAACGTCCTGGAAGAGCTCTCTCTAATCCTGTTCTTACCGCCATAAAACCAGCATGCGGACCACCGAATCCCATTGGAACACCAAATCTTTGTGCAGAACCAACCGCGATATCTGCCTGCCACTCCCCCGGTGATTTAATCAGAGTAAGAGCCAACAAATCAGTTGCCATTACAACTAATCCATCCTGTGCCTGAACTTGTTGAATTAGTGTGGAGAAATCTCTCAAATCACCGAAAGTGTCAGGATATTGAAGTAAAACTCCAAACACCTCTTTGATTTCTACTGGTGCTGAAAAATCAACTATCTCGATCTGAATTCTAAGAGGTTTAGCACGTGCTATTACAACGGCTTGAGTTTGAGGATGAACCCGTGAATCAATCAAAAACCGCGCTTCATCTGAAAGTTTTGATGTTCTGCGTGCCAGAGTCATCGCTTCAGCGGCTGCTGTTGATTCATCTAACATAGATGCGTTACAGATTGGCAACCCCGTTAAATCACTAACCATGGTTTGAAATGCGAAAAGCGCCTCAAGTCGACCCTGACTAATCTCCGGTTGATATGGAGTGTAAGCGGTGTACCAAGCTGGATTCTCTAAAACATTTCTTAAAACAACTGGTGGCGTGATGGTGCCGTAATAGCCCATTCCAATTAATGAATCCAATACTTGATTCTCTGCCGCCAACTTTCTTAACTCAGCGATTGTCTCCTCTTCGGAGGCTGCTGGTGGCAACTGTTGACCAAACTTCTCTAATAATTTAATTGAGTCTGGCAAAACATCTGATATGAATTTTTCCAAGTTGTCATATCCCAACTCGTGGAGCATGGTTGAAATCTGATCATTTGAAGGACCGATATGTCGATCAACAAACTCTTTTCGCGCCATGGCGAGAAGAATAAGGGTTTACAGTGTTTTACGCCCCACGTAATTTACGGCGCGCTGCCAATTCATCATTGGAATCTTCTTGGGTTATCGCCGAGCCATCACTTAGATTTTCAGCTTGGAGATGGGATAGCGATCCTTCAACCTCATTCCAAACCTTGCCTATAGCGATTCCGAAAACGCCCTGACCGCCCTGAAGTAAATCAAAAATCTCTTCAGAGTTAGTGCACTCGTAAATCGAAGAGCCATCGCTCATCAAGGTAATTCGAGCTAGATCTTCCACTCCCCGCTCCCGAAGATGCGTCACTGCGGTACGGATATTTTGTAAGGAAACCCCGGTATCAAGCAATCTCTTAACAATCTTTAAAACCAATATATCTTTGAAACCATACAAACGAGCCGAACCGGATCCCGCCGCTCCCCTAACAGTTGGCTCAACCAATCCTGTTCGTGCCCAATAATCTAATTGTCGGTAAGAGATTCCGGCAGCAGCACAGGCTGATGCACCTCGATAACCTAGTTCAAGGTTCTCTGAACCGTTCATGAGGGGAAGCCTCGCATATCTACTTGTAAAACGGGGATAGTGGTTAAAGGTAGAACCGGCAGGGTCGGTATTCAACAACCGACACACTTGAAACCTAAACTAGAGGTTTAGGGTTCTACCCTGCAAAATCCTCCGGGGAGATTTGATCCAGGAACTCCTTAAACCGTTCAACCTCTTCCTCAGCCTGTTCAGGTATCTCGATTCCGGCTTCCTCTAACAAGTCCTCACTGCCCAGAATAGGTGACCCCGTTCTTAAAGCTAAAGCGATGGCATCGCTCGGCCGTGCCGAAACCGACACTCCCCCTTGCAGGTTCAATACCGCGTAAAAGATTCCATCTCTCATCTCCGTTAAATGAACTGAATCTAAGGAGACACCTAATCCCTCTAGAACATCCTTCATCAGGTCATGAGTAAGCGGCCTGGGCGGAGTAACACCCTGTTGAGCGAAAGCAATGGCCGTAGCATCTACAGCTCCGACCCAAATCGGCAAAAATCGAGAACCGCCGATTTCTTTAAGTAGAACTATGGGTTGATTGGATGGCATTTCAACCCGCACCCCAATCACATCTAGGGCGTGGAAGTTCATCTGGCTCTATTCAAACCAGAGCGAACTAAAGCTGCGTGAAGCCGCACAGAAAGTGAGGCGATCTCCCGTGAAACCTCTTGTGCCCGAGCCTTTGAGTCGGGATTCTTTTGGCGCAGCAATGGGGTAATTACCTGCTCCACCAATCCCACCTCGCGATCCGCCGCTGTCTTAAACGCTCTTAAATGTCTACCTTCAATTCCGAAGGCAGAGATATCTGCAACAACCTTCGCAACTGTCAGTGCATCGCCATCATAATGACGACCTTTAATTTCAATCAAACCATAACCCTCTAGCTCTGAAAGTTGCTCATCAGAGATTCCCGAACTACTCAATAACTCCTCGCGAGATAAACGCATCTCGCTTTGTTCTACAAATGCATTTGGCGTGATGCTGCCATCTACCGCAGCTAACCGTGCAATTGGCGCAGCCCCTGGAGTAGGAGCAGGTTGTAATCCGCGATCTAACGCATCTAAATTATCTTTGATAACTTTCAATGGAAGATACTGGTCACGTTGGGCAAGTAGCACATAACGTAGCCGTTCAAGATCTGCAGTGGTGAATTTGCGATAGCCAGATGGTGTGCGTTGCGGCTCAATCAATCCCTCGGACTCCAAAAATCTAATCTTTGAGATGGTTACATCAGGAAACTCTGAACGAAGTTTTCCTAGAACCTCACCGATACTCAAATATGCGCGGGCGGGAACACTCATCCTCTTACCTTTCCTCCAATGAAGAAGTGCATTTTGAACTTACCAATATTTAATTCCATGCCATCATTTAGATTGGATTCAGCCTCTACCCTGCCATTTACATAAGTGCCATTGAGGCTTCCTAAATCCTTAACCCGGTATCCATCAGTATTTCGCGAGATTTCGGCATGTTTACGTGACACCGTTACATCATCTAGAAAAATATCGTTTTCTGGAGATCTACCGATTGTTGTCAGTGATGTGTTCAATAGGAAACGCGAACCCCGAGCTGGGCCGCTCAAGACAATCAGCATTGCTGAGCCATCAGGGAGGGCGCCGATTACATCCTTCTCAGCTTGAGTCGCCTTTTCGAGAAGAGTTGATGATTCCTCGGAAACGGAGCGTAGGCCAGCGAGATGAATAGTGGTGGTTAGATCATTTTTAACCACTTTCTTCTCCACTATCTCTCCCCTTTTTATTTCAACCTAACCTTTACCTTGAGGCTGACACTAGGGTTTAAGTAGGGGGTGAGTCAAGCGGGCATTTCAGGAAATTAGCGAGGTATATCCGGCGCTATCCAGGAGAGTCGACAGCTCTGAATCTCCGGAAATTTCGACCTCGTAAATCCAACCCGAACCGTAAGGATCTTGATTCAAGGTCTCAGGTGCTGAGTCCAATTGTTGATTGACCGAAACTACAACTCCGCTCAACGGGGCGTAAATTTCCGAAACGCTTTTTGTGGATTCAACCTCGCCACAAACCTTGCCCTGACTATGAGAGTCCCCAACTTTAGGTAATTGAATGTAGACAATGTCACCTAATGCGCTTTGTGCATAATCAGTGATGCCAACTTTATATCGATTAGAGCCAGTAGATTGAATCCATTCATGATCCTTTGTGTACTTTAACTCCGCAGGAACTAGTGACATCTCTTCTCCTTAAGTAATGACATCTACTTTTTAACGGTCAAAAGTTTAAAGCCAGACCGAGCGTAACCGAAGCCGGTCCAGAGGTATAACGCTATCCCCCAACCTGCAAAGCTCCAACCAAACACATATGCCATATCAGCACCAATTCCAGAAATAGATTTAGTTAACAGCAAGAGGGGTAGCGCATAAAGCAGATTAAAGGTTGCGGCCTTGCCCAAATAGGTAACCTTCCAGGGACCATGACCCTTGCTCTTCAGTATGGCTAACAGAATCGCTAACACCAGATCTCTGGCCAAGATCGAAACCAATACAAATATCGGAACGACCTGTGTTGCATACATAGCGATCAGGACGGTGATTATGTATAAACGGTCCACCGCGGGATCCATAAGTTCGCCAAAACGAGATTCCTGCCCCCAAGCCCGCGCCAACTTTCCATCAAAGTAATCGGTGGCCCCAGCGATCATCAGCACAAGAACCGCCCAGCTCAGTTGCTCCTCTGACAGTACTAACCAGAGAAATAACGGAACTCCAAGTGCACGTAGGGCGGTAAGCAGGTTCGGAATTGTTAACACGTCGGGACGACAGGATTTGAACCTGCGACCACCAGACCCCCAGCCTGGTGCGCTACCAAGCTGCGCTACGTCCCGTAAAGCTTGTCAGGCGGAGCCGATACTAGCGTTCACGTATACGAACTGAGACCCGGATAGGCGAACCACTAAAACCAAACTCTTCCCTCAATCTTCGCTCGATAAATCTTCGGTAGGAAGCCTCTAGAAATTCAGTTGCGAAAATGACAAATGTAGGCGGAGCGATGCCTGCTTGAGTTGCAAAAAGAATCTTTGGTTGCTTTCCACCGCGAATCGGTGGCGGGTTGCTGCCAATCAGTTGGCCGAGGAATGAGTTCAATTTTGCGGTGGGGACCCTCTTCTCCCAGCTATCTAAGGCTCTTTGTATGGCGGGCAACAACTTGTCCTTGTGCCAGCCGGTCTTGGCTGAGATATTTACCCGAGCAGCCCACTCCACCTGGTCAAAATTTCTATCGCTTTCCTTATCCAACGCCACTCTGCGATCCTCATCGACCAGATCCCATTTGTTCATCCCAATCACTAAAGCTTTTCCGGAATCCTCCACCATTGAAATTATCCGCAGATCTTGTTCGGTAATGGGCACCGAGGCATCGATAATCATAATTACGACCTCAGCATTTTCGATGGCTCGTTCAGTTCGTAAAGTTGCATAATAATCAGAGCCCGAGGCTTGATGTGCCCTCCTACGAATTCCAGCAGTGTCAATAAATCTCCAGGTTGTATCTCCGATATCGATCAACTCATCGATTGGATCTCTTGTCGTACCTTCGGCATCATCCACCAAAGCACGCACTGAACCCGCGAAAGAATTTAACAAACTACTTTTACCAACATTTGGCCGCCCAACTATCGCAACCCTTCTAAATCCATCATCGACCCGGCTTTGTCCAACTTCGGGCAGCCTTGAAACTATTTCATCGAGTAGATCTCCACTACCTCGACCGTGAGCAGCTGAAATAAAATATGGTTCGCCAAGTCCAAGGTTCCATAAAGAATGCGCTTCCAACTCATCCTTCTCGCTATCAACTTTGTTAGCTATCAGCATTACCGGCTTTTTGCTCTTTCGCAATACCGAGATCATTGCTTCATCATCTGATTGCTGCCCTACCTGAGCATCAACTACAAACAAAACTAAATCTGCATCAACAATCGCTGACTCCGCGGCCTCGGAAATCTTTAATGCAATTCCCTCCGAAGTCGGCTCCCATCCTCCGGTATCAACCACAAAGAACGCTTTGCCGTTCCATTCCGCCTCATATGAAACTCGATCACGAGTCACTCCGGGAACATCTTCGATAATTGCTTCCCTGGAGCCGATAATGCGATTTACTAATGTTGATTTTCCAACATTTGGCCGCCCAACGATTACTACTTTTGGTAAACCAATCAAAGCTCTCTGCTTCAAGATATTCCAGATGTATTCAACGGTCTCATCTAGGGTTAAATCAGTTGAATCAACAATGATGGCATCTTCGGCCTTCTTGAGCGGCGAGTTTGTTCTATTTGAATCAAGGGCATCCCTCTGGCTCAACGATTCGGCCATTTGAGACTTACCTAGTGTGCCAATATTTCTCTCTTGATTTTCTAAATCTCGTCTAATAGCTCTCGCGTTGATGTCTGCCTGAAGCCATATCTTCAATTGGGCGTTAGGTGCGACTACTGTGCCAATGTCTCTACCTTCAACAACTATTCCATTCTTTGCGCTATCAATAATCTTCCTTTGCAATGTAAGCAAGTGAGCGCGAAGCTCGGGCCAAGCGGAGATCCGACTTACCGCGGAAGTAATTTCTGCGCTTCTTATTTCCTGAGATACATCAATACCACCACACAAAGTTATGGCGTTGTCGGGATCAGTTTTGAAAACAATGGGATTCTTTTCCAAGGCCGCGACGAGATGTTGCGGTTCTACAATTGCATCGCGTATAGCTAGCCAAGTTGCGGCCCTATAAAGTGCACCTGTATCTAGATACAACCAGCCAGCTTTTCTCGCAATTGACTTAGAGGTTGAAGATTTTCCAGAGCCACTTGGTCCATCCATAGCAACAACAATGGTCATCGCTGGTGAACCTTCCAATCATGGGATTCAAGATGTGCACGCACCTTGTTTGCATCTTCTGGCGAAAATGCCAAAGTAATTAAACCAGTAAATTGGCCAGGCGAATGTTCGATTGAAAGATCTTCGATATTTGCACCGATTGATGCACACTCGTTAAACAATTTACTTAAGGCTCCTGGTTCATCCTTAATTACGATCAATAAATACTCATAATTTCTAGGCTTCGCGCCGTGTTTTCCTGAAACTAATGCGCGCCCCATATTTCCCGATTTAAAAACTTCAACAATTGAGTTGTTGTTGGAATTCAAAATTGCGGCCCTTAACTCGGATAGTTTGCCTTCGAAACCCTCTAACGCCTGAAGAACCGCTTGTTGATTTTCCCGGAGAATTTCACTCCATAACTCTCCATCACTACCGGCAATCCGAACCATATCCCGCAATCCTTGGCCCGCCAAAGAAACATCTTCTTGGGAATCTAAAATCGTTGCGGATAGTGAGGTACTCAAAATCTGCGGTAAGTGGGAGATGTAGGCCAACACTTCATCATGTTTGTAAGGTGACATTTGATATGGGGTTGCACCCATCAAAGAAACAAAACCGGCGACAACTTCGATAATTTCGGATGAGGTTGTCTCCGTGGGCGTAAGTATCCAAGCTCTACCTTCAAAGAGATCGGCTTGAGCGGCTGAAGCGCCAGCGCTTTCCCGTCCTGCCATTGGATGGGTACCTAAAAACCGTTGCTTGAGAGCCGATAAACCTTCTACTTTGTGTACAAGGTTAGTCTTTACCGAGCCTATATCTATAAATATCGCTTTGGGGTTTCTTTCAAATTCCGCTATGAGAACTTCAAATGCTGCCATTGGTGGAGTAGCGATGATTACCAAATCTATGAGATTGGTGCCTTGAACATCTAGGAGGTATGGAGCTAATAAATCCCTGGCCAGATTTAAGGTCGACAAATCAGAGTCGGCCAATTCAACTTTCATTCCAGATTGCCCCGCTCGGAGCGCTATCGAGGTTCCAATTAAACCCGTTCCGACTATGCGCAGATTTTGTATTTGCCTCATTATTGAGCGATATCTCGACGAAGGGCTACCGCTCCCCTTAAATAGACATGCGAAATCTGTTCCCTGGCTAATTGGCTTTGGCAATGTACGAGAGTTCGGATCGTGCGGGGCAAACTGCCTGGAACATTCATCTCAACCGCACAAAGCAAGGGAACCGCGCCCAGCCCCATCTCTCGCGCTGAAGCTGCAGGAAAGTCGCTGACTAGATCGGGCGTACAGGTAAAAATAACTGAAACTAGATCCTCTGCCGTTAAATCATTCTTGGACATAAGGGTTGTCATTAATTCAATTACTGCGCTTCTCATCTCTTGCTGAGAGTCAACATCGATCTGAATCGCGCCGCGAATCGCCCTTAAGCTCATTTACCAATTTTACCTTTCTGGCATTCGCCTCGGTGATATATATGAAGCGTTTTATCGATTTATTAAGAAAGGGTTTATTTGGATATCTGAAATTGTCGATATTTCATCGGCCGAGATTCGCAGGGACCATTTTGTCGATAAATAGGTTTTCATATGAGATTTTGACCTCATTAATGTCGATAAATAGCTATTTATGCATTACCAGAATATCGATAAAACGGTATATATGTTTTTCATATACTCATTTATAGATAAAGCGTTAAATGTACAAAACTGCTTAACTGTTTATAAATTAATGATCTCTTCCGATTGCAAGCTTCGCCACCTACCCGCCGGCAACTCCCCTAATCGAATCGAACCTATAGCTGTCCGAACCAGACGCTCGACCGGGTTTCCTAGGGATTCGAAAATTCTTCGTACGATCTGATTTCGCCCTTCGTGGATAACCAACTCGACCCAGGCCCCTCTTCTGGTCACTGAAATTGGCTTGGCTAGTCCATCTTCGAGTTCGACGCCTTTTTCCAATTGTTCTAGCAATTTATTACTAATCTCTTGTTCACACAGGACCAAGTAGGTCTTTCTAACACCGAAGGATGGGTGGGTAGCTTCGTGAGCCCATTGCCCATCATTGGTGAGGATAATTAAACCTTCGCTCTCCTTGTCCAAACGACCAACGTGAAAAAGCCGCTCATTAAAAGCACCAAAGAAGTCATTCAACGAGGGTCGACTTTCTGGATCAAACATCGTAGACAAAACTCCCTTAGGTTTATGAAATGCGATGTAGGTTTTAGTCTTTGAAGCAGTAATTGTTTCATTATCAACTTCAACTTTATGGTTTATCGGGTCAATTTTGGTACCAAGTGTTCGAATGACCTTGCCATCAACCTTTACTCGACCGGAGAGAATCAACTCTTCACACGCTCTGCGGCTAGCAACCCCGCTATCGGCCATGAATTTCTGGAGCCTAATCAAAGATGATGAATCCTTAGAGCTCTTTGATGGGTTTGCCACCCGGGTAAGTGTACGTTACTCAGTCAGTGAAGCTATAACCTCATCTAGTCCATCTACATCTGGCAGGAATGGGGCTAACGCAGGTAGATCCTCTACCCGGTTTACGCCAATTCGCTCTAGGAAATAGTGGGTCGTCCGATACAAAATTGCTCCTGTTTCATTCTCAACACCACACTCCTCTACCAATCCTCTAGTCACCAAAGTCTTCATAACCGCCTCAACATTCACCCCACGGATTGCTGATACTCGTGCCCTGGAGATCGGTTGGCGATAAGCGATGACCGCCAAAGTCTCCAATGCGGCTTGAGTTAGCTTTGCCTGCTGCCCATCCAAAACAAATTTCTCAACCAGTGGAGCCAAATCTGGGTGACTGTAAAAACGCCACCCACCAGCTATCTGCTTGAGCGCAAAACCGCGATTCTCCAACTCATATTGGGCGCTGAGCGCATTAAGGGTCTCCAGAACCTGCTCGGTGGGAACCTCAATTATCTGCGCCAAGATCACCTCTGAAACCGGTTCTTCGACCACCATCAGAATCGCTTCAACCGAACGCGCAATCTCCAAATTACTCATCTTCCCCGCCTTCTAGAACCTGATTGGAATCTTTATCCTCTGGAATTTCCTGTGTAATACGGTCAAATTCATCACTAACGCTGACCTCCCCAGCCTCAGATCCGGTCCAAGTGATTTGTAGCTCTCCCAAAGCAACAACTTGCTCAAATCGCACCGAGCCATCTTTGTATAGCTCTAGAAGCGCAAGGAAACGCGCAACTACCACCAAAGTGTTTTCAGCATCGGAGACCAGAGTGCGAAAACTCAGCGTTTTATGCCGCCTAAGTGAGCTGACCACATTTAGAGCCTCTGCTGCCACGCTAACTAACGGCAGGTGTAGGTGCTCCACCGAGAGGGTTGGGGTGGTTTTGGGGGTCAATACTCGATTGGCAATAGCCGCGAATCGCTCTGGGGTTACCCCAATTAACACCTCAGGAAGCAGCGCTGAAAATACTGGATCCAATGCCACAGAGCGGGCAAAGCTTCTCTCTTGCTGGGTGATCCGAGAGTCGAGAATGCTGGCGATCTCTTTAAATGCTCGGTATTGAAGCAAGCGGGCAAAGAGCAAATCTCTCGCCTCAAGCAGAGCTAGATCTTCCTCATCCTCTATCTCCCCTGATGGCAACAAGCGCGCTGCCTTTAGATCTAGCAAAGTAGCGGCAACAACCAAGAATTCAGTGGCTTGATCTAGATGCCAGCCCGCCTCTGTTTTCTCCAACTCTCGAATGTAAGAAATAAACTCATCAGTGACGGTCGCGATGGCCACATCGGTTATATCCATGCGATGTCTAGAAATAAGTTGAAGCAACAAATCAAATGGGCCATCAAAGTTGTCTAGATGAACCGAGAACCCAGAAACTCTGCCTTCGCCGGAAACGGTCGTAGCACCCACAATAGGCGGCAAGGAACCTAAAGTATTACTTGAGGGTTCTACAATTTCTGGATTCATGATTGTCATACTGTACGCGTGTCGCTGCCTTAACCGATACAGGTGATGACTAAAGTCGCGGCATGGCAAAAAGTGCTTCAGAGATATCTCGATTGAACGCTAAATCGACATTATCCAAATTTGATTCCGAAATTGTTACTACCTCCATGGTGCTGGGCACCCCACAACGTGAATTTCCAATCCCCGCTCCATTAAGTGAGCATGGGAACGCCAAGATAATTTCTGTCGTTAATCAAAAAGGTGGTGTTGGCAAAACCACCACAACTATAAATCTGGGTGCGGCATTCGCAGAGCTAGGAAGAAGGGTTTTACTTGTTGACTTTGATCCACAACACTCTTTATCAGTTGGATTAAATGTCTCTACCCGCGATCTTGAAGGTTCCATCTACAACTTGATGATGGATGAATCAACAAAAATCGAGGATTTCCTGCTTAAAACCAGCGTTCCAGGGATGGACATGATTCCCGCACATGAGGATCTATCTGGAGCCGAGGGTGGTTTAGTAACCGTTATCGCCCGCGAGAAGATCTTGAAGCGGGTCCTGCAAACTGTTACCGATTTTTATGATGTGATTTTGATTGATTGCCAACCATCATTGGGGTTGTTAACTGTTAATGCATTAACCGCATCCAATTGGGTTTTGGTCCCTCTTGAGTGCGAATATTTTGCTTTGCGTGGTGTCGCATTGTTGGATGACATCATTAAGAAGGTTCAGATCAATACCAATCCAGATTTGCAGTTGCTTGGAATATTACCCACTATGTTTGATAGAAAAACCGTACACAGTCGCGAAGTTCTAGAACGTATCTCCGAGGCTTTCCCAAACAAGATTTTTGATACAACTATCGCCCGCACAGTTCGTTTCCCAGAAACCACTGTCGCTGGAGAACCGATTACTTCATATGCCAGCGCCTCAATAGGAGCCGCGGCGTACCGTCGACTTGCTAGAGAGATTATTTCCAATGGAGGGGTGCGATGAGCAGAAGAATTAGCTTGCCTGGTGCGGATGAACTTTTCCGCAAGACCACATTAAGTGCGGTCCCTGATCAATCAGTTGAAGAGGTCGAGGTAGCACACACCAATCGACCAACAACGACCGCTGCTTCTGCTGCAAAACCCATTGCAAAAAATACTGGTGTTCGACAAACACCACGTCGTAGGCCAACCGGTTTGGACAAATCTCCTACCGGACGAGAGAAACATGATGAGAAGATCACTGTGTACCTTTCACCCGAAGAGTTGTTTGATCTTGAACAAGCTAGATTACATCTACGTGGCGATCTTGGACTTGCGGTAGACCGCGGTCGAATTGTAAGAGAGTCACTTGCCATAGTTATTGCCGACCTTGAATCAAAGGGCGATCAATCAATAATTGCTCGTCGTTTGCGCGGACGCTGATTTAAGCTTTTCTCGATCTAGGGTGTGCTGCGATATAACTTTCGCGCAACTTATCTATAGTCACTAAGGTGTAGATCTGAGTTGTTGTCACAGAGGAATGCCCTAGTAGCTCTTGAACTACCCTGATATCAGCTCCCCCATCTAAAAGATGGGTTGCAAAAGAGTGCCTCAATGAATGTGGAGAAACCTCGCTAGCAATTTTGGCGCGATCAGCGCTCTCCTTAACAACCTGCCAACCACTCTGCCTAGATAGTCTGGTCCCCAAGGTTTCATTGAGAAATAACGCTGCAACATTCTTCTTCTTTGATAGAACTGGTCTGGCACGCACCAAATACTGATCCAATGCTTTTTGCGCAAAGCTACCGAGTGGAACAAGCCGCTCTTTACCGCCTTTGCCCTTTACCTTTACTGTGACTACCGAATCCTCACTCTTTGTAATATCAGAGGTGTTAAGTGAAACAACTTCGCTAACCCGAGCACCGGTTGCGTATAAAACTTCTATCAGGGCCTGGTTACGAATTCCCGTAATGGAGTCATCGCAGGAATTTATTAGACTGGAAACCTCCTCAATAGTTAATGCCTTTGGTAAACGCTTGGGAATCTTTGGTGGCAGGAAATCCATCACACGGTTTGGAACTCCTGCATCCTTTTCCATAAAGGAATACCAACTACGAATGGCAACCACCTTGCGAGCGATACTGGACTCAGATAATCCTTTAACTCTTAACTCAGCAACAAATTTCGAAACCAACTCAACATCAACATCTTCTATCGCAACTTTGGAATTGAGTAGAAAATCAACAAAACCCGTCAGATCTCTGCGGTAGGCATTTACCGTATTTTTACTAAGTCCCTTCTCAACCAAACAATGGTTGAGAAAAGTTTGGAGTAAATCGGAATTAACCACGTTCTATTGCGGCTTTTATCAAACCGACAAAGAGAGGGTGTGGACTTGTTGGTCGAGAACGAAACTCTGGATGTGCTTGTGTGCCAACATAATATGGGTGTTGTTCCTTAGGAAGCTCGACAAACTCAACTAAATGGTTGTCTGGAGAGGTTCCACTGAAAACTAAACCAGCTTTGACAATCTGCCCCCGATAAGAGTTATTTACCTCGTATCTGTGGCGATGGCGCTCTGAAATCTCCCTACTGGCATAGGTTTCAGCAACTATTGAGCCTTCGGCAAGGAGAGCTTTATAAAGACCAAGACGCATGCTTCCGCCCATATCAGCCTCGCCAGAGATGATTTTCTCCTGTCCAGCCATAGTTGCAATCACAGGATTTGGTGTGGTCGGATCAAACTCTGCGCTGTTGGCATCATTCAATCCAGCGAGATTCCTTGCTACTTCAATCACCATGCATTGCAAACCTAAACACAAACCTAAAGTTGGAATCTTGTTCTCTCTGGCAAACTTCAATGCTCCTAATTTTCCTTCGATGCCTCGCACTCCGAACCCTCCTGGGACACAGATAGCATCCAAGTGAGCAAGGTTCTTTTGGGCTCCGGCCTGTGACTCGCAATCATCACTAACAATCCAATGAATCTCTACCTTTGCATTATTGGCAAATCCACCCGCACGTAACGCCTCCGTCACAGAAAGATAGGCATCAGGCAAATCGACATACTTTCCAACTAAACCAACTTTAACCGTATGGGCTGGGTTGTGTACCCGCTCCAATAATGCATCCCATTCCTGCCATGCAACCTCATTTGCCGGCAACCCTAATCTTCTGACTAAATAGGAATCCAATCCCTCTTTGTGCAAGACCTTTGGAATATCGTAAATTGAGGGGGCATCAACCGCTGCAACAACCGCTTCTTGATCAACATCGCACATAAGTGAGATCTTCTTTTTAACAGCAACTGGAATCTCTCTATCAGAACGGAGCACAACCGCATCTGGAGAGATACCGATTGAACGCAGCGCCTGAACTGAATGCTGAGTTGGTTTTGTTTTTAATTCTCCAGACGGTCCGATGTAAGGAACCAAAGAAACATGCAGATAGAAAACATTTTCTCTGCCAACCTCTTGCCTGATTTGTCGAGCCGCCTCTAAGAAAGGTAAAGATTCAATATCTCCAACCGTTCCACCAATTTCTGTTATAACTATGTCAATATCGGGAGCCGCCATCGCCTTCATGCGATCTTTAATCTCATTGGTTATGTGAGGAATAACCTGCACCGTGTCTCCAAGGTATTCGCCTCGCCGCTCTCTTGCGATAACCCGAGAGTAAACCTGACCGGTTGTCACATTTGCTGAACCATGCAGATTTGTATCGAGGAAACGCTCATAGTGACCGATATCAAGATCTGTTTCAGCCCCATCATCAGTTACGAAAACCTCACCATGCTGGAATGGATTCATAGTTCCAGGATCGACATTTATGTATGGATCGAGTTTTTGCATTGTCACGCGGAGGCCGCGGGCACGTAATAACCGACCTAAACTTGATGCGGTTAAACCTTTGCCAAGACTGGAGGCGACTCCGCCGGTGACGAAAAGATGTTTGGTCACATGATTGGCGGTCATGGGTGGCGAACTTATCACGCCTTTGCGGCTAAACGTAAATTCAATAGTTCGCGAGCGTGCTCTTGGGCGTGTTCCGAACCTTCAACTCCGGAGAGCATTCGCGCAATCTCCAACTCCCGCTCCGCATCTGATATGGCTCGAATTGAACTCTCGGTCACTACTCCATCACTGTTTTTCTCCACCTTGATGTGATGATCCGCCCAAAGAGCTACCTGTGGCAGGTGTGTCACCACAATTACCTGAGCTTCATCTGCCAACCTCTTCAATCTCCTGCCCACATCTAACGCAGCTTTTCCTCCCACCCCAGCATCAACCTCATCGAAAATGTATGTACCGACCGGATAGCTGTGCGCAATTACAACCTCAATACCGAGCATTAGTCTTGAAAGCTCGCCACCGCTGGCCGCCTTTGCTATCGGGAGCAACTCCCCTCCGCTATGCGCGGAGAACAGAATTTGAACCTCATCTAGGCCAAAACTTTGGAAATCGGAATCTGATTGACCAGTTCTAGAATTTACCGCCACAGATAACTTCGCCTTCGGCATCGCTAAAACTTGTAACTCTTGCTCGACCTGTTTTGCAAATTTTATTGCTGCTGCTTCTCGAATCATCGTGAGGCGGGTGGCGCATTTCAATAACACATCTCGCCTTTTATCAACCTCATTTGCTAACTGAGCAATTCTTTCATCGCCGCCATCTAAATCCTTAATGCGCTCTCCAGCCAAAATTCCCCGCTCGATAGCCTCGTGATAGCTCACCTGACGATCTGTGGAGGTGCCATATTTCTTAGCGAAGTTCAACAATATAGAGCGGCGCTGCAATGCATTCTCCAACGCATTGGGGTCAGCCTCCAAACTATCTAGGTACCTTTGTAGATCTCCTGATGCATCAATTAAATTGAATAGGGCCTCAGAAATTCGCTCTTGAATCTCATCCAAGTAAGGATCTTTACCCCGAGCGGCCTGCAGATATTTCTTACTGTGTTGTAAAGAGTTGAGCCCACCTTGCTCCTCGTGGTTTAGCGCTTCGCTGGCTCCGGTTGCCGCAATACGAAGCTCTTCGATAGAGCCTAATTTCGCAATCAAGTTATCTAATTCGCTCAGTTCATCTTTTCCTGGCTTTAACTTGCGGTATTCGCTATCCAGCTCTGATAACTCGCTTAATAACCTCTCCTTATCACGCGAGGCTTTGGTCAAATCCTCAATCTGCTTCTTTAAGGAGAGATACTCTTCAAGTTCTGCGCGGTACTCCTGTAGCGCCGTCGAAATTTCTGAATCACAATAACTATCGAGCACCTCTCGCTGTTTTGCCGGTTTTGATAGAACTTGATTGGCATGCTGACCATGTACCTCAATTAAATGAGCTGATAACTCATGGAGAATCGCAGCTGTTGTGCTAATGCCACTCACCATGGCCCGACTCTTGCCATCCTTGGCAACATTGCGATTTAGAAGAACTTCACCCTCTTCAATAATCACATCATTTTCTTCTAGTAGTTCACTAATTTCTGGGGTTATAGGGTTTGGAAGAATAAATCTTCCCGAGGTAGTTAACCTTTCCTGTCCAGTTCGGACCAGATCAGAATCAGCCTTGCCGCCAAGTATTAGATTCAAGGCGGTCAACAGCATCGTTTTTCCAGCACCAGTTTCACCGGTAATGACATTCAAGCCCGGTTTGAATTCAACCTGAGCGTTATCTATAACTCCCAGCCCACGGATCGTTATTTCCTGCAAGTGTGAGCGTGTGCTCGCACTTTTTTTACTCACCACGCCACCCATCCACCGGCAATTTAAACTTTGCCACTAACCGATCTGTAAACGCCACCTCTTCTATATGAGCTAGGTTTATAAAGGATTTATCACTAGTAATTAATATGCGATCTGATTCAACTAATTTGAATTTGCGCAGACCATCAGCTGACAGCACCCCCTCTTCGCTCTCCAAATCGATGGCGATTTGAGATTTTGGCGATACCACCATCGGATCAGAAAAGAGAGCATGAGCTGCTAAAGGCAAAAGTACTAATGCTTCAACATCGGGCCAGACAACTGGTCCGCCAGCGCTGAAAGCGTATGCCGTGGAGCCAGTTGGGGTCGCACAAATAACCCCATCGCAGCCCCAACGGGATAAAGGTCGGTGATCAACTTGAACAAAAAGTTCGATCATTGTTTCTGTATTTCGTTCAACTGTTATTTCATTTAATGCCCAACCGTGTGCAACGATCTCATCTTCACGCTGTACTTGGTAGGCCAAAGTCATACGTTTTTCTACTGAGTAATTTTTGTTTTTGATTGCACTAACAATGGAATCTGTAGTTGGACGTCCGATTTGAGCTAAGAAGCCAACATGACCGAGGTTAATTCCCAGTACCGGTATCGAACTGCCATGAATCTGCTCCGCTCCACGCAATATGGTTCCGTCTCCACCAAGCACCAAAGCTAATTCAATACTTGGGATATGTTTGGAAAGTTCTGCAGAGTTAACAGTGGTTACTCCAGATAAACCAGTTTCAGTAACAGAGAGAAAATAGAATCCAGATTTTTGCAGAGACTCAACAATGCGTATCGCCTCAGCTTTTGCTTCTGGTCGGGTTGGATGCAAAACCAAAAGGATCTCGCGTTGATTTGAATCGCTCATCATTGCGGTCCTTTCGATACTGCTTCAAGAACTTTCTCCATTGGAATCATCTCATCGCCCCGCTTCATCCAAAGGAAATACTCCACATTTCCGGATGGACCAGGAAGAGGACTTGCCACTACCCCTAAGGTACCTAAACCTACAGATCGAGCGCCTTCTGCCACATCTCTTACCGCTTCTGCACGTAGCCCAGGCTCGCGTACAACTCCACCAGCGCCCAACTTTTCTCTACCGACTTCAAATTGAGGTTTCACCATTATCAAGAAATCTGCTTCTGGATGTGCGACCTCAATCAGGGCCGGTAGAACCAGGGTTAGAGATATGAAGGAAAGATCAGCAACAATCAACTCAGCTTCATCGGAGATGACCTGCCGCGTTAAATTTCTAACGTTGGTACGATCATGAATCACTACTCGAGGATCGTTTCGCAAACTCCAAGCTAGTTGACCGTATCCCACATCAACTGCAATCACTTTCTTCGCACCTCTACGAAGAAGTACATCTGTAAATCCCCCAGTTGACGCCCCTGCGTCAAGCGCAATTTTGTTTGCTACTGAAACTTGCGGAAAGGCATTTAATGCACCTGCCAACTTATGGCCGCCGCGTGACACATACTCTTCGCCGGAGTTCTTAACAGTTATCGAAGTTTCGGCATCGACTTGGGTAGCCGCCTTGCTTGCCGGTAACCCTTTAACTGATACTAAACCGGACTCGATTTGTTCTACCGCATGCTCTCGAGAGCGGGCCAGACCACGCCTGACCATCTCAGCATCTAAACGAATCCTCAAGATTTCACACTGACTAAGAAGGTTATTGATTGGAGGTGGAGATGCCCTCTACTGAAGTAAGGGCCGTAGATAAATCCTTATTGATCTCATCAAATCTTGCGCCATGTTCTTCAAGTGGGGTAAAGGCAACTTCGTTGATGCGTTTTTTTATAGCTGATATTGCCTCAAGATTGTTCGTACTCTCCATCATTTTTTCCCACTTTTCTTGATTACTTTTGCGGGAGATTTCCTAGCATTTTGCTTGACCGCTTTGTTGGCGGTTTTCTTAGCAGAACTTCTCTTTGCTGTGGATGTCGACTTCTTCGAGGATGTTGAATTGCGAGGCGTAACCACGAGTTTTGACTTCAACAACTCTACTTCGCGAGCTAAACGATCAAGCTCTTCCTGCTTTGCAAAACCCATTTTCTTAACGGTCCGCGCCACCTCTTCTTCAACCCGCTGCTTGATTGATTCGCCACTCTCGCGAGCCCAAGCATTTAGAGCCGCGGCCATCTCCTGAGGTGTCTTCTCTCCGGAGCTAACCTTTGAAAGATAGGTGCGCAGTGCAGATAACAGATCATTAGCCATGGGCTAACGCTATCTAAATTCTTCGTAGTTGGCGTGCTTCAACCTGCCATCTGCTGGCCGATACCGCGCCGACTTTCCAAAATCTACGTCGTAGGGTCCCGATTATCTCGACCCATTCATCACTCTTTAAGGCTATGCCGCGCTTTCTCAACACCGAACTCCATAATGCGACATCAAAGGTGTCATACCCATCGCGATCATCCCTACCAACGATTATTCGAAACTCAACGACTTTATCTCCACTTGGTAGCTCCTTCTCTTCGCCAGGTCCGCTGCAGCGACCAACGATGACAACCTGATTTTGATACTCCGGCTCTTTCTTTAACTCCTTTGATTTGCCCACAGAAGACTCCTTAGCTAGATGAACTAGTAATTACAGAGTCGCAGAGGTTAAAGCTTTATCGTATTAAATCTGTTGTGCGCTAAAGGATTGTGGATATTTAGCCATGAAGGAATCGGCCTCAGAGTTTCGACCAGCTTGAAGCAATGCATCTCGGTATGCGGTTCTTAATCTGGTGCTCCAATTTGCATCGCCAAGCGTTAGCTCTGGACAGGTTAAGGTAACGACCGCTGCATCAAACTGCTTTAATGCCGAACGTGCTCCTGCCGCAGCAATTCTTAACTCCACCTTTTGCTCTACGGTCAAGAGTTTTGGGTCGACTGAACCTGCAATCTCCAGAGTTTTCCTGGGATCTCCCAAAGCCAGTTCGCACTGGGCCAAATATGGAATTACCGAGGGCGATCCTGATATTCGCTGTGCCGCTCTTAACTCTCTAATTGCAACATCAAATTTTTTGAAATGCAACGCTGCGATTCCAGCTTTCTCGCGCACGATAGCTACACGGCCAGCTCTAAACACAGCGGATTGACCATGCCAATAAGCACGTTCTGGATCGCTTTCTAAGAACATGTTTAAAGCAACTAAATGCTTAGCGACCATTTCAGCGTTTTCTATCGCAAGTGACTGCAAAGAGAATGCTTCACGCTTCTCTAATTCTTTACCGGTTATCTCCTCTGGAATTGCTGGTTCGGCGAACTTTCTAACACGACGAGTTTCATCCTTTAAATTCCGCGCTGGTCTGCGATCCGCTCCACCTCGAGCCGGACGTGCTCCACTTGTACGAGGTTTGTTGTGCTCTCCATCGGAAACTCTGCGGTCCGAAGGTTTTCTGTCTGAAGGTTTTCTGTCTGAAGGTTTTCTGTCCGAGGGTTTTCTGTCCGAGGGTCGTTGGTCAGAAGGCTTACGATCAAACTTTTTCCCGGAAGATCTTGAACCAAAAGATTTACGCTCTCTATTTTCCATTATCTTCCTAACCAACTCTTTTCGATTAACAAATTCTCTAACATGAAATGAAATAAAAAAGGGGCCACAGTAATCTGCAACCCCTTTTTTTAATATAAGTCCGGCGGCGTTCTACTCTCCCACAAGGTGACCCGTGCAGTACCATCGACGCTGAGAGGCTTAACTTCCGGGTTCGGAATGGGACCGGGTGTTTCCCTCTCGCTATGACCGCCGAAAC
>VERG01000011.1 GCA_018882885.1 Candidatus Nanopelagicaceae bacterium | reverse complement strand
GCTGTCACTTATAAGCGATAGAGATCCATATATCCGCCCAAAAGAGAATTCGACTACGAAATAGATAAAGTTTAGAGTGGCGACCAACAACACTGTTTTCCGTAGATTCATATGTAAAGGCTACTCGACTTAATGTAATCAACTTGGTTGCTTCTATTATTCCCCTGGAGTGATAGGTTTACGTGCATGACAGATTTAGTTAAAAGAGCTGAAGGCGAAGCTGTTTTGTCTCGAAAATCAGCCAATGTTGTAATGGTTATTGCCTTGCTGGTATACGTTGTAATGACCGTTTTGGCAGTGGCGAATCAAGCTTGGTTAATTGTCTTGTTTTGCACTTGCATTTTATTGGGTGTTTTGGTCGTTTACCGGTTTATTTTGACGGTGCTTACACATATGGAAATCATCAGAACCAACTCCAAATTATCAGCGTAAAGCGCGCCCGTAGGGATTCGAACCCCAAACCTTCTGATCCGTAGTCAGATGCTCTATCCGTTGAGCTACGGGCGCAAACAGCCTGCGAATATTATCACCAGAAAAACCAGTCAAAATCCGCCTGATACCCTGCGAAATGTGAAGCGATCCGCGTTGATTCTGGCTTTGTTGGCCGCGCATATTTCACCTGCCGTTGCGGTAGATATTCCAGTTCTTTGCGCCGATAAAACTAATTTCGAATTACGTACTTCAAATGTGATGAAAGGTTGTCTAGAAACCGAACTTTCTTTGGGTGAGGCTCCAATTCCTTACTCACTAACCGCACCAAAGAAATTGAATGAGACTCTGGAGTTGCGATTTAAGGTTGCGCAGGCTGCGGCAAAACAGGAAGGTATATCTCTGGCTATTACATCTGGGTATCGAACCTTGAACAGGCAAACATTTTTGTTTAATCAAGCAAAGAGAAAGTATGGCAGTTTTGAAGCCGCGGCTAAGTGGGTGGCTCCGCCTGGGATATCGCATCACCCGAGAGGATTAGCGATTGATGTAAATTATCCAAAATCTCCAAACTCTGCGAAATGGTTAGAGATCAATGGATATAAATATGGCTTGTGTAGAGTTTTTGAAAATGAATGGTGGCATTTTGAAGGAAACATTGCACCCGGGTGGAAATGTCCCAAAATGATGAAGGATGCGACAGCTTTACTTAATTCCTAACATCTCATTACGTTGAACTAATTTCACTCGTGGTTTACCAAGGGGTTCGCCCTTGCTGATTTCGTGAGCGTTTATTTTTTCCCATTGGTTTTGAGTGACAATTAACGAGCCGCGCTCTGAGAGTTTCTTTTCAAGCTCGGCAGGTGATTTTGGAGTTCCCAAATTCTCGACTAACAACTTCATTACCTCTGTTGAATCACTCTTGTTGGTTCCGATAACACCTGAAGGTCCGCGTTTGGCCCAACCAACTACATAAGAGCTGCGTCCAGAAATCTTTCCGTCGGTATTTTGAATCTTTCCTTTTTCATAGGGCAGCCCCGGGATCTCAACCGCTTCGTAGCCGATGGCGGAAATGACTATCCCGCACTTTATGGTGAAAGTTTCGTTGGTAGAGATGACTTTTCCTGCCTCAACCTTATTTATGCCGAATAACACCTCTTCGACTTTGCCATCGCCTCTAATTTCTAAAGGGGTGGCCAGGAAGTGGAAATACATTGCACGTTCGAGGCCTTTTTTCTCAGCCCCTGCGATTGCCTGCATCGCATCAAGGTTGGACTTTAAATCTTTAGGTAATTCGCCTTCAGCGCTGGCCCGTTCCATTGCCTGATTGATCTGATGTTCATCTATATGAACATCGGTGTGCTCTAGCTTTGGCAATTCCCGTAGCTCTGGAGAGGTGAAAGCTGCGTGCTCGGGACCACGGCGGCCACAGATATGAACCTTACGAATTGCAGAGTTATGCAGTTGCTCTAGAGCATGTTCTGCTGTATCTGTCGTATCCAGCTCTTTTGGTTCAAGAGCCAACATTCGTGCTACATCCATAGCGACATTTCCAGCTCCGATTACGACTGCGGTTTCACAATCCAGAGCAATTTCAATATCTACGTAATCTGGATGGGCGTTGTACCAAGGAACAAAATCTGCCGCGGAAAATGAACCAGGTAGTTCTTCACCCGGGATGCCAAGCTTTTTGCCTTGGCTGGTTCCGGTTGCGATTACAACCGCGTCATACATTTCTTCTAATTCATCAACTGTTATATCTTTGCCGAGTTCCACATTTGCAAACAACCTAAAACCCTCTGTAGTTGCAATCTTTTCAAATACTTTGGCAACAGTTTTAATCTTTGGATGATCCGGAGCAACGCCGCTTCTTACTAACCCCCAGGGAGTCGGAAGTTTTTCAATCATGTCTATCGCAAATTTCAATTCATCGGTTTGTGAATTTTGTAGAGCTTGGGCTGCAAAATAACCGGCAGGACCAGCGCCAACGATTGCAACTCTGTATGAACTAGCCATTATTGTGTGATTGTCACCTTGCTTAAGCCCTCTGGGCTATCTGGGTCTAGTCCATTGCTAGTGGCAAGGTAGTGTGTAACTTTTTGAAAGGTGATTGCATCGCAGATAGATGAGGTTAGTTCGGAGCTGCTTGGCGCAGTCTTTAAAACCAAATCTTTATCCATTGCTTGTCTTGGATTGCCGATCCAAAAAACTCTACCTGTAATAGCCCGTACCCGACCTGGTGCTTCGCCAAAGGAGTTCTCTGGCAGATGTTGTGAGGCGATAAAAACTACTTGAGCGGCGGTATTTAAAGAGGCAATTGGCCCATGTAGAAAATCTGAGGATGACATGCCTTGCACTGGGATTAACGAGGTTTCCTGAAGTTTGAGAGCAAACTCTTTTGCGTTGGGATAAGAAAAACCTCTACCTAAAACGTAAATTGGCTTATCTATCTCTATGTTTTTAGCAAATTCAACATACTTATCAGAATCATCTGAGTTTTCTCTTGCTGCTTTTATTATCGAATCAATATCAACTTTTTGATTACTCCACATCATCACAAGTAGATAGGAAGCCATCAATTGTCCGACATAAGACTTAGTGGCAGGAACCGCTAACTCTGGCCCGGCATATATTGGTAAATGCAGATTTGATAACTTGGCGAGTGGTGACTCGGGAGCGTTGGTGATTGAAAGTAGATAAGCGCCGCCATCTTTTGCCGCCTGAGCAAAACTTAAGAGATCGGTTGATTGTCCACTCTGACTAATCGCAATTAAAAGTGTTTTCTCATAGTGAAATTTGGTTGGGTACATGGTGGCCGCTGATGGTGAAGCCAGTCCTACGGGAATTCCCATCTGTGTCTCTAGTAGGTACTTTAAGTAATGGGCTGCGTTGTCAGAGGTGCCGCGGGCCAGAATCACAACATTTGTGAAGTCATGGCTTTTGAATAGATCTTTGGCGGATTGGTTTGTGGCCATAGCAGATGAGATTTCATCCAGCATCCTTGGAATTTCAGTGATCTCACTGAGCATCACCGCGCCAGGTTTAGACATTACATTCCAATCTCTTGTTATTGAACCACTTTAGTTTAATTGATATCGACCGCTGCCTCGCCGGCGCCGCAAATTCGAGCGGTAAATAGCTCGGCAAAACCTTCCTCTAACTCAAGGGGAACCTGACAATGAGCGTTCTTTTGCGCTGGGAAATCTAGATAAATTCCCCTTAAATCACAGATGGTTTGTCCGCGACCTGGGCCGCTGGTGATATCAACTTCAACATTCACATTTGGCGAAACCTTTGCCTTAACTAAACCAGCGGCGATTCCCACTGCAATCGCATCATGCATGGTGGCCAGTCTCTTGCCGAAGGAGCGCTCCTCATTAAATGTTGTGTAGTACTCAGAAATACGTGCCATATATCCAGCGACCCCACCGGCTTGGCGCATTTGTTCAAAATGTTTTTCAGTCAGCAGAGTTTTCATTGTTACATCTAACCCCACCATTGTTATGGGCCACGGCGCTCTGAATACTAAATCCGCCGCTTCAGGATCATGCCAAATATTCGCCTCCGCAACCGGAGAAACATTTCCAGGTGTTAATGCGGTACCACCCATGATTGTCACACCGCGAACTAATTTCGGAAGATTGGGTTCAAGTTTTAAAGCGACAGCAAGATTGGTAAGAGGTCCTACTGGAACTAATTCAATTTCTCCTGGTCGCTTCCGGCATTGCTCAACAATAAACTCCGCGGCGCTGAGAGAAATTTCTTTGCCGTATTTTCCCTTCATGCCCTTATTGCCTTGACCATCATCACCATGAACAAAGTAGGCAAAATCCTGATGTGAACCATTGATAGGTTTGGTAGCACCTTTGGCTACTGGAACATCTGCTTTGCCACACATCGCCAGGATGTTTAAGGTGTTTTGAGTAGCTAGATCTAAATCAACATTTCCCCAAATGGTTCCGATTCCTACTAATTCAATCTCTGGTGAAACGCAGGCCAGGATTATCGCCATGGTGTCATCGACACCTGTGTCGCAATCCAAAATTATCGGGGTATTTTTCACCCCATAACTCTATAACTGCCTCGCTAAATACCCACCATCTATTGCTAACTCTGATCCAGTAACAAAAGTTTTGGTGATTTGATCAATCCGGGTATTTGCATCGCGATAAGTCTATTTCTTAAGAAGTGAATGTTATATAAAAACAATGGCGGAGACGAGAGGATTTGAACCTCCGATTCCCTTTCGGGAAAACCTCATTAGCAGTGAGGCGCACTAGACCGGGCTATGCGACGTCTCCTAGTTGCAGGCGAAGTTTAGCCCTCCTTGGTGAAACAATTTAATTGAGCCTGTACCCTCGCATTATGAACACTTTCGACAATGGTGAAAAAGCCGCCGAGCGGAAACTTCCTTCTCGCCCACACGATATTCCTACCCCTGAACCTTTAAAGAAGTTCATGGAACAAGGCTGGGCCCCATCGCCATTGAAGGATCTAAAGAAGAGTCCGGTTGCACCTTACGCTGTGGCACGTCGAAAGAGATTGTCTGAGGCTTTTCCAAATAAGCGACTTGTAATTCCAGCTGGCACATTCAAGGTTCGCAGTAATGACTCTGATTATCGCTTCCGTCCGCACACTGCGTACTCCTGGTTGAGTGGAGTTAATGGCACAGATGCGGTTCCTGATTCAGTATTGATTTTGGAGCCAAACGGCTCTGGTCATGACTCCTTATTATTTATTCATCCTCGCTCAGTGCGTGAAAATAGTGATGAGTTTTATCGCAATGTTAGACATGGCGAGTTTTGGATTGGCCGCCGCATGACATTAGAGGAAACTGAATTTGCGTATGAAATTTCAGTTCGTCACATCGATACCTTGGATGATTTCCTAAGTATTGAAAAGGATTCACTGACTGTTCGCGGTGAGGATTCATATATTGATTCTCGAGTTAAAGAGAGCGCAGATGATGCAGCTTTCTTCTCTTGGTTGTCTGAAGCGCGCTTGGTTAAGGATGAGTTTGAAATTGCAGAGATGCAAAAGGCGATTGATGCAACTCATCGCGGTTTTGAAGACATGATCCGCGCTATTCCAAACGCGGTTGGTAAAAAACGTGGTGAGCGTTTGGTTGAGGGTGCTTTCTTTACCCGCGCACGCTTTGAGGGAAATGATCTTGGATATGACAGCATCGTCGCTGCTGGATCACATGCCTGTGTGCTGCACTGGATCCGTAATGATGGTGAGCTGCGTAATGGTGAGTTAGTTTTGATTGATGCCGGTGTTGAAGCGGAATCATTATTCACCGCTGATATCACCCGCACCTTCCCTATTAATGGAAAATTCACAGAGGCACAGCGCCGTATTTACATGTTGGTTTATGAAGCCCAAGAAGCTGGCATGAAAGCGGTAAAGCCAGGCGCTAAGTTCCGTGATTTCCATGTTGCGGCAAGTGAGGTTTTGGCGCGCGGCCTTGCAGAGTTAGGTGTCTTGCCAATCTCTCCTGAGGAATCTTTGAAAGCTGAGGTTGGTTTGCATCGCAGATGGACAGTGCATGGCACTGGCCATATGTTGGGAATGGATGTTCATGATTGCGCGCATGCCCGTAAAGAGGCGCACACTGAAGGTGTTTTGAAAGAGGGAATGATTCTTACCGTTGAACCAGGTTTGTATATTCAACCTGATGACACCTTATTCCCTGAGGAGTACCGCGGCATCGGCGTGCGTATTGAGGATGATGTTCTAGTAACCAAAGATGGTTGCAAGAATCTCAGCGCTGCTATGCCACGTCACCCTGATGAGGTTGAGGCGTGGATGGCGGCTTTAACCGCGAAGTAGTGCTTCGCAATCCTCGGCTGGGATGTATTTAATCTTCTCATCCCACTTGATATCTAGTGGTCGCTGGAATTTTTCAACTCCGTTTGCGGTGGTTGTTTTTCCAGTTCCCAATGTAAAACCAGTCTTGTCACCTTTTAAGAAGAACTCATGATCTTTTTTGTTCTGCTCTGAGTCAATTGTGTAGAAACCTTGAACCACGCCATTGGTATAGGAACCAACAAAGATTCCTTTTTGTGCATCTTGATCTATCTTCTTGGTGTAGAAACCGGCAGATAAAGTGTTGTTGTCATGGTAATCAATGTTAAAGACATAAAGATCTTCGGGAAGCTCAGCCATGAAGCAACCTTTTAGATTGCTGCGCGCTGCTTGCTTTGGGGTACGTAGTGAATCTGCAGCAGCTTTTACAAGAGGCATCGCCTCCTCAATAGAGCCAAGGAAGGTTGCGCCCAATTGAATCCATACGCCATCAATTAAGTAGTTGATGGACCAAACCATGAATTCGCCCTGACCCTCTGTGCCTTGGGTCAATACATAGGCTTTTTCCTCATCAAAATCAGGTAAATCAACCGCTTTCTGTCCATCTGCAATCCATTGTGTTGAGCGCTCATTGAAAAGAATTTGATTATCTGGTGCCCACAAAATTGTGGCACCAATCTCTGCCTCCTGAATTCCATAAGAACAAGCGATACCGCCGGCGTTATATGCAGCATATAAATCGGTGCCCTCTGCTGGTTCCCATTGGGTATCAATAAACTTTGGATTTTGAACTTTCTCAGGGAAAGCGGCAAGAATCTTTGTCTTATTGCAATCACTTGGTACCGAAGGCAACTCTGGTGCGGTTGTGACCTCTGGATCATTTCCACAAGCGGTGAGGAATAGTAATGCGGAGAGAATGATTGCAATTTTCTTCATGCCGCAATTATCCCACAACATATATACCGGTTAATGCCGCTAACACTCCAAGGGTGTAGTTGCTCATTAGATTCACAGCAAACCGCTTCCAATCTTTTTCTTCCAACTCATTAAAGAGATCAAGGGCAAATGCCGACCAGGTAGTTAACGCACCACAAAAACCCATTAGTCCATAAGCCAGATCGGTCTGAGAATCGATGGAAAGCCCAAGTAAAAAGGAGCCGGCGAGGTTGACTATAAGAATTCCAGTCGGAAACTTCATATAGCTACGGAAGTATTGATCAATTACATAGCGGGTTGGGGCGCCAATGAAGGCACCGATAAGAAAGGAGGCTAATCTCATGATTTAACCCTTGGTTTGATTAGATACAAAACCATCAGGCTA
Organism: Candidatus Nanopelagicaceae bacterium; assembly: GCA_018882885.1. Classification (GTDB taxonomy): domain Bacteria; phylum Actinomycetota; class Actinomycetes; order Nanopelagicales; family Nanopelagicaceae; genus MAG-120802. Next base: position 45,234 of record VERG01000011.1, on the reverse strand, counting down.
ACCAAAATCATTAAATAAAAATAGGCGATTACCTTTATTGAGTTATGTTGGGCATGCAAAACCGCTACCGATGAGAAAGTGGTTAGACCTCCAGCGAAACCTGGGATAAGTGCAACTCTTAGTAATTCACTTTGAGTAAATCTAAAAGCAACTATCCCTGCGACCACGACCCCTGCGATATTGATGGCAAATAGCGCTATTTCATCCCCTTTTGAAACGGTTAAGTAACGAACTAGCGAGCCCAGCGCACCGCCAATGGCAACCGCTAGAAGTTTTTTCACGCCCGATTAACTATTTTGTTGGTGAAACCTGATATCAAACTAATAATTAGTGAACCGATCAAAGCCGAAGTGAACTTATCGATGGTCAAGACATCGCTCCATCGATCGACCAACATCAGCATTGCTGCGTTAATTACAAAGATAAATAGGCCGAATGTAAGAATGACCGCTGGCAAAGTGAATAGTTTTAGTAATCCACCAAGCACGGTATTGATTACACCAAATAGCGCAGCCACCCAGAAATAATTCCAAGCACCATCTTGAATTTGAATTCCACTCACAATAAAGGTTGTGAGCCAAAACGCCAGCGCAAGAATTACCCAACGTTTAACAAGATTCATTAGTTGATGCCCTCGCGTTTGCGGATCTTTGATCCCAACCAACGAACTGGATCGTACTTAACATCAACTACGCGCTCTTTCATAGGAATAATCGCGTTGTCGGTGATCTTGATGTGCTCTGGGCAAACCTCAGTACAGCACTTGGTGATGTTGCACATTCCAAGGCCGTGCTCCTCTTGCGCTTTTTGTTTGCGATTACGCAAGCGATCAAGTGGATGCATATCAAGCTCTGCAATCCGGATGAAGAAACGTGGTCCCGCGAAGGATTTCTTATTCTCTTCATGATCACGGATTACATGGCAGGTGTCCTGGCAAAGGAAGCACTCGATACATTTTCTAAACTCTTGTGATCGCTCAACATCAACTTGTTGCATCCGGTACTCACCAGGCTTCAAATCTGTTGGTCCCTCAAATGCTGGAACTTCCATCGCCTTCTTGTAGTTGAAGGAAACATCAGTTACCAGATCGCGGATGACCGGGAAGGCGCGAAGTGGTGTAACTGTGATGGTTTCATCCTCGGCAAATGAGTTCATGCGGGTCATGCATGCCAAACGTGGTTTTCCATTGATTTCCATCGAGCAGGAGCCGCATTTTCCAGCTTTGCAGTTCCAGCGCACCGCGAGATCTGGCATCTGTGTGCCTTGAACACGGTGGATTACATCAAGAACAACTTCACCTTCGTTGGCATCAACGCTGACATCTTTGAACTCTCCGCCTTTGACATCGCCACGCCAAATGCGCATCTTTACTTTGCGGGACATTTATTTGCCGCCTTTCGCGAGTTCTTTCTCAGTGAAGTACTTCTTTAACTCATCCATTTCAAACAGCTCTAGAAGTTCGCTCGGCAACATCTTGGCTGGTTGCGCCTCAATCTCAACCTTCTTGCCGCTCCAAGTTGTTAGATGGTTTACCTGACGCCAATTTGCATCCATCTTTGGATAATCATCGCGGGTGTGACCGCCGCGAGATTCCTGACGCTCTAATGCTGAACGTGCGATTGATTCAGATACCAACAACATATTCTCAAGATCAATTGCTAGATGAAAGCCCGGATTGAAAGCTTTTCCGCCAGTTGCTTTAACTTTTGCGGCCCGCTCGCGGATGGATTCCAACTTCTTTAGAGCTTCCACAAGTTCTTTTTCAGTGCGGATAATCCCCACTAAATCCTGTGTGACGTTTTGTAGCTCTTGATGTAGTGAGTATGGATTCTGATCACCTTCACGGGTAAATGGAGCATTCAAATGTTCGTGAGCCTTTGCGATCGCTTTATCACTTGCTTCTGGAGATTTGCCACCCAAACTCTTTACATATTCAGCAGCGCCTGCACCAGCACGACGGCCGAATACCAAAAGATCTGAAAGTGAGTTTCCACCAAGACGGTTGGAGCCATGCATTCCACCTGCGACTTCGCCGGCAGCAAACAAACCTTCTACCCCATAAGCAGCAGCGGTGTCTGGATCAACCTTTACACCACCCATTACATAGTGACAGGTTGGGCCAACCTCCATTGGTTGCTCGGTGATATCAACATCAGCCAACTCCTTGAATTGATGCCACATTGAAGGCAAACGACGCTTGATTTCATCAGCAGGCAGACGCTTTGAAACATCAAGGTAAACGCCGCCATGCTCAGAGCCACGTCCGGCTTTAACTTCAGCGTTGATGGCACGCGCCACTTCATCACGTGGCAACAACTCTGGAGGACGACGGTTGTTGTTCTGATCTTTGTACCAGCGATCAGCTTCTTCTTCATTGTCAGCGTACTTATCTTTGAAAACCTCTGGGATGTAATTAAACATGAACCGTTTGCCTTCAGAGTTGGTGAGAACTCCGCCATCACCACGAACTGATTCAGTAACCAAAATTCCCCGAACCGATGGTGGCCAAACCATGCCGGTGGGATGGAACTGTACAAACTCCATATCAACTAATGCAGATCCGGCTTTTAGCGCTAGCGCATGTCCGTCGCCGGTGCCTTCCCAAGAGTTGGAGGTAATTTTGAAAGATTTTCCAATTCCACCGGTTGCAAGAACAACTGCTGGGGCTTCAAACAAAACTTCATTTCCAGTTTCGCGCCAGTAGCCGTAACAACCCGCAACTTTCTTTCCATCCTTAATAATTTCAGTGATAGTTAACTCGGCGAAAACTTTGATGTACTTCTCGGCATCGCCATGTTCCTTGGCATCTTTTTGTTGCATCGCAACAATTTTTTGCTGCATGGTGCGGATTAACTCCAAACCTGTACGGTCACCAACGTGAGCAAGACGTGGATACTCATGTCCGCCGAAGTTACGTTGTGAGATTCGACCATCTTTGGTGCGATCAAATAACGCACCCCAGGTCTCTAACTCCCAAATTCGATCTGGTGATTCTTTGGCGTGTAGCTCAGCCATGCGCCAGTTGTTTAGGAATTTTCCACCGCGCATCGTGTCGCGGAAGTGAACCTTCCAACCATCATTTTCATTTACATTGCCCATTGCAGCAGCAGCGCCACCTTCAGCCATAACGGTGTGGGCCTTGCCAAATAATGATTTACAGATGATGGCAACGCGAAGTCCTGCTTGGCGTGCCTCTACAGCCGCGCGCAATCCTGCGCCGCCAGCTCCGATTACAACTACATCGAATCGGTAGCGATCATATTTAATGTCGTTATTTGCCATGGATTCGTCCTAGAAGAAGTAGTAGTTGGTAATGGATCCAGATGCCACTGCACGAACATAGAAATCTGTAAGTGCAACAACAATCAATGAAATCCAAGCGAAGTTTGGATGTTTGTGATTTAGAACCGATACCCAGGTCCACAACTTATAACGCACTGGATGTTGCGAGAAGTGGCGAAGTCGTCCACCAATTGTGTGCCGGCAGGTATGGCATGAAGCTGAGTACAACCACAACATGGTTGCATTCAAGGTAAGAATTAAGGTACCAACGCTCATGTGTCCCCACTCGCCTTCTGGGTTTTTGAAAGCGATTACAGCGTCATAGGTGAGAATCACATTAAGAACTAAACCAGCGTAGAAAAACCAACGGTGACCGTTTTGCATAATTAATGGGGCACGGGTTTCTCCGGTGTATTTGGAGTGTGGCTCTGCAACTGCGCAGGCTGGCGGCGACATCCAAAATGAACGGTAGTAAGCCTTGCGGTAGTAATAACAGGTTAACCGGAAACCGAGTGGAAAGATCAAAATAAGTAGCGCTGGCGAGATTGCTAATCCAAATAAATTGATTGCGCCAAATGGAGTTCCAAAATGTGATGCACCTTCAACACAAGCAGTAGAAAGACATGGTGAATAGAAAGGTGAGATTAGCGGCTCGGCGAAGTAATGCTTGTTTTCAAAGGCGCGGAAAGTTGCATAAACAATAAAGGAGAGCAAGACCGCAACTGTGATTAATGGTTGTAACCACCACTTGTCGGTTCGCAGCGTGCGCTCTTTAATAGCTGCTCGCGTTGAAGAAAAAACACCTGTTGCCACGCAACGCCTCCTTGAAGGAAATCGCCAAAACTGATGCGGTAATTTTCCTCGCGGTTCAGAGGAGTTTCTAGGTGAGACCTTATGAGTTCGCACACAGGGCGGGCGGAGTTAAAAAATTCTGGCGGAGGGCGTGGGATTTGAACCCACGAAGGTTTCCCTTGCCGGTTTTCAAGACCGGTGCACTAGGCCACTATGCGAGCCCTCCGTGGGAAAACTTACCTGCACCAACGGGGGTCTACCAAATCAGTTGGCTTTTGTTTACTTATCCAAACTTGGAAGGGCTGGTTTTAGGTGAATGCGGAACCGGACCGAGGCCATTTGAATTGCGACGATTAAAGATGTGGCAATTGCAACAGAGATATTTAGATCTAATTCAGTTCGCTCCAATAAAACAAAAATAACGGAACCAATTGCTGAAGCGGTTGCATACAAAGGTCCACCAGAGAAAATCTGAGGTGTCATTCCACAAACCACATCACGCAAAACTCCACCACCGACCGCAGTAATGACTCCTAACAAAACCGCAACTAATGCTGAGGTGCTAAATGACAAAGCTTTGTAGGTTCCGGCAATTGCAAATAAAGACATAGCGACAGAATCTAGAAACACCACACCGCTGACCGCTTTTTTAAACCAACGGCCAATCAATAACGCCACCACAACCGCAGCAATTGCAGTCAGTATGTATTTGTCTTGCATCGCAGCCGGCCGGCCCGCATCCAACAAAACATCGCGCAGAATTCCGCCACCCAATCCCGTAAGTATCGCAACTGCAAAAACACCAACTAAATCAAAACGTTTGTAAAAGATTGCAAAAAGCGCACCTTGTAATCCACCAATTCCAATTGTTAGGAGATCCAACCAAGCGGGCATAACGATCATTTTGGTAACTCCAGTAACTTCTCTATCTCTTTTGCTACACCATCTTGATGATGCGGCTCAGCGATGAACTTGGCATGAAGTTTGCCATGTGGGTGGCCATCTGCCATTGCCCACGACCGGCCCGCCCATGAGAGCATCGTGAAATCATTTGGATTATCGCCAAAAGCTACGGCCTGTTCTGCAGTAATTCCATGGCGCTGCGCCATCTTTGAAAGTGTCGCACCTTTTGAAACTCCGTGCGCGTTGATTTCCAACAGCGAATCATGAGGATTGGAATGAGTAACTGTGGCAACTCCTTCTAGCTCTTTAATCGCAATTTCCAACATCTCATCAGAGCTCAACTCTTGATCTGAACAACGGGCCAACATTTTCATTGCTGGGGTCTGCATAATCTCAGTGATGTCATGAACTCCGATATTGTCTAAGCCGACATCCCAGCGCGGGATATACGCCTTTTCTCGATGAAAATAATGGTGCGCCTCGACCGCAAAAGAAATGGTTGGGATTGCCATTCGAAGGCGATTGACGGTTTCAATCTGGTTTTCAACCGGCATCAACCACTCTTCCAAAATTTTTTCATTGTGTATGTCATAAAGCATCGCGCCATTTCCCAAAATGCTGTGACCGAAGGAAAACGCTTCTGCAATCTCTGGCATCCAGCGCGGTGGTCTTCCAGTTACATAATAAATTTCTATGCCCGCTTCATGTGCAGCATGAAAAGCGGCTTTAGTGCGCTCTGAAATCTTGCCTTGATGGGGAACTATGGTTCCATCTAAATCAGTTGCGATTAATTTAGGGCGGCGCAGTAAGTCGCTCAATTAACCCACCGGATTAAATCGATCCATTCCAAGGAATGGTTGTAAAGCTTTTGGTACCAATACCGAACCATCTGCTTGTTGGTGATTTTCTAATATCGAAACAATCATGCGCGGTACAGCCACCAAAGTTCCATTTAAAGTCGCTACTGGGTATGTGCCGTTGTCACCTTTAGTGCGCACATTTAAACGGCGGGCTTGAAACTCACTGCAGTTTGAGGTGCTGGTGACTTCGCGGTAAGCGTTTTGGGTTGGAATCCAGGCTTCGCAATCAAATTTGCGATTGGCGCTGGAGCCTAGATCGCCAGTTGCAACATCAATTACTCGATAAGGAATCTCCATCGCATTTAGGAAATCTTTTTCCCAAGCCAGCAATCTTTGGTGTTCGGCAACAGCTTCCTCTGGTGCACAAAATGAAAACATCTCAACCTTTTCAAATTGATGGACGCGAATAATTCCGCGAGTGTCTTTGCCGTAAGAACCGGCTTCGCGACGGAAACATGGTGAGTAACCGGTGTAGCGCAGCGGTAGCGATTTTGAATCCAGAATTTCATCCATGTGATAAGCCGCAAGTGGAACCTCACTGGTACCAACTAAATAAAAATCATCCTCTTTTAAATGAAATACATTTTCGGCGGCCTGTCCTAAAAACCCAGTGCCCTCCATCGCGGCCGGCTTTACCAATACTGGTGGAATTACCGGGATGAAGCCAGCTTTTGTGGCCATAGTGATTGCATAATTAACTAGCGCCAGCTCTAACAATGCACCAACACCGGTTAGATAATAAAAACGTGCACCTGAAACCTTTGCGCCACGTTCGACATCAATCGCACCAAGAATTTTGCCTAGCTCGACATGATCCTTTGGTTCAAAATCAAATTTGCGCGGTGTGCCGATCTCTTCAATTACCTTGAAATCTGCTTCGCCGCCGACCGGTGCGCTGGTGTCAACCAGATTGGAGATCTCCATTGCGATTTTTTTGAAATCAGTTTCAGTGGTGTTTTTTTTGCTCTCCGCCTCTTTAACGGCAGCGGATAAGGATTTGGCTTTATCTAGAAGCGCAGCTTTCTCATCACCTTTAGCAGCGCCCACTGATTTAGATAAGGTGTTTTGTTCAGCGCGCAGCGCTTCAAATTCAACAATTGCGTTACGACGCTTTTCATCAGCTACCAATGCTTGATCAACTAAATCAGGGTTCTCACCGCGGGCCTTTTGGGAGGCGCGTACCAAATCTGGATTTTCACGCAACGCCTTTACATCAATCATTTAAATCTTCTCCCCGGCCCGCACCGCAGCAAGCCATGCATCCGCCTCTTTAAAGGAGGAGTCTGCGGTTGCTGGTGTTGTTGTTGGCGCAACTTTATCGGCTCTGGGATATGAACCGAGGTATCGAACATCTTCACAGATACGGCGTAACCCCATCAAAGCATCGCCAACCCGCTCCTCATTTATATGTCCCTCTGCATCAATAATGAAGTGATAGTGACCGAGTTCGCGGCCAGTAGGACGGGATTGAATAAAGGTTAAGTTAACACCGCGTACAGAGAACTCAGTTAAAACCTCAAGTAAAGCACCTGCATGATCAGCGCCAATAAATGCGGCGAGTGAGGTGCGATCAAAACCCGTGGCGGCTGGAACAACTCCGGGTTTTCCAACCAAAACAAACCGTGTTACCGCGCCATCATTGTCGCCAATGTTGTTTGCGAGTGCTAAAAGATCGTAGGTTTCTGCCGCATTTGGCGATGCAATCGCGGCATCAAACTCATTATTTGCCAAAGCCTGTGCGGCAGCAGCGGTTGATGATGTTGTAATGATCTCTACATCTGGATAATTCTTGGCGATAAAGGTGCGGCACTGTGCTTCTGCATGTGGATGTGTTGCAATTTTCTTAATTGGATAGTTTCCCTTGCCTTTACTTACCAACAAAGCAAAGGTCACAGGCAAAGTAACCTCGTTATAGATAACAAGTGGTTCACCGATCGCCAACTCATCTAATGTGCGGGCAACAACTCCTTCGATGGAGTTTTCGATCGGCACTAAAGCTCTTTCAGCATTGCCGGTACGTACCGCATCAAGAGCAGCGGTGACATTTGAGTAAGGAGTTAAGGTGTCAGAGTTTGAGGAGATAGTGCGCAGCGCAGCCTCAGTAAAAGTCCCGACTGGACCTAAATATGCGTACCTCGTCACTGCGTAAGGATACTCGGGCGGTGATAATTGCCGCTCACCCTTATAGGCTTTGGGAATCATGGCAAGCAGCGAATTACAACTCCATTTCTCCCAGATCGCTTGGCGCTCTGAGGTTGGATTAAATAGAGAAGGCAATGAGGACTCAGGTTTTGTCTCCCCTGCATTGCTAGCTGTTGCTGATGGAATGGGTGGATACGCTGGTGGTGAGATCGCATCTCGCGCAGTAATTGAAAAGTTATCTGAATTAACACCAGTATTGATTAACCCTGATTTAGATGATGATTCGCGGGAAGATTTATTACGCAGCTCTATTGAGGATATGGATGCCGCAATTGCAGAGATTGGTGCAAAGCGTCCCGAGTTAATTGGAATGGGCACAACACTTACCGCTTTGGCTTTGTTTAAGGATTATGTTCTTTTGTTGCATGTTGGAGATTCACGGGCTTATCGCATTCGCAACAAAAAAATTGAATTAATCAGCCATGACCACACAGTCGTGCAGGAGTTGGTAGATCAGGGCAGACTCACTTTGGATGAAATTGCAGATCACCCACAACGCTCCTTCTTAACTCAAGCACTTATGGGCAAACAAAATCTCACCCCGATCTTGGTGGCATATCCAGCTCAAAAAGGCGATCGCTTTTTGTTGTGCAGTGATGGTTTAACCGCAGTGGTTGATGAGGGTTCGATTCTAAAATTGATGCAGCAAGATTTAGAGAACGCTGTGAATTCTTTGGTTGACCTTACATATAAAAACGGTGCACCGGATAATGTCACTGTGATTGCAACTGAGTTGAGTGACTCTGCTATTGATTTAGCGGCTACCAAGTTTGGAGCAGCGCAATGAGGTCTAAAAAATGAAAAGAGTTTTAGGGGATCGCTACGAACTTGGCGCCATGATTGGTACCGGCGGCATGGCTGATGTGTATGTTGCGCAAGATCAAAGATTAAATCGCCAGGTTGCGGTAAAAATTTTACGTAGCGATCTGGCTCGCGATCCATCATTTGTAACTCGCTTTAATAAAGAGGCGCTTTCAGTTGCAGCCTTAAATCATCCCGGAATTGTTTCGGTTTATGACTCGGGTAAAGAAGATACGCCCGGTGGTGCAATGCCCTACATGGTTATGGAGTATGTAGAGGGCAATACGCTGCGGGAGATAATCCATCGCGGCGAGCGCTTTCCACTAGAGCGCGCCGTAGAAATTGTGGAAGGTATTTTGATTGCCCTCCAGTACTCTCACAAAAACAGCATTGTGCACCGGGATATAAAGCCGGGAAATATCATGATTACAGATGCTGGCGACATCAAGGTGATGGATTTTGGTATTGCGCGCGCCTTGTCAGATAGCGGCGCAACTATGACTAACACCTGGAACATTGTTGGCACCGCGCAGTATTTATCTCCAGAACAAGCTACTGGCAGTCAAGCAGATGCGCGCAGTGATTTGTACTCCGTGGGTTGTTTGTTTTATGAGTTAGTTTCCGGCAAACCTCCATTTACTGGCGACACTCCTGTTGCGATCGCCTACCAACATGTTTCAGCGCCTCTTACTCCAGTTACCGAGGTTGAACCATCGTTAGATCCAGTGTTGAACAATTTCTTTAGTGTTGCTTTGGCTAAAGATCCAAATGAGCGCTACCAAAGCGCCAATGCGATGCTGAAGGATTTGAAGAAGTTATCTAAAGGTGAGGGCATCACCACTCAGATTCCAAAACAAAAACCATCTGGTAATGGTCGTAATCGCATCGCCGCCATAGCTCTTTCTATTGTTGTGCTGGTCGGCGCAGCAAGTTTCTTTGTATTCCGTCCTGGATCTGAGAGCTCCATTCAAGCGCTTCCTAATGTGGTTGGTTTGACTGAAGCTCAAGCGCGCGAACAATTGCAGGGATTTACTATCACTATTCAACGCGCACCTGATCCTCGGATTCCACGTGATCGTGTATCAAACCAATTACCGCTTGCTACCACTCGGGTTTCTCTAGGTTCTGCGGTTACTTTGACTCTCTCTGAAGGACCAGGTGATGCGACGGTTCCGACTGATTTGATAGGTAAACCATTAGAAGAGGTACGGACATTATTAATTGCTGCTGGATTGCGGGTGTCACGCACGGTTGCGGTTAACTCGGAACAAGAGCCAGGAATAGTTTTAAAGGTAACCCCAGAACCAGGCTCAACTATTGATGCAGGATCCGGAGTTGTACTTGAGATTGCCAGTGGAAATGTGCAGGTTCCAGCCTTGGTTGGAGTAACTGAGATTGAAGCGAAAACCTTATTAACTCAGGCGGGTTTCTTTGTAAAAATTGTCGAAGTTTTTGATGCTAATCAGCCGCTGGGAATTGTTTTGGCACAAGCACCAAGTGCTGGTGAATCAAGAATTATTGGTTCGCCAGTAACTATTACAGTTAACAAAGCACAAGGGTAATTATTTAGAGATTATTGGGGACAATCCCTCTGATCTTTGGCGTGCGCCGCTATCGCCACACTCCACTAACCAATTACCTAACATCTGATATCCATGCTCTGTTAAAACTGATTCGGGATGAAACTGCACACCATGAATTGGCAGCTCTTTATGTTTGATAGACATTACAACTCCGCTTTCGCTGCGCCCTGTAATCTCTAAATCTTTTGGCAAAGTTGATTCTTCAATTGCTAGCGAGTGATAACGCGTCGCAGTAAATGGAGTTGGAATATCTTCCAAAACTCCGGAGTTGTTATGTGAAACTTGGGAGGTTTTGCCATGCAATAACTCTGGAGCGCGATTAACTGTTGCACCAAAGGCCACCGCGATTGCTTGATGTCCCAGACATACACCGAGTAGAGGTTTTTTGGTTTCCTGACAATGTTTAATCATTTCTATTGAAACACCGGCCGCCTCTGGTGTTCCAGGGCCTGGTGAGATTAAAACGCCGTCATATTTATCCGCTTCATCTGCAGAGACCGCATCGTTGCGAACTACGGTGCAGTTGGCGCCAAGTTGTTGGAGGTATTGGACTAGGTTGAATACAAAGGAGTCGTAATTGTCGACCACCAAGATTCGGGCCTGACCTTCTATCTGGCTATCCATTTGGGCATTCTCTCGTGTAACCTGCCGCCCATGCCAAAGTCACGTTTGCGTAAGAAGAAGAAGGACAACCGTCCAGAGCTTGTGACCCATGAGGCGACCCCTCAGGAGTTGGAAAGCCCGAGCTGGCTCGCTCCTACGATGATCGCCAACTTCCTAATTGGCTTGGTTTGGATCGTCACCTTCTACGTCTCCCAAACCCAGTACCCGATTCCAAATATCGGCGCCTGGAACATGGTGGTCGGCTTTGCCTTCATCGGAGTCGGCTTCAGCCTCGCCACGCGCTGGCGTTAAGCGTTGGCGTTAATACCTCTTTATTAATTACAACCATGTAATTCTCCACAGGGTTATCCACCCCTGTGAATAGCACCTCCCCGCCCCTTACCCTGAGTTCAACACCTGCCCGCCTACCCTTCTGCTTATGCAAATCGCGCTGGCTGGCATCTCCTACCTAGTAACCCTGGTGGCCCTGGTCGCCATCACGGTGCGCTCCCTCGAGCTCTACCGCCGGATAAAAGCTGGGCAACCCGATCCAACTCGCAGCAATCAAAAAGCTAAACGTTTTGCATTGATGACCCGTGAGGTTTTAACCCACGCCAAGATGTTGAACTTCACCGGATCAGGAATTGCCCACTGGTTTGTGATGATCGGTTTTGTTTCTTTATTTGGAACTTTGATAACCGCTTATGGTCAGGTGATAGATCCACATTTTGTAATTCCATTTATTGGTCATTTTGTTCCTTACGCGCTATTCACCGAGTTGATTGCTTGGTTAACTGGAATTGGAATAGTTGCATTAATTGCGATTCGCCAAATTACCCGAATTACAAAAAAGGGTAGAACCTCTCGCTTTTTTGGCTCCGGTTCATGGAAAGCGTATTTTGTTGAAGCGGTAATTCTCGCGATTGTTTTTTGTGTAATTGCATTACGTGGTTTAGAAGGCGCGCTACTTGGTGATAAAGCAAAGAGTTTTGAGTTTGCGCTCTCCGCTCCGGCGGTAAACGCCTTTAGTGGAATGAGTGTTGACTCTTTAGAAAACTGGATTGTTATTGTTGCAGCGCTGAAGATTATTGTTTCGATGAGTTGGTTTATAGTTGTTGCAGCCAACTTAACCATGGGCGTTGCTTGGCATAGATTTCTAGCGCCATTCAATATCTTTTTTAAACGCAATGTTTCAGCTACTCCAACATTGGGCGCCTTGCCGGAGATGTTGTCTCATGGCAAAGCAATTGATTTTGAAGATCCTAAAGAGGATGATGTTTTTGGTATCGGCAAGGGCGCAGATATCTCTTGGAAGGGCCTGTTGGATATGGCCAGCTGTACCGAGTGCGGCCGTTGCCAATCTCAATGTCCAGCTTGGCATACTGAAAAACCGCTCTCGCCAAAGCTCTTGATTATGGCGATGCGGGATCACGCGCTAGCTAATATGCCAAAAGAAGGACCCATTGTTGGAGAAACCATCTCCCCTGATGTTTTGTGGTCCTGTACCACTTGTGGTGCCTGCGTTAATGAGTGCCCGGTTGATATCGAGCATATTGATCACATCGTAAATATGCGTCGCTTCCAAGTTTTGGTGGAGTCAGAGTTTCCAACTGAACTTGGTGGAACCTTCCGTAATTTAGAAAAGGCTGGCAACCCTTGGGGTGCTAACCGCATGGATCGCAACGCTTGGATTGCAGAGTGCAACTTCCCGGTTGATGTGATTGATGGTGCACTTCCTGATGATGTTGAGTATTTGTTCTGGGTTGGTTGCGCTGGCGCCTATGAAGAGCGCGCCAAGAAAACCACAAAAGCGGTTGCCGAACTGCTTTATATGTCTGGAGTTAAGTTTGGTGTTTTAGGTGCGAGAGAAACCTGTACTGGTGATCCGGCACGTCGCGCCGGTAATGAATTTTTGTATCAGATTCTTTCTCGGGAAAACATCGAAACCTTAAAAGAGGTTTATGTAAATTACAAAGGTAAAAAGAAGGTTGTGGTTACCTGCCCGCATTGCTTTACAACTATCGGCAGAGATTACAAACAGCAAGGTTTTGAGTTAGAGATGGTGCACCACACCCAGTTACTCAACACACTAGTTAAAGAAGGCAGATTAAAACCAGTTGCCAAAGCCAGCAAAAAGCTGACCTATCACGACCCTTGTTATTTAGGTCGTCACAATCAGATTTATGAACCACCTCGCGAACTCTTGGAATCCACCGGTGTAGATATGGTGGAGATGCCGCGCAACAAAGAACGCTCTTTCTGTTGTGGTGCAGGCGGCGGAAGAATGTGGATGGAGGAAAAACTCGGCACCCGCATCAATATGAACCGTGTTGATGAAGCGATCGCTACCGGTGCGACCGAGGTTGCGGTGGGCTGCCCATTTTGTCGGGTAATGGTTAGTGATGGTGTTAAAGGACGAGAGTCAGATGTTGAGGTAATTGATGTGGCGCAGGCGCTACTTCGTTCGGTTAAGAACGAGGGTAGCCAAGGTGCCGCCAATCAAACCGCCTAAATGACCACGCCAATCCACTCCGCCTAGTACAAAACCGATTGCGAAGTTAAGACCGACAATCACCATTATCGAGCGCCATTCAACTCCAGCTCGTTGCCCCACAATCGCTAACGCGCCAAATAACCCAAAGATCATTCCCGATGCGCCGATTGAGTAAACATATGAGGGATTGAAAAACACTGAGAGCGCGGAACCAGAAAGTAATGAAAAAACCAGCAGGGCAATGAATTTGCCCCGACTGAAGTACGCCTCCAGTGGAGTTCCTAGCGCGTGTAATGCAATTAAATTAAAACCTAGATGCATAAACCCACCGTGCACTAAAGCCACGGTTAGCATTCGATAGTACTCACCGTTTTCAACATAAAAACGATTAAGTAATAATCGCTCTTCATACCCTGGAACTGTTATTTGTAGGAGATATGAAGCAGCAATTACAAATACCAGCGAACCGGTAATTGTGCGTCGCATCTAATTAGGATAGCGAAACAGAGTTAATTTTTACCGCTTGCACTGGGCGATCGGCGCCACCGGTCTTTACCTCAGAGATCGCTTGTACAACTTTTTGTGAGGCTTCATCTTTTACCTCTCCAAAAATGGTGTGCTTGCGGTTCAACCATGAAGTTTCTGCAACTGTAATAAAGAATTGTGAGCCATTTGTTCCTGGACCAGCGTTTGCCATCGCAAGTAGGTATGGCTTGCTGAAAGTTAGCTCTGGATGAAACTCATCAGCGAATCTATAACCTGGTCCACCTGTACCTGTGCCAAGTGGATCGCCACCTTGAATCATAAAACCTTTGATTACGCGGTGAAAAACAGTGCCGTCATAAAGTGGTTGATTGGTTTTTTCACCAGTGTTTGGGTTTACCCATTCGCGCATACCCGCAGCTAACTCAACAAAGTTAGCAACGGTTTTTGGTGCGTGGTTAGGGAACAACTCAATAACAATGTCACCCATTGAGGTATGAAGTGTCGCTCTTGAAATTGGTGGCATCTCAGTCATTACTAATCTCCTTGGGCTCTGATTTATTAGGGAGACAATATCGCCTAAAGAGCATTTATCCACAATTTTGGCCGGGCTGCCAAATGATCCTCTACTTCTTGTTTGGATTGGGAACTTCTATAAACCTTGACGTAGAAAATTGATGTAGCTACAATGTTGCTACATAGAGAGGAGCGAGTTGTGGCCCAAGATTCTGTGGTTCGTGCCAGAATTGATGAGAAAACAAAACGCCAAGCTGAAAAAGTTTTTGCAGCCTGCGGTATGACCCTCTCTGACGCCATAAGAATTATGCTCACTAAAACCGCTCGCGAAAAGGAGATTCCTTTCTCAATTCATACTCCAAACACTAAGACTGTTCGAGCAATTCGTGAACTTGAAAAGAAACGTGGCAAAGGTAAGTCATACAAGAATTTAGAGGAGCTTCTCAAAGATCTAGGTGCTTAGGCTCACCCACAGCACGCGTTATAAAAGGGATTTAAGGCGAATCCTTAAAGACTCTGACCACAAGAAATCTATCGATGCCCTTTCAGTGGTTGTAGAACTACTTCAAAATCGCGTAATACTTCCTGAAAAGTACCAAGTGCATAGGTTAAAAGGTAAATACTCTGGATATTTTGAATGTCATGTTCGGCCTGATTTGTTACTGATTTATAGTATTTATAAAGACTCAACACTTGAACTGATAAGAATTGGTTCACATTCTGACTTATTTCGGTAATTTACTTGTTAATTATTGGTTTGTTTGTTTAGATTACAGTTATGAGAGTTAATAAAGCCCTTTTATTCGCCTCTATTGTTTCTCTTTCTTACAACGCCGTTGTACTTTTTTCCGTTTTCTTGAACCTTGATTGGGTGCATAGTCGCGCCGCTGGAGGGCAGTTTAATTCTTTCCCGACTTTGATTCGCATTATTTATCTGTTTATGGGCTTCTTGACTATGGCGCTTTTGTTTTGGTTGTTTAAGTTTTATAAAGGCATCTCATCTCTAAAAAATTCACGTTTTGTTTCATTTCTAAAATATCTATTTGGATTCAGTACATTTATGCAATTGATTTCTAGATCCACTGATGAACGTTGGAATGCAATACCGGCTTTTATTTTGGCTCTTACTTTTTTTAATCTAAGCAAAGTTAAACAAAGTGGAGACTAGGGGAATCGAACCCCTAACCCCCTGCTTGCAAAGCAGGTGCTCTACCAATTGAGCTAAGTCCCCGTATTTAATTGTCTTGCGCCAACAACCCTAACGCTGAAGTTGGAGCGTGGGCCTAAGTGGACTTGAACCACTGACCTCTTCCTTATCAGGGAAGCGCTCTAACCAGGCTGAGCTATAGGCCCGCAAACAGGAGCGCAAGGCTACCTGAGATGCGAGCAGGCGCAAAAATAGCAGTTTTTTAAGCGTATTTATTAATCCTCTTCACTTACTTTGGCGAGTGAAACAACATGAGTGCCTTCATCAAGGTTTACCAAGCGGACCCCCATGGTGTCGCGACCGGTTTCACGAACCTCTTTGACAGGTGTGCGCATTACAACGCCGCCCGATGTGATCACCAAAATTTCATCGCCTTCATTTACAACTAGTGCGCCAACTAATCCACCACGTGAATTCTCATCAACCTTTGCTGCCTTTACCCCGATTCCACCACGGCCTTGTGAACGATACTCCTCAAGACTTGTGCGCTTTCCAAATCCACCATCGGTAGCGGTTAATACATAACTTTGTTTGTTGTTGTCGCCTGTGCGAATTGTGGACATAGTTAATAGCTCATCGCCAGAACGGAACTTCATTCCAATAACACCAGAAGCAGATCTGCCCATTGGGCGCAGCGATTCATCATCTGCGGTAAAACGTAGTGACATTCCTTTTTTGGAGATCAACAAAAGTTCATCTTTGCTGGTGATAGCAGAGGCGGCAACCACCTCATCATTATCTTTTAAGGAAATTGCTATTAAGCCACCAGTGCGTGGTGAGTCATACTCCACAAGTGGGCTCTTTTTAATGATGCCGCCTTTGGTTGCAATAACTAGGTGAGGTAGTGATGAGTAATCTGCGATTGAGATGACCGATGCAATATTTTCATTTGGTTTAAAGGCTAGAAGATTGGCAACATGCTGGCCACGCGCGTCACGTCCCGCATCTGGCAGTTCATGAACTTTGGCGCGATAAACCCGCCCTTGATTGGTAAAGAACAACAACCAATCATGTGTGGATGCGGTAAAGAAATGTTCAACAATGTCATCCTGTTTTAGTGCTGCACCTTTAACGCCTTTGCCGCCGCGACGTTGAGAGCGGTAAAGATCGGCCCGAGTGCGTTTGGCGTATCCACCGCGGGTAATTGTTACGACAACATCCTGATCTGGAATTAGATCCTCGACCGATAAATCAGTGTCTCCCGCAACGATTTGGGTGCGGCGGTCATCGCCATACTTTTCCGCGATTTCTTTGAGCTCTTCTCTGATAATTGACCTCTGTTTGGCTGGATCATTAAGGATTGTGGTGAGCTCTTTGATCTCTGCCATCAAAGTTTCATACTCATCAATAATTTTCTGGCGTTCGAGTGCAGCAAGACGACGCAGCTGCATATCCAAAATTGCGTTGGCTTGGATTTCATCAACCTCAAGAAGTTTCATTAAGCCGGCACGGGCTTCATCTGAGTTAGCGCTGGCGCGGATCAAAGCGATAACTGCATCTAATGCATCAAGAGCTTTTAGATAACCACGCAAAATGTGGGCGCGCTTTTCCCGCTCGGAAAGTCGGTACTTGGTGCGGCGAACAATTACTTCAACCTGGTGGGTTATGTAATGGCGGATAAATTCATCAAGGCGCAATGTGCGCGGCACATTGTCGACCAAAGCCAACATGTTGGCGCCGAAGGAATCTTGCAATTGGGTGTGTTTGTAAAGATTATTCAAAACAATTTTTGGTGTTGCATCATTGCGCAAAACAATTACTAGACGTTGTCCCAGACGTTCATTTCCTTCATCGCGAACATCTGCAATGCCTTTGATTTTTCCATCTTTGACCAATTCAGCTATCTTTAAAGCTAGATTGTCTGGGTTGACTTGATAAGGAAGTTCGGTGATTACCAAACATGTGCGCTTATTAATCTCTTCGATTTCAACAACTGCGCGCATTGTGATCGATCCGCGGCCGGTGCGATAAGCCTCTTCAATTCCCTGTCTGCCAACGATAATTCCTCGGGTTGGAAAATCTGGACCTTTAACTATTCCAAGTAGCGCGGTTAAAGTTTCTTCGCTGGATGCCTCTGGATTTTCTAGCGCCCACTCCACAGCTGCGGCGATTTCGCGCAGATTGTGTGGTGGAATGTTTGTCGCCATTCCAACTGCGATACCGGCAGATCCATTGACTAAAAGGTTTGGAAAGCGGCTTGGTAAAACAACTGGTTCTTGTGAACGACCATCGTAATTTGGGATGAAATCCACGGTTTCTTCATCGATATCCCGCATCATCTCCATGGCCAGTGGTGCCATGCGAGCTTCGGTGTAACGCATTGCCGCCGCAGGATCATTTCCTGGAGAGCCAAAGTTGCCATTGCCATCAACTAATGGGTATCGGAGTGACCAGTGCTGCGCTAAACGCACCAAGGTGTCATAGATCGCGCCATCACCATGTGGGTGGTAATTACCCATGACATCACCGACGATGCGGGAGCATTTGTAATAACCCTTATCAGGGCGATAACCCGCGTCATACATTGCATAAAGCACGCGGCGATGAACTGGTTTTAGTCCATCACGGATATCTGGAAGTGCGCGGCCAACAATGACCGACATGGCGTAATCTAAATAAGAACGGGCCATTTCGACCTGTAGGTCAACCGCCTCGATTTTGTCGTGATTCTCTAAATTTTCCATCTTTAAATATCCAAGAACCTAACATCTTTAGCGTTACGTTGAATAAATTGGCGACGTTGTTCTACATCCTCACCCATTAGTACTGAGAAAAGATCATCTGCAGCGGCTGCGTCATCTAAAGTAACTCGCATCAAAACTCGATGTGCTGGATCCATCGTGGTATCCCACAGCTCTTTGGCCGGCATCTCGCCCAAACCTTTGAAGCGTTGGATGCCATCCTCTTTTGGTAAACGCTTTCCGGCATCTAAACCAAGTTGAATGAATCCGTCGCGCTCTTTATCTGAGAAGGCGTATTGCACCGGCTCTTTGCCGCCCCATTTAATTTTGTAAAGCGGTGGTTGGGCAAAATAAACAAAACCTTGCTCGATAAGTGGACGCATGAAGCGGAACAACAAAGTTAATAAAAGAGTGCGGATGTGTTGGCCATCAACATCAGCATCAGCCATCAAAATAACTTTGTGGTAGCGCAGCTTTGCGATATCAAAATCATCATGGATGCCGGTGCCGAGTGCGGTGATTAATGCCTGCACCTCATTGTTTTGCAGGACGCGATCAATGCGGGCCTTCTCAACATTTAAAATCTTGCCGCGGATTGGTAGCACCGCTTGGAATCTAGAATCTCTGCCGCCTTTTGTGGAGCCACCAGCGGAATCACCCTCAACAATATAAAGCTCGCACTTTTCTGGTTCAGTCCATTGGCAATCCGCCAACTTTCCTGGCATGCCACGTCCCTCTAACAATCCTTTTCGGCTACGGGATAGATCGCGAGCTTTTCTTGCTGCGATGCGTGCGGTCGCAGCATCGATTGCTTTACGAACAATCTCTTTACCTTCGGTTGGATTTTTCTCGAACCATTCGCCGACTGCATCATTGATGGATTTTTGAGTAAATGACTTGGCCTCAGTATTGCCTAATTTTGTTTTGGTTTGGCCCTCAAACTGTGGTTCGGCAACTTTGATAGAGATGATTGCGGTTAAACCTTCACGAATATCATCACCAGTAAGGCGATCCTCTTTGCGGCGAATATATCCCCACTCTTCAGCAAACTTATTTACGAGGGATGTTAATGCGGTGCGGAAACCTTCTTCATGGGTGCCGCCTTCTTGGGTATTAATGGTGTTAGCAAATGTATATACCGATTCTGAAAAACCGGTATTCCATTGCATTGCAACTTCGAGAGACATTTTATGTTTTGTGTCTTCAGTTTCTAAAGCGATGATTGATTTGTGGGTTACACCTTTGGTGGTATTTAAGTGTTTAACAAAATCAACAATTCCACCTTCGTAGTGGTATTTGACCTCTAGGGTTTCGCCTTTTTCATTTACATGTCCGGGACGCTCGTCGCGAAGAGTTAGGGTTAAACCTTTATTTAAAAATGCCATTTCACGAAAACGGGTTGAGAGAACCTCAAAGGAAAAATCGGTGGTTTCAAAAATCTCTTCTGATGGCCAGAAGGTGACTTCGGTGCCGGTATTTTTTGTGGCCACACCTTTTTCAACTGGGGAGTTTGGTACACCGAGTTTGTAACTTTGCTCCCAGAAAAATCCATCACGTTGAACAACAACACTTAAGTCACGGCTAAGTGCGTTGACAACAGAAACACCAACACCATGTAATCCACCAGAAACTGAATATCCACCATCGCCGAATTTTCCGCCGGCATGTAAAACTGTGAGCACAACCTCTAGTGCTGGTTTCTTCTCGACTGGATGTAAATCAACCGGGATGCCGCGGCCGTTGTCATTAACTCGAACACCGCCATCAGCTAGCAAGACAACATTGATCTCATTGCAGTAGCCGGCTAGAGCTTCATCAACAGAGTTGTCGACGATTTCATAAACCAGGTGATGTAGGCCGCGCTCACCGGTGGAGCCGATGTACATGCCGGGGCGTTTGCGGACCGCCTCTAGGCCCTCAAGAACGGTGATCGCCGAGGCGTCATAAGCCCGCGAAACCTTCTTCTCAGCCACCTAAAACCCCTAACTACACTGTTTGGTTAAACCCGCCAGAGACCAACCTCGCCTCTTTTTAGGGCTGGGTACCCCCGAATCCTAGTGGTAAATCAGGAAGTGGATAGCCCAAAAAGGGCGGTAGTGGTGGATTAGGGGAGTTTTTACGCGGGGGGTGAGGGTCACTATTAGAAGTGTTTACCCAAAGGTGTCTCTCGGCCCTTTAGCGCCGCGGATTGTGCGCAGCCCTCGTTTCCAAGACGGGGCGTGCGGTCCGATTATGTAAAGGCTATCTACTACCGCACCTGGAGCGCTCTGCCTAATTTTCCGTAACAGCTCATCATTCATTAAACGCAGTTGTGTACTCCAAGCTGTTGATGAGGTTTGGATTGTTAACTTACCTTCATACAAAGTAATCGGAGATGAGTGATCAGCGATCTCTTCACCAACAATTTCCCGCCAATCGGTAAACAGGTTTCCTTCCGCAATCCCTTTATACCAATCCCTGCTTTCAATTAACTCATTAAGAATATTATTTATTTTTTGCGGCTCGCCCAACTCGGAGCGTTCTTGTTGTTCTATTTCTTTCTTTTTTCGCATACCGGTTCGGTAAGAACGGAATAGTTCGCGGGCTATATCTCTTTTCATAACACGGCCACTTTTCCGCTGGTGACCTTAAATTTATTTCCGGTTATTTCCTTTGGTAGATCATTTGCGACCGCTACTGTAATAAAGGTTTGCTCGGCGGAGTTTGAGATTGCTAATAGTTTTTCTCGGCGCCCCTCATCTAGCTCAGAGAAAACATCATCTAATATTAAAATGGGTTTTTCGCCACCGTTAATAAATAGTTGGTAACTAGCTAGGCGTAGCGCTAAAGCTATTGACCATGATTCACCATGGCTGGCGTAACCCTTTACTGGGTGATCTCCGAGAAACAAAAGTAGATCGTCGCGGTGTGGACCAACTAAAGAAATTCCGCGTTCTCTTTCTTGGTTTGATATCTCATTTATACTTTCTAAAATTCTAGTTTTGTTTGTCTCTTTATTAGTCGTTGGTTCTGTAATGCTGGATTTATAACCTAACCGTGCGCTTTTTTTCTCAGAGAGGTTTTTGTATGAGTTTTGGAAAACTGGTTCGAGATCTGAGATCAAAGATAGGCGCCCAGCAATTAATTCGCCACCAAAATTGGCTAGATGCTCATTCCAGGGCTCCAAACTTGATTGTGGGGCGCGGCTTTTTAATAGGGAGTTTCGCTGTTTTAACGCTCTTTCATAATCAGCGATAACACCCGCCAGCCTTGGGCTGCGTTGAATTAAAAGTTGATCTAAAAAAGAGCGACGTTCACTTGGATCGCCCCGTACTAAATCTAAGTCCTCTGGGGAGAAGCAAATGCATTTAACAATTCCAAGTAGCTCTTTCTGGCTCCGTACTGGGTTTTGATTAACTTTGGCGCGATTGGCTTTTGCGGCGTTGATTTCTAACTCCACTAATGTGGTTCTTTCTTCGGACTCTACTTTGGCCCGTACATAAGCCCGCTCGCTACCAAGTTTTACTAATGGTTGATCAGCGGAGATGCGGTGCGAGGAAAGTAAAGCTAAATACATTAAAGCTTCAATGATGTTGGTTTTACCTTCACCATTTTCCCCAATAAAAATATTTTGCCCAGGTTTTAAAGAAAGCTCGAGTGAGGAGTAGGAGCGAAAATCTGCCAGGGATAAATGTGAAACAAACATTTATGAGGCGTAGCGCATTGGCATTAATAGATAGCGGTATGAGCTATCAATCTCGCCATCAATCTTGTTCTTGCCAGACAACACCGCTGGTTTGTTGGATCCAGTAAAAGCAATATTTACATAGGTAGTGCCTAACGCATTTAAACCATCAGCTAAAAATGTTGGGTTGAAGGCGATATCAATCGGCTCGCCGGTGTATGAGATTTGGATTTCCTCGGTTGCTTGTGCTTCATCTCCAGCACCGGCTTCGAGGTGCAAGGTGTTGTTGGAAAACTTAAGGCGTAGCGGCACGGTTTTATCAGTTACTAAAGCAACGCGGCGCACTGAATCAAGTAATGCTGATACCTCAATCACCGCGGTGGCGATACTTTCGTTTGGTAGCAGGTGGCGGTATGGAGGGAAGGTGCCATCTAACTGTCTAGAAGTCATTGATTTTGACTCGGTTGAGAAGCCCACCAATCTTTCATTGGCGGTCACTGGTGCGATCGCAAAAGAGATGTTTTTGGTAGAGGCGATTGTTTTTGCGGCATCAGCCAAAGTGCGGGCCCGTAATAACGCTGTGGTTGCAAGATCTGGGTTGTTTGGGTTCCAATTAATCTCTCTAACCGCCAATCGATAGCGATCAGTAGCGGCAAGTGTGATTGTGTCGCGGCTGATATCAACATGAATTCCGGTAAGTGTGGGAAGTGAGTCATCACGTCCAGCCGCAACAGCTACTTGATTTACCGCAGCAGCAAACAAATCACTGGCGATAGCGCCTGAAGTTTCTGGCAGGGTTGGAAGGTTTGGATACTCATTGATTGGAAGGGTTGGTAATGTGAATTTTGCTGAACCTGCTGTTACTAAAACTCTGGTTCCATCTAAATTAAAAGATACTGGTTTGTTCGGTAGCGCACGGGATATTTCGGCGAGCAATCTTCCCGGTACTAACACTCTGCCTTTTTCTTTAACCTCTGCGTTAAAAGATGATTTTGCTGAGGTTTCTAAATCAGAGGCGCTTAATGTGACATCAGAGTTAGCATCAATAACAATTCCAAGTAGAGCGGTCATAATTGGGCGGGTTGATAAAGATCTAGAAACCCAATTAACACTGTCGGTTAAGGTCGAGCTATCTACTGTGAACTTCATATTTATAAGCCTAACTCTTCATCTCTAAGTTAAAAAGATAATTAAAAACCCGGGGTTCGCGCACAACTTGTTTTATATCTCTAAAGGTATTCGTAGTAACCAAACAAAAAATTTGTGGGTAAGTAAGAAAACCGCAGTTCAAAGCTGCTTTTTTATCCACTTCAACCACCCTTTTTTGTGTGTATACCTGTGTGTATCTCTGTGTGTTGGTTGTGGGCTTTGAAAAGGCTAAGTTTTAACCCCAACAACCCCTCCCAGTTACCAACAACTTATCCACAGATATCCACAGGTTATCCCCAAGCACCCACACGGGCTACTCAAGACTTGGCCTGCATTTTTATCCGGTTGGTGAGCTCAGAGACCTGGTTAAAGATCGACCGGCGCTCAGCCATCAACTGACGAACCTTTCGATCGGCATGCATCACAGTGGTGTGATCCCGCCCCCCGAAGGTTTGGCCAATCTTTGGCAATGACAACTCTGTTAACTCGCGGCACAGATACATAGCGATCTGTCGGGCGTTTACCAATACTCGAGATCTAGATGTTCCGCAAAGATCATCAATAGTTAAACTGAAATAAGCCGCAGTCTGCGCCATTATTAAATTTGCGGTGATCTCCGGTGCAGCGTCATCGGTAATTAAATCCTTTAAAACAATCTCAGCTAGATTCATATCAACCGGTTGGCGGTTTAGTGATGCAAAAGCGGTAACGCGAATTAACGCACCCTCTAACTCACGGATATTTGTTGAAATTTTTGATGCAATGTACTCCAAAACATCATCAGGAGCATTTAACTTATCTTGCGCCGCTTTTTTACGAAGAATAGCGATGCGAGTTTCAAGTTCTGGTGGCTGAATATCAGTAATTAATCCCCACTCAAACCGAGAACGTAGTCGATCTTCAAGTGTTGTTAATTGTTTTGGTGGTCGATCACTAGAGATAACAATCTGTTTGTTGGCGTTATATAGAGTGTTAAAGGTATGAAAAAACTCTTCCTGTGTGCGCTCTTTGTTCTCTAAAAATTGAATGTCATCTACCAACAAAACATCTAGATCACGGTATCTACGTTGGAAATTAGAGGATTTATCATCACGGATTGAGTTAATAAAATCATTTGTAAACTCTTCTGAAGACACATAACGAACTCGAACACTGCCATACAACTCTTTGGCGTATGCGCCGATCGCATGCAACAAATGTGTTTTACCTAAACCTGATTCGCCATAAATAAATAATGGGTTGTAAGCCTTTGCAGGTGCCTCAGCCACAGCAACAGCTGCGGCATGAGCAAAACGATTTGATGCACCAATAACAAATGTTTCAAAAATATATCTAGGGTTTAATTGAGAAGGCTCAACACTTTTACTTGGGGCTTCTTGGCGACCAGTGCCAGCACGCGGCGCTTCAAACTCAACCTCAACAACCTCAGGGTCGGCTTGAGCTACATCTAAAGATTCATCAATAGTGACTGCAATATTTATCTTTTCGCCCAACTTGGCGCTAAGGGCATCATTAAGCACTGTTTTTAAACGACTTTCCAAAACATCTTTCGCAAAAACATTAGGGGCGGCCAGCAAAAGATTGGATCCACCCTCACCTTTAAGTAGGCCGAGGGGTTTTGTGAGGGTTAAAAAGGCGCGGTTCTGTGGGGAGTCGTGTGAGACGGAGTTGACGACCCCGCTCCACAGTGCGCTTAGGTCCTCTTCGATAACCCCTGATTCAGTTAACGACACCAGACCCCTTCTTTCTGTAAAAACTATCCACTAATCCACAAAGTTATCCACAGGCTGTGGTCTAAACTTCAGGTTTAGCCTTCAATTTGCTCCAAAAACCCTCAAAAATCGAGAGGGCCTGTGGATAGAGGCGGAAAGTTATGCCCTAGCCCCCAGAAAAGCAAGTGGTTATCCACAAATTTTTCAAAACCCACCATTTGAGGCTACCGTTGCCCCCTGCTCTCAAGACCCCCTATCGGGAAATAACCTCGATTCTCTTGAGACCTGCTTAAAGATTTACTTAAGCACGATTTAAAGGAGTACAAAACATGAAGCGCACCTTCCAGCCGAACAATCGTCGGCGCGCGAAGAAGCATGGCTTCCGCGCTCGTATGGCAACCCGTGGTGGACGCGCAGTTCTATCTGCTCGCCGCGCTAAGGGTCGCGCTCGCATCTCCGCATCCGCATAAGTTTTTAACCCAGCGGCGTGCTAGCAGCCAACAACCGCTTAACCTCCCGCGATCAATTCGCCAGAGTTACGCGCTCCTCAATTAGATCAACCACCCCAACCCTTGTTGGGTATTTAGCTGTTGAGCCAAATCTTTCAACCCCAAAAATCGGTTTTGTTGTATCCCGTGTTGTTGGTGGATCAGTACAGCGCCACCGCGTACAACGCCAACTCCGTCACGCATCACGTGCTGCGATGCATATTCTGCCTAAGAGTTCTATGGTGGTAGTTCGCGCGACTAAAAAAGAAACTGATGCACAGGGTGAGATTCCACAACTCTTCTCCGCGCTTTCCAAAAAGGCGGAGCGATGATCAAAAAAGTTTTACAAATACCAATGCTGCCGTTTTTGCTACTAATCAAAATTTGGCAGAAATTTATCGCACCAGGTTTAGCACCGCGTTGTAAGTATTACCCATCCTGTTCTCATTACACATTTGAAGCTATCAAGAGATACAACATCATCGGAGTTTTTCTAGGCGCTTGGCGCGTAATCCGCTGCAACCCATTTAGCCATGGGGGAGTCGACTATGTTCCAGAAACCTTGAAAATAGGGCGTATTTCGCTAGGAAATAACGTATTAAATAAGGGAGTGAATTAAATGGGTTTTATTTTAGATCCCCTTTATTGGATTGTTTCTGGAGTTATGGTGGTGATTCATAAAGCGCTATCACCAGTATTTGGCGAGGCCAGCGGTGTTACCTGGTCACTCTCTATTGTTGGTCTAGTTATTTTGATACGAACCCTTCTAATTCCACTCTTTGTAAAGCAAATCAAATCTCAACGCGCACTGACCGCGCTATCCCCTGAGATGAAGAAGATTCAACAACGTTACAAAGATGATCGCCAAAAGCAATCAGAAGAGTTGATGAAGCTTTACAAAGAACACAAAACCAACCCAATGGCATCCTGCTTCCCAATCTTGGCGCAGGCCCCAATCTTCTTTGCACTCTTCACAGTGTTAAACGGAATTGGAAAAAATCCGCCACAAGCCCGCGGCGTTCTAACAACTGAACTAGCAGCTCAAGCTGCAAAGGCAGAGTTTTTTGGCGCACCAATTTCACAAACATTTTTAGGATCATCTAATACAACAGTAAAGATCGTTACTGTTTTATTAATTGCTTTAATGTCATTAACTACATTTACAACACAACGTCAGTTGATGGTTAAAGGAATGCCAAAGATGGATTCCTCAAACAACATGATGTTGCAACAGCAAAAAATAATGTTGTATTTATTCCCAGTTATTTTTGCCGTCTCTGGCGTTAACTTCCCAATCGGAGTTTTGATTTACTGGTCCACAACAAACCTTTGGACCTGGGGTCAGCAGTTTTATGTAATCAAGAGGAACCCAACCCCTGGCTCACCAGCCTGGGAGGAGCTCCAAGCCAAAAAGGCCAAAAAAGAGGGAACCACCCCTGAAGCACCGACCGAAGAATCAGGTTCGGTAGCCACCGAGGAGCCAAAAGGTCAGCGCCCACAACCAAAAAAGAAGAAAAAGAAGCGAAAATAGTATTAAAAGCCTCAAATCGGGGCAAAAAGTACAGGAGATGAGATGAGCGAAGAGAAAAGCACAGTAGCCAGGCTTGAGGAAGAGGGCGATATCGCCGCGGATTACCTTGAGGGCCTACTAGATATTGCCGATCTTGATGGAGATATTGAGATTGGGGTCGAAAATGACCGCGCCTCCCTGGTTATAGAAGGTGGCGAGCTTGCCCACCTGGTTGGCCGTGATGGAGAGGTCTTGGATGCGATCCAGGAGTTGACCCGCCTTGCGGTACAGACCTCCACCGGCGAGCGCTCCAGATTGATGCTAGATATCGATGGATTCCGTGCCGATAAAAAGAGCTCCCTAACCAAACTCGCTGAAGATACAGCGGAGGAGGTTAAGGCCAGCGGTAAGCCAATCAAACTTGCCCCAATGAACGCCTTTGAGCGCAAAATTGTCCATGACACCATTCAAAAGATCGGTCTAACCAGTGAGTCTGAGGGCGAAGATCCAGATCGTTGTGTTGTGGTGATGCCCGCCTGAGCGTTTCACGTGAAACCAGCTCAGCCCGCTACTTTCCCGAAAAGAGCGGGGAGGCCCTTGCCTACGCAGATCTCCTAGCCACCACCGCAATTCAAAGAGGTCTAATCGGACCCCGTGAGGCGGATCGGGTTTGGCAGCGGCATATTGAAAACTGCATCCCACTAACCACCTTATTGCCGGATCAAAACGCCACCGTCGCCGATGTTGGATCTGGCGCTGGCCTACCTGGAATCGTGATCGCTTTAGCAAAACCAAGGCTGCAGGTCACTTTGATTGAGCCACTCCAGCGCAGAGTCGAGTTTCTTTATGAGGTGGTTGATGCCCTCAAAATTAGAAATATCGAGATTATCCGCGCCAAATCTGAGGTAGTTAAAGGTGTCTTCAACTTTGTTACCGCCCGCGCGGTCGCACCCTTGCCCCGTCTAATCCAAACCACCTGGCATCTAGTTGCCCCAGGCGGCTCCCTTTTAGCGATGAAAGGGGAGTCGGCCGCAGCTGAAATGGCGGAATCCGACCTCTCAATAGCGGCAAAAACCCAGCTACATGAGATAAAAATCGATGACTTACCCCTGGCCCGCATAGTTGAAGTACAAAAGGCTGGTTAACTATCCCGCGTGAGTGATTCACGTGAAACATCCGCCCCGCGTAAGGTCGTGGGTACCAAGCGTTTCCGCGAGCCCATGCCCCAACCCATCTCCACCCGAATCTTTACCGTGGCTAATCAAAAGGGCGGGGTAGGCAAAACCACCTCCGCGGTCAATGTCGCCGCTGCCCTGGCTATGGGAGGGTTGCGCACCCTGATCATCGACCTTGATCCACAAGGTAACGCCAGCACCGCATTTGGCATCAACCGCGATGAGGTACAGGGAATGTATGAGGTAATTACAAAAGATCTACCAATTCGTGAAGCGGCTTTAAAAGTTCCAGGTTTTCCGCATTTAGAAATTATTCCTGCAACACAATCATTAGCTAATGCTGAAGTGGAATTAGTTCCAATGGTGGCACGTGAACTCCGTTTGAAAAAAGCATTAGTAAATTATTTAACAGAGTGCGCAAATCGCGGCGAAAGATTTGATTATGTAATTATTGATTGCCCGCCAAGTTTAGGTTTATTAACAATTAACGCACTTGTTGCAGCAGATGAGTTAATGATTCCAATTCAATGTGAGTATTACTCATTGGAAGGTTTAACACTTTTATTGCACACCGTCTCTTTAATTCAAGAACATCTAAATCCAAATATAAAATTAACCACGATTCTTTTAACGATGTTTGATGGCAGAACGAGATTGGCAAATGATGTTGCAGATGAGGTGCGCAAACATTATCCGCAGCAGTTGATTGATATTCCAATTCCAAGAGCGGTACGGGTATCAGAGGCTCCCTCTTATGGACAAACTGTTATGACCTACGATCCAAGTTCTAATGGGGCAGAGGCATATGGATTAGTCGCCAGAGAGATTGCAAAACGCGGCGCGCAAAGTATTAATTTCTCTACTGAGGTAGGTGTTGGTTAATGTCAACTAAAAAAGGCGGATTAGGAAGAAACCTTGATTCATTAATTCCCACCGCAATCAAATCCAGCACCACCAATGAAACTGTGGCGGATCGTTTAGAGGTAGCTTTAACCTCAATCACTCCAAATCCAAAACAACCCCGCACTATTTTTGACTCTGAAGCACTTCACGAATTGGCCGCATCAATAAAAGAGTTAGGGATTTTGCAACCACCAGTAGTGCGCAAAATCAGCGCTGATAAATATGAATTAATCATGGGAGAGCGGCGTTTTCGCGCTGCAAAACTAGCTGGTTTAACCAAAATTCCAGTAATTGTCCGTGAAACCAAAGACAATGAGTTGTTGCGCGAGGCTTTGGTAGAGAACATTCATCGCAGCAATCTCAACTCTTTAGAAGAGGCCGCCGCTTACAACCAAATGCTGACTGATTTTGGCTTTACCCATGATGAACTGGCGGACAAACTTGGTAAATCCCGTCCGGTAATTACAAATACTTTAAGACTTTTAAATCTGCCGCCTTCGGTTCAAAAGAGATTAGCGGCCGGAACATTAAGTGCTGGACATGCCAGAGCGCTACTTGGTTTAGCAAACCCAGATGAGATGGAGCGGTTGGCAAACAAAATCATTAATGAGGGTTTAAGTGTCCGCGCCACTGAAGAGTTGATTGCTTTAGGAAGCGCCGGCACAAAGGTTAGCGGCAAAAAAGCAAAACCCCGCAGCGGCGGTAAGTATCAGGAGTTGGTAGAAAAGTTAGAGGATGCGCTAGATACCCGGGTACATATTCAAGCCGGCAAAACTGGAGGAAAGATTGTTATTGAGTATGCCGATGGTCAGGATCTACAGAGAATTGTGGGAGTAATTAGTTAATCTGTGGAATGCCGCGACGTTCCATCTCTTGTTCCACAACTTTTCCAAGAGAGGTGATACCTTCACGGATCCGCTCTGGAGTTGGATAACAGTAAGAAAGACGCATTGACCAACTACCAAACCCATCTGCATAAAAAGCGGTGCCAGGAACATAAGCCACCTTTGCAACAATGGCGCGTGGCATCATCGCTTTAGTATCAATCTCTGGCGGCAAAGTAACCCAAACATAAAAACCACCCTTTGGCTTTGTCCAAGTAGCGGCCTTTGGAAAATGTTGATCAAGGGATTCCAACATCGCATCTCTGCGTTCCTTATAAAGCTTGCAAAATGAGGCGATTTGATCCCGCCAAGGCTGATTAGCTAGATAACTGGAGATCGCCATTTGGGAGAAGTTTGAAGGGCACAAAATCGAGGACTCAGAGGCGATAACCAACTTTTCCCGCAGCGCCTGTGGCACTAAGGCCCAACCCACGCGGAATCCAGGGACGATGGTCTTGGAAAATGATCCTAAATAAATGACATTCTCTGAATCCTGGGCCCGCATAGCATTTGGTGAAGGGCGATCAAAACCAAGCAAGCCATAAGGGTTGTCCTCAACAATAAAGATCTTCTCTGCTCGGCAGATATCAAGAATCTCAGTGCGGCGCTCTGCGGTTAACAAGACACCAGCAGGGTTTTGATAATTTGGGATTAAATACAAAAACTTTATTTTGCGACCTTGATAACGCAGCGTCTTAATCGCATCCCGTAGCGCATCTGGGATCAAACCGTTGTCATCCATCTGCACATGAACTACATCAGCCTCATACTGTGAAAATGTGCCGAGCGCTCCAACATAGGAAGGCGCCTCAACTAAAACCACATCACCTGGATCAATAAAGATTCGCGAAATCAAATCCAAAGCTTGTTGTGAACCGGTAGTTACTAAGATGTCATTTGGATTAGCGCGGATACCTTCCAGCGCCATAACATCACAGATCTGTTCGCGAAGTGCGGGATGTCCCTGTCCACTTCCATACTGCAAAGCTTCTTGGCCATGTTCGCGGATTAATTTCTCAACAATTCCCGCCATCATCTCCATTGGAATAGCGGTGAGATTTGGCATGCCACCAGCGAGTGAAACAATCTCTGGACGAGAAGCGACCGCAAACAAGGCGCGGATTTCGCTGGGTTTCATATGAGCGGCGCGATGCGCATAACGCTCGGTGAGATTTTCGGGCGCGTGAGTTCTGTAACGCTCTAAATCATCTGAACTCATTAGGAAATTGTGCCATAACTAAACCTTTAATTGTGCAAGGTTTTATGATGGATTTAGTTACGCACCCCCGCTTTACGTAGATCCTCAATCCTTAATGTTCCAGTTTTTGCATCCTCTTGCGCAGATAAATACATTCTTTGAATCGCAACCACTAACCCTTCGGCAATCACATCACGAAAATTGGGGTCAGCTAATCGAGCCGCATCCTTAGGATTTGTGATGTATCCAATCTCTAATAAAACAGTTGGTGCTTTAGTTAAACGCAAAATCTCCCAGGTCTTGGCATGGGTCCGGGTATTTAATAAATCGGTGCGGGCAATTAACTCTCTTTGCACAATAGTGGCAAAACGCTCTCCCACTATGGAGTGAATTCCATGGGAGTCGCTGCCATAAAAGTAGGTTGAAAGACCATGTGCTTTTTCATTGTGGTACTTATCAATATCAAGTGAGATAACCAGATCTGCTTCAGTGTTGTTTGCAAAAGCAATTCGCTCTTGTGGTGTTGGTTGTGAGGTCGCGCTGCGGGTTAGAAAAACTGAAACTCCAAGTGCGATTAAACGTCCCTCAATCTTCTGCGCTAAATCAAAGGTTAAATTTGAAATATCACTTCGAGAGCTGGGATCTAAAACAATTACCTTGTCAGCCAGCGCCGGTCCACGCTTTTCCCGCACCGCTTGATCACGCAGCTGAACTGGAGCGCCGCCGGTGACGGTGCGCATTAATCTCATCAATGAAATAACCGTGCCGGGACCACAAATCCCATCAATCTTTACTCCAACAGATTTTTGAAACTCTGACACCGCTTTTTCAGTGAGCGGTCCATAAAAACCATCAACTCGACCAGGGTTAAACCCCATCTCCATTAATCTTGATTGCAATGTTGCAACATCATCACCACGCATAATTGGTGACTCAACCTTTAATGTGCGATCACCTAATTTCCAGCGCGCCTCTTCAATAGCGGCCTGGGTGCCGGCATCGATCTGACCAGTAACAGTTAAACCACGGGCTTGTTGAAAAGCACGCACCGCATCAACTACCTCAGGTGAAAAAAGATCGGTAGGTGCGGCAATAAGACCAAGGCGATGCAGGGTGTTGGTAACAGCTGTTACAACATCCCCGCGATCACCGGGTTGAATCATTTAGCTGATGTAATCAGAGAGCTCTTTTAGAAGAGCTGGCTTAGGACGGGCACCAACGATGCTCTTAACAACCTCTCCACCAACAAATACATTCATAGTTGGGATGGAGTTGATGCCATATTTCATAGCAATAGAACCCTCTTCATCAGTGTTGAGCTTTACGATCTTGATTTTGTCGCCATGCTCATTGGAGATCTCCTCCAAGATTGGACCAACCGCGCGGCAAGGTCCGCACCACTCCGCCCAGAAATCCACCAAAACCGGGGTGGAACTCTTCAAAACCACATCTGCGAAGTTCGCCGCAGTTACCTTCTCTGTTGCCATCTCTCTTCTCCTTAACTGAATTTATCTACTGAACTCTAATGACCTACCAGGAATCTTTCCGCATCAAGGGCGGCCTGGCAGCCAGATCCCGCAGCGGTAATCGCCTGGCGGTAGGTGAAATCAACTAGATCGCCACAAGCAAAGACCCCGGTGAGATTTGTGCGGGTGGAGCGTCCTTCAACCTCGACATATCCCTCGCTGTTGGTAGCAACCTGACCAACTACAAGTTCAGAGCGAGGTAGATGGCCAATCGCAACAAACAAACCAGTGAAATCTTTTTCTGATTCCTCACCAGTGACAGTGTTACGTAATTTCAACGCAGTAACTTTATCTTCACCAAGTACATCAATTACCTCGGTGTTAAACAAAAATTCAATCTTAGGGTTTGCTTTAGCGCGTTCTGCCATAATCTTTGAAGCGCGGAGCTCCTCGCGGCGATGAATTAAAACTACCTTGCTTGCAAACTTAGTTAAGAAGTTGGCTTCCTCCATTGCAGAGTCACCACCACCAACAACAGCGATTACCTGATCTCTAAAGAAAAATCCATCACAGGTAGCGCACCAAGAAACACCGCGACCAGAAAGGCGTTTCTCATTTGTTAAACCAATCTCTTTGTAAGCAGAGCCCATCGCCAAAATTACAGCTTTTGATTTAATGGTATTACCAGAGCCATCTACTAAGATTTTTGTTTCGCCATCAAGTTTCATTTCAGTGATGTCATCGGTTACGAGCTGGGCACCAAAACGTGATGCT
This sequence comes from Candidatus Nanopelagicaceae bacterium, assembly GCA_018882885.1. Taxonomy (GTDB): domain Bacteria; phylum Actinomycetota; class Actinomycetes; order Nanopelagicales; family Nanopelagicaceae; genus MAG-120802. The sequence goes on along the minus strand of VERG01000011.1, from coordinate 11,904 downwards.
TGTTTGCGCATTTGATCCATCAAATCCGGCCCCATAATTCCATGTTCAAAACCTGGAAAGTTTTCTACCTCAGTGGTATTCATCAACGCACCACCAGCGGTCACCGAACCTTCATAAACAACTGGATTTAACTGGGCACGGGCGGCATAAACCGCTGCTGTGTAACCGGCAGGACCTGATCCGACAATCACTAACTCATGGATCTTGTTGTAATCAACGCTCACCAGCGCACCCTACCTTCGCAAAATCGTTTTCACAGTTTGACCCACTTCCGAAACTCTCATGGCGCGGGCCACAAGTAGATACAACGCCGCGGTAGCTAGAAAAACACCGAGTAAATCAAAGATATTCCCCTCAAGCGCAAGGCTTTCAGCGATAAAGGCCACAGAAATTACGGCAATTGCAGCAGCCAGAGTTAATTTTAAGTAAAACACCACTACCCCGCCGAGCTGAAGTGCGCCGGTATATTTACGGAGCAATAGATAAGTTACAAAAATTCCAATCCAATAACTAGCGGTAAATGCGATACCCAAGCCAACTGTTACCGATTTCGCCTCTAGATTTACAAAGGCGATAATGGAGATCGCTACTGCAACTAAATTAATTACCAAATTAGAAAGCACCTGGTACTTGGTATTTTCAAAGGCGTTTAGACCACGGATTAATACCAAATTAATAGAGAGTGGAATCAAACCTAAAGACATAGAGGATAAAACCCTGCCAATATAAATCGCATCTAACTCGGGAATTCCAAAGAACAAGGCCTCTGCTACCCGCTCGCCAAATAACAAAAAGAAAAGCGCAGCCGGCACAGTAACAATCCCCACCAACCGCAACGCGGTGTTTATTTTTACCTTCAACTCATCAATCTTTTTATCCAACACTAACTCAGAGAGTTTTGGCAGCAAAGCGGTTACTACAGAGATAGTTACGATTGAGTGCGGCAGCAAAAGAATTAGATAAGCGTTTGCATAAGGGGTATAACCAACACCATAAGCCACACCTGCTGTATCAGCGGCAACCGCAGCGCGGGTTGCGATATTTACTGTGGCCAGGAATCCGAGTTGTGAAATCAAAACAAAGACAAACATCCAACTTGCTAGCTTCAAAGCTTTGTCTAATCCAAATCCGCGCCAATCAACTCTAAACCGTAAAGTCAATCCAGAGGATTTAATGGTGGGCAAAAGAATAAGAGCTTGCAGCGCAATACCTAGTGTTGTGCCAACTCCTAATACTCTGATCTGTGGGTCGGTAATGGTTTGTAGAGAGATCTCATCGGTTACCGACAAGAAGTAGGAAAAGAGCGCAATCACCACGAGATTGTTGGCGATCGGCGCCCACATCATTGGGCCAAAACGTTCTTTGGCATTTGCCACCTGTCCCAACACCCCAAAAAGCCCATAAAACAAGATTTGCGGCAGGCAGTAGAGCGCAAAAGCGATGGTTACATCACGGGAGCGGCCGGAAAAGGTTGGGGCATATATAGATATGAATAACGGTGCAATCACCATCGCCAAAACCGTAATCATCAATAGCGCGGTAGCCAGCAACGAAACCAAACGACTTACATAAGCGCTGCCACCATCTATATCTCTAAATGATTTAACAATCTGCGGCACAAACACCGCAGAGAGCGCGCCACCGATTAGTAAGTTGTAAAGAATATTTGGAGTGGTATTTGCAACATTGTAAGCATCACCAAGAATCCCAGTACCAAGCACCGCTACCAATAAAAGATTTCTAATTAATCCAGTAATACGCGAGATGATGGTGCCCAACCCCATAACAGATGAGGAGCGGATTAAGCGAGCATCATCATTATTCACTCTGCTTCCTCCTTCTGATCCTGCGCACACTTTGGATGACCGCGGCCAGTAAAAGAATTATCGCCATTCCAGTGGTAAACCATGTGGTGATTGGTGAAATTACCGCGAGTCGCAGCGGGATTCGCTCTACCTCGCCAATCAGATTTCCTTCTGGCGTCAACAACTGCAACCGCAGCACAGTCTCCCCTGATGCGATTACTTCAAGGGGCACCTGAATCTGTGTTTGCGAGTTGGCCGGTACGGTAATTCGTGGCACCGCTCCGGTAATGACACGGCTATTGGTTGTGGTGATATCTAAATCAACCAAAACCTCTTGGGCAAAATCATTTATCACCGTAACCGGCAGATCATAATTTGCGGTGGTAATTGTGTAATTGCCGGGCGAAACCCTTATCTTTTTCTGAGTAGATTGAATCTCATTAAAGTAGCTCTTAGTAATTGCAACCGCAGCATCACCTTCAAGCTTTGGATTTAAAGTTTTTGCAATCCCTAACCGTAAATTTTCTACCTCTGGTGTTTTTACTAAATCATTAACTACGCGAATTACTTTGCGCATCGGGGTATAGGAGTTGCGGGCTACCAAGGCTGGGTTTTTACTATCCAAAACGGTAGCTCCAGGCGCGGAAACCTCTCGTCCCATAAGGGTTTTCAGCCGCTGCTGTGAAAGCCGGTTGTAGACCCCGAGCTCTCCTGGCGCATATTTTTTCAAATAAGAAAGAGAGGGAGAGCCATAGGTAAGTGCTACAACCTGATCACCACGGCTGCGCAGCACCAACAAGTTGAACCATTGTTGGGCGAAATCAAAACTCTCTACCGTTACCTCTTTACCTTCAGCATCTAAATAAACATAACCATCCGCCAAATCCAAAACCTCTTCAATAAAGGCTGGATCAATCAACCAACTGCGCACACCGCGGCCGGGGTTAACAAACAACTCACCAAACTTGCCACCAGGTGAAACCGAGATCGCCAAATCATTATTAATGAATCTGCCATCAGCCAATCTAGTGGTTGGCGCGCTTAAAGTGATTAATGTGTTGGCATGTACCGCAGGCATTCCCAGTACAAAAAATATAAAGGCAACAAAAACACTAAGTAGCCGTCTCATGACAACAACTCCTTAGATTTAGCAATTAACTTCTTTTCATCGGGATATGCCAATTTGCCAACAATCTCTTCCAGTGGAAACCAACGCACATCATCAACCTCAGAGACCTGCGGCGAGATCTTGCCGCCCACCTCTTTAAATAAATAATGATGAACGGTTTTATGAATCCTCTTTCCTGATGCCATAAACCAGAAATCAATTACCCCAAGTGATTTCTCAATCTGACTTTCAATTCCAGTCTCCTCCAAGACCTCACGTACCGCAGCCTGCTCTGGAGTTTCACCCTCTTCGATGTGACCTTTGGGAAGTGACCACAACAATCTCTCTCGTTTTACATCTTTAGCGTCGATACGACCGATCAACAATCCTTTAGTTCCAGATGCATCAACCACCAAACCACCAGCGCTCACCTCATCAACTCTGCGGGCATAGCTCTGCCGCGCCGGTTTTTTCTGTTGTGAATTTGGGTGTGAGCGTTGTGAAGATTTAGAACGGGAACGCTTGCGCCTCCGTTTTTTCTTAACTTCTTCGCCGCCCGCACTAGGTGCCGGGGTCATAAAGGTAAGCCTACTGTTGGAAGCTGGTCGGTAACCTTAGGCTCATATGGAAACCCCACACTCTGCGGCAAGTGAGATCGCTATCTCAGCTTTGCGTGAGCGCGCCCCGCTGGCCTTTGATCTTGCGGCGCAGTTCAAAGCAAATGGTTTCCGTCTCGCACTAGTAGGTGGCCCAGTCCGCGACGCATTACTAAATCGTTTGGGAAATGATTTAGATTTCACAACCGATGCTCGTCCAGAAGATACTAAAAAGATTTTAAAAAAATGGGCTGATGATGTTTGGGATGTTGGAATTAAATTCGGCACCATCGGTGCAAAAAAATCAGATTCAACTATTGAGGTCACAACTTATCGTGCTGATAGTTATGAAGCAGATTCCCGAAAACCTGAGGTTAACTTTGGCGACAACATCGAGGGTGATTTGTTGCGTCGCGACTTCACGGTTAACGCAATGGCGATCGAGTTAACTACCGACAAGCCAGAGTTTATTGATCCCCACAACGGTGTTACTGATCTACTACGTAAGATTTTGCGCACCCCAACCAAACCGCAACTGTCATTCTCTGATGACCCGCTTCGTATGTTGCGTGCTGCAAGATTTGCCGCACAGTTAAACTTTGCAATAGAAGATGATGTTTTAAATGCAATGAAAGAAATGGCTGATCGCCTATCCATTATCTCCGCCGAACGCATCCGCGATGAGTTTGCAAAAACCCTGCTCTCTGACAACCCTCGTATTGGAATAACAATTCTGGTCGATACCGGGCTTTGTGAGAAGTTCCTGCCAGAGATACCAAAGCTGCGGCTTGAGATTGATGAACATCATCACCATAAAGATGTATATGAGCACAGCCTCACGGTGCTTGAGCAATCCATTGCTTTAGAACACCGGTTAGGTGGAAAGAATTTAATTTCCCGGTTAGCTGCTTTGTTGCATGACATCGGTAAACCAAAAACCAGAGCCTTAATTCCTGGTGGCGGGGTTTCCTTTCATCACCACGAGGTAGTTGGCTCCCGCCTAACAAAAGAGCGTTTAAAAAAGCTGCGTTTTGACCATCACATAGTTGAAGAGGTCTCTCAATTGGTCTTTTTGCACCTACGTTTTCATGGTTATGGCGATGGCGCTTGGACCGATTCTGCGGTGCGCCGTTATGTGCGCGATGCCGGCGATTTGTTAACCCATCTTCATGTTTTAACCCGGGCTGATTGCACCACAAGAAATCTGAAAAAAGCCGAACGGTTAGCTAATCATTATGATGATTTAGAAAATCGGATTCAAACTTTGATGGAGCAGGAGGAGCTTTTAAAGATCAGACCTGATCTAGATGGCCATGCCATTATGCAACTACTTGGTGTTCCGGCTGGCCCAATAATCGGCAAGGCTTATGAGTATCTTCTCGAACTACGACTCGAGCATGGACCGCTTGGTACTGAGCGCGCCGAGCAAGAGTTAAAAAACTGGTGGACTAAAAATCAGAGTTAAATTGTTTTGGTCGCAGCAATATCAATGCAACTAATACATAGCTAAGTGCAATCAAGGTTGGTAACACAGGTGATACCCCATCTGGTGGCAAAACAAAAGCGGCGATGATCGCACCACTAACAATTCCGGCGTTGACCATTACATCGTAAACCGCAAACACTCTGCCGCGGTACTCATCAATAATCTTTGATTGCACCAAAGCATCATTTGTAACTTTAACGCCCTGTCCTGCCATACCGGTAAAAAATCCAGTAGCCACTAAAAACAACTCATTTTGTTCTAAGGCCAAAGCCACTGGTAGTACCGCGCTGGCAAATAATGAATAACGGATCCAGGCATGTCTACCAAAGCGTTGCACCCCAAAAGGTGCGATTACCGCACCAATGGTTATGCCAATTCCAGCGATTGTTATTGCAAAGGCAAAGCCAGCCAATCCACTCTCTGGATTTGCTGGATCGTTGAAGGTGTTGCGATTTAGCAACAGCGCCATCAAAGTTAACGCCGTTAAACCACCACGTTGTACCGCGGTAGCTGTGATGCCAAGGAAGCAATCCCGGATTTGATAGAGAAACTTCGCGCCCGCCACCATCTCCTGATAAGCCGCACCAACACTCTGCTTTTTTACCTCATGAGGCAGCGGCCCCAACTGCTCCTTTTTTATACGTAGCGCCAACAATCCGGCGACAAAGAAGCAGGCCGCAGCCACTGTTATCAAAATGCCATCAGCTTGATTGGCGTTCATCCGGCCCTCAAACAACCCACGCAATCCAATTCCAATGCCACCACCCAGCACAACAAATACCGTTCCACCGGTAACCGCAGTTGCATTAATCGAAACTAAATTGTTGCGGCCTTGAGTACCTGAGAGATCAATTAACAATGGCAGGCCGGCAGATAATCCCGCCAAAATCAAACGATTCACACCAAATGCCAGCAATACAAAAAATGTTAACTCGACACCGGTTGCACCATTGCGCACTAAGCCAGCAATAAAAATCAAAGTAAATGCTCTAAATAAATTTGAGAAAAGAATTACCCGTTGTCTAGAGACTCGATCCAAGATAGTTCCGACAAAGGGCCCCACTAATGAGTAAGGCAACAACACAACCGCAAAGGCCACCGCTGCTGATTTCGCATCAGGCTGACGCTCTGGTGAGAATAAAACAAAAGAGGCCAGCGCAGATTGAAAGATGCCATCAGTTAATTGGCCCATCCAACGAACTGCGAGCAACCTTCCCACTGCGGTTTTCCTTAGAGCCTGCCTAAAATTCACATGGAAAGCGTAGTTAAGTTTTTAGCTTTATCCTTCACCTATGTGGTCCAAACGCGCCTATGTTGATTTCGCTCTGAAGAAGCGCGCCACAATCGCCAGCATTTACCGCGGACTTAACACCACCTCAGATGCATGTGATGCCGATCCATATCTACGTCGCGCCGCAAAACACCACGGCGAACTCACAGACCGTGACTGTCCAATGTGTCGCAAAGATAAAGTCACCGAACTGCAATACACATTTGGTGATCAACTCGGCCAATACTCAGGTCGTATCAAGACCAACGCTGAGTTAGAAGAGATGCAATCAGAGTATGGAGAGTTTCGGGTTTATGTTGTTGAGGTTTGTTTAGGTTGCGGCTGGAATCACCTCACCGCCTCTTATTTATTGGGCGATGGTAAGGATCGTAAGCCGCCGCGCAAAGTTAAGACCCTTTAATCGAGATACCCTTTACTTATGGAGTGGCTGAAAACAAAAGGCGTTCGCCTTCTGCTGAAAGTTGGCGGCTTCTTTTTTCTAATTGGTGCCACAGCTTTCACCATCGCTTACTTCACTACTGATATTCCAGATCCCAACGAGTATGTAAATTCGCAGGCCACCATCATTCAATACGCCGATGGCGATGAAGTAGGTCGTATCGGTGCCCAAAATCGCACCAGCTTGCCCTTGGCCAGAATCCCACTAGATCTCCGTCATGCGGTTTTAGCAGCGGAAGATAAAAACTTTTATTCGCAAGGCGCCTTTAATCCAATCGCAATTTTGCGTGGTGCCATCAACACCGCATTAGGCCGCGGTTTGCAGGGCGGCTCCACAATCACACAGCAATACGCAAAGACCGCTTTTCTCACCGCAGATCGCACCATCCAACGCAAAATTATCGAGTTGATAATCGCAATTAAATTAGAGAACCAATTATCAAAAGATCAGATACTCGAAAATTACCTAAACACTATTTATTTCGGCCGCGCCGCATACGGTGTCGAAACCGCATCCCAGGTTTACTTTGGCCGCAGCGTTGATCAATTAAGTATTCCGCAGGCTGCAGTCCTTGCTTCAATTCTGCGCTCTCCAGGTTATTACGATCCTGATTACCGTGAAGGCAACAAGGAGCGTCTTGAGTCACGTTATAAATATGTCTTAAACAATATGGTCAGCGAAGGTTGGCTAGAAAAATCAGATGCGGAAAAGTTCAAGAAAAAACTCCCCAGCATTAGACCCAGACTTTCTACCGGTCAGCTTGCCGGCAACAAAGGACATTTAATTGAAGCGGTACGCAAAGAGTTAAACGCACTTGGCTTTGCCGATGAGCAGCTCATGATCGGTGGTTTGATTGTGCGCACCACTCTAGAAAAAGATGCACAGCTTGCTGCTGAAGCCGCGGTATTTAACCAAGCCCCAAAGAAAGCACCAGACAACCTTCATATTGGCTTGGTTTCTATCCGCCCCGGCACCGGCGAGATTGTTGCGATGTATGGCGGTAAGGATTACTTAGAGCGCCAGTTAAATGATGCCACCCAGGGAATTACCCAGGCTGGTTCAACCTTCAAACCATTTGCTCTTATCGCAGCGCTCGAGCAAGGAATCTCTTTGGCCAGCGTTTGGAATGGAAACGGTCCATTGATATTTGATGATTTCAATGGTCGTCCTTACGAGGTTTCTAATTACGGCAACAAATCATTTGGTGATGTTTCATTGCTGCAAGCCAGCGCATCATCAATCAATACTGTTTATGTGCCACTCGGTATCAAAGTTGGTGTAGACAAAGTAATTGAAGTTGCCCGTCGCGCCGGCATTCCAGAGTCAGTTGCGATGGTGCCTTCACCATCTGTTGTGCTTGGTGTGCCAAGTCCACGTGTTATTGATGTTGCTAACTCTTACGCCACATTTGCCGCCAATGGTGTGCGCTCCAAACCTTTTATGGTTAAAGAGGTTTTAGGACCTAACAAAGGCATTCTTTATCAATCCCGCATTGAAACCGAACAGGTATTTGATGAATCTGTTATGGCGGATTTGAGTTACGCACTTGGTGAAGTTGTTCGCGCCGGTACCGCATCATCAGCGTTACGTGGTTTTGGTCGTCCTGCTGCAGGTAAAACCGGAACCTCACAATCAAATGCTTCTGCTTGGTTTAGTGGTTACACACCACAACTTGCTACCTCAATCGCCTTTTACCGTGATGATGCCACTCAATCACTCAACGGTATTGGCGGTTTAACCTCAGTAACCGGCGGCTCCTTCCCAGCAAGAATTTGGAATGCGTACATGAAGGTCGCACTTAAAGGCCAACCAAAATTAGATTTCCTACCACCATCCCACATTGGTGGCACTGAAGCTTTCCCAATTCCAAATCCAGTTCCAACCATCGCGCCAGCGACCGCCGCTACATGGTGTGCCACCGCTGATTTAACCGGAGTAAATAAAGATCTCTCTGAGTTCTGCACTAAAGCACTTAAGAAGTACCTAGTTCCAACCCCATGATCAAAACCGCACGGGTAGTGGCCATAGTTGCGCTAATCGCGGCACTTTTCTCCTTTCTAAAGTTCAATCACTGCCGAGGCACCAACTGGGTCAGCCCCGATGTTTATGTGCATATGTGTTACTCCGATATCTCAGCGCTTTATGGGGCTCGAGAAATTAACACCGATAAATGGCCATACGCCTCTGCTGATAACGCCGTGGAGTATCCAGTACTTACCGGTGTGGTTATGTGGGCAACTGGTTTGTTGGTTGATGACCAGGGCGGCTATCGCACCTACTTTGATATCAACGCACTTCTAATAATCCTCTTACTTTTCGTCTCAGTATTTATTCTCTGGCGTTTAAAACCAGATTATGTTGCCCTCTTTCCGATCGCTCCCGCAGTATTTGGCTCGTTGTTAATTAACTGGGATATCTACGCGGTTTTATTTGCTTTGCTCTCCCTTTATTTTTACAAAGATAACAAAATGGATCTCTCCGCTTTATTTTTAGGGGTAGCGATCGCCACCAAGTTTTATCCCGGAGTAATGCTTTTTGGTATCGCGCTGATCTTCTGGAAAAACAAAGCCTTCAAAGATCTAGCAAGATATTTATTAATAACAATTGGATCCTGGTTGGTAATTAACCTGCCCTTCGCCACAAATAGCTTTGATGGTTGGTGGCGTTTCTTCAAATTAAATATCGAAAGAGATAATGATTTAGGCTCTCTTTGGTACGCCGCAGCGCTGCTTGATCTACCATCCGGAAATTTAAATAACTTAACCATCATCGCCTTTGTTTTAGCCTTAGGTGCAATCGGCGTGCTTTACTTTTCAATCACCGAACATCGCACCGATTTTGAAAATCTAGTTCTAATCGCATTCTTAACTGTGGCCGCCTTTGTCACCATTTCAAAGGTTTACTCACCTCAGTACATTCTTTGGTTAACACCACTTGCGGTCCTGGCTATGACAAAGGATCATGAACGAAAAGCATTTTGGATCTGGCAAGGTACCGAAGCGCTGTATCACTTTGCGATCTGGCAGTACCTAGCCAGCTACACCGGGGCCAAGTTCGGCCTCCCCGAAAACTTCTACGCCCTCACCATATTTATCCGCGTAGCCGGCCTGGCCTACTTCTGCGCCAATCTGATACGCACAGCCCGCCCCCGTTCACAGGGCAATCTGCTCGAATTTCTCCCTGACAGTACCCACGGCTAGGCTTACCCTCCTTCACTTTTAAGGCCACCCGGCCTTTTACAAGTGAAATCGCAGCAACCCTCCTGCTACGGAAAGACCGTAGCCGTATGAGTCCAGAGGAGGTGGGTTAAACGCATGCGTCGCTATGAACTAATGGTGATCCTAGATCCCGATCTAGAAGAACGCACAGTTGCACCAAGTCTTGAGACATATCTCAAGATCATCAAAGAATCCGGAGGACGAGTCGACAAGCTCGACATCTGGGGCAAACGTCGTATGGCATTTGAAATCGCGAAAAAGAGCGAAGGAATTTATGCCGTCGTTGATATGCACTGTGAACCAGCCGCAATCAAAGAGTTGGATCGTCAACTAAATCTGAACGAAGCTGTGCTTCGTACAAAAGTTGTCCGTCCTGAATAAATCCGCACATAAGTAGAGACCACATAAAGTAGATAGAGGATAAAAAATGGCAGCCGGAGATACACAAATTACACTCGTTGGTAATTTAACAAATGACCCAGAGCTTCGCTTCACACCATCAGGTGCTGCAGTTGCAAAGTTCACGGTCGCTTCAACACCGCGTTACATGGATCGTCAAACCAATGAATGGAAAGATGGAGACACTCTTTTCCTTAATTGTCAGATTTGGCGTCAAGCCGCAGAAAATGTTGCAGAGTCTTTAACCCGCGGAATGCGCGTTATTGTTTCTGGTCGTTTGAAGCAGCGCTCCTACGAAACCAAAGAGGGCGAAAAGCGCACCGTCTTTGAAGTCGAAGTAGATGAGGTTGGTCCTTCTCTACGTAACGCAACCGCAAAGGTCACTAAGACATCACGTCCTGGTGGCAATGGCGGTGGATTCTCCGCACCTACTGAATCCTCTGACGACCCATGGTCTACACCTTCAAATGTCGGCGGCGGATGGACCTCCACTACCGCAGATGATCAACCACCCTTTTAATTAACCAACCATTCCGCCTTAAAAAGCGGGCCCAAAACAAGGAGCACCACAATGGGAGCACGTTCTAACCGGACGCTGAAGCAGAAGCCAAAGGTTTCTCCAGCGTTAAATAAGAAGTTTAAGAAGAAGCCATGCAGCTTCTGCCGTGACAAGGTCACCTACATTGATTACAAAGATGTAGCCACCCTTCGTAAATACATCACCGATCGCGGCAAGATCCGCGCTCGTCGTATTACCGGCGCCTGCACACAACACCAACGTCAGATTGCTGATGCCGTAAAGAACAGCCGCGAAGTCGCGCTACTTCCTTACACATCAACAGCGCGATAAGGAGTATCAACAATGAAACTAATCCTGACCCGCGAAGTATCAGGCCTTGGCCATGCTGGTGATGTTGTAACCGTCAAAGATGGTTATGCACGCAATTTTCTAATTCCACGTGGATCTGCAATCGCATGGTCCAAAGGTGGAGAGACACAGATCGATGGAATCCGTCGCGCTCGTCAAAACCGAGAGATCCGCGATAAGGATCACGCCAATGAGATCAAGGCAAAGCTGGAAGAGGCTTCACTTGAAATCAAAGCAAAGGTTGGTTCAACCGGTCGTCTATTTGGTTCTGTTACCGAAAAAGACATTGCACTTGTTATCAAGAGCGCAACTGGTTTGGATATCGATCGCCACAAGATCAAGTTGGTTAAGCATGTTAAGAACCTAGGCAAGCACAACGCCAAGGTTTCATTGATGACCGGTGTTGCAGCCAACATCACCATCAATGTTGTTGCTTAGTTAATAAAACGTAAAGTTTGGCCCGTCAAATACTGGCGGGCCATTCTTAATTCAGGCACTCTTAATCCATGAAGTTTGGCCGCGTTATAGCCGCAGCACTTTCATTAGCTCTACTCGCCTCAACCCCAGTATTTAGCGCTGTAAAACCCGGCGCAAGCTGCAAAAAAGTAGGTCAGAAGACAGTTTCCAAGGGCAAGACCTATACCTGTATCAAATCTGGAAAAAAATTAATTTGGAACAAAGGTGTTTCCAATAC
>VERG01000028.1 GCA_018882885.1 Candidatus Nanopelagicaceae bacterium | reverse complement strand
ACGACGGTTCGATTGCCGACAATAAAGATTTTGTCCTCTGCATATAAACGCACCGCTTTAGCTAGAACTCTTCTTTCAATATCGCGTCCGATTGCAATCAACTGCTCTGGGGTAGAAGCATGGGTTACATGGGCAACATCTTGTTCGATTATTGGGCCTTCATCTAAATCAGAGGTAACAAAGTGCGCGGTTGCTCCGATTATCTTGACCCCTTTGGAGTGCGCCTGGTGATAAGGCTTTGCACCTTTGAATCCAGGTAAGAAAGAGTGATGAATATTGATAATTCGGTTGGCGTTTTGTTGGCAGAACTCTGCGGAGAGAATCTGCATGTATCTTGCCAGCACAACAAAATCGATAGATTCCGATTTAATCAATTGGGATATTTGTGCTTCAGCAGCAGCCTTGTTGGTGTCAGTGACTGGAATGTGAACAAATTTTGTGCCATGGGACTCGACTAAACTCTTTAAATCCTCGCGATTACTGACTACTAGTGGAATTTCAATGGGTAGTTCGCCAAGTTCGAGCAAATAGAGCAGATCTCTTAGACAATGACTTTCTTTTGTAACCATGACGAGCGCCCGCTTAGGAACTGCGTTGTCGCGAATCGATAAGTGAGGTTCAAACTGGGAGAGACCATCACTTAAAACCTTTTGTGCTTGCGCCAATGTAGAGCTGGTTTCAAAGCGGGTGCGCATTACAAAGGTATTTGTTACTGGATCGGTGAACTGCTGGTTCTCAATAATGTTGCCGCCAGCGGCCAGAACGGAGCTGGTCATGGCATGGACGATGCCTGGTTTATCTGCACACTGCAGCGATGCGATCAAATCCACCGCCGCAGTCTAACTTCTCTAGTGCTTACCTAGTGATTAATTTGGAACCGCTTTAGAGCTTTCGGTGCCCACCAGTTCCATTCTCCGAACAAACGCATAAGCGCAGGTACTAAGAAGGCGCGAATGAGGGTGGCATCTAAAAGAATTGCAAAGGCAACTCCAAAGCCCATCATCTTGATAGAAGTAACACCGCTGATGATGAATGCGGCAAAGACAACGGCCAAGATAAATGCAGCTGCAGTAATGATGCGAGCTGACTTTTGCAGTCCGTAAGCAACTGATTCGATATTTGCCTTACCGGCATCATGCTCCTCTTTGATACGGGAGAGCAGGAATACCTCGTAATCCATTGATAAACCAAAGGCAACAACCGCAACAAGAACCATTGTGCTGGTATCCAAAGTTCCGGTGTTTATGAAATCACCAACTAAGAAGCTGAGATTGTCATCGATAAATATCCAGGTAAGAACACCCATAGTCGCCGCCAATGATGCGAAGTTAAGAATGATGGCTTTGATTGGCAAGAGAATCGAACCCGTGAAGAAGAACAGTAGAAGAAGCACTGTAAAGATAATCCAACCTGCGACCTTCGGAAGCGTTTCGGAGATTGCACCTTGTGTGTCGGCGTAATCTGCCGCAACGCCTCCCACCAGTGTTCCATTTGGTGAATTCAAATCTCTAATCTTGTGAATTAGCTCTTCAGCTTCCGGAGTTCTTGGTGGCATTGAGTGAATCGCAACTAAACGCACACTTTCACCCACAGTTTCTGGTGTTCCAACTCTTATGACCCCAGGGACAGTAGCCAAGCTTTGTGAGTAAGCGGCAATCTCTGCGGTTTGATTGGCGCCCGTTGGAAAGATGATCTCAATTGGATTGCTTTCTTGCCCAGGAAATTCATCAGCAATGAAAGCTGAGGCAATGTAAGCCCGATCATCCTTCGGTAGAACTCTGCTATCTACCTGACTGAATTTGATGTTGGCGATTGGGGCAATTAGTAGTAATAACACTAAAGAGGAAGCTGTAACTACTGTTATGGGACGCTTCATTACAAAGCGTGCTAGCTGTGCCCATCTGCCATCATCTTTTGGCTTAATGCCGCTCTTTCTAACCACACCTTTATCTACTTTGTTTCCGATTAAGGCAAGGATTGCTGGTAGTGGAACTAAAGCTCCAACGACCGCAAGAGCAACCACAACCGCTCCGGAGTAGCCCATTGATTTCAAGAAATTTTGCGGGAAAAAAGTAAGTGAAATTAAGGTAAGTACCACTGTCAAACCTGAGTAAAAGACAGTCTTTCCTGCGGTGCGTAATGTGTTGACGACCGCATCTTCGTTAGACAGTCCCTTGTGTAACTCTTCTCGAAAACGGTTCACTATTAATAAGGCGTAATCAATTCCTAATCCGAGACCCAAACCGGTAGTTAGATTTAGAGCGAAAACACTCACATCTGTTACAAAGGTCAAGAGGTATAGAGCTAGGAAAGTTCCGAGAATGGCGGTAATTCCAACTACTAGTGGCATAGCTGATGCTGCCATCGCACCAAATACCAGAATTAGAAGTAGGAAGGTAAGTGGAATTGAAATGGCCTCTGATAATTTCAAATCATCTTGAATTCTGCCATTGATTGCATTTGCAAAAACCGCACCACCGGAAGCATAGATTTCAATGTCACCCTTTTTGCCATCGTATTTATCTTGGAAATAACCACCAGCTCTATCAATCTCTGTGAAGTCGGTAGATTTCAAGTAAACAAAAATGAAGGCTGCGGTTCCATCCTTACTCTTAAGTGATGGTGCACCCCCAGCTGACCAATAAGAGATTACGCTTTCCACGCTGGATTCATTTCTTACTTCAGATTCGATTTGTTGGGCTTGAGCAACAACCGCTGGGTCATCAACCGATTTATCTTTGCCATCAACCACTAAGACGACCGCTGGATCCTTTACTTTGAAGGTGTCTTCGAGATACTCCCAAACCTTTACTGAGTCACTTCCCGGATCTGAGTAGCCGCCTGAATCAAAGCGATTGAAGACCTGTGACCCAATGGCGCCGGCCAAGATAGTTATGAGCAAGAAAATCGATAAGACAAATTTCTTATGACGTGCGATGACATGGCCAAGTGATTCAAACATGATGGCATACTAATGTTGTGAGTGAAATACTTCCTTCTGTGACCTCTGACGAGGTTGATTACGAGATAGATGTCACTCGCGATGATGAAATCAAAGGGGACAAACCCCCACATCACGGCGGCTAGTCGCTAGAAGAGCTTTTGCTTTCAGTTTTGCTACTTGCAGAATCGGTCTTATAAAAACCGGATCCCTTGAAAACAATTCCAACATTTGAATAAATCTTGCGCACATCCTTGCCACACTCCGGACATGCCGAAATGGGTGCATCTGTGAAGGATTGCACCACCTCGAAGGCATGTTCACAGGCGTTACATTGGTATTGATAGGTAGGCACGGGCGTAATCTAAGGGATGAGCATTAGGCCACGCTAATTGAGGCGGGCTACCAGGACGGGGAGAAAAGTGATTTTCGATTTAGCTAACACAGCGCTCTCTGTGTTGGTCGTCGGAACTTTAATATCTCTGGCTTTCTTGCTCCCGGAACGTGATGGCTTTTTCCAAAGCTCAGCAGAGAGAACACAAAAACTCCTTTTCATATTCTCAGGCTTATGGGTTGTTGCTGCGTTCGGAAATTTAGTATCAACTCTAGCTAACATCTTTGAGAGCAATTTCGTGAATGCGTTGAGCGGCAATATTTTCCGCTCCTTTATCACTCAAGTGACTCTGGGAAAGTTGCTGGCTTATCAAGTTGTTACAGCAATAATTGTTTTTGTATTTTCCAGAGCGCTTCGTAAAACTGGTGGAGCCTTCTGGTTGTTAGTTGTCGCGTTAAGCGGTTCACTTGCTCCGATTTTCCAGAGTCACTCCAGTTCACAAGGAAGTCATGGATTGGCGATTGGATCACTGATCATCCATGTCTTGGCTATCTCATTTTGGTTGGGAGCGGTTTTTGCATTGCAATTCATGTCCCAAAGCGAGAGAGAGTTAGCTTTTGCTCGCGTCTCTAATATCGCACTCTGGTCTTCAATCGCCGTGGTTGGCAGCGGAATTGCCAATGCCTGGACCAGATTGCGGTTATCGCAGGATTGGTTTACTTCATATGGCCTATTAGTCGGAATAAAAATTTTATTGACGCTAGTAGTTTTCGTTATCGCCAGCAGAGTCAGGAAACAAATATCAGTCAACCGATTACTGCCGCTTGAATTAACGGTAATTACCTTGATTATGGGTATTGGCGCGTTGCTCAACCGTTTTACTCCTGAAGAGACTGGCGTTATTGAGTTCGACAAAGTGAGGGAGTTAGTTGGCATATCAATGCCTGAGGCACCAACTCTTTCCCGAGTCTTTTTTGAGTATGAAGCAAATGGCTTGATATTGGGAGTATTGATATTTGCTACCGCACTTTATATCCGCGGTGTTGTTGCGCTATCTCGACGTGGTGATAAGTGGCCAGTCGGTAGAACCATTTCCTTTGCAATCGGAATCTCACTTCTTGATTACTCCACTAGTGGCGGAGTAGGTTTGTATGCACATTTCTCCTTTCAGTATCACATGATTGCTCACATGATCTTGAGCATGATTGCACCGATTGCGATTGTGCTGAGCGCGCCGATTACATTAGCTCTACGCACCCTTCCTATTGGAAGAGAAAAAGGCGAGCGTGGTCTGCGCGGAGCTTTATTAGCCGCTTTGAATTCGCGAATGACTGGAATATGGACCCATCCCATCGTTGCCTTGGCAATTTTTGATGGCTCGCTTTTTGCACTTTACTTCACACCTTTGTTTGGCGAGTTAATGAGCGGACACTTCGGTCACATGATTATGGATTTACATTTCATTGCGGCTGGATTGTTGTTTTTCCATGTAATTGTCGGCATCGATCCTAATCCCAGAAAAGTTCACCATTTGGTTCGAGTAGTTATGTTGCTTGCTGCGATGAGCATTCACGCTTTCTTTTCTGTCGCTTTGATGTCGGCAAATAACTTGATTGATGGAGGTTATTACCAATTATTAGAACGACCTTGGGCAACTGATTTGTTGAGTGATCAAAAGGCCGGGGCCGCTATTGGTTGGGCTATGGGAGAAATCCCAATTGTCATTGCCCTGATTGCCACATTTATTCAATGGATGCGCAGCGATGCGAAGGAGGCAAAACGTGCCGACCGGCGTTCTAAGGTTGATTTAGCGGAGTACAACGCCTACCTAGAGAATTTAGCTGCCCGAGATGAGAAAGAGAATCCAAAGTAGTATTGCCGCCATGGAGCCGCTCTTTACATTGCCTGATGAGTACCAAGCGCTAAGAGATAGTGTCAGATCCCTCGCTGATAAAAAGATTCAACCTTTTGCACATGATGTTGATGCGCAGGCTCGATTCCCACAAGAAGCATTTGACGCGCTGCAAGCGGCAGGATTAGCAGCAGCACATGTTCCTACTCAATATGGCGGCGAAGGTGCTGACGCTCTTGGAGTTGTAATAATTATTGAAGAGGTTGCTCGAGTTTGCGCCTCATCATCCTTAATTCCAGCGGTAAACAAATTGGGTTCAGTTCCATTAATGCTTGGTGGCAGCGAAGAGCAGAAAAAGAGATGGCTGACTCCACTGGCACAAGGAAAAGGTTTTTCATACTGCTTGTCAGAGTCAGAGGCCGGCTCAGATGCCGCCAGCATGAAGACCCGCGCGGTTCGCAAAGGTGATGGTTGGGTATTGAATGGAAGTAAAAAGTGGATTTCACATGCCGGATTCTCTGAGTACTACACAGTTTTGGCTTCAACTGATCCAGAAAAAGGATCAAAAGGAATTACCGCTTTTGTAGTTGAAAAGAGCGATGCCGGAGTTTCATTTGGCGCTCATGAAAAGAAGATGGGCTTTAAGGGATCGCCAACCCGAGAGGTTTATTTCGACAATGTGGAGCTCGGCGATGATCGCCGTATTAGCGACATTGGCGGCGGCTTTGGATTAGCGATGAAGACTTTAGATCACACCCGAATCACAATTGCTGCCCAAGCATTAGGAATTGCACAAGGTGCTTTTGAAGTCGCCACCAAATATGCTCATGAGAGAAAACAATTTGGTAAATCAATCTTTGATTTTCAAGCGGTTCAATTCATGTTGGCTGATATGGCGATGGAGATTGCAGCGGCCCGTCAACTAACTTATGCCGCGGCCAGCAAGAGTGAATCACTTACTGATGATTTAACCTTCTTCTCAGCTGCTTCAAAATGCTATGCAACTGATATTGCTATGAAGGTAACCACTGATGCGGTTCAGGTGTTGGGTGGTTATGGCTATGTAAGTGATTATCCAGTCGAGCGCATGATGCGTGATGCGAAACTAACTCAAATTTACGAAGGCACCAATCAGATTCAAAGATTGGTTATGGCCCGCAACCTCAACTCTGTGCTGTAAATCTGACCAAAATCTCTGCTGTAGCCGCCGCATTTACCTTTTGATCATGAGGTTCATTGGGCACCTCTTCACTAGATAACTCTCCCGGATATACCAAAGCCACTCGCCATGCTTTGGTACGAGCCAAAGCGCGATCATATGAACCGCCACCTTGTCCCAAGCGATTTCCATTTCTATCAATATGAAGCGCAGGCATGATTACAACATCAATCTCTCCGGTAAAAACCACACCCTCAGCGGTATGCCACTCCAAATCTTTATCCTCCAACATGTGAGGGGTGAGCACCATCTTGCCGAGTCGTTGCAACTCCTGATTTAGAAATTTGGTATCTGGCTCAAAACCATAAGAAACATAACTCGCAACTACCTGGGCTTGGGAAATCTCTTGGGTATCCAAAAGATGTTGCCAGTCACTTTCTACCACTAAAAACTCTCTTTCTGCGCGAAACCTTTTTCGCATCTCAGCTTTGATGCGTTTCGCCTCTTTTTTAGCGGTGATATCCACGGGAATAGCGTAGGTTCAAAGTATGGTTACGGCGTGAGCGAAACTATAAAACTCTCGGAGTTCGCCAATGAGTTATTGACGCTGGCAAAACCTCTTGCGGCATTTGATATGCCATTAATGGATGCGCATGGCGCGACCTTGGCAGTAGATGTAATCTCCAATGACAAAACTATTATGAAAGCCGGCTCAAGAATTCGCTCAACACAGATTGGGTTGGCAGCTTTTGCCGGTTTAGATCATCTGCCCACTCGACCACAGCCACGAGTAGTTGTTATCTCCGCAGGTGCTGATTTGGTTGAACCGGGTTCTCCTTTACGGGACAGGGAAGATGAGTACGAGACCAACTCCTGGCTACTAACTACCGCGGTTAAGGAAGCAGGAGCGGTGGGTTATCGGGTGCACACCATTCCGGAAACAGCTGAGCAATTAAAAGATGTAGTTGAGGATCAGTTGGTGCGCGCCGATTTAGTTGTGATTTGCGGCGAGAGCCATGATGACTCATTTGCATTGATTTACTCAGTATTGCAGCAGCTCGGTCAGGTTCGGGAGCTAACCCCGCTCATTAAGGGAACGGGCAAACATGCCTTTGGAAGTATCGGTCCGGATCGCACACCGGTAGTAGTTCTGCCCGGTGATCCAATCTATGCCTATATCTCTACCGAACTTTTTGTCCGCCCCATGATTCGAAGTATGTTGGGATTGCATGACATTCATCGTCCAGTAATCAAAGCTAAATTAAAAAATGATGCAACTGGTGAAGTTGGCAAAACCGCTTTTGTTCGCGCTGTGCTATCTGATGAAAACAATGGCATGAGATCGGTTTCCGCATTAGAAAACCAAGAAGAACTAGTAACACTTTCAGATGCGACTGGTTTAGTTGTGGTGCCAGATTCAGTTGCGGCATTGAGTGCCGGCGCTGAGGTTGAGGTTCTTCTTCTCGAACGGCGCTTCAACTAAGAATCTGACATGGCGCGCGTTTCTAGAAACCACTGGCCTTTGATTCTCAATGATGGGGAGATAACGATGCGCCCCTTAAGAATTCGGGATCGCAGTTCATGGTTAAGTACTAGGAGAAGAAATCGGGAGTGGCTCTCGCCATGGGAGGCCACCTCACCAATTGCTGAAGAAAACAAGAACCTTCCTACCTTTATAGAGATGGTGCAGATCCACAATAAAGAGGGTCGTGCCGGCAGATCCATTTCACTCGCGATTTGGTTTGAGGGAGAGTTAATCGGACAGATAACTTTGGGCGGCATTTCATATGGCGCATATCGTGGTGGACATATTGGTTATTGGATTGACCAAAAATTCGCCAATAAAGGGCTTACAACTCGAGCGGTTCGAGAGCTGACTAGGTATGGGATTGAGGAACTTGGTTTACATAGAATCGAAATTAATCTAAGACCTGAGAACATCGCATCAAAACGGGTTGCAGAGAAGTCTGGTTATGTTTTTGAAGGGTTACGCCCTCGATATTTACATATTGATGGAGCTTGGCGGGACCATCTTTGTTATGTAAAGGAAAATCCGCGGCTGTAAATAACTGAAAATTTTTTGCTGGAAGTAGGGGGGAAATACCCTAAAAGTCCGAATCCTGCCTTTAGGGTTATCACTCGTGGGATCAGGTTTTATTTACTTAATCATCGTAGGCATGTGGATTGCCTACTTCCTGCCCCGTTGGATCTCCACACATGAAGAGGTATCAGGACGTACCGTAGAAAAATTTGAAAAAACTATGAAGGTAGTTGGTGTTACCTCAGGTAATGCAGCGCCGGATTACGAAGCTTTATTAGCAAAGCGGGAACAGCAGATTTCTAATCGCAGATTAACCTTTGCTGGCATCTGCGCATCGACAGTTTTGGTATCCGCTCTTGCGATGTTTGGATTGGTTTCACTATCTGCAATCGCACTTCCAGTCTCTGCATTTGTTCTTTATGTTGTACATGCTAGACATCAGGTTTTTTCCATGCAGGAAGAGCTTAAGCGCGCTACATTGCACCAACAAAGCGCAACAAAGCCAACAGCTGGAAGGTATGCAGAGTTAATTGCTCGAGCAAAAAGAGTTCAGACCACCCTTAATATCTCTGAAGAACAGTGGACCCCGTTATCAGAGCGAGTTGCTAGTTATTCCCAAGAGGTGCAGAGCATTGTGATATTGCCGAAGGGCAGCGCAGAGAAGTCCCGCGAAACTTGGGAGCCAACTCCAGTACCGACACCAAGTTATGTGAATGCTCCAAAAGCTGCACCACAAAAGCGCACCATTGATCTAACAGTCCCTGGCGCGTGGAGCGAAGCCCAGGAGCGTGCCATGCGAGAGGCGATGGCCCCTAAATCAGATCAGATATTTGATCAAGAACAAGCAGATGCGATGGAAGAACATCTGCGGCAATATCGAGCTGCTGGTCAGTAATTAAATCCAGCTACTAAACCACATCCGCGCATACCAATCTGAGTAATTAATTATCTGTCCTACAAAAACCGGGAAAAAGTAGGCAAAACACAGCGCTACGACAGCAACTCCAGCCAATGTGTACTGCTGGCGAAGTTTTCGGGTCGCTTCATTTTCTAAGAACTTATTTAATACAAATCCAATACAGAGAATTAAGAATGGTTGGAAGGCGATGGCGTAAAAGAAAAATGTAGTGCGTTCAGGAAAAGCTAACCAAGGCAGGTAGCTGGAGAGTAAAAAGAGCAAAATCAAACCATTGCTTTTTTCGCGTCGGTATAGGAAGTAGCCCATCGCAACAAAGATTGCTACCAGACCGGCCCACCAAAGTATTGGTGTTCCAATTGCCAAGACCTCTTGAGAACAACTCTCGGCTCCGCAACTCTTGGGATCATCGTAGAAGAAAGAGGTAGGTCGACCGAGAATCAACCAGTTCCATGCACTGGCTTGATAGGAGTGATCAGTTGTTAGGCCGGTATGAAAGTTCAGAATCTCTCTGTGGTAATTAATCAAAGATGCCAAAGTATTACCTTTTGAGTTACGGCTCCATCCATCAGAGTTTAAGAACCAACCAAACCAACTTGATATGTAAACCACTAAAGGCAGTAAACCAAATTGAATTGGAGTTAACAGAAAGCGGCGCTGCGCTATGAGTAAATAGATGCCGACCGCTGCCAGGACATAAATCGCACTCCACTTGGTTCCGAGCGCTAATCCAAATACAACTCCCGCCCACCACAACTTTTCCTTTATTAATAAGTAGAAAGCGAGCAGAATAAAAAATGAAAGGAAAATATCAAGCAAGGCGGTCCGTGACATAACTAGATGTAATCCATCTAGCGCCATCAAAGCTGCTGTCACCAAGCTAATAAACTCAGCTTTGAATAACTGCTTTGCAATCAAATAAACCAGCATTATTGATACGGTTCCGATTAGAGCTGCTGTGAACCGCCAACCGAAGGGGTTGTCGCCAAATACTTTGATCCCAAAGGCGATTAACCATTTACCTATAGGTGGATGCACTATGAACTCGGCAGCGCCTTTATCTAGTTCGACACCATGGGCTAGATAGTCTCTTGCCCCATCAACGTAATAAACCTCATCAAAAACCAACTCAGGGGGCCGGCCCAGATTTATAAATCTAGTTAGAGCGCTAAATAGCAAAATTGAAAGTAGCGCGAGGAAATGGGGCCGCTTCATCAGGCACAAGGATACTCATCACCAAAAACACCTCCATAATGGTGGTGTGAGCGAGTTGGTTTTAGCAGCGGTGCCATTAGGAAATATCGGAGATGCTTCTGAACGTCTCAAATTGGCAATTACAACAGCTGATTTAGTAGCTGCAGAAGACTCCCGTCGCTTTTTGCGACTTTGTAAGGATTTAAGTTTAAATTGCTCGGCACAGATAATCTCTTTTTTTGAGGGAAATGAAAGTGAGCGGTTAGAAGAGATCTCAACCGCTCTTCGCAATGGCAAAAGAGTTTTGTTGGTGACTGATGCGGGTATGCCATCTGTTAGTGATCCAGGATTCCGAGCCGCTCGAATGGCGATTGATAACAACTTCAAGTTAACGGTAATTCCAGGACCAAGTGCGGTACTAGCAGCCTTGGCCTTATCGGGATTGCCGACCGACAGCTTTGCTTTTGACGGATTTCCTCCTCGCACCAGTGGGGCAAGACAGGAATGGTTTGCACAGCGAGCCAATGAAACTCGTACCTTGGTTTTGTTTGAAGCACCACATCGCATCACTGAAACCATTGCGGCAATCAAAGAGGAGTTTGGTGCTAATCGACAGATGGCAATATGCAGAGAAATAACCAAGACTTATGAGGAAACGGTTAGAGGGACGGCAGAGGAACTTCTTGAGTGGAGTCTTAGCAAAGAGATGTTGGGCGAGTTCACTATTGTTGTTGCAGGTTATGTTCCTGATGCAGCAGAAAAATCTGATGCGCAGATTGCTGAATTAGTAAAACATTACGAAGCCTCAGGCATTACCCGTAAGGAAGCGATTTCGATAGTGGCCAAAGAGCTGCACCTGCCCAAGCGCAAAGTCTTTGACATCATGGTGCAAGATAAATAGATAGACTTCCCTCCATGTCCGGCAAATCCTTCTACCTGACCACGCCTATTTACTATGTAAATGATGCGCCCCACATTGGTCATGCCTATACGACCGTTGCCGGAGATTTACTAACCCGATGGCACCGACAAAAAGGTGAATCGGTCTGGTTTTTAACGGGAACCGATGAACATGGCCAAAAAGTTATGCGCACGGCAGAGGCCAACAACACCCCGCCCCAACAATGGTGTGACAGATTAGTTGAAGAGGCTTGGAAGCCAGTTTGGCAGCATCTAGAAATCGCCAACGATGACTTTATTCGCACTACCGAACCGCGACATATGGAGCGGGTGCAGAAGTTTTTGCAAGGGCTGATGGAAAAAGGTTTTATTTATGAAGGTAAGTATGAAGGCCCATATTGCGTAGGTTGTGAGGAGTTCAAACTCCCTGGAGATCTTGATGAAGGAAAGTGCAAGATTCACTCCAAGCCTGTAGAGATGCTCAGCGAAACTAACTGGTTTTTTAAACTCTCCGCTTTTGTTCAACCATTGCTCGACCATTACAAAAACAATCCAGAGGCTTGTGAACCAGCTAGCGCTAGAAATGAAGTTATTTCATTTTTAGAAGGTGGTGTATCTGATCTATCAATCTCTCGCTCGACATTTAATTGGGGAATTCCAGTACCTTGGGATACCAAGCAGGTTGTTTATGTTTGGTTTGATGCGTTACTAAATTACGCGACCGCAGTCGGATTAACTGATCCGGCAGATTCTGCAGGCGGTAAGTTCTTTTCAAAGACTTGGCCAGCCGATGTTCATCTCGTTGGAAAAGATATTTTGCGTTTTCATGCTGTGATTTGGCCTGCAATGTTGATGGCCGCCGAGCTGCCAGTGCCAAAAAAGGTTTTTGCCCACGGCTGGTTATTGGTCGGTGGCGAAAAAATGAGCAAAAGTAAATTAACTGGAATTGCGCCATCTGATATCACAAAGCACTTTGGGGTAGATGCATTTCGTTATTACTTTATGCGGGCAATTCCATTTGGCAGCGATGGATCATTCTCTTGGGAGGATATGGCGGCGCGATACACCTCAGAGCTTGCCAATGACTTTGGAAATCTAGCCTCCCGCTTAGCTGCGATGGTGGAAAAGTACTGTTCCGGAACTTTGCCGGCGGTTGCGAAAGACTCAGAACTTTCAGCTGCATTAGATAAGACGGTTAAAGCGGCAGATGAAGCAATCTGTGCTTTGGATTTTCAGGGCGGAATCAATCAGATTATGGAGTTTTGTAAACAGGTTAATGGTTATGTCACCGCAAAAGAGCCTTGGGCTGTTGCTAAAGATGAAAGCCGCAAGGCCGAACTTGATGAAATTCTCTACAACACTGCAGAAGCGCTGCGCGCCTTGGCGGTTTTACTGCATCCGATAATGCCAATTGCAACTCAGAAGCTTTGGAATTCTCTTGGTGCGGCAGATACTTTGGGAGAGATTGGTGTGCAAAAGATCTCGGAGGTTTCCAAGTGGGGACAACTTCCAGCAGGTTCCAAGATCACTAAGGGCGAGATCCTCTTTCCTCGTCTGGCTGATTTAGAGAGTTAATTAATCTAAATGGCTGATCGTCACAATCGAGATTTGGATAGACAGCCGGCTCCGCTACCTGAACCTCTTCCAGTCAATTGCGTCGACTCTCATGCTCACTTAGAAATCGTCACAAATACTGAGCCAGATCATCCTGAAATAAAAAGAGTTTTAACAGAGGCGGCATCAGTTGGAATCGACCGGATTGTGCAAGTGGGTTACTCAGCTGAGCAATCTGAGTGGTGTGTGCGTTTGGCTGAGATATGGAATAACCAGGTCTTAGCAGCCGTCGCTTTACATCCCAATGAAGCGCCTGTTGTTGAAGATCTAGAAAAGGATCTGTCGATTATCGATCAACTCGCCTCACATCCTAGAGTTAGAGCAATTGGGGAGACGGGATTAGATTTCTTTCGCACCGAGCCCGAACTGCAGGACAAACAGCGCTACTCATTTAAAAGACATATCGAAATGGCTAAGCGACACAATAAAGCTTTAGTGATTCATGATCGAGATGCTCATCGTGCCGTTCTAGATACTCTGGATGAGGTTGGTGCGCCAAATCAAACTGTGTTTCATTGCTTTTCAGGTGATGCTGACATGGCCCGGGAGTGCATCGATAAGGGCTACATACTCTCTTTCGCGGGGACAGTTACCTTTAAAAATGCTCCGCAATTAAGGGAAGCGGTAAAACTGGTGCCTTTGAATCAATTATTAGTAGAAACTGACTCGCCTTTTCTAGCACCAACACCACATCGGGGGGCGCTTAATACGCCGGCCCAAATACCCAATATTTTGCGTTTTATCGCAGCCGAGCGGGATGAACCATTATCTGAATTGGCTACCGCAATTAGCGCTAATGCCGAACGCATTTTCGGATCTTTTAAATCATGAGTATCTCTCTCTTAGGTGCGGCGGAAATTCGTGCGCTGGCTGAGCAGTTAGATGTACATCCCGCGAAATCACTTGGACAGAATTTTGTTATTGATGCCAATACCTGTCAGAAAATTGTTCGCCTTGCGGTAATTAGTCAAGGCGATCATGTTGTAGAAATTGGTCCAGGTCTTGGCTCTTTAACCTTGGCGCTGCTGCAAGCCACCAAAAAAGTGACTGCGATCGAAATAGATGAGCGACTTGCAAAACAACTTCCCATCACTGCAAAAGAACATGGCGTTGCCGATGGCAATCTGCAGATTATGAATCAAGATGCCTTGCAGGTTTTTGATATCCCCGGAAATCCCACAAAGCTCGTGGCGAATCTGCCTTACAACGTTTCAGTGCCGGTTCTGTTGAATTTTCTAGAGCGGTTCCCCTCCATAACCTCCGGAGTTGTTATGGTGCAAACGGAGGTAGCTGAACGTTTGGCGGCCAAGCCAGGAAGCAAAACTTATGGTGTACCAAGTGCAAAGGCAGCCTGGTGGAGCGACATGATTCTGGCTGATTCCGTCTCTCGCTCTGTTTTTTGGCCGGTTCCTAATGTTGATTCCTCGCTTGTAAAGTTTGTAAGACATGAGCCATTAGGGGATGAGAGTTTGCGGCTTCGCACCTTTGAGTTAATCGATCGCGCCTTTGGCCAACGTCGCAAAATGTTGCGGGCAATTTATGCTGATATATATGGCGGTTCAGCTGCGGCGGAAGCCGCTTTGTTATCGGCGGGAGTGGAGCCCACCACTCGCGGAGAGGCCCTCTCTGTTGAGAGATTTGCCGCTATCGCCAAGCAATTAGATAGGCGTTAAAGAGAACAAAGTAATACGCTCGCCACATGCCCTCATACGTGGTGACGCGCGCCCCCGGAAAGATCAATCTGCAACTCTCGGTTGGTCCACTTCAGGCAGATGGTTACCATCCAGTGGCTACTGTTTTTCAAGCGGTTTCACTTTTTGATGATGTTCGTATTTCTTGTGCCGATAAATCCGGTATCTCTCTAAAAGCTTCTGGAAAGGTCAGTGAGTTACTTCCACTTGATAAAAATAATTTAGCTTTTAAAGCGGCAGAGTTAATGTGTAAGAAGTTTGAGATTACTGACGGCTTAGAAATCACCTTAACTAAAGAGATTCCAATTGCAGGTGGTATGGCAGGTGGCAGTGCAGATGCCGGTGCAACAATTGTTGGAATTGATGCTTTATTTGGTTTGGGATTAAGTCGAAGCGAAATGGAGAAAATCGGCTCCGAGTTAGGCGCTGACATTCCATTTACTATCTCCGGCGGTACCGCGATTGGTACTGGACGCGGTGATCAAATAACTCCAGTGTTGTCACGCGGTAATTACAACTGGGTGTTAGCGCTTTCTAGCTCTGGATTATCAACCCCTGCTGTTTATCAAGAGTGTGATCGATTGCGAGAAGGTCTACAGGTAGCACCACCGCACATCAGTGACTCTTTAATGCAGGCTTTGAGTGCAGGTGATGCTGTTGCGTTAGGAAAAGCTTTATCAAATGATCTTCAACCAGCGGCTTGTTCATTAAAGCCGGCTTTACGTTTGATACTTGATGTTGGAATGGATTACGGAGCTTTAGGTGGTTTGGTATCTGGCTCTGGTCCCACAGTTGCATTTTTGGCGGAGAATGAGGATCACGCACTTGATTTAGTAGTGGCTTTGACCTCAAGTGGCGTTGTTGGAAATGTGGTTCGGGCGGCAGGTCCGGTCCCAGGCGCTCGGGTGATTGAAAGCGCTTAACCCTGCACCGCCGCGGTTAGTAGCAGCGAGCCTGACCCAATAGAATTCAGGTTCCTCCATTGTGTAGTGGCTAGCACATGGGCCTTTGAAGCCCAGGGTCCAGGAT
>VERG01000027.1 GCA_018882885.1 Candidatus Nanopelagicaceae bacterium | reverse complement strand
CAATTAGACCGATGTTTGGTCCTTCAGGGGTTTCGATTGGACACATACGACCGTAGTGAGATGGGTGAACGTCACGAACTTCGAAGCCCGCGCGATCACGTGAAAGTCCACCAGGTCCAAGCGCTGAAAGACGACGCTTGTGTGTTAGACCGGAGATTGGATTTGTTTGATCCATGAACTGTGACAACTGTGAGGTTCCGAAGAACTCTTTGATTGCCGCGGTGATTGGTCTGATGTTAATCAATGTTTGTGGAGTAATTGCCTCTACATCTTGAGTTGTCATACGTTCGCGAACAACGCGCTCCATACGAGACAAACCAACACGTACCTGGTTTTGAATCAATTCACCAACGGTACGAAGACGACGGTTTCCGAAGTGATCGATATCGTCGATCTCAACACGAACCTGCTTGCCTAGATCAATCAGCGCCTCGCCTTTGTGTAGCGCAACGAGGTAACGGATAGTTCCGACAATGTCATCAATAGCGAGCAATGACTTAGTTAGATCAAGCTCTAGACCTAACTTCTTATTAACCTTGAAGCGACCGACCTTGGCCAAGTCATAGCGCTTTGGGTTGAAATATAGGTTTTCTATAAGGGTTTGCGCAGCCTCTTTGGTAGGTGGCTCACCCGGACGCATCTTGCGATAAATATCCAACAACGCTTCATCTTGAGTATTTACGTTGTCCTTAGCAAGAGTTTCCTTCATTGAATCGTACTCGCCGAACTCTTCAAGGATTTGGTCATTGGTCCAACCAAGCGCCTTCAAGAATACGGTGACGGATTGCTTACGCTTACGATCAATACGTACTGCAACGAAATCCTTCTTATCGATTTCAAACTCTAGCCATGCACCGCGGCTAGGAATGATCTTTGCAGTGTAAATATCTTTGTCAGCGGTCTTCTCAACTGTGCGCTCAAAGTAAACACCTGGAGAACGAACCAACTGTGAAACAACAACACGCTCGGTACCATTAATAACAAAGGTGCCGCGTGGTGTCATCAATGGGAAGTCACCCATGAAGACGGTCTGAGATTTAATTTCACCAGTGATGTTGTTGGTGAACTCTGCTGTTACGAATAGCGGAGCTGCGTAAGTAATATCGCGCTCTTTGCATTCGGCAATTGAATACTTCGCAGGTTCGAAACGATGATCACGGAATGACAGTGACATCGATCCCTGGAAATCTTCGATTGGAGAAATCTCTTCAAAGATTTCCTCGAGTCCAGATGTCTTAGGAATTTCTCCTCGATCTGGTCTTTCATTTTTGCCAAGTCTGGCGCGCCACGCATCGTTTCCGAGCAGCCAATCAAAGCTCTCAATTTGGAGAGCTAATAGATTTGGAACTTCTTGTGGTTCGCGGATCTTGGCGAAAGAAATACGTTGTGGTGCAGATGATTTCGTTTTCGCGGCCAAGAGATGTCCTTCCAAAGTTTTCACTACTTAAAAGTTTCGGACTTTACTTTTCGCACAGCGAACGTAAGGCCTCAGCCGCTATATGCCTGACCCTAGAATTTTGTGCGAGGGGTCAGGATAGTCCCCACGACACGCCGATGTCTAATCCGGGGCTATTCGGGGAAAATGAAAAGGCCCCCCTGTATAAGGAGGGCCCTTTCGAGAGCTGGTTAGCAGGTAATTACTTAACAGAAACCTTTGCACCGGCCGCCTCAAGAGCTGCCTTTGCCTTATCTGCTGTTGCCTTATCTGCCTTCTCAAGCACGGTGGCTGGAGTTGCATCTACTAGATCCTTAGCTTCCTTTAGACCGAGTGATGAGTTAAGGGCACGAACTTCCTTAATAACAGCGATCTTCTGTGAGCCAGCATCTTCGATGATAACTGTGAACTCATCCTGAGCTGCTGCGGCTTCTCCGCCTGCTGCTGCTCCGCCTGCTGCCATTACAGCTACTGGAGCTGCTGCGGTTACATCGAACTCTGTTTCAAAAGCCTTTACGAAATCTGAGAGCTCGACAAGTGACATTTCCTTGAATTGACCCAATAGGTCTTCAGTACTGAGCTTTGCCATTTTTATTTTTCCTTTTCTTTACGCGTTTTCTGTGGAATCAGTTGGTTCTGTTGTTGCTTCAGCTTGCGGTGCAGCTGTTTCTGCAGAAGTTTCTGCGACAGCTTCGGCTACAACCTCTGAAGTTGCTTCAGGTGTTGCGGCTTCTGCGACAGGTGCTGCTTCTGCAGCAGGGGTGGTTGCAGCAGCTGGAGCTCCAGCCTCTGCCTCTCTCTTAATACGAAGTGCATCAAATGCGCGTGCTGCTTTTGCCATAGATGCCTTCATTGCACCAGCTAGCTTGGCCAATAGAACTTCGCGTGATTCGAGATCCGCGAGCTTCATGATTTCAGCTGTGGTTACTGCCTTGCCTTCGAAGATTCCACCCTTAATAACAAGGAATGGATTCTCCTTCTGGAAGTTCTTTAGGCTCTTTGCCGCTGTTACTGAATCGCCTTTAACAAAAGCGACCGCAGTTGGACCGGTGAGAAGTGCATCATCAACCTGCACACCAGCTTCCTTTGCAGCAATCTTTACGAGCGTGTTCTTAGCTACCTTGTACTTAGTTTCGGAACCAAGTGAACGACGTAGCTCCTTAATAGCGGTCACTGTAAGACCACGATATTCGGTAACAACTGTTGCGTCGGCAGACTTAAAGTCTTCAACCAACTCAGCAACCGCTGCTGCCTTATCAGGGCGAGCCATTTGGCTTCCTTTCTATTTAATCCCCAGATTGGAATCTGCCGTGTAAATTAAAAAAACCCCGACGCATAGAAACGCGCGGGGTAATCCGCTCGAACCTATGCGGGTTGTCTTTCGACATTTACTTCGTTGACCTAGCGGTCTTCGAAACCAGCAGTCTCTGGTGAGGAGGCAGATATTAGGCGGGGTGGGCCCATCTGGTCAAAAGCGGAAAGTTGGGAAATAACTAAGCGTGTGAGAAACCCTCGTTTCCCCACACGCTTAGTCCTATTTTGGAGATACCTGACTGACTAGTAGCAATCAGGAGCCTTGGATTAGGAGTTGTAAACCAAATTCCACTCCTGAACTTTCATTACGTACCACTGACCACCCTCCACTGCTGATGCCAACCAGGAAGAAGTTGGATCCAAATCAGGTCGAGCTTTAGCGGTTGGAGAATGAATTTGCGCGACATACATGTAATAGCGAGCCTTATCTTTCGCGCCAGTTTTTAAAAGATCGGTGACATCAATAATTCCACTGGATTCTTCATCCTGAGTGATAAAGCTGGTGCCTCCGGCTGCAAAGTACTCAGACTTGAATTGCGCCATAACGGAAACCTTCTTGCTCTTGATGTTGTAAGCGACGATTCTGGCAACAAGTGCGTTGTTACCAGGATCTTCTTGAATCAAGACATTTCCAACCGCATCAACTGCGATGTTATCTGGCTTGCTCAAATATGGCTGCTCACTTCCATCAAGTAAGAGTTCAAGAGTTGCACCTTTTGATGGAGTATTAACATCGACAAATCTCAATCTCCACAAAGCTCCGCCATCACGGGACACAGATGGAGTCTCTGGATTTGGGGCTGTTGCTTTAGGATCCTTGTTAGATTCTGTTGTCACAAAGTAGAAATCATTTGGCTTGTTTGGATCAAAGTGGCCATCTTCTACTCGCGCCAATTCCATTCCAGCAGTTCGAGCCTGATTATTCTGCTCGACTCCGTTGGTGTTCCAATCAACCTTCTCAAAGGTAACTTCTACAGGGAAGTTCTTTCCGTAAGTGGTTCTAAAGGCGTTGTCATTAGCGATTGAGGTGCCAGCTGATAGAACATAAAGCTTTCCATTGTTAAGTCCAGCCTTTTCAAACCATTGGCCTTTCTTGGTTTTTGTACCTTGGTAAAGCCAGAGTTGGCTATCAACTGCGCTGCCATCCTCCATGCCCAAAACAACTGTGGATTTCCCTTTAGTTTGTGCAGGCTTCAAGTTCTCCCAAGCCGATAGACCAAAACGTGGCATTTGAACCATCTCGCCATCCATATTTACTGCAAAGGCACGTGATTCATCCCCGCCCTCTTCGCCAGTGAGAAATACTGCGCCTTGATATCCCAATCCGGAGGCCTTGTCATAAAAAAGACCTGCTGGAGCTAATGTTGCTGAGCAAAAACGATTAATCAATCGGGAGTGATTTTCAGTTCCGTACGCATCCTTTGCTAATGCCCCAGCTGGAGCAACAGGCTTGCTGCCAAATTCCCCAGTTGAGTAGTCATACCAAATGACATCACTGATGAAATCTCGCATTTTTTCTACTTCACCAGTCTTAAGGTTGTAAGTACTTTCGCTAATGAAGGATCCGCTAGCAGCACCTGCTGCTGTAGTTCTTCCTGCAGCTACCGCGTTTGTCGCGCTCCACTCATGGTTTGTGAGCAGCTTCAATTTGCCTTCGCCTGCAGGCAAAGCGCCCAATCCATCAGGGATACCAGGTACTACGTAAGATCCAACTTTGTCGCCTGCAGTCAGAAATGGAGTCAAGGTAACTGCAGAATTTTTACTTTCCATATAGATGATCCCAGGCGTTGCAGCAATAGCCTGATTTGAAACCGTTAAAGATGCAGTCGCAATAATCGCTGCACCAAGCCTGACATTTACTCTCTTCATCATTTTCCTTTAATAGAAACGAGCCGGATATGAAAGGGGAACGGCGGAATTGAATAGTTTCTGGGTAAAGCGTAGATAGCGAGCACCTGTAATTCTCCACAACTTTGAGAAAACAAGAATCTGCTAGAACATTAATAAACAGAGTCATAATTGAACATCAAGTAAACAATCAAAATTCATTAATCATTGGATAAAGCAAGCTATGTGTAAATAAAAAACCCCGCCGCGGATTAGGCGACGGGGTTAATTTTGAGTTTGCAGGACTACTGAATGATTGGTCCGCCTTCACGGGCGTAATTGGTATCAAGTGGAACGCCAGGTCCCATTGTTGTTGATACAACCGCTTTACGAATATAGCGACCCTTTGATGAAGCAGGCTTTGCGCGTAGTACCTCATCAAACGCAGCTGCGTAATTGTCAGCTAGCTGCTCTGCAGAGAAAGATGACTTTCCAATAATGAAATGTAGGTTGCAATCCTTATCAACACGGAACTCAATCTTTCCGCCCTTGATATCGGTAACCGCCTTGGCAACATCTGTTGTAACAGTTCCGGTCTTTGGATTTGGCATCAAGCCGCGTGGACCAAGCACCTTACCTAGACGTCCAACCTTGCCCATTAGATCTGGGGTTGCAACAACGGCGTCGTAATCAAGACGACCACCATTAACTTCTTCGATTAACTCATCGCCACCGACGATATCTGCGCCAGCTGCACGAGCTTCTTCAGCCTTTTGGCCGTTTGCGAAAACCAAAACACGTGCGGTCTTACCGGTTCCGTGTGGCAGATTTACAACTGAACGAACCGCTTGATCCGCTTTCTTTGGATCAACGCCGAGCACCATTGAAACCTCAACAGATGCGTCGTACTTGGTTACATTTGTATCTTTTACCAACTTCATACCAGCAAGTGGTGTGTAAAGCTGATCCGCATTGACCTTAGCGGCCGCGGCTGTGTACTTCTTACTGCGCTTCATTTTCTCTTCTCCTTAGTTTGGTACTGCTGGGAAGTAGTGGTGCTAACGGACCAGCGCGGTCCTCCCACGACTTTCTTTTTTATTTAACTACGATCCCCATGGAACGCGCGGTTCCAGCAATGATCTTTGCACCCTGTGCAACATCATTTGCATTTAGGTCATCCTTCTTAAGTGTTGCGATCTCTTCACACTGCTTCCAGGTAACAGATCCAACCTTGTCCTTGTGAGGAACAGAGGAACCCTTCTCAAGTCCCGCTGCCTTTAGAAGAAGACGTGATGCTGGTGGAGTCTTAGTAATAAAGGTAAATGAGCGATCTTCATAAACGGTGATCTCAACCGGAATGATCTCGCCTTTTTGCTTTTCGGTAGCAGCGTTGTACTGCTTAACGAAGTCCATGATGTTGACACCATGCTGACCAAGAGCTGGACCAACTGGTGGAGCTGGTGTCGCAGCGCCCGCCTGGATCTGCAGCTTGATAAGTGCTTGGACCTTCTTCTTCGGTGCCATTTTCTTCTCCTTGTGTGTTTCTCTTTAACTAAATCTTCTGAACCTGGTGGAATGAAAGCTCTACTGGGGTCTCGCGACCAAAGATCGAAACCAGAACCTTGAGTTTTGCCTGCTCCGGCATGATCTCCGAAATGGTTGCTGGCAAAGTGGCAAATGGGCCATCCATAACGGTGACAGATTCGCCGACTGAGAAATCAACGACCTTCACATCAGGCTTCATGGTCTTCTTGAGTTCGCGTGGCATCAACATCTTTTCCGCTTCTGAAAGTGGCAGCGGGCTTGGATGATGTGAGTTGCCAACGAAACCGGTAACACCAGGTGTGTTACGTACGCAGGACCAGGATTCATCGGTGAGATCCATACGAACCAAAACATAACCAGGATAAACATTTCGCTTAACCTGCTTGCGCTGGCCGTTCTTGATCTCAGTTACCTCTTCTTCAGGAACTTCGATCTGGAAGATGTAATCCTCCATGTGAAGTGACTGAATGCGCTGTAGAAGATTTCCTTTCACGCGCTTTTCAAAACCGGCATATGAGTGAACGACATACCAATCACCGGATTGAGATGCGAGTTCAGCACGGAACGCAGCAACCTCTGGAGATACCTGCTCTTGAACCTCTTCCTCTTCAAGTTCAATCTCAGTATCAACCGCAGCTTCTACTACTTGCTCTTCGCTCATCATCCCTCCCCTGACTTTTCGTTACTCGCCGAATACGTAGAAAACTAATTTTGTTAATCCCAAATCAAAGATTGAGACAACCGCAATAATGAATGAAACGAATACCAAAACCACCGCGGTGTATGTAGTCAACATATTTCGTGATGGCCACACGACTTTGCGAAGTTCGTTGATGGTTTGGCGATAGAAAAGTGCAATGCGCGCAAAGAAACCTAACTCTTTGCCTTCAGAGTTTTCACTCATCTTTACTTCCTCTCTATCTCTTTCATTCCAGTTACTGCATCTCAACTTCGGTACAACAACTGCGCAGGGCAGGAGGGACTTGAACCCCCAACCGCCGGTTTTGGAGACCGGAACTCTGGCCAGTTGAGCTACTGCCCTTCGAGGCACTTTCTTCATGCATCAACATGCGGACATGCAAAAGCATGGAGTTTCCATAATCGAATTTTTTTCAAGACCCGATCAAGCAAGCGCCAGGACGGGAAAGTGTAGGTGAGCGACCCCCAATCGGTAAAACTCGCGCTGGGCTCCCCTTATGAAAGACTGCCGCCCGTGAGTAAAGCCCGAATCTCCGCACGAATCGCCGCAATCGCAGAGTCTGCGACCCTGGCGGTCGATGCCAAAGCTAAAGCCCTAAAAGCCGCCGGCCGTCCCGTTATTGGATTTGGTGCTGGCGAACCAGATTTCCCGACCCCGGATTACATCGTTGAATCCGCAGTCGCAGCCGCAAAGGTTGTCGCCAACCACAGATACTCACCAACACCAGGTCTTCCAGAGTTACGTGAAGCGATCGTTAAAAAAACCAAACGTGATTCCAATTATGAAATTACCGCAGATCAAGTTCTTGTCACTAACGGCGGCAAGCAGGCCGTGTACCAAGCCTTCGCAACCATCATCGATAAAGATGATGAGGTAATTCTTCCTTCTCCTTTCTGGACTACCTATCCAGAGTGCATCAAGCTCGCAGGTGGCAAAGCGGTAGAAGTATTCGCAGATGAGTCACAAAACTATCTCGTTACCGTCGAACAATTAGAAAAAGCCCGTACCCCAAATACAAAAGCGCTTTTGTTCTGCTCACCATCCAACCCAACCGGTTCTGTGTATTCACCAGAGCAAGTTAAAGCAATCGGTGAGTGGGCATTAAAAAATGAGATCTGGATTATCACCGATGAAATTTACGAACACCTTCTTTATGACGGCGCAACCGCTCCATCAATTCCAGTTTTAGTTCCAGAGATGGCTGACAAGACCATCATTCTTAATGGTGTTGCAAAAACATATGCCATGACCGGATGGCGGGTTGGTTGGATGATCGGTCCAAAGGATGTAATCAAGGCCGCCACTAATTTGCAATCTCACTTAACCTCAAATGTTTCTAACATCGCACAACGCGCAGCAATCACCGCACTCACCAATGATTTATCCGCAGTTAAAAAAATGGGCGAGGCCTTTGATCGCCGCCGTAAATTAATTGTGAAAATGCTCAATGAAATCCCCGGAATTGAATGCCCAACCCCAACAGGAGCCTTCTATGTTTATCCGTCTGTTAAAGGTGTTCTTAACAAGGAGATTCGCGGCCGCCGTCCAAGTACTTCTGCTGAACTTGCTACGCTCATACTTGAAGAAGCGGAAGTAGCCGTCGTACCCGGCGAAGCTTTTGGCCCATCTGGATACGTACGATTGTCATACGCCACCTCAGATGAAGACATTATTGAGGGCGTAACCCGCATCAAGAACTTGCTCGCTGAAGCTAAGTAATTACTTTCTTCTTCTAAGGCGCAACATTCCAAAAAAAGCTGCGGCTACAAGCGCGGACTGAACCGCTCTTACCAAAAGATTTGGCCCATCCTCGGGCTCTTCAATCGGTGCTGAAATCGGCATCGCGGTTGCAATCTCCGACTCCACCTTAAATCCATAACTTCCTTCAATCACATGTCCATCAGCTGAAACCACGCGGTACTTAACTTGGTATTGATCATTACCGATTATCTGCACTGGAACGGTAATCACTGGCCCATTTACAACCGCAGCGCTACTTAACAAATCCCCCATTGAATTAACCACTTCAACTTTGTTGGGATTTTCTTCGCCAACCGTTAATAGGTTCTCATTAAAGGTTAGTGAAACCTCAGTCGGAAACTCAGTTAACACCGAATCCGCCGCAGGTGTTGTACTAACCAAAGTGCTATGAGCATTTCCTGGAAAAGTTGTGGCCAAAACCAAAAATAAAGCGGCTAATAACCTTTTCATAAACTCAGCCCCACAAACTGCACTTCAGCTTCTAAAACAATGCCGAATTTATCTTTAACCGCATCGCGCGCACTGCGTGCTAAATCTGCAATATCGGCTGCGCTTGCACTGCCATTATTTATCAGCGCCAATACATGTTTATTTGAAACTCCCGCACCATTATGAATCTGACCCTTTTTCACACCCGCGTTCTCCATCAACCATGCTGCAGAGGTTTTTACCCGACCATCTTCCTGCACCCATCTCGGCGCATCGGCTGGTAATTTTGCTGCAGCCTCGGCTGATAAAACCGGATTTACAAAAAATGATCCCGCCGACCAGGTGTCATGATCCTTTGCATCAAGCAACATTCCCTTTGCGGCGCGCAAAGCCAGTACCGCTTTACGTACCTCACTTACTAGTACACGAGTTTCTAATTCCACATCTAAATAACTCGCCAGCTCTTTATATTTAATCGGCAAGCTCATTTCGCCATTTCTTAATTGAAATGTCACATCGATGACCACATAACGCCCCGGATTTTTCTTAAATACTGATGAGCGATATGAAAATTCACATTCAGAGTTACTAAAAGTTTTGTATGCCCCGGCTTTGCGATCCCAGGTACGCACCCTTGCAATTACCTCTGAGACCTCATGACCATACGCGCCGATATTTTGAATCGGAGCGCCACCAACGGTTCCGGGAATTCCTGACATGGTTTCTAATCCCGCAAAACCTTTATCTAAAATCCAAGCTACAAAGCCATCCCAATCCTCACCAGCGGCAACCGTAATCATTCCCCCGCTGCACGCATCCACGGCATATGTGTTGCCCTTGGTTTCTACGCGAATAACCGTGCCATCAAATCCCGCATCAGCCACCAAGACATTAGAGCCGCCGCCGATAATTAATACTGATTCTCCTGCTGCATCAGCAGCCTTAACCGCATTTACCAACTCTTCTTCGGTGGTTGCATGCACAAAGTTTTTGGCCGGCCCGCCAATACGTAGGCTGGTGTGATTCGCCAATAACTCGCTCATAAGTAGAAGGTTATCTCCGCGCACTCAGGATGTCTGTACGCCCGCGATATTTCTCCAGTATGCGGCTGTAATTCTTCTTGGAGTTCTTCTCCCGATAATCCGGGTCAGCATCGTGGTATCCATGGTGTCTGCCCTGCACCAACGGCAACTCCATCTGCCACAACTTTCCACCTGCCGCACGTAGCGCTAGTGACAGTTCAATATCAGCGTTCCGATAATAAGTCGCGGAAGGATTTGCACCACCTGCTTTCAATGCAAACTCCCGATCCATCGCAAAGAAATAACTAAACAACACATCTACTTCGCCCTCGCCGCGGTCATCAACGCTGCGCCACTCATCTTCGATGTTTACTAATCCTCCGCGCCAGCCCACGCCCTCAAATCCCGAATCCAACTTTTCGACTACCGGAGTAATGGCATCACCCGTGAAGTTGGTGGATGGATCCATGATCACTACATACTTTTCTGTTACCGTGTTTAAAAATTGATTTACAACATGACCCCAGCCCAATTTGTTTTTCTGCCATGCCACGGTTTCATTTGAAAACATTTCTGGCACAGCCTTGTTCTCATTGCCTGAAGCAAAGATAGAAATCGGGGTTTGGGTGTGCGCGCGAATGGATGCGACGCATTGCGCAAAATCTTCTAAGAAATTATCTGCGATTAAACAGATGCGAATCGATCCAGCCATTGCTGGCTCTTAATTAACGGGTTTCGCGGTGCAGAGTTGAAGACTTGCAACGTGGGCAGAACTTCTTCAGCTCCATACGATCTGGGTCGTTGCGGCGGTTCTTCTTGGTGATGTAATTACGTTCTTTGCAGTCCACACACGCCATTGTGATCTTTGGGCGGACATCCGCGCTCTTGCTGGCCATGGTGACTCCTTGTTTCTTCCGGTACTTATTACTAACTAGGGGCGTGAGAATACCCAGAGCTCGGCCCTCTGGCAAAAAGGGGATCTTCCCCGCATGAAACTCCTGAAAATAGAAGTCCCCAGGCGGCAAATGATTTCTCAAGTTCACCTGGGGTTATAAGGCAATAATAACTTGATTGGCCCATAAGTCGAACTTACTTATACACAGGAAATAGAAGTCCCCAGGCGGTAAATGATTTCTCAAGTTCACCTGGGGTATAGGGCAAAATCTAATGTGCCTTCAAACAATTATCAACTTGATTTCAGTAATTATGAAAGATTTTTTCTTAATTTAGCATTATCTAATGAACTCTGGGTACATATTGCCGCTTTCGAAATTACTCTTCGTAACTTCATCTACTCTTCTCTTCAGAAAGTATTCGATCGTAAAGACTGGTGGAACTTTCCTAATCTTCTTGGAAGGCATGAGTTAAGTAGTGTTTCAAGAGTGGAAAAACGACTAAAGATAAAATCGATAAATATTAATGAAACTCGAATTAAGGACAATCTAACTCTTGACTTCTGGGTTCAATTAATGAGCAAGAGATACCACCAGAAAATCTGGATGAAGTTAATGAAATACTTCCCCACTCACCCCGGCCGCCGTGAGGATTTCTACAAAAGAGCGAGAGAGATCCGAAACCTTCGCAATCTCATTGCTCATCACGCACCCATACTTCATCGCAATTTGCTGCACGATCACCAAAATCTCCATGAACTAACCATGATTCTCGATCCGCAGTTGGCACAAGAGGTACAAAAAAGATCGCGCGTTCTGGATTTACTCCTGAACACGCGATTAGTTGGTAGCGGAGGCGGGATTTGAACCCACGACACAGCGATTATGAGCCGCTTGCTCTACCAGGCTGAGCTACCCCGCCAAGCATTTAAAACAAGTAAAACTTGTTCGAGCCCCCCATCGGAATCGAACCGATGACCTTTTCCTTACCATGGAAACGCTCTACCGACTGAGCTAGGGGGGCAATAGAAAAGCGAAGCGAAGAATACCTGATTTTTATAGGGCTGGATTCAGCACGATTTTGCCCACTGTTTTGCGGGCCAGCATCGCTTGGTGGGCTTCCACCGCTTGCGACAACGGATATGTAGCGCCAACAACTGGCTTCAACTTTCCACTGATTATTAAGCCAAATAACTCTACAAAAACATCCTGCATCATCTCTTTGTTGCCCAAACAATTCACCAACCAAAATCCTGCAATGGTTTTTGATTTACCCATCAAAGTTGCAGGATGCACCGGTGTTGGCATTTGTCGTGATGCCATTCCATAAATAACAATCCGACCAAACATTGCCAGCGCCTCTAATGATTGATCAAAGGTCTTTCCGCCCACCATCTCCAAAATCAAATCAACACTCTTGCCATTATTCGCAGCCCGCAACGCCGCATTCATATCCTCAGCATTTGCATCCACCACAACATCGGCACCAAGCTCGAGACACAACTTCTTTTTGTCATCAGATGAGGTCACAGCAATAACAAATCCGCCCCACAACTTTGCCAACTGAATCGCAAGTGATCCCACGCCACCAGCACCGGCATGCACGACCACGGATTCACCAGCTTTGAAATGTCCCAAAGTTTTTAAGATGTGATACGCAGTAATTCCCTGCACCATCATCGCAAGTGCTGCGCCATCACTTACCTGATCTGGAAGTGGAATAACTTGCTTTGGATTAACCAAAGTTTTCTGGCAATAACCGCCAGCCGCAGCCAGCGCCAATACCCGCTGTCCATTTGGCAAACGCCCCACTACCTCCATGCCTGGAATCAAAGGCAGAGTTTGTTTTGATAAATAAGAATCCTCGGTTTGATGGGTATCCGCGTAATTAATTCCAATCGCAGTTACATCAAGTACCTCTAAATCACCAGATGCGACTGGATCTGGAAGATCTACATACTTCATGACTTCTGGACCACCGAATTGGGTGATCTGAATGGCCTTCATTGATTAGCCTTTCGTCGAACCGAGGGTTAATCCAGATACGAATTGACGCTTCAAAATAAAGAAAATCAGCAAGGTTGGTAGCGCCGCCATAATCGCACCCGCAGCCAACAAGTTAAAATCAGTTACGAACTCACCCTGCAGACGACCCAGCGCCGAAGTAATCGGACGCTTGCTATCGCTCTTGATCAAAACAATCGCCCAGAAAAACTCGTTGTAGATCCAGGTAGTCATCAAAACCGACAAAGCCGCAAGTGGTGGACGCAGCAGCGGCAAAATTACATTCCAGTAATGTCTAAATACCGATGCGCCATCCAATAAAGCCGACTCAGAAATCTCCTTCGGGATTGTCTTCATATAAGAGGACATCACAAAGGTTGCAAAACCCATCTGCAAAGCCACATGCACCAAAATCAAACCAATAAATGAGTCATACAAAAGGTTGCGATTACCAAACAATTCGCCGATCCAGATATACATCTTGAATAGCGGCGCATAAACCAGCTGGACCGGCAACAAGTTACCTGCAGTAAACAAAAGCAGCAGATACAAATTAAATTTAAATGAGTACCTAGTCACCACGAAGGCCATCAAAGAGCCAAAGAAAAGAGTCAAAATCACCGCAGGAATCGCAACGATAAATGAGTTAGATAAGTACTCCCAAATCTCCATCCGGTCATAAGCGGTTATGTAGTTCTGTATACCAATCGATGACGGTTTTGAGAACACACCATTTTGGATCACATCGCTGTAGGGACGCAGCGAGGTAAAGAAGGTCCAAAGCAGCGGCACCATCCAAATAAAGGCAAAGATCGCAATAAAGACAGTAATGAAAAAGTCTTTCCGCTTTTGGCGGTCGCGGTACTTTTTATCTTGGACTATTCCACTCATGCCACATCATCCTTAAACACAGTTCGTAGGTAGAAGACAATCGGAATAATGCTTAGTAAGAACAAGATCACCGCATAGGCCGCACCCAACATCGAGGCCGCCTGACCATAAATATTGACGAAGACCAGCATGCCCAGAATCGGCCAGCCGGTAGAGGTGCCATAAATAATGTAAATCAGATCAAAAGCACGTAGAGACTCGATCACGGTAATCACGATAATGATGGTGTTAACCGGCTTCATCGCAGGGAAAACCACCTTGCGGAAGGTCTGCCACTCAGTAGCGCCATCGATCGCCGCAGCTTCACGCAGCGATGGATCCACCGACTTCAACCCCGCTAAATAAAGCAACATGATGTAACCAATATGTCGCCACGAAGCGATTCCCAAAATCACATAGGTATTAATGTCGTAATTACTAAAGATCGGAATCGCCCGCTCGATCTCTGGATATCCCAGCAAAGCCTGGACCAATCCACCTGGGCCCAACATAAACTTCCAAATAATTCCAATAACCGCCAGCGACAAAACTACTGGGATGTAATAAACACTTTCATAAATCTTTGAGCCGCGAATTTTGCGATCAATCTGATACGCCAGCAAAACACCTAGAGGTGTCGCAATAAAGGTAAACCACAACAACCAATAGGTGTTGTTGCGTAGAGCATCATAAAACTGAGGGGATGCGGTAAAGATGGTGTCGTAATTGGCGAGACCCGCCCAACGAATATTTGAAAGACTTACACCATTCCAATATGTAAATGACAAAGCGATGGTTGCAAGCGCCGGGATCCATACCCAGACCACGTGTAGAAAAGTCGGGACCCCCAAAAAGAGAGAGAGCGTTAACTTATCGCCCTTCGTAAATGCACGACGGCGACGAGTTTTTGTACCCGTCGCCGTCGTAGTCATCTAACTAGCCTATCGAAGTAAGTTAATTACTCCAATGGAGGTAGTGCATCCCATGCCTCTTGCATTCCATCAACAATCTTGTTGACATCCTTAGGAGCCTTCAAGAAGTTCTGGATTGCAGGACCGACGATGGTTCCAGCGAAGTCGTTACGGCAATCGCGATCAAGGAAGTTCATCACGTTTGTTGCTTCACCGATAACAGCAAGCTTCTGCTTGTTGAACGCGTCGTATCCGGAGGTATCTAGGCGGCTGTTAGCGTATAGAGAGGTATCTCCCGCTGCTTGAGCTGCCAACATACCGGCCTCAGATCCGATCCACTCTGCGAACTGCTTGCCACCTTCAACGTTTGAACCGTTTGCAGCAACAGAAACACCATCAACTGGAGCATCGATTGAGTTACGTCCATGCTCTGGATTGATTTCTGGGAATGGAACGATCCATAGATCGTCGTAATCTTCTTGTGACTGAGCCAAGAAGTCATTGGCCCACCAGGAGCCCATCATCATCGCACCGCACTTCTTCTGTAGAAGAAGATCGCGCATACCATCCCATGAAATATCGAGGAAGTTCTTGTTCATGTAAGGGATTAGCAATGCGAATTGATTGAATACATCAATGGTTGCTTGATCGGTCCACTTTGCGCGGCCGTTCAACAAATCGATGTGGTAGTCATAACCATTGATACGGGTGTTAAGGATTGAGAATGTTCCCATCGCTTCCCATCCACCCTTATCGCCCATCGCATAACCGATAAGGCCTTTCTTCTGGGTGCCTTCAAGAAGCTTCATGAAGTCATCCCATGTTTGAATATTCTCTGGATCTAGTCCGAGCTC
The DNA here is from genome assembly GCA_018882885.1 of Candidatus Nanopelagicaceae bacterium. Lineage (GTDB taxonomy): Bacteria > Actinomycetota > Actinomycetes > Nanopelagicales > Nanopelagicaceae > MAG-120802. Next base: position 466 of record VERG01000027.1, on the reverse strand, counting down.
CTTCATTGTGGACTTGCGATAGTGAAGTCCCCATGGATACCAAGTTGTTGGAATGATGTACTGCTTTCCATCACCTGGATTTGTAGCTGCGGTTACGAAACCTTCTGGCATTTGATCGCCGAGGTTCTTGATGTTGTCTGAAACATCTGCGAGTAGTCCCTGGTCTGCACGGAAGTTGGTACGGAATCCGGCCATCCACTGGAATACATCATCTGGTGTTCCCTGTAGATACTGTGAGATTCCATCCTGGAATGCATTTGTATCTCCGGAACCTTGCATTGTTACATCAATGCCTGTTTCTGCTTTGTAAGCATCTGCAAGCGCTTGTGCAATCTTTAGACCAGTTTCATCATTTGTACGAGCTGTGAATGTAACTGGACCGGTTGCCTTGTCATCGCCGCAGCTGGAAAGAAGTGTTCCTCCACCTACGAGTCCAAGACCACCGAGCGCTGCACCTTTGAGAACC
>VERG01000010.1 GCA_018882885.1 Candidatus Nanopelagicaceae bacterium | reverse complement strand
TAACCCATGCTTCTACCCCAGAGCAGTTGATTGCAATCGGACGCGATATTGAAAGAAGAGTTCTAGCTAAAGCGGTGCGTTTATATGCAGAGGACAAAATCTTTATTGTCGGCAATCGAACCGTCGTTTTTAATTAATTTTTATTTTGTGTCCTTGGCCGGAGTTGAACCGGCGACCTACCGCTTAGGAGGCGGTTGCTCTATCCACTGAGCTACAAGGACTTAAGTGAATCTGAGAATAATAAAGCAGCATAAATGAACGGTAAATTGCTAAATATCTATTCATCGGCTAGCGTACGCATGAATCTCGTTTGGAGTTGATTTCATAATGAAAGCCCTAGTAATAGGTGCCGGTGGTGTAGGTAGAGCGATAGCTAATATCGCAGCACGTAGATCATTTATCACCTCAATGGTAATTGCTGACCGAACCCTTGCCCGCGCAGAAGAAGCTGTTTATCGCGTTAAGGACCCTCGTTTTTCCGCAGCCCAGGTAAATGCTGCAGAGCTAGAGGATCTTCGTGAGTTGATCCGTAAAGCCGATCCTGATGTTGTTATTAATGCGGTCGATCCACGTTTTGTGATGCCGATTTTCTTGGCCTGCGAAATTGAAAATACAAATTACATCGATATGGCGATGTCGCTATCTCGCCCACATCCCCACTACCCACACCGCGAAACCGGCGTGAAGTTAGGTGATGAGCAGTTTGCTCGTGATTGGAACTGGGAAGAGCGCAAGATTTATGCACTTGTGGGAATGGGTGTAGAACCTGGAATGAGTGACATCTTTGCCAAGTACGCAGATGATCAATTGTTTAGTCGTATTGATTCAATAACCGTTCTAGATGGTTCCAATCTGCGTGTTGAGGGTGCCAACTTTGCTCCGTCATTTTCAATCTGGACCACGATCGAAGAGTGCCTAAACCCACCTTTGGTTTGGGAGGATGGACGTGGTTGGTTTACTACCGAACCATTTAGCGAGCTTGAGACCTTTGATTTTCCGGAAGGAATTGGAGCTGTTGAATGCGTCAATGTAGAGCACGAAGAGGTTGTTTTAATTCCGCAAAAGATTGATGCCAAGAAGGTTAACTTCAAGTACGGCTTAGGTGCTGAGTTCATTCAAATCCTGAAAACCATAAATATGTTGGGAATGGATCGCAAGGAAAATGTTGAGGTGCAGGGCGTTTCTGTGGCACCGCGAGATCTACTTGCAGCCTCACTTCCAGATCCAGCGACCCTTGGTTCGCGAATGAAGGGAAAGACCTGCGCCGGTGCATTGGTTCGTGGTTTAGATAAATCCGGCCATCCAAAAGCCGTGTATATCTACAATGTAATTGATAATGAATGGTCGATGAAAGAGTATGGCGATCAAGCAGTTGTATGGCAGACCGCGGTTAACCCAGTAATTGCGATGGAGTTAATCCATAAGGGCGTTTGGCAACCGCTAGGTGTCAATGGACCAGAGTGGTTTGATCCAAAGCCTTTCCTCGAACTTCTTCCAGAGTATGGAACCTCATGGCATATTCGCGATGAGGATTCTGGCGATATCAAGCCATAGTTGTAGCCATGAATAGACCAATTGCACTCGTAACCGGCGCTACAGTCGGAATTGGTGCGGCCTTTTCAGAACTTTTGGCGAAAGAGAATCATGATCTCGTTATCGTGGCGCGAGACTTGAATCGATTAAATGAAAAAGCTGAAAATTGGCGTAATAAGTTTGGAATTGAAGTCGAAGTAATTCAAGCTGATTTATCGCGGGATGAAGATATTCGACGAATCGAGCTGCGTTTGCAAAACATCAGTAGACCGGTTGAGGTGCTGGTAAACAACGCTGGCTTTGGAATCAACAAGAGTTTTACATCCAGCGACACTGCAGAAGAGATTGCCTTGTTGGATGTCTTGGTGACTGCGCCCATGAGATTAATGCACGCCGCTCTACCGGGTATGAAAGAGCGAAACAGTGGCACCATAATTAACGTCTCTAGCGTCGCTAGCTGGATCGCTGGTGGAAGTTACAGCGCGGCCAAGTCTTACTTAACAGTTTTGAGTGAATCGCTTCATACAGAGTTGAGAAATACAAATGTAGTGGTTCATGCCCTTTGCCCTGGATTCACCAGAACTGAGTTTCACCAACGAGGCGGAATGAAGATGGGTGCGGTCCCAAAGTGGTTGTGGCTAACCGCTGATGATGTAGTAGCCGATGCCTGGAAAGCGGCAAAAGCTGGCAAGGCGATTTCGGTGCCTGGTGGGATTTACAAGGTGATCTCCTTCATAACACGATTTGGACCAAGGCCACTTGTAAGAAAGATGGGCATGAACGTTCGTGTCCGACAAAGGCGTTAGTTCTCAGCAAACTCTGTGAACTTTGTGGAGTTTCCCTAACCTAATTGTGAGTTACCTGCCTTTAGTATTAGAACACATTTCAAAGCATTAAAGGGCTTTAGTAGGAGGAATCTGGTGCGTAACTCATTCAAGTTCATTGGTAAAGGTGCAACCCTCTTGGCGGCATCATCACTGCTAATGGCGATGACCGCTGTAATTCCAGCGGAGGCTGCTAACAAAGCGGGAGCCAGCTGCACCAAGGCAAATGCAAAAACCAAGATTGGCGGAGACAGTTATGTCTGCACCAAGAATCCAACTGTTAAGAAAGCCAAACTGACCTGGGTTTGGGTTGGTTGCATCGAGTCCAACAAGTTGTATTTGGAATCAAATGCTCGGTTGAAGACAATCACTGAATCAGCTGCTCAGGCTGTAACCATGTTGGATACAGAGATCGCAGCCCTAAAGGCAGAAGCTCCTAAGGATGAAGCAGATGCAAAGGTATTTGATCAGAAAGCCGCAGATGCCAAAGTTAAGCAAGCAGCTGCACTTGCTGATGCCAAATTAAACACCGATAACGCCACAAAGGTCGGCGCTACAACCGCGGCAGGAAAGCAGTACACAACCAACGCTGCCACTTGGACCAAGGCGGCCCGAAGCTATGAGTTAGCGGCAAAGAATTTTGAAAGATCAGCTGCAAGTCTTCGCGACAAGATTAATGAGGTTGCCAAGAAGGAAAAGCAGAAGCTCAATGTTCTGCAAACAGTTGAAAACAGCAAAGTTGAAGTGTCCTCAACACTTCAAAATAGGAAGAATGCCTGCAAGCCAGGTCTATAAAACGAATTAAATATCAAAGGTCACGGTCTAACCAACCGTGACCTTTGTTTTTGCAACCTTAACGGGAACCATAACTAGATTACTTCTGGCGGGACCAATCTTTACATCACCATTTATTGCAAACTCAGCGCGGTGATTTGGGCAAACCCACTTGCTGCCGCTTCTCATTACGGTAGTTCCTTCATGGGTACAGGAAAGATTTAATGCGCGATAGGCATTTGCGGCTTTTCCAGTTCTCACTAAGGCAATCTCTTGACCCGCGCCATCGGTGAATTGAACAACCCCACCGACTTTGCGTAGCGCCGGGTTCCGCGAAAGTGTTACATCAACTTTGCCATTGGCTAGCACTTTGACACCGGTTGCTGCAATAGCTTTATCAGGAACTAAACCAAGCGTGAGCACCGCTAAACCACACAAGACTGCCCGACGAGAAACCTCTTTTTGATTTTCCACTAGCTGCTCCTAAATACGATTAAGTGGTGAGAATTTATCTGCTTTTCCGAGTCATGGCTATCGCAACTCTGATTGCCTATGTAACTCTCAGAAATGACTCAGCACCAATATGGCAGCTAGATCTCTTACTCTTCAACTTAATCGCAATATTTGCGGCTTTAACTCTTCTGCTTTCCCCTGTTCCAGATGACCGGCAGGGCAGAGTTGGAATTACCGCAGCCATCCTGTTTTGGAGCATCGGCTCAATCGCGTCATCACTGGAAACCTTCTTTGAATTCAATCTCAATCAGTTGGCGCAAATCTCTTATGCCCTGTTTTATCCAACCGCACTATATGGAATCGCCAGAGCGATTCGGTTCAAAGTTTCTAGCAAGTCCTTGGAGATTCTAGATACCTTAATCATTGCACTTGGCTGCACCACTATTCTCTCCGCATTTCTCATCAGACCTGCAATGACCAGTATTTCTGGAAGTAGCTTCGAGGTATTTCTAGCGATTTTCTATCCGGTTGGTGATGTCATTTTGTTGGTGAGTGTTCTTGTTCTCTCTGTTCAGCATAAGTTCTCGTTTCGAAATCTACTTTTGACTTTAGGTGTATTGGTATATACCACCGCTGATTTTTACTTTCTTTACACCTCGCAAGCCGGGACTTATGAGTTCGGCTCTTTAACAGATATCGGATGGCTATTGGGATTTATATTGTTGTCAGAATCAATCTGGCATCAAGGAGATGAAACCAGTGCTCCACGTAGCTTTAATCCGACCGTTGCCACATTAGCTCTGTTAGGAAGCTCTGCAATCCTGGCAATCGCGGTTTTCCAACCACAGTACTTCCCAAGATTCATTCTGGTTCCAGCATTTGCCACCATCTCACTCTCCTTCATGCGTATGGGTGTTGCGATACATGACGCTCGTAATATGAGTAATGAACAGATTCTGGCTCGCACTGATGAGCTGACTGGTTTGGCTAATCGCAGAAAATTTATGGTGGAGTTTGAAGAGTTCCTACAGATGCCTGGTTCGGTATTGATTATGGATTTAGATGGATTCAAACCGGTTAATGACAGCTACGGTCATGATGTTGGTGATCAGTTGTTGGCACAAGTGGCAAATAGATTGAAGCGTTTAATTCCTGAAGGTTCATTATTAGCCCGCCTAGGCGGAGATGAGTTTGGTGCTTTAATCCTCGGTGAGGATGGCTTTGAAATAGCCCAGGCGCTTCGTGCCACATTCTCCTATCCATTTATTTTGGAGGGTTTGGAGTTGAAGTTAGATGTCTCTATCGGGGAGGCGAAAAATCTTCCCGGAGAGAGTTTGGCGGACCAGTTGATGCGACGGGCTGATGAGGCGATGTATCAAGCCAAGCGCACCCGCGCTGGAGTCATCGCTTGGAGTTCAGAATTAGGTTCGCAAGGCATGAGGTTGTAAATTTCCGCCGTCCGTATAAACCAATGAGCCACAACCCAGAACCCTGGCGGCTCGACATATGAGGTGAGAAAAGAAGACCCCTTAAGGAGGTTCCCTAATTGGCAGAAAAGTTCGCTAATCGAGTTTTAATTCTCGGCGCAGGTTCCGTTTCACAATCTGTATTACCACTTCTTATCGAGCATCTTGTTGATGCAAAACAAATCACAATTATGGATCAGCGAGACAATCGTGCTCGCGTACAAGATGCGCTAAATAAAGGTGCAACCTATGTACAAGATGTCATTACCCGTGAAAATCTAGATGCCCAACTTTCGAAGTATTTAAAGGCCGGAGATTTCTTACTTGATTTGGCATGGAACATCGATGCCAACACAATCCTTACCTGGTGCTATGACCATGGCGTCATGTACCTAAACACCTCTGTTGAAGAATGGGATCCATATGAAGGTGGATCAAATAAGCATCCGCTAGAGCGCACTCTTTACTACCGTCACATGCGGATGCGTGAGATGAAATCTAAGTGGACCAAGACCGGTGCCACCGCAATTGTTGAGCATGGCGCAAACCCAGGTTTAGTTTCACACTTAGTTAAGAAATCACTTGTCGATATCGCAACCCAAGCATTAAAGGATGGCAAGGCAGCTAATGGTGTAGAGGCTGCACTAACCGCTGAAAGTTATAACCAACTGGCACATCTTCTTGGAGTAAAAGTCATTCACATCTCAGAACGTGACACTCAGGTAACTAACAAGCCAAAGCAATGGGGCGAGTTTGTTAACACCTGGTCAGTTGAAGGGCTTTATGAAGAGGGCGTAGCTCCAGCTGAGTTGGGCTGGGGTACACATGAAAAAACCCTTCCAGTTAATGGTTATGAACATCAAACCGGCCCAAAGAATCAGATTGCGATTGCACAACCAGGTGCAACCACCTGGGTACGTTCCTGGGTTCCTAACTTCGAAATTCATGGCATGGTAATCCGTCATGGAGAAGCTTTCACTATCTCCGATCACTTAACTGTCTGGAATGGTGACAACCCGGTTTATCGCCCAACAGTTCATTACGCATACTGCCCAACCAATGAGGCAATCTCTTCACTAAAAGAGCTGGAGATGCGTTCCTGGGACCTTCATAAGAATCAACGCATCATGAATGATGAAATTACCGAAGGTGATGATCGTCTTGGTGTGCTTCTTATGGGACACCCTTACAAGTCTTGGTGGACCGGATCATTACTTAACATTCATGACTCTCGTAAGTTGATTCCTGGTCAATCAGCTACAACAGTTCAGGTTTCCTCAGCTGTTTACGCAGCCGTTGCTTGGGCGATGAAGAATCCAGATAAAGGTTTGTTGGTGCCCGATGATCTGCCTTGGCGCGAAGTTTTGGGTTATGCCGAGAAGTACTGGGGCGGAATACACTCTCAAGCTGCTGATTGGGATCCATTGCAGAACCGCAAAGACCTCTTTGAAGGATGGAATGACAAGAAGGTTGATCGCAACGATCCCTGGCAGTTCACTAACTTCTTAGTCTAAATAGCTAATTTAAATAGCAGTAACTAAGGCTTGAGTGGTTTGGCCGCTTTGATCTCTTCAAGGCGAGCCAGCGACTCAAGCCTTTCTGCTGCGTGATCAACAATGCGCTTTACATATCCATTTTCATAGCCATTATCTGCTTCCCAAGGCTCATGAACTTCATCGCCATCTAGATGAGATAGCTCCGGAATGAATCTCTTTATATAAACACCCTCTGGATCAAATCTTTTGCCCTGCTCTATTGGATTAAATACCCGGTAATAAGGAGAGGCATCGGTGCCACAACCTGCGGTCCATTGCCAGCCATGAGAGTTGGAGGCAACATCATTATCAATCAGGTATTTCATAAAGAAATTAGCACCATGTTGCCACTCGATGTGTAGATCCTTTACTAGGAAGGAGGCCACGACCATTCGAGTGCGGTTGTGCATCCAACCCTCTGCCACCAATTGCCGCATTGCAGCATCAACAAATGGATAGCCGGTTTTGCCCTGACACCAAGCCTCAAACTGTTTGCCAGGCTTGTCATATTTCATCTTTTTGAACTTGGCATCGTAATAATCCCTAGAGGTATGAGGATTGTGATGCAGTACATCAGCATAAAACTCACGCCAAGCAATCTCTTTGCGATATACCTCATGACCCTTTGAATTTCCCAGTGCTGCCAAAATAGTGCGTGGATGTATTTCTCCCCAACGTAAGTGCGGACTTAATCGACTAGTTCCCTCAACTCCAGGAATATTGCGGGCATCGCCATAATCATCAGCAGCTTTTTTGAGAAAGTTCTTAAATCGCGCCAAAGCGGCTTTTTCTCCAGCTTCTTGCAAAGCAACTTCATTTGGAGATTTCCAATTAGGAATCTTTTGATCAACACTCTTTGGCGCAACCCATTTTGGATTTTTGGGAGCGGCCACCGGTGCCCGCCAACCATGTGCCAACCATGCTCGATAAAAAGGGGTGTAAACCCGATAAGGGGTGCCATCATCTTTACGAACTCGGCCCGGCGCTACCGCATAACCACTACCGAGTTGTTGCAACTCAATACCGGCGGCCTTTAACTCGGCATCTCTGGCTTCGCCGTAAGGAGCAAATGGGAAGGCGCTGTGTACTGAATCTGCTTTATACCTTTTCATAACATCTTGTAAAACACTTACTGGATCACCGCTAATTACAAATAGATTCCCACCCAAAGATTGATTCAACGCACTTAGTGATGCGGCCAAGTAAGCCCTGCGGTGCTCTCCTGCACGCTCAGATATTTCATCATCCAAAATGAAAAGTGGGATGACCTCATCTGCTTCATCAAAGGCTGCTAGCAATGCTGGATTGTCAGTTAGCCGAAGATCCCTGCGAAACCAAAAGATAGCTCTTTTGCTCATGGCATGATTCAACCACCATGAAGGAGATTAAGCGCTTCCAAGTTCGGGGCATCCCAGACCAAGTGAATAGGGCGGATTTTTCCGGCCGGATCGTGGATTTTTGGGCGCCTGAAGGTGGTTCTGATTCCGTATTGATTGCTCATGATGGCCAGAATATTTTCGATCCAAGGACCGCTACACATCTGCGACAAACCTGGCGCTTAGCGCAAAATGCCATCAGAGTCGCAAAAGACAATCATCGCAAGCCCCCATTGATAATCGCGGTCTTTCATAGCTCAAACAAACAAGATCCTTATGGACGCATTAAAGATCTCTCTCCTGAAGATGCATTTCGAAATGGAATCAAACCAAGTAACCCAATAGCGACTCTTGATATAGCCGATCTCCGCGGTAATGCGTACTTATCTCAAATCTTTGAGGAAATACTGCCCAGCATCGCGCAAACAACTGGCACAGTTGCCTCACCAAGTAACACCGCAATGGTGGGATCTTCCATGGGCGGTTTGGCTACACTTTATGCAGCGGCAAAATACTCTGAACATTTTCAAACCACATTGGCTTTCTCACCGCACTGGGTGCTGGCTGGAAATCCACTGGTCGAATATTTGATTGATAACTTACCGCAACATCCAGAGCGAAAGTTATGGATGAGTCGCGGTACCAAGGGTCTGGACGCCAGCTATCAACCATTTCAAGAGTTGGCCGATGATTTAGCTCGCAAAAATGGCTGGCACTCCAACTTTGTCACCAAGGTTTATCATCGCACTGGACACAATGAGAGATCCTGGTCCAGATATGTCGATGATGCTCTGCGGTTTTGGCTTAGCTAATTCGATAGATACCAACAGAGGCATCAGAGCTGCGATACACACCATTAAACAAATCACTTCCATAAACCGTAGTGAGGTTGCCATCGATTTGAGGTAACCCAAGTTGGGTTGCCTGACGGGTGATAACCACCAAAATGCTTTCTCTAGAGGATTGACGGATAAAGGCAATCGCATCATCATCAACCACCAACCAACGTAAGCCACCATTAGCTAGAGCATGAGAATTGCGCCTGATTTTCACTAGCTTTTGCACCTCTGCGAAGAAATCTTTATCCCAATTTTCACCGCTCCAATCGATGGTACGGCGGGCATCCTCTCCCCACGCACCCTGCAAACCAATCTCATCTCCAGCAAAAATAGATGGCACACCGGGATAGGTAAGTAACAACCCCATGCCTGATAGATGTAGCTTCGAGTTTGCGCCAACGACATTTCTAAATCTTGCGGTGTCATGGGAATCAAGTAGTAACATCGATGAAACAAAGTTGCGCCAAGGTATGGTTGAGGAAAACTCCTTCATGGCAGCAACCATCTCCCTGCCACTAAAACGCGGAACCTCTACTGGTACTCCAAAAAAACCAGAGTCAACCTGCGGCTGATGTTTTAGCCAGCCCCAAACAGGTCTCATAAATCCGTTGTAGTTCATGGTGCCATGCCACCCAAAGCCATCTAAATCCGATGGGAAGTGATCAGCGTTTTCCGCAAGCAACCAAGCATCAGAATTGGTTTGTTGCACAGCTTCGCGAATTCCCCGGATTACTTCACGGTTCATGTCTTCGCCGCGATAACGCCCTGTCATATTTCCAACGTCGATACGCCATCCGGATAATGAGAATGGTTTACTTAACCACTTCTTTACAATCGAGCCTTTACCGGAGTACATCAAATCCCTTAACTTCTTAGAGTTGTAATTTAACTTCGGTAATGAGGCAAGCCCCCACCAACCCTCATAACCATGCTTAACTGATTTATCCCAGTAGAAATACTCTCGTTCCTTCGACTTCTTATTGGTTAAAGCCTTTTTTATCCAGGAATGTCCCGCCCCACAATGATTTGTTGTTAAATCACCCATAATATGGATTTTCTTGGCGCGCGCTAACTTCAGTAATCTTAAAAATGCAGAGTTTCCGCCTAGGAGCGGGTCAACCTCATCGAAGGAACTGGCGTCATATCTATGGGTGGATCTAGCTGGAAAAAAGGGCGTGAAATATATGCCGTTGGCACCAAGTTTTTGGATGTGCGAAAGATTTTGAGCGACCCCATCCATATCCCCGCCAAAATACTCAACACCTGTTGTCTTGTCTCTGCCTTTAGGTAATTGGTTCCAATCCCTTGGTACAAACTCCTTTGGCATTAAGTTTCTATATTTGCCGGTTGTTGCAAAACGATCAGGGAAGATCTGATAGAACACGGAGCTACGGATCCACTTTGGAAACTCCGGTGTGGCAAGTAATTGGAAATCATGGGTACTGGTTACATCATTGCTATGAAATCCTTGTGCATTTAGCCAGGAGTAGCGCTCACCATTTACAATCAAGAATCTATAAGGTGTCTTTGGGTTAAAAATCTTGACCTTTACCTGCCACCATTGTTCTTTACCCTTAACACTCTTGCTCATAGGAAAGAATCTTGGTTCACCATCATGATAGAGACGCAAAATCGCTTTTTCGATACTCATATCGGCCGCAGCGCGAAACTTGAACGTGACTGTGTCGCCCAACTTTGGCGCAGAGGAGCTTAGATAGATCTCACTTCCATCATGGTGTGGCAATGCGTAGAGCGGTGCTTGGGAGCTCATATTTCCTTCCTGCAGAGTTGGTTACAACAGCTTTAACCTCTAATTGCCCAGAGTGTTCCTTTGGATCTAGATAAACTCGAAACGGTTGATTTAGATCAACCCCCAATGATTGCCAGGTATTGACTCCAGATTTCTTAACCAAAAACTCCACCACTGCTAGATCCTTGGTTTGTACTGCGGCGGTAAGACGATGAAATCCAGTTAGGAAGTCCTCCTTCACCACGATCTTTGCAGTTGAAACATTATTGCTAGAGATACTCTGTTTTGCCTGAAGTACGACAGATTCCAATGGTCTAAGGGTCAAAGTAACATCGGTCGATTTGGTGGAAATTGCCGCTTTCCCAAGCAAAAAACGCCATCCAGAGCTGCTGGCGGTTGGCACGGTGACTTTTTGAGTTTTGGCGCTGTTATTTAATACCACCAAGTACTCACGATTTGAAGTTAGCTCTCTCTTTGAAAAAGCGAAGACCGCTCCCTTGGCATAACGGATCTGCATCTGTTCATTTGCTAATGCGGGATGTTGTTTGCGAAGTTCAGATAACTTTATTAGATGTTGCGCTACTGGGCTGGCAAAGGTTTTGGAAAAGGAGTCACCATTACCAACAGGGTCGCTACCTAATCTCTTTTCGGTTTTCCAGATATCAACCTGAGTGGCAAACATATCCTGCCGGGCTCGTTGATCATTGCCATTGTCACTTCCGAGCATCCCGACTTCATCGCCATAGTAAACGACTGGAACTCCACGACTAAAGTAAAGCAGAGTATTTGCCAACTTGACCCGATTCAATAATTGCGAGGCTGGGTTTACTTTGGTGCGTTCAATCAAAAATGCAGACCGACCCATATCATGATTACCCAAGAAGGTAACCAAATTTGAGGCAGATGAGTTTGCGCTTGTGTAGTAATCATCATATTCAAACAAATTGCGCAATATTGAAGCATCAGAACTTTGTGCCGCAAAATCAACCGCAAACTTTTGGAAGGGGAAATCGAGAGCGGTTTGTAACTTATTTACTCTTATGTAATTCACTAAATCAATTGGGTTTTGTTCCCATACCTCACCAAAGATGGTGAAGTTGGATATGCCAGCCTCCTGCGCCGCTTTATTGATTAACGGGCTCCAGTTTTTAAAAAACTCATCATCTACATGGCGGGCGGTATCAACCCGAAATCCCACAAATCCATACTCTTTAATCCAAGAACCATAGACCTCGCCCCAACCGCGATATACCTCCTCTTTCTCAGTTGCTAGGTCGTCAAGACCAAAGAAATCGCCGTTTTTAGTGCAGGGACCATCACTCCAGCACCGATTCATATCCCCTGTGTTGTGATAATTATTGAGGTTGTTTAGCCAAGCCGGATTTTTAATGGTCTTGTACTTCTCTGGAATGTAAGCAGCTCGATCCTCATACCAAACAATGTCGCCAGTGTGATTGGTTACCACATCAAGAATTAACTTCAAGCCCAATTTATCTGCACAAGCTTTCATGGCAGATAAATCTGCATTACTTCCTAAATGAGGATCAACATTGAGGAAGTCGACCCCCCAATATCCGTGATAACCAGCGCCTCCATCTGTTGGGGGTTGTTGAACAACCAGCGGAGTAACCCAAATTGCTGTGAAGCCCAACTTCTTTAGTCTTACCAGCCCATCATCATCTACACAGTTCCCGGTCAAACCTTTCAAATCTCCACCATGGAAGAAAGCGGTGTGAGCCGGGTTAAAGCCCGGAAGATTGTCATTACTAGAATCACCATTGCGATATCGATCTGGCATCACAAAGTAAATAACCTCTTTATCCAAGCCAGTTCGATTGGTATCAACAACTTGATTGGCTCCAGCGCTTTGGCTGGCAGATATGAATGCAGCAACTAAAGCAATAGCTATGAAGCGAGCTGCAGTCCTCATTAACCTTTTACAGAACCTGCGGTTAAGCCGCTTACGATGTACTTCTGCAAACTGAGGAAGATAACAACAATAGGGATTGAGGCGATTATTGAACCCGCGGCAAAAGGTCCCCAGTTCTCTGAGAACTGTCCACCAATAAACTGCTGTAAACCTACTGCAACGGTTCGGGTCTCAACCTCAATCAAAAATAAGCGGGCCAAGATGAACTCATTGAAGGTGCCGATGAAGCTAAGCAGAGAAACCACGGCTAGTACTGGCGCTGCCAGCGGCACAAAGATCTGCCAATAAGTTTGCATGGCGCTAGCGCCATCAATCTTTGCCGCTTCATCAAGCTCTGCAGGAATCGAATCAACAAAGCCTTTGAGAAGCCAAATATTCACGCCCATAGCGCCACCGAGGTACACCAAAATCAAACCAGCTTGAGTACCAATGCCCAGGCCAGGAGCAAATTTGTAAACCCGCTCCATGATTACATATAAGGCAGAAAGCGCCAAGATGGCTGGGAACATTTGGATCAACAACAGAAGTTGAATTCCAAATCTCTTGCCTTGGAACTTCAAGCGGCTAAAAGCAAAGGCTGATGCAGCGCCGATAATTACAGATGTCATTGCGACAAAACCTGAGATTATTAATGAGTTTTTCATCCAGGTTAGATATGGAATTCTCTCATCATTAAATAACACTTGATAATTAGCAAAGGAAATATCCTTTGGATAAAAGGATGAAACCTGCAAACTTCCAGATTCATTAAATGAGGAAAGCACCACCAAGTACAAGGGGAACAATGCAAATAGACACATAACAACACCGGTAATGTGACGCCATAAATTTTCCTTCAACCAACGGGTCATGAGAAACTCTCCAAAACCTTAGATTTGCGCACACCATAAAGAGAGATTGAGGCAACCAAGAAAAAGATCAAAACAGATATTGCACTTGCCAAACCTAAATCCTGCAGATTGTTTCCGAAAGCAATTTGATAGGTGTAGCTAATCAAGATATCGGTTGCGCCTGCTATCTCACCATCTAATTGATTTCGCGGTCCACCACCTGTCAACAGGTAGATGAGATTAAAGTTGTTAAAGTTGAAGGCAAAGGAAGCGATTAACAACGGAGAGAGAATCTGAAGCAGTAATGGCAGAGTAACTTTCCGGAAAATCTGTCGCGGATTTGCTCCATCTATGGCAGCCGCCTCAAGCAACTCACTTGGAATAGCCTGCAAGGAACCGCTAGAAACCAAATAGAAGTAAGGGAAACCAAGCCAAAGGTTTACCAAAATAACCGCTACCCGAGCGAAGGTGGGGTCTTGGAACCAAGCGATATCCCTACCCAAAATCTCGTTAATCGCACCAAACTCGGTATTGAACATACCGCCCCAAATTAAGATCGACATAACGCTCGGCATCGCATAAGGCAGCACCAAAATCGATCGATATATGCGTCGACCTCGAATCGGCTTGTTTAATGCCAAAGCCAGCAGCAAACCAAAGGCAAATTGCGTAAGCACCGTTAAAGTTGCAAATACAACGGTCCAGATAAATACCGAGATTAGTGGATCTCTAACCCGTTCATCATTAAACAACCTAATGTAATTGGTTAGCCAGCTGGGATCACGCCAGCCTGGCTCAAGGAAATCATCTTGGTTATTTTCATTCACATAATTACCATTGTTGTTATCACGATAGATATCGCCAGTTATCAAACTGCGGAAAACATCCTGTTCGGGCAGATACTCAAGTGATTGGCGAAATACCGCTCCGACATTTAAATTCTCTACGACGATGAAATATGTACCATCAAAAAAGTAACGTTTTTTGGCGGCAGCGCTAGAGGATATGTCACCTGATTCAAGTGCGGTAAAACCCTCTGCACTTTGAGCTACCTGATACTCATCGATCTCAACCTTTGTGGCATCTAATGCAATTTTCTCTTTTGGAGTCGAGATGAAGTAGGAGTTGTTATTGATATCAGAGACCAAGATTGCGGGAGTGGATTGAAACTCTCCCACGACAATATCAAATGCTGAGGCGTTCGCATCTGGCTCAAGGGCTAGTGCTTGAATTCGACTCAGTGCTTCTTCTTTACTGATGTAGTTACCGGTTTTGTAGTTATAGGTGGACATCACCAGGGTATAAAGAATCGGAGTAAGAACAAAAGCGGCCAACAAAATAATGCCAGGTAAGAAAAATTTGAGCGGAACAGTGCGTTTACTGAAATAGGTGTAATTGATTAGCAAAATAACAATAAATAGAAAACCTGCGATTACATACTCGCCTTTAGCAAAAGCGCTTTGGCTTAAGGTCAACAAAACAGCGGTAGACAGAGCAACTAGCGCAATCTTTATGAAGAGCGCTACCTTGCCTCTAATCAATCCCGATAACACTTGGTTCACCTATTTCGATTAATTTTCGATTAATGTGAATAAAAGTATAAAAGGAACTGACGTGGCTTAAATAAACCACGTCAGTTCACTTCTAATCTGGAAAATCTCCCAGAGTCTTACCAACGACTAGATGTCGTTAGCTGCACCTCTGAGGTTGGTACGCCAGATCGCAGCCAATTTCTTAGCCTCTGTCACTGCATCCTTGCCATCGACAAGTACAGCGGTCCAGTAAGCAGGTGCTGAATCCCAGTAGCTCTTGCTACCTGAAGCACCGTTAAGAATTGCTCCAACCTGAGGAACGCTCGCAGCTGCAGCAGATGCGCCAAAGCCCTTCTGACCATCGGTTACAGATGCATCGCTTGCAGCACCCTTTTCAGCTGGTGGACGCTTTTCAAACTTCTGATAAGCAACCTGTCCAGCGGTTGAACCGAAGAAGTCAACAAGAAGTGACTTAGCAGCAGCTTCAACTCCATTAGATGCGGCGAATGTTGTTAGGAGGGCTCCGGAAACTGATCCGAATGCCTTTCCTGGATCTCCAGCCTTAACACCTGGAACTGGCATTAGATTCATTGTGAATCCCTTTGCCTTGTAATCTTCCCACTCCCAGTTTCCAATAATTGCAAATGGAACTGTTCCAGCAAGGAAGTTGTCCTTACATCCAGTGTCTGTTGCTGGGAAGAAGCCATTGCTCTTCTTGCCATCCATTAGGTACTGCTTAACATTGCGGCCAAATTCATTTGGATTAAATGACTGTGACTTGTTAATCGCACCATTTGAATTGAAGTAGTAAGCGTTGGCGCCTAGAGCTGAGAACACTGAGTGAGCTCCCCATGACATACCGCCACCTGCAACGCATAGACCGGCCTTTAGGCTCTTAGAGGTCTTGTTTGCCTTGTAGTAATCAACCATGTCACCAAAAGTCTTTGGCGCAGTTGTCACTAGCTTGGTGTTGTAGATCATTGCGACGTTGTTTACGTCAACTGGAATTCCATACAACTTCTTCTTGTATGAAAGATCATAGAACTGTGATGCTGAGAATCGGGCACGCTGTGAAGCGGTAAGTGTTAGCGGAGCAAGCTTGCCGTTCTTAGCAAGTGTTGCAACCCAGTCATTTGCACCGACCACGATATCTGGACCAGTGGTTGCGGTTGCCTTATCAATTGCATCCTTAAGCGCATCAAAGTTTGCAAATGATTTTACGGTGATTGTGTAGCCAGAGACCCAGTCACTCTTTGCTGCAAGAGTCTTAACAAGGTTTGGACCACGGGTTTCATCCGCCCAGACCACAATATTCTTGTTGGCTTGTGCAGGTGTCACAGCAAGTCCGGCAGCAAGAGCTGCAACGGCTGCGACAGCGAAACCCTTAAAGAATTTCTGCTTCATTAATTTCCTCCATGGAAGTATCTGTAACGAGGGGTTACAGAGGAGGCCATTTCAACCCGTACAAATCGGGCAGTCAAGCGCAGTTTGAGCGTACTCGCCGCAAAATTAGGGATTTACAGTTTTGTTATAAACCCTGTTTTTTTCACGCCAGTTTTCAGATTGCTCTGAACTACTTATGAACACCTGGGACGCTGGCATCCCAGCCCTTTACATCTTCTGGCTTACGCGGCGCCTTTCCAATGTATCTAGCTGATGGACGGATCAAACGACCGGTGCGCTTTTGCTCGAGAATATGTGCTGACCAACCTGCAGTTCGTGCAGAGGTAAACATTGGTGTGAACATATGAGCAGGAACCTCTGCGAAATCAAGTAGTACAGCTGCCCAGAACTCAACATTTGTTTCTAGAACGCGATCTGGTCGACGCTCACGTAACTCGGCAAGTGCAGCTTCTTCCAAAGCTTTTGCTACTTCATAACGTGGTGCACCAAGCTCTTCGCAGGTACGACGCAAAGTGCGTGAGCGCGGATCTTGTGCACGATAGACCCGGTGCCCAAATCCCATCAAGCGCTCACCTTTATCCAACAAATCTTTTACATAGGCGCGTGCATCTCCGCGTTTTTCAACCTCTTCAATCATGTGAAGTACACGTGACGGCGCACCACCATGAAGTGGTCCAGACATTGCACCAATTGCACCAGAAATTGATGCAGCAACATCAGCACCGGTTGAAGCAATTACACGTGCGGTGAAGGTTGAAGCATTCATTCCATGTTCTGCAGCTGAAACAAAGTATGCATCTATGGCGCGAACATGCTTTGGATCTGGTTCGCCTCTCCAGCGAATCATCATGCGCTCTACAACTGTGTGTGCTTTATCAACCTCTGATTGTGGAACCATCGGCTGCCAAGTACCGCGAGCTGATTGCGCAACATAAGAGAGAAGCATGACTGAAACGCGGGCTAAATTGCTGCGCGCCTCTTCATCTGAAATATCAAGGAGTGGCTTCAAACCCCAAGCTGGTGCAAGCATCGCAATCGCTGATTGCACATCAACACGTACATCACCGGAGTGAATTGGAATTGGGAAAGGTTCGGCGGCAGGAAGTCCCGGATTGAACTCATCATCAACCAACAAACCCCAAACATTGCCGAAGGAGACACGACCGACTAGATCATCGATATCAACGCCGCGATAACGCAGCGCACTTCCCTCTTTATCTGGTTCTGCAATCTCTGATTCAAATGCGATTACGCCTTCAAGACCGGGTTTAAAGTCATCTGCCATGCGCCGTATTCTGCCCCTAAGGACACAGGCCGCCAACCAATTCACTCCAAGATGCCCTACCCCTTAAAGTGAGGTTCGATACATCCGTGGGCGACAAGAATTTGAATGAGGGCCTGGGCCTAGATCGAGCTGCGATTAACGCGATGCGCCGCTCTTATGGCGAGGCAGGACTCTCTGAATCCGATATCGCTTCCGAACCAATAACCCAATTTCAAATTTGGCTAAAGGCGGCGACTGAAAACTCAGTGATTGTCGAAGCAAACGCGATGGTGCTCTCCACTGTTTCTGTTGCAGTTCCAACCTCTCGAACCGTTCTATTAAAAGATGTCACTCAGGAAGGTTTCACCTTCTTTACTAATTACAACTCTCGTAAATCAAATGCGATAGAAGAGAATCCCAATGTCTCTCTGCTCTTTCCTTGGTTTGCAATGGAGCGACAGGTAATAGTTTTAGGAAAAGCTGAGCGCATCTCTGAAATTGATTCTGCTACCTACTTTGCAACAAGACCTTGGTCTAGTCAGATTGGTGCCTGGGCCAGCTCTCAATCTCAAAAACTGGAATCAAGAGCTGAATTGGAAAAGAATTGGGAAAAATACTCTTTGCTCTATCCGGAAGGCAGCAACGTTCCTAAGCCCCCGCATTGGGGAGGTTTCTTGGTAAGACCAGTAAGTATTGAGTTTTGGCAGGGTAGGTACTCAAGATTGCATGATCGGTTGCGGTTTACACGTGATGCCGGTACCCAGAATTGGGAGTTACAACGCCTCTACCCTTAGGCTAAGCGCATCATGAGCGATATAAAAATTCCCGATAACTTAAAGCCGCGCGATGGTCGATTTGGTTGTGGACCATCAAAGATCCGTCCAGAAGCGCTGCACGCTTTAGCCAACTCTGGATCTTCAATTCTTGGAACCTCACACCGTCAAAAAGCGGTGAAAAATGTTGTGGGCCGAGTTCGCACCGGTCTTTCCTCTTTATTTGAACTTCCAGAGGGTTATGAGGTTGTGCTGGGAAATGGTGGTTCCACTGCATTTTGGGATATCGCCACATTTGGACTTATTGAAAAGAAATCACAACACCTAAGTTTTGGAGAGTTCTCCTCCAAGTTTGCATCCGCTGCAAAAGAGGCGCCATTTCTTGATGAGCCCACCGTTATTAAATCCGAACCTGGATCTCATCCCGTTGCGGTTGCCGAAGCCGGTGTTGATGTTTATGCCTTAACCCACAATGAAACCTCAACCGGTGTTGCGATGCCCATCAAGCGTCCATCAGGAATAGATGGTGCTTTGGTTCTTGTTGATGCCACAAGTGCTGCAGGTGGATTAGAGGTCAGCGCAAAAGAGTTTGATGCTTATTACTTTGCGCCCCAGAAATCCTTTGCTTCCGATGGCGGTTTATGGCTCTCACTTATGAGCCCTGCTGCAATTGCCCGGGTTGCCAAGATTAAAGAAAGTGGTCGTTGGGTTCCTGCGTTTTTTGATTTAAATATCGCTATTGAGAACTCTCGTTTGGATCAAACCTACAACACCCCTGCGGTTGCAACTTTGATGTTGTTAGCAGATCAAATCGAGTGGATGAACTCCAATGGTGGCATGAGTTTTGCAGCTGGTAGATCAAAGAAATCAGCTGAAACAATTTATGGTTGGGCAGAGAAAACCTCTTACACAACCCCCTTTGTTACAGATCCAGCCATGCGCTCCAATGTCGTCGCTACAATCAATTTTGAGGATGGTATCGATGCACTTGAAATCGCAAAGGTATTGCGCGCCAATGGCATTGTAGATACCGAGCCGTATCGCAAACTAGGTAAAAACCAGTTGCGCATTGGCATGTTCCCTGCCATTGACCCCAGCGATATTGAAGCTTTAACTAAATGCATCGAGTTTGTTGTAGAAAATCTAAAGAAGTAATCGCAAAACATTGAATACAACCAAATATCAGCGGGATCAAGTTTTTTGGTTACTCGCGCTACAAACCGGTGTTTTTGGCATATTTATGGGTGGCTTTGGTCCCGCTTTGCCACTGTTGCGCGCCGATCAAGGTGTCTCAGCTGCGGTAGCCGGCTTGCATGGCACCGCACTTGGAATCGCCTCGATTATTGCGGGATTTCTCAACTCTACAGTTGTTCATAAATTTGGTCGCTATCGCAGTATTTGGTTAGGGCTAACTGTTTTCAACATCGGAGCGCTAGCTTTCATAATTCTGCCTGATGCTTGGCAAACTATCACCGCAATCTTGATCGCGGGAATCGGCCTGTCTATGACCGTAAATAATTCATTTACATATCTATCAGCTCATTACAAAGAAAACTCTGCCCGCGCAGTTTCTCAAGCCAACGGCGTCAATTCATTTTTTGTATTGCTAGGTAACTTCATCGTCGGCATGATTGCTGGTACCCAATTTAGTTGGCGTTTAGGTTTATTACTCTCTTTACCCTTTGCCATCATTCTTTATTTGTTGCTTGGAAGACAACACAATCCGGAGCACATTCCAGATGAAGATGGTAAGCAAACCGGCTCACTTTCAATTAAGTATTGGTTGAGTTGGACTGGTTTGTTATTTACTATCGCTGCCGAGTTTGCAATCGCCTTTTGGGGCGCTGCACTATTGCGAGAGAAAACCGGATTATCAGCTGCGACCTCAACTACTCTGGTTTTGGCCTTCCCATTAGGGATGCTGTTCGGCAGATGGTTTGGCACCTATATATTTCCCGCCCTTGGAATTGATAATCGCTTAAAA
This sequence comes from Candidatus Nanopelagicaceae bacterium, assembly GCA_018882885.1. GTDB lineage: Bacteria > Actinomycetota > Actinomycetes > Nanopelagicales > Nanopelagicaceae > MAG-120802. The sequence goes on along the minus strand of VERG01000010.1, from coordinate 36,900 downwards.
GGAATTATTGCCTTGCAAGGCTTCAGCTTTATGGTGTTCTGGATATCCGAAATACCAGCTACCTCATTCATCGCTTTGTTTGTTGTTGGTTTAGGCACCTCAATGCAATTTGCATTAACTTCTTTGCGCCTGCTCTCTTTTGCTCCTGATAAACCAGATCTGGCGATGGGTAAGTCCAGTTACAGCGCCGGTATCGCTATCGGCCTATCCCCGTTATTTCTAGGTTTTCTCGCCGACAGATTTGGCATCGTAAATGGATTTCTACTGGTTCCAATCTTGGTGGGCTTAGCCTTTGTTATTGTTGTCTTGGTTCCCTCTCACACCAACTCTAAAAAGGCGGCCGCATAAATGAATTACAAGACCCGCAGAATCGTTACTTTGGCAATACTTTTTAGCCTAGTCTTTTTTGTCCTCGTAAGCGGGCTCTAGAACATCCTCTACCGCAACGCTGGCGGGAGCTTCACCCTTGTCATGGAACTGCGTGTAGGTAATTAAAGCGGCTAGCAATGAGATGGAGCCACAGATTGCAATGGTGGGTCTGGTTCCAATCTCTTGTGTCATCCATCCAATAAAAGGCGAAACAATCGGAGTTCCACCAAGAAAAACCGTTAGATAAATTCCCATGACTCGGCCACGAATTTGAGTGTCGGTGCGCATCTGCACCATCGTGTTTGCACCAATAAAAGTTAATAACGCAACGCCACCAATGAATGGCAGGAAGATTGCATAAACCAGATAAGAGGGAGCAAAAGCTCCCATCACAAGTAACGCGCTAAAAATCATTGAGCCCTTCATCACAAACCTGGGACCACGTTTTTTCTCAAGCCGCGCCGAAATAATGGCACCAGAGAGTGAACCAATCGCCAGAATACTTCCCAGAGCTCCATACTCAGCGGCGCTCTTATCAAATACTTGAGTGGCCATCATGGTATTAAAAATATTGAAGTTCAGTCCAAAGCTGGTGGCAAAGAAAACAGTAATCATGACCGCCAAAATATCGGGACGAGCGGCAACATAACGCATCGCCTCTCTTACTTTGGTTGAGGTTGAATTACGCTTTTCAATAAATAGATCAGATTCGCGAATATTTAATAGAGCGATAATCACAATCAGGTAAGAAATGCCATTCAAAATAAAGGAAACTCCGGTGCCATAGGCGGCAATCAATAACCCTGATAGACCTGGGCCTAGAAGTCGGCCAGTATTGAAATTTGCAGAGTTGAGGCCCACAGCATTTGGTAGATCATCTTTACCAACAACTTCAACATTAAAACTCTGTCGCACCGGCGCATCGATGGCGTTACCCATACCCAAAGTGAAGGCAAAAAACATCACATGCCAAATCTTTATGTTGTCTGTCAGCACCAATGTTCCAACTGAAAGTGCCGAAAGCCCCCCAGTTAAGTTGGTGAGCATTAAAACTTTTCTCTTATTAAATTTGTCGGCGATTTTTCCGCCAGAGATGCTGAAGAAGAGCACTGGGGCAAATTGCAGAGCGGTAACGATGCCAAGATATGAACCGCTATCAGTGAGCTCGAGAATCAGCCAAGCCTGCGCCACACCTTGGGCCCATGTACCGATGTTTGAGATGAAGTTTGCTGAGAAAAGTATTCGGAAGTTGCGATGTTTGAATGATCGCAATGTTCCCATTGGTTAATTCTAGTATGCTTCAAGGTATGCGCAGCGCGGTACCTGTAATCATTGCCGGCATTGTCATCTGGACAATTGCGTTAATAATCGCAATCATCGTAAATGCGCTAGCCAAGATAATCCTGACCTGCTTACTTGGAATTGTGCTGGGCTTTATCGGAATTCGATATACAAAGCGCAGGGCAAAACGGGAAGAGAAGTAATTAACCTTCGATTTCCTGGGCAATTCCCCGCAAGACCTTAGCAACGCGAGCAGCTTCGGCATCATTTGGAAAACGTCCATGACGAAGACCATTACCAACACGGTCCAACATCTTGATTGACTCTTCAATAATCACCGCGAGATCTTCAGCTCCGGCTTTGGAATTAGCAAGTGAAGGAGGTGCATCAATGATGCGAACAGAGAGTGCTTGTGGACCTTTGCGCCCTTCGGCAACACCAAACTCGAGCTTGGTACCTGGCTTAACAGTGGTAACACCTTCTGGAAGTGCCGATGCTGCTAGATAAACATCTTCGCCTTCGTCAGAGGAGATAAATCCAAAACCTTTTTCGAGGCTAAACCATTTAACGCGTCCAACTGGCATGACGGGTGCCTCCTATTTACTTAAATCCTCTTTACAAGGTTTCGGTGTCGTGTGCGCCGCGGTTTGCGGACAGAGGGTTAGTTTATCGCCTCTGAATGCGCGCCGCATCCATGATTTACCGAGACTACCCGGGCATCTTCAGGTGAGATTGCGTTTGCGCAAACACCAAAAGCTTGGCGGAATGAGCCTGCGATTGGCAGATAAAAACCACAGCTGCCGCAGTTCTTAGGAGCGAATTGAGCAATTGGGGCGTTTGGTCCACGATCCCCTTCAATCCAACGTTTCGCGGCTTGATCGCGACCTTCAATCGAAAGAACCCGCACCCGCCCGGCACCGAGTTCAAATAACTCATGCAAATCTAACTCTTCATCAGATGGCAACACATTATTACTAGGAACCAAACGTGGATCATCAGGAGCGGTTGGAACGATGGTGCCAACACCAACATCTTCCGCGGTAATGCGGCTGCTATATGGAATCCACTCGGGAGCAAGTAAAGCCTCACTGCCCGGCAATAAAACTACATCGCAAATTGTTGCGTTGCTATCAGCATCAACTTTTGCAACTGTGACCGCCCAACGCCAACCGACATACCCAGGCAGAAAGGCCTCAAACAAATAAGTAGCGACATGATCTTCATCGGAATCGATAGAGATTAAAGTGCCAACATACTTTTCATTTTTGGCATCTTCTAAAGCGGCTGCGCGCGCAAAATCGGCGGCGTTGAATGGATCAACACCGCCGACTTTCTTTGAATTACCTGAACTCTTCTTGGTCGCGCGGGACATAGAAGAAGTCTACTGCTTTAGAAATCCATATCTCCACCTGGTGCCGCAGGCATCGCAGGCTTTGGTTCTGGCTTATCAGCAATTACCGCCTCAGTAGTGAGGAATAACGCTGCAATTGAAGCAGCATTTTGTAGTGCAGAGCGTGTGACCTTGGCTGGATCGATAATGCCAGATTTGATCATGTCTACATACTCACCTGTTGCAGCATTTAGACCGTGACCGGCTTCGAGGTGACGTACCTTTTCAACGATAACTCCACCTTCAAGTCCAGCGTTGATTGCAATCTGCTTCAAAGGAGCTTCGACAGCAAACTCAACAATCTTTGCACCGGTTGCTTCATCACCAGAAAGCTTCAACTTATCAAAAGCTTTCTTTGATGCCTGAAGTAGTGCAACGCCACCACCGGAAACAATTCCTTCTTCGACAGCAGCTTTAGCGTTACGGACCGCATCTTCAATACGGTGCTTACGCTCTTTGAGCTCTACCTCAGTAGCAGCGCCTGCTTTGATAACAGCAACGCCACCAGCAAGCTTTGCCAAACGCTCTTGTAGCTTTTCACGATCGTAATCAGAGTCGGTCTTTTCAATCTCTGCGCGGATTTGATTGACGCGGCCCTTGATCATTTCATCATCGCCGGCGCCCTCAACAATTGTGGTTTCATCCTTAGTGATTACCACTTTGCGGGCTTTGCCTAGAAGATCAAGTGTTGCTGCATCAAGTTTTAGACCAACCTCTTCGGAGATAACGGTTCCGCCGGTCAAAATCGCAATGTCCTGCAACATCGCTTTGCGACGATCACCAAAGCCAGGAGCTTTTACAGCTGCGGAGCGGAAGGTACCGCGGATCTTGTTAACAACAAGAGTTGCAAGTGCTTCGCCCTCAACATCTTCAGCGATGATGGCAAGTGGCTTTCCTGCCTGCATTACCTTTTCCAAAATTGGAACTAGATCTTTGATGTTTGAAATCTTTGAGTTGCAGATCAATACATAAGCATCTTCCAAAACCGCTTCCATGCGATCGGTGTCGGTAACCATGTATGGAGAGATGTAACCCTTATCAAAACGCATACCTTCAGTGAGCTCTAGCTCGAGACCAAAGGTGTTGCTTTCTTCAACGGTGATAACTCCCTCTTTGCCAACCTTGTCCATCGCCTCTGCGATCATCTCGCCGATTGTTGAATCAGCAGCAGAGATAGATGCGGTAGCTGAAATCTGCTCTTTGGTTTCAACTGGCTTTGCCATTGCAGAAAGCTCATTTGAAATTGCTTCAACGGCCTTCTCAATACCTTTCTTTAGAGCCATTGGATTGGAACCAGCAGCGACGTTGCGCAGACCTTCGCGAACTAGCGCCTGTGCCAATACGGTTGCGGTGGTTGTTCCGTCACCTGCAACATCATCGGTCTTCTTAGCAACTTCCTTAACTAACTCCGCACCGATTTTTTCCCATGGATCATCAAGTTCAATCTCTTTAGCGATTGAGACACCATCGTTGGTGATAGTTGGTGCGCCCCACTTTTTCTCCAAAACAACATTTCGTCCACGTGGTCCAAGGGTTACCTTGACCGCATCAGCGAGGGTGTTCATTCCCCGCTCTAGGCCGCGACGTGCATCTTCGTTAAAGGCAATCATCTTTGCCATGGTTTATTGACTCCCTATTAGCTAGAAGTAATTGGGCGATTTATCACTCTCGCCCGGCGAGTGCTAACGCCAAGCCTATGCGGAACTATTCCCGCCCTCAAATCCGAAGGGTTTAGTGATTAGTGGGAGCGTGCGGAGACCCGGGCCTCGCGCAGGCGACGCAGCCGCTTCACTAGCAAGGGGGCGGCGGCCAGGGCATCAGGCCGGTCAATCAGATTGTTCAGTAGCTCGTAATACTCCTTAGCGGAGATTTGGAAGAGCTCTTTGATGGCTGCATCTTTGGCGCCGGCGTACTTCCACCATTGGCGCTCGAAATCCAAGATCCGCACCTCTAGATCAGAGAGGGCGCTCTGTAGTTGCAATGAGCTTTCTTCCACGGCGATATTCAACCCCAAGTGAGCGGGAAATTTGGGATTTAAAGGGTGGCCAGAATTACCTTTATATCGGTTGTTGAGGTCCAGGGGTTAACAATTGCAAAACGCAGAATGGGATGGCCTTCATGGGATGAAGGGGTGACAAACCCAATCTGATCATTTAACAACTTATCGCTCCACCTTTGATAATCACTTTGCTGCCAACCTTTTCTGGTGAAAGCAACAATGGAAAGTTCTGGCTCCATTAATAACTCGAGGTTGGGATGCTCTTGAATTAACTGCGCCGCTTCACGGGCTACATCCATAGTTTTATCCATCGATTCGGCGTATTTCTTTGTGCCATGAGTGGCAAGTGAAAACCAAAATGGTAAACCACGGGTGCGGCGGGTTAAATGAATGGCGTAATCAGATGGGTTCCAATGTCCATCATCTAATGTGTCAAGGTATCCAGCATGTTGGGTGTGTGCCTTACGGGCTAACTCTGGATTGCGATAGATGAGGGCGCAGGCATCAAATGGTGCAAAGAGCCATTTATGTGGATCAACAATAAATGAATCTGCTAACTCGACACCTGTAAATAATGGTTTAGAACGAGGTGATGCCAAAGCAGCTAAACCGTAAGCGCCATCAACGTGATACCAAATTCCTCTTTCATTGGCGGCTCTTCCAATTCCTTGTAGGTCATCAATGATTCCTAAGTTGGTTGTGCCGGCGGTAGCTACTACTGCGAAGATTTGGTTATCTGGATTGTTGCGATGATATTGATCAATCTCAAATGCAACAGTGCTGCCCTGTAATTTGTGATTTTCATCGGTGGGGATCGCTAAAACATCAACATCCATAACATCGGCAGCGGATTTGATTGAAGAGTGCGCCTCATTAGAACAGGCGATTGCCCAGCGTTTTACATTGGGATATTTACTACGAGCTGCATGTCGAGCCGCAACCAAAGCAGAGAGATTTCCAACCGTTCCGCCCTGAACAAAAACTCCGCCGGAACCCTCTGGCAAACCAGCCAAATCACTTAACCATTTAAGCGCTTGATTCTCCGCAAAAACCGCTCCGGCACCTTCTAACCAAGAGCCACCATACAAAGCAGATGCGCCGACCACTAAATCAAAAAGGTTTGCAGATTCTGTAGGAGCCGAAGGAATAAAGGCTAAATATCTCGGGTGATCAGTTGAGATACAGGCCTGCGCTAGTACATGTTTAAAAATATCTAAAGCTTTTTCTCCACCTAAACCATTTTCAGTAATGGTCTCCCCGACTTCGGCATACAACTCTTCATAACTCCAAGGACCATCAAGTGGCGGATCCTTCTTTAGTCGGACCAGTGAGTACTCGAGAATCTTTGCCGCCAGCGCATCGATCTCTTCATCAAACTCATGCATTAGCCGAATAATGCCTTTCTTTTCGAGCTACGTACAATATTGCGCAACATAGTTGGAAATACAAATGCATGTAAAGGCAAAATCGCATACCAGTAAAGCTGACCACCTAAGCCGCGGGGCGAGAAGGTCGCTTCTTGAATTATGCGCACCTGATCACCTTCTTGGTGGATACGAAACTCCAGCCAAGCTTTACCCGGCAAAATCATTTCAGCATAAAGCCGCAAAATCTTTTCTTTCTCTACCGCTTCTACGCGCCAAAAATCTAAACCATCACCAACCCGTAAATGTTTAGGATCGCGCCGCCCACGACGCAAACCAACACCACCAACTAAGCGATCCAATACGCCACGTGCCCACCACAAGAAATCTGCGCCGTACCAACCGGTTTCGCCACCAATCTCCTCTATTGAGCGCCAGACACAATTAATAGGTGCATCGGCTAACACCTCGCGCTTGTCCCGCAAAATCATCTCTCCAGCCCAATCTGGATCACTCTGCGCCTTCTGCCAAGGTGCTGTCGGTGCGGTTGCATCTGACCAACGTGTTTCTACCTGATTGCTAGAGGTTCTTGATAACGCGAGGTTGATTGCTGTGGTGACATCAATCAAACCCTCTTTAGGTTTTGGCACAATCGCATCAATACTCTTCTTAGGATCTGCCACAGTTTCATTAATCAGTGAGCCAATTAGTGGTCTGGCAAGTGCGGTCGGTACCGGAGTTACTAGACCAATCCACAAACTTGAGAGCTTTGGAGTTAAAACTGGTACTCGAATAATCCAACGTCTTCTAAGCCCGGAGCAGGCCGCAAACTTTTGCATCATGTCGGCGTAGGAAAGAATCTCTGGACCGCCCATGTCAAAGATGCCACCTACAGGTTTTTCTAATTTGGCGACGCTAGTTAAATACCAAAGTACATCTCTGATTGCGATTGGGTGAGTTAGATTCGAAACCCATTTTGGAGTTGTCATGACAGGAAGTCGATGCGTTAAGTGACGCAACATTTCAAATGATGCTGAGCCAGAACCAATAATGATTCCCGCCCGAAGTTCCATTACTGGAACTTTGCCAGCTGCTAATAATTCACCGGTACGCGCCCTTGAAGCTAAATGCTTACTCTGCTTATCATCATTTGCAATTCCACCAAGATAGACAATCTGTGAAACCCCAGCTGCTTGTGCGGCTCTGGAAAAGTTGTCTGCCATAGCTGCTTCGATCTCATCAAAATGTGTACCAACTCCAATTGAATGCAAAAGATAAAAAGCGGTATGAACACCTTGCAAAGCCGCCAAAGTTTCTTCGTAATTACTAGCGTTGCCTACCGCAAGCTCAACATCATTTATCCATGGTTGGCCCAATACCTTTGATTTGTCTCGGACAAATATCCGTACCTGCATTTGATCATTTAGTAATGCGCGCACTAAACGGCCACCTACATAGCCCGAGGCTCCTGTGACCAGTATTCGACGCGCCTGATTCATAGGTACAACGATAGACTTCCTCGAGTGTCGCGGCCAAAGGTAGTCATTCTCGGTGCAGGTTTCGGTGGTTTAACCGCTGCCCGAGCATTAGATGGAATCGCAGAGGTCACTTTGGTGGACCGTCACAATTTTCAAACCTTTTTGCCGCTGCTTTATCAGGTTTCAACTGCGGGACTTGCAGCAGATCATGTCGCCTATCCAATTCGTGGCGCTTTGCGTAAAACCAAGGTGAAGTTCCGCATGGGCTCGCCAATCTCTGTTGATCACAAAAATAAAAGTGTGAAGTTGGATTCCAGCGAAGTGCTGGGTTTTGATTATTTGATTGTGGCTTTAGGTTCTGCAACCAATGATTTTGGCATCAGAGGTGTAGCTGAAAATGCCCTTGGCATGAAAACCGTTAATGAAGCGTTAAATATCAGATCAGAAATCATGCGCCGCTTTGAAGATCTCTGCCGCTTTGAGGATGACACTAAGTTTTCTATCGCGGTAGTTGGTGGTGGCCCGACCGGAGTCGAGATGGCTGGTGCAATTGCAGAATTGAAACGGGGGCCGCTCACCTCTGATAACGCTGATGCTGCAAAAAATATTGATGTTTATTTGGTGGAGGCTGGTCAAAGATTGCTACCGGCGCTCTCCCCAAAACTTTCTGAGCGCACTAAAAAAGATTTAGAAAAACTTGGCGTCAAGGTTTTAACCAACGCGGCTGTAAAAGAGGTAAAACCCCGTCAGATTTTCTTTGCTGATGGTCAGAAAATTCCCGCAGAGATTACGGTTTGGGCCGCTGGTGTTAAAGGTGAACCCACCATGAAGAAGTTGAGCATTCCGGAAGAATCAGGACGTATAGCTGTTGATTCAACCCTGCAGGTGACTAACTATCCATACATATTTGCCATCGGTGATATCGCTGGCGCAAAGGGTGCTGATGGGCGTTTCCTTCCAATGGTGGCACCGGTTGCGATGCAGCAAGCCCGTTTTGTTGCCAAACAGATTCAACGGTTACAAGACTCCGCACCGCTCACCGCATTTAAGTATGTAGATAAAGGCTCTATGGCCACAATCGGTCGTCACAAAGCGGTTGTTGAAGTAAAGGGAGTTCGTATTGGAGGCGTTGTTGCTTGGTACATGTGGCTCTGGTTGCACCTTTTTTATCTACTAGGTGGGCGCAACAAGATTGGCACCATGGCGGATTGGACCTGGAACTACCTCACCTTTGATCGCGGTAATCGACACATTATGGATATCTCATGAGTTTTATAAATTTACGTGGTCATGAGATCTGGCATCAAGAGTGGAAGAAGCGCAAAACTCGACCGCTTTTGCTTCTTCATGGTGGTTTAAGTTCAACAGAAAGTTTTGCTCCCAAGATTCTGCCTAGTGTTAAACGCACCCATCACATATATGGCTATGACCGCACCGCTCATGGAAAGACCAAGGTGCGCGATGGTTACTATCACTTTAAATTCCAACGTGATGAGGCGATTGCCTATATAGAAGATGTAATCAAAGGCCCCACAGAAATTATTGGCCACAGTGATGGCGGCATTATCGGACTTATGGTGGCTATTGCTCGTCCTGATCTCGTAACCAACTTAGTTGCGATCGGTGCAAATTATCATTATGAATGCGGGTTGAATCATCAGATTTTCAATGGTGAGGTGGCAGATGAAGCAAAAGATCAATTTGCGGCGCGCACTGGACAACCGCGAGAGCTACTTGTTGAGATTATCGCTAAAGCGCACAAGGTCTGGGCCTCAGAACCTAAGATGACAAAGGCAACTTTAAAGAAGATTAAATGCCCCACTTTAATTTTGGCCGGCGATGATGAACCGTTTACTACCGCTCATACAGTTGAGCTTTATGAAGCGATTCCAAATGCCCAACTTGCGATTGTGCCCGGTACTTCTCATGCGGTGCTAAAAGAGAAACCTGAGATGGTCAAAAGTATTTTGCAAAACTTTTATCGCAATCCATCTTTTCCCATCACTTTGAACCCCAACCGCCGACTAAAGAAAACCCAGGAATTACAGGGGAACTCTTAAAGCTGCATAAGCGCTTTCCGGCACAAAGGGCTGCTTTGGAGAAACCGGTTTAATTTTCTGATAACCCGCACCTTGCGTAGGCCGGGCATCACTCTCGCCCTTATTTGGCCAGAAAGAGAAAGCCCGCTCTGCTTGGGCGGTAATAGTTAATGATGGGTTTACACCAAGGTTTGCGGTAACACTTGATCCATCAACGATATGCAAACTCGGATAATTCCAAACCCGGTGATAAGCATCAATTACTCCCTCTTTATCGGTAGCACCGATTACGCAACCACCGACAAAGTGCGCAGTAAATGGAGCACTAACTAAATCACCAATATGTCCACCAGGAGTGCCGCCGTATTTATCTGCAATCTTTCTAACTACCTCATTAGCGGCTGGAATATAGGTGGCGTTTGGATGTTCTGAGTTATTTTTTGAGGTCAATCGCCAGCCCAAAATTCCTCGTTTGCCTCTAACGGTTAAAGCCGAATCAACATTTTGCATCACTAGCGCAATCACTGTGCGCTCACTCCAACGTCTAACATCAAGAATTTTCAATGCAAGTAAAGGATTGCGCAGCAAGCTCTTCAACCACATGCTGCGTCTATCTTTGGCACGAGCACCATCGGTCATTATGGTTTGTAGCAATCCCATGAAATTGGAGCCTTTTCCATAACGCACCGGTTCGATATGGGTATTTTCATCAGGGAAAAATGAAGAGGTAATCGCTGCCCCTTGCGAGAAATCAATCTGAGAAGAGTGGGGCATAATCGCTCCAGTTAAAGCCTCTGAATTTGTGCGCGATAACTTGCCAAGTGCATCTGAGAGCCTAGGCAAAGTTCCTGAATCCCTCATTTTATGTAGCAGTTTTTGAGTGTTATATGTACCCGCCGCTACAACTACCTCTGCGCCGGTAAAGATTTTCTTTTTACCAAACCAGGCAGAGCTGCCTCTTGCGGTAACTTTCCAACCGCCATTTGCTAACTGCTCAATCTTTTCAACAGTTGTCTCTGGAAAGACAACCGCACCTGCTTTTTCCGCCAATCCCAAGTAATTCTTAGGCAAAGTATTTTTTGCATTGAAGCGACAACCTGTCATGCACCCGCCACATTGCTGACAGCCATGACGATCTGGACCAACCCCACCAAAATACGGATCCTTTTCAATTACTCCAGGCGCTTTGCCAAAGTGCACACCAAGTGGTGCCATTTTGAAGGTGTGACCTACACCCATCTCATCGGCTGCATCCTTCATCGCTTGATCGCTGGGAGAGAAGTAAGGATTTTGTGCCACTCCAAGCATTCGTGAGGCTTGGTCATACCAAGGTGTTAACTCTGATTTCCAATCGGTAATCTCTCTCCATTGTTTATCTTGAAAGTAAGAATCCGGCGGCGTATAAAGCGTATTTGCATAAACCAAAGAGCCGCCACCAACACCGGCGCCAGCCAATACCAATACATCAGGCAGCGCATGAATTCTTTGAATTCCCCGTAAACCCAAGCGGGGCAAATACAAAAACTTTGATAAACGCCAAGAGGTTTTTGGGAAATCTTTTTCTTTAAATCTCCGTCCCGCCTCAATAACTGCGACGCGATAACCCTTTTCAGTTAAACGTAGAGCTGCAACTGAGCCGCCAAATCCTGAACCAATCACGATTACATCAAAGTCCTTGTTGGCTCTCGACATATAAATAGGTTACACGCAGGAATAATGGAAAGCCACAGATTTTCTGTGTTTTGAATGTTAGTCCTTAGTGAGCCTGTCTCTTTTTATAAGTGGAAACCTGCCAACCGCAGGAAACCCTTAAATTTAAGAGAGGTTTAAATGAAACATAAATATTCAAAGGTTCTGATTATCGGAGCTTTGTTTACCTTGCTTTTTTCAGTTTTGATGGCTATCCCATCCAAAGCTCAGATCAGCGGGGTTTCCATAATTTCTTTGTCAGCTCAGTGCTTAGCGCTAATCGGCACAACAATTGCACCAGCTGCATTTGTTGAGTGCGTTACCAATGATTACTACCTAACTGGTTTACCAGGAGGTTCATTTGTTAATACCGCTACCGCGGTTGCGCAAGATAATAAGGCCTACTACGGAGCCGACTATCCGGGAGCAGATTCCACATCTGCATTGATCGCTTTGACCAACAGCAAATTAGCAACACTCAATCGAACTCAGTTGATTTTGCTTGCTGGTAACTACGACTTCTGGAACAACGCAGTCCACGCCTCACTGCCATAAACACAAAAAGATAAAACGGTTGGCTCAGAATCTGAGCCAACCGTTTTTGATGGAGCCCCCCGTCAGGATTGAACTGACGACCTTCCGCTTACAAGGCGGATGCTCTACCACTGAGCTAGGGAGGCGACGGCGCTAATTATGGCAGGGGGTGAGAAAAGTAAGAAATCCAACGGGGAAAGCGTGTAGTTAGACCTTTAAAAGCTTTTTGCCCTTCTCGACCGCATCTTTACGATCTTCAGCGCCAAGTTTGCGATACAGGTTTCTCAAGTGGGTCTTTATGGTGTTTTTAGAGATATTCAGATTTGAAGCGATCTCCTTTAGTGGCAGGCCAGTCGCTAGATGTCGCAAGATATCTGCCTCACGGCGAGTCAGTGGATCGCCAGAACTATTTTTCATTGTCATCATTTTGTTTAGCTCCTCGCCTGCTGCCCTTGCCAATCTTTCGTTAAATGCTGTTGGTGACTCTGATGCCAAAGTTATGTACTGCTGCATGATGTCTGATCTCTGCGTCAAGAAATGATGGAAATAGCCATGCTTGGAGCCAATCTCTATTGCCTTTGAAATAGCTTTCAGCTGCATCGCTGGCGAATCTTTAGCTATATAGGCTTGAAATAAGTAATATGTAATTGCCTGACGCGGAATTTCTAAATCAAAGCTCTCTATGAGCTTTCTAGTGTTATCAAGATTGTCGTGGGCAATGCTGCTGGCAGCCTGGAAAGAGTTAACAAAATAAGAGGGTTTGCATCTCTTCAAAAGTTCTCGGACTCTCTCATTGTCTAACATAAAATGGCGAACTCGAATCTCCCATATATCTACCACTGCGTTGAGCTCATGAGACAACGACTTTTCAATAATCAAATCTCGGGCCCGTTCAATTCTTTCAAGTGCCAGCTCAGAGTCTCGTAGAAGTGAATAGTAATAACCCGCTCTTCCAAGGGAGCCAATAGCGACTGGATAATTACCGGCAGAGATAGAAAGTTCGGCATTCTCGTTAAGCAGTTTGATTGCACTTTCAATTCTTCCGGCCTCCCCTTCGAGTATGGCTTCAGCTAACCGGCTTCCATAGGGTCCAAAGAAGCCACAAACAGTTACTTTTGTGAGTGGGGATTGCGGAGTAATCAAATAATTCTGCGCTTCGACTAAACGTCCTTCCTGGGCGGCAATTAACGAGCGCATGGCGATGATTGTCGAGTTTCTATAAGGAGCTTGACTTCTTTCACTCAATCTATCCAATATTTCCGAAATCTTCTTAACCTTATTGTGGTCATCTACCAATACCGCACCCCATAAAGCGAATTGTAGAAAACTTACTTGGTGTCTATTTTTATCGCTTTTATCTTTGTACTTCTCCTCAAATGCTTGTATCGCAAATTTCCAATTATCCTCAAGTTGACCTTTGGAATAACTGAGCATTGATTTCAGTGCGAGTAAATCGCCATGCCAGGAGGCTGCCATTTTTGAACTTTGCGTGCCTAAATAAGACTCGAGTTCATTGAGTTGAATCTCCGCCGCCTTAATGTTATTGCCCAGAAGTTCAATGTAAAACTTAATGACACGTTCACCGATTTCACCTTGTCCCGCAAGGAAACGGGCTACTGGTAGCCAGTCCTGCAATTCATTAACAGCCGAACGCGCAATTGAATCTTGAATACTTGTTCCAATTGCTTGGACGAACTCCTGCCTGCTCAAGATTTCACTAAGCCTGAAGGTTTCCCCGATTTCAATCAAAATGGAAGTGGCTTGCCTGATTTCTCCTTTATTAAGAAGAATTTGAATAGTTTTTTCTACCTGATCATTGAAACCCTTGTTTCTACGCAAATTATCTAACAGGGTATCTCTAAATAACGGATGGATTTTGAACTCCGGCGGGGTCAACTTGGTCTGAGTAACGATAATGGAATCCTGGCTGATTGTTGTCAATTCACGGACCGCATCAACATTATTCGTAAGCTCGAAAATCTCTTCTGGGTTGATGGTTTGTAGCAAGCAAAGATTCTCTAGAAGTACACGTTGATTATCATCTAATTTTGCCAAGACTCGATTAGCTTCCAAGGCAAACTGCTTCTTTCCTTTTAGCCTTAAATTAGATAGCTCTTTGCGTAGGCTTGAATCCATCTGAAGCAATGACATGACGATATGTGTAGTGGATGGCCAACCCTCTGTGAATTGAGCGATTTCCTGAATTTCCCGTTCCGATAAATCTGGAAATAACTCATGAGCTAGTTGAGTGGTCTCTTCAAGGTTGAACGCGAGTTGATCTGGGGTCACCACCGCAAAACGTTTGATACCGGCTTCTCGAATGAAATCAGATCTTGGAGAGGTGGTAGTCACTAAAACCAGCTTTATATGCCGGGGCATTTTGCGCACAATCGCTAGAGATAAATCATTGTGAGAACGGCGGATTTCCTCAGCGTTATCTATAACGATGTTAAATGGGGTTTTATCCCCTTCCAGAATTTCGACAAACATTTCAATATCTGAAATGGAAACCTTTTTAGTTTTTTGCAGCAAACTCAATTTCTTGGCGAGGTGAGGAACTTTCTTTTGAATCTCTTCAATAAACACAGTGAAAAGTTCTGTGGCGTTTGCGGTTGAAAATCCCTCTACCCAGGCTGTTGGAAGTTGTTGAGATTCCATCCACTGTCGCGCCAAAATTGTTTTGCCAAAACCTGATGGACCAAATATGTAGACAATGTGATGCTCCGGGGTATTGATCTGATTGATCAACCTTCTGCGATACATCAAGGGTGAGCTCACGAGGCAATCCTCTGACCAATCAGCCCGGGGTGGGGTGATAAATCCGGATTTGAACCGAACTTCACCCCTAAATTCACCCACCCTGCACGCATTAGCGGGATAAATCCTCTTGCGTGGAACAATTGCCGCCCTATGCCAAACCCAACGCCTGTCTGGATTAGCCCCGAAACCACATCGGTTAATCGCCTACCGATGCTCAATATCGGCCACCTGATGTCCATCTCCCTCGATGGAGATTGGAACTTTCAATTACTAGATCGTCCAGATCAGGAACCAAGTAAACGTTGGCAAAGCATTCCAGTGCCAGGTCTTTGGACCATGATCAATGGTCAACAACCTTTTGGTGACAGGCCGATTTACACAAATGTGCAGATGCCATTTGATCAGCTGCCTCCAAATGTGCCAAGTGAAAATCCGACTGGAATTTATGAAAGAGAGTTTTCACTTCCTTCATCCTGGAAAAACAAGAGAGTTGTGCTTTCAATTGGCGGCTTTGAATCAGTTGCGATTCTTTCCATCAACGGCAGCGAGGTCGGTGTTGCAAAGGACTCTCGTCTGGCTTCAGAGTTTGATATCACCGAGTATTTAAATGGCGGTTCAAACCGGGTTCAGATCAAAGTTATCAAGTGGTCGGACTCTACATTTATTGAAGATCAAGATCAGTGGTGGCATGGTGGAATTACTCGATCGGTAAAGTTGTTTGCTACCGAGTATGTATTTATAGAACGGCTTTACGCCACACCAGGTTTAGAAAAAAATAATAAAGTGGGCACCCTGAAGGTGCGGGCTCATATCAACTCCATTAATGAGGCAGACATATCCAATTACAAATTGCGGGTTAAGGTGCAAGGAGTTAAGGGCGCCGACAAAACTGCAACTGTAATTAATCGCAAAGCACCACAATGGACAGAAAAATCTGCAGCAGAGCAACAAGCCGGAAGTGATTACTTCTTGGCCACTTTCTGGGATGGCAACATTCCAAAGGCCAATTACGAGGCATTTCTAGCGACAGAGCCGGTAATCCCTGGCCCTCTAGAACTAGATATAAAAGTTCCAGGCATCTCCCCTTGGTCAGCTGAATCGCCAACTCTCTACGATGTTGAGTATGAATTAATTGACCCTTCTGGTCAGGTCATTGAGGTTTCTAGCCAAAAGATCGGTTTTCGCCGTGTAGAGATAGTCGGAAATGAGCTGCTGGTCAATGGCCAGCCCATCATTATTTATGGCATCAATCGCCATGACTTCAACCGCCAAACCGGTCGCGTGCTAACCCGAGATCTAATGCGCCAAGATCTTCTCGAACTTAAGAGATGGAATTTTAATGCGGTGCGCACCTCTCACTATCCCAATGATCCTGCCTTCTTGGATTTATGTGATGAGTTAGGTTTTTATGTAGTTGGTGAAGCAAATATCGAATCACATGCCTTTCAAAATACTTTGTGTAACGACCAGAAGTATCTAAACGCTTGGGTTGATCGCGTAGCACGAATGGTGCAACGCGATATTCACCATCCTTCGGTAATTTTCTGGTCGCTAGGTAATGAATCCGGTGCAGGCCTTAATCATCGAGCTGCCGCTGCCTATGCCAGAAATTTTGATCCTTCACGTCCATTGCATTATGAAGGTGCGATCCGAGGAAATTGGACCCACAACAAGGATTTAACTGATGTGGTCTGCCCGATGTACCCAGATATTTCAGCCATCATCTCTTATGCAAAATCCAAGAAAGCAGAGCGTCCTTTGATTATGTGTGAGTACACACATGCCATGGGAAATAGCAATGGAACTTTGGCTGAGTATTGGGAAGCGATTCACTCCCTAAAGGGATTGCAAGGTGGCTTTATCTGGGAGATGTGGGATCACGGTTTAGACCAAACATTGCAAGATGGCACCGTGCGTTCGGCGTACGGCGGGGATTACGGCGAAACCCGACATGATGGCAACTTTGTTTGCGATGGCATGTTCTTCCCAGATCGCTCACCAAAGCCTGCGCTACAAGAGTTTAAGTATTTGGCGGCACCAGTAACCATCTCTGCAAAGAGTTTAAAGACTGGAAAATTTGAAATCTTCAATCGCAACTTCTTCACCGATCTGCGTGATTTGAAGTTGCGCTATGAAGTCACGGTTAATGGCAAAACCACGGTAAGTGGAGATGTGAAGCTGCCGGCCGTAAAGCCAAGAAATAAAGCGGTTTTTGCTCTACCAGCTAGCGCTTTGAAGGCGGATGCCACACCTGGCGAGCGTTTTGTTAACTTCTCCTTGACCTTAGCGGCGAGCGCACCTTGGGCTCATATCGGTCATGAAGTTGCTTGGTATCAAATCGCTTTACCTGCAAAGCCGCTACCAAAAGCAAAGCCGGCCAAATCACCGCAGAGCTACGTGAATGCTGAGGGCGCGATCATTCTTCCCTTTGGTGAGGTGGCACCAAGATTAAATCTCTGGCGTGCCCCAACCGACAATGATGCCATCGGTCATATCGCAGAAAAGTGGGAGAAGTGGGGGTTGCGGGATTTACATCGCACCTCATCAAAACTCACCAAAAAAGGTGGCGTAACAAAGATTGTTCATACCTGGAAAACCAGCGCTGGAATAATTATCAAACATAATCAAACTGTTGAAGCGGTCGATTCCGGTTTAAGGGTTACTGACGAAGTGATCTTGCCAAAGCAATTAGATGATGTAGCCAGAGTTGGAATTAACTTTGAGGTTAATGGTGCACTTGATCAATACACATATTTTGGCACCGGACCTTTTGAGACTATGCCAGATCGCAGCATCGGCAAAGTTCACCGCTGGAGCAGCTCTGTTGCACAGCAGTACGTGCCATATGTAAAGCCACAAGAAAATGGTGGTCACATGGGTGTGCGCTGGTTTACTTTAACCAACCAAACTAGCCATGGTTTATATGTTCAATTAGATAAACCACGGATGGTTACCGTAACTCCAATGCGCTCTGGTGATTTAGCTGATGCGACTCACAATGTATTTGTGCAACCAAGTGGCAACACAGTTGTGAGCATTGACGCAATTCAACGTGGTGTCGGAACCGCTTCCTGTGGCCCAGATACCTTGCCCAAGTACCGCATCAAACCTGGCAGTTATAAATGGAGTTGGACTGTAATTAACTTCTAGCGTTGCCAGGTAATTGGCGCTGGATATTTAGCGGTTCGGCCATCTCCCGACGATCTACGTCGGGCCCGGCGCATGATCCATGGAATCGCATAGGCACCAAGCCAATGCAGATTTATCTGCGCTTTTTCCAATGAAGAGATTGGTGGTTTCGGTGGTAACGGTTTGCGCCAATCGGGATCATGAGGCAGGTTCAATCTAGCTAGCACCGCTTGCGCCACTCTGCGATGACCCTCGCTATTTAGATGTAAGCGATCCTCATGAATAAATCTGGAGTCTTTCCAAAAGTGATCCTGATTCGGATCAAAGAGTATGGCGCCAACCGAATTAGCCTTTTCTCTAACGTTTTGATTAAAGATGGCAAACCGCTCCGCCCAAATTTGAGCGGTTTTATTTTTCTTATCTGACTCTTCCATGACGCAAAATAGCATTAGTGAAGCTCCGGATTTAATCAAAGTATCAACGGCTGCGTTATAAGTGGCGATGGTTTTCTCTGGATCATATTTAGGTCTAATAACATCATTAGCTCCGGCATGAAAAGAGACTATGGTCTTTGCGCCCTTAACTAATTCGAGCGCAACCGGTACCTGCTCTTCATAAACCTGCCCCACCAACTTGCCGCGAATTGCCAAGTTGGCATAAGTAAAATCTTGATAATTCTCGGCCATAACATCGGCAACCCGATCAGCCCAGCCCCGGTACTTACCGTTGATGATTTCATCTTGCATGCCCTCGGTCATTGAATCACCGAGCGCTATAAAACGGTTATAGCTCACTTCGTTTCCGATCAATCGCATAAAGTGCAATCGACATCGCAACACTGGCGTTTAGTGATTCAACCGCACTGCTCATTGGAATGGAGATTAAAAGATCGCATTTTTCACGAACCAACCGGGAAAGTCCTTTACCCTCGCTGCCCACAATTACATAAAGCGGTTGGTCAGCAATCTCCATCTCATCAATATTGGTATCGGCATCGCCATCTAATCCCACGATAAAACAGCCAAAAGCTTTGGCATCATCTATGGAGCGAGCAAGATTTGTGATTTGAGCTATTGGCAAACGGGCTGCAGCTCCTGCTGAGGTTTTCCAGGCTGCTGCAGTAAGTGATGCATTGCGACGCTCTGGAATCAACAACCCATCAGCACCAAAAGCTGCCGCGCTTCGCGCAATCGCGCCGATATTGCGGGGATCGGTAACGCCATCTACCGCAACAAATAGAGCTGGCTCAGTTGCGCGAGCAAAGATCTCTTTTTGAGATGAGTATTGGAATGGCTTAACCACCAAGGCAACACCTTGATGATTGGCGATACCTGTCATGTTTTCAATCTGACGGCGTTCTACCTCTTTGATTCCGATACCCATCTTTTGCGCCAAACGAATACTTTCATTTAAACGCTCATCTATATCAACACCAACCGCTACTACTAACTCTTTGGCTGGAATTCCAGCACGCAGCGCTTCGACAACCGCATTGCGACCTGCGACAGTATCTACATGATCCTTAGGTTCGCGGCGGAAGTCTCTCTTGCGATCGCCACGCTTGGCATCAATGCGTTTTCGCTCAGTGCGCTTACGTTGATTCTCCTCTTTGGATTTATATTTCTTGTGATACGGACGATCCTCCGCCTTGGGAGTTGGTCCTTTACCGCGCAATGAGCGCTTGCCACCTTTTTTCGGTGGCTTGTTATCTGGTTTGCGATTTGGTCTTGCCATTAGTTGATACTCCATCTCGGGCCTTGTGGGGTGTCTTCAATGGAGATTCCCATTGCAGTAATGCGATCACGGATGGAATCCGCAGCAGCAAAATCTTTACGGGCCCGTGCAGCCTCCCGTTGTTCCAATAAAAGTGCGATTAAGCCGTCAACCGCAGAAGATAAATCCGCACCGGAATTGGAATTATAAGCAGCATCAAATGGATCGCAGCCCAAAATATCTAGCGCGCCCCGGATGTAACCGGCGTATTTGCCGACCTCTTGCGAATCACCATTACTTAACGCGGTATTTCCAGTGCGCTGCCAATCAGAGATTAAAGCCAAGCCCTGTGGCACCGATAAATCATCATTCATTACCGCAGCAAACTCAGGAGCAATTGCTGGATTTGGAATAGTTCCTAACAACTCTTTAGCTCTTTGTAAGAAACTCTCCACCCTTCTAAATGCGGTTGCCGATTCTTCTAGCGCCTCAAAGGAAAACTCCAACATCGAACGGTAATGAGCGCTTCCTAAATACCAACGCAGTTCGATACCGCGTACTCGCTTTAGGAGCTCCATTACCTGCAAGGAGTTGCCCAAAGATTTACTCATCTTTTCACCAGAGGTAGTTACCCAGGCGTTGTGCATCCAAAGTTTGGCAAAGCCATAACCAGCAGCCTGTGATTGCGCAATCTCATTTTCATGATGCGGGAAAATCAAATCTAATCCGCCACCGTGAATATCAAACTCTGCGCCAAGATAAGCGTGCGCCATTGCCGAGCACTCTAAATGCCAACCAGGACGACCTGCGCCCCAAGGTGTTGGCCATGATGGATCCCCCGGTTTAGCCGCTTTCCATAATGCAAAATCACGGGGATCGCGTTTGTAAGTTTCATCTGCATCGCCAGCTGGTAACAAATCATCTAATTTTTGATTGGAAAGGGTTAGATAACTTTTTAGTTTGCGAACCTCAAGATAAACATCACCATTTCCTGGGGCATATGCACTGCCATTTTCAATCAACTTTTCCATTAACTCAATCATCTGCGTGATGTGACCCGTGGCGCGTGGTTCGTAGGTCGGGGGCAAAACATTTAAAGACTCATAAGCCAAAGCAAAGGCCCGTTCATATTTCATCGCTACCGCCCACCAAGGAATCTCCTCATGGACCGCTTTATGAAGGATTTTGTCATCGATATCGGTGACGTTGCGGATGAAAGTAACGTTGTAACCAGAGGCGGTTAACCAGCGACGCAAAATATCGAAGTTAACCCCGCTGCGAATATGGCCAACATGTGGAGCGGCCTGCACAGTTGCACCGCAGACATACATAGAGACCTCACCTTTTTTCAAAGGTTGGAAATCCCTAACCGCTCGAGTGGCGGTGTCATAAAGGCGAACTGTGCTCACGATGTAATCCTATTTGCTCTTCTGTACTAAGGCTGTTGCGATCGCTGAGATTCCTTTACCTTCACCGGTAAATCCCAATCCATCAGTGGAGGTCGCGGTAACAGATACCGGTGCACCACCTAAGGCTTGAGATAGCGCTGCAATTGCCTCGCTACGACGGCTGCCGATCTTTGGTTTATTGCAAACAATTTGCACCGCAACATTTTGAATTGCATAACCCGCAGCGGTAATACGGGCCAAAGTTTCTTGTAACAAGGTAACACCTGAAGCACCGGCATACTTTGGATCTGCGGTGCCAAAGTTAGATCCCAAATCACCTAAACCAGTTGCGCTAAACAAAGCATCACAGATCGCATGTGCAGCAACATCACCATCAGAGTGTCCATCTACGCCAACAACATCACTCCACAAAATTCCGCCCAACCAAAGTTGACGGTTTGGGTCGCTAGAAAACGCATGGGCATCTGTGCCGACTCCAACTCGAAGTTGTGAATCCAAATTACGTAAATGAGTAAGGGCAACCGCCAAATCCTCTGGGTTGGTAATTTTCATAGCGCGCGCTTCGCCGGCAATTGTCTTTACCTTTATGCCAAGTGCTTCAACTAAAGCTGCATCATCTGTTGCATCAGCACTGGCCTCATGTGCTCTGCGCAAAACACTAACTTCAAAACCTTGTGGGGTTTGTATTGCACGCAGCGCTGCTCGATCAGGGGTGCTACGCACAAAACCATCCCGATCCACCTCTTTGATGGTGTCCACAACATTTACTGCTGGGATTACGGCGGAGGCTCCAGATTTCAACTCTTGTAATACTCGAAAAGCTAAATCCTCAGTAGCCAGAGCGCGGGCCGCATCATGAACCAATACATATTTCACTGATGGGGATAGCGCGTTTAAAGCTAGATTTACTGAATCGCTGCGTAATACCCCACCAGTAATTACCTTTGCGCTCTCGCCAACAATCCTTTGAAACTCTTCTTCATATCCTGCTGGCGCCGTAATCACGATCTCATCAACCACTTTAGAAAGTGCCGCAAAGGCACGTTCGACAAGGGTGATTCCATCTAATTGAATTAAAGCTTTTGGAATATCTGCACCTAGACGGTGTCCCATGCCTGCACCAGCAATAATTGCTGCGCTTGAAGGTGAACTGTTCATGAGACTCTCACTGGTGAGAGTGAATTAAGAAGCGAGAACCTCGTCGAGAATTGATTCAGCCTTGGACTCATCGGTGTTTTCGGCGAGTGCAAGTTCGGAAATCAAAATCGCGCGAGCTTTAGCAAGCATGCGCTTCTCGCCCGCAGAAAGACCACGGTCAAGATCACGACGGAATAGATCGCGAACAACCTCTGCGACCTTTATGACATCACCTGATGCCAACTTCTCAAGATTTGCTTTGTAGCGACGAGACCAGTTGGTTGGCTCTTCTGTATAAGGCTGGCGTAAAACACCGAAGACTCGCTCGAGACCTGATGAGTCAACCACATCACGAACGCCGACTAAATCAACGTTTTCTGCTGGGACTCGTACTGTTAAATCGCCTTGCGCGACCTTTAGTACTAGATAGATCTTTTCTTCGCCTTTGATGGTCCGGGTCTCAATCGCCTCAATGAGAGCCGCTCCGTGATGGGGATAAACAACGGTTTCGCCGACCTTAAATGACATTGATTGCCTTTCGCTAGAGGGCAATTTTATCAGAGTTATTCCAGTCACCAAAACCGTCGAAAGTAGGCGTTATTCAATGCTTTTCTGCCATTATTCCCTCATGATTTCAAAACGACTCATTGGCGCAATCGCCGCCAGCACCATGCTCTTGACAGGATGCGCAGCAGGTGGTGGGGCGCCTACTCGCATGATCAAACAAGTGACTGATGGAGTCGAAAAAGATGCCGGCGATCTAAAACTGCGCAATGTAAAAGTTGTTGCACTGCCAGATGGCTCAGCGACATTGATTGCATTTATCGTTAATCACAACGATGATGCAGATCAACTAGCTGCGGTATTTATTAATGGCCAAAGAGCAGTGCTAGTTAGTGATGCAATCCTTAGTAAAAACAAACCAATGATTTTTGAAGGCGACTCTGCAAACGCAAAAGCAAAAGTCGCTGCTTTGGGTGAAAAACCAGGTTATCGCGTACCGGTGGTGTTCTACTTTGCTAAAGGTGGCAAGGTTGAGCTAGATGCGCTGGTAGTAGCAAATACCGGAATCTATAGCTCCATTTTGTAACCCAAACCGCGCACGGTTTGAATAACAGTTGGATTTGCCGGATCGGTTTCGATTTTGGCACGCAGCCTTTTGATGTGAACATCTAAAGTCTTGGTATCTCCCACATAATCGCTGCCCCATACTCGGTCAATCAATTGCATGCGGGTTAATACTCGACCTGCATTGCGCATCAAAAACTCGAGGAGTTCAAACTCTTTTAAGGGTAACGAAACGGCAATGCCATTTACGGAAACCTGATGGCGATCAATATCCATACGGATACCGCTTACCGTCATAACTCCGGGTTCACTTTCAATTCCTTCACCAGCGTTGCGTCGTAGAACCGCTCGGATTCGTGCCACTAACTCTCGAGAAGAGTATGGCTTTGTCACATAATCATCGGCTCCGATTTCCAGCCCAACCACCTTGTCGACCTCTGAATCTTTTGCGGTAAGCATGATGATGGGAACTCGGGATTTGGCACGGATCTGGCGACAAACCTCGGTGCCGGAAATCTCTGGAATCATCAAATCCAGCAAAATTAAGTCGATGCCACCCTGCTCAAATTTACGCAGCGCCTCAGTGCCGGTGGCTGCTGTGACCACACTAAATCCCTCTTTGCCAAGCAGGAACTCCAGAGCTTCAGAAAAAGAAATCTCATCTTCAACAATCAACACCCGGGTCATGAGTCGAGGTTATTTCCTTCCTCTTCCTGTGCGATGGGCAGTATCAATGTAAAGGTACTACCCACGCCGATCTTGCTCCAAACTTTTACATCGCCACCATGATTTAGCGCAACATGTTTCACTATAGATAAGCCAAGGCCGGTGCCGCCGGTTTCTCTAGAGCGAGCCGGATCAACTCGATAGAACCTTTCAAAGATTCGGGATTGATCTTCTTCAGCAATTCCGATTCCTTGGTCGGTTACTGAAATCTCAATTAGTTGATCTTTTCGTTGTGCAACTACCGAAACCTTTGTATCTTCCGGACTGTAGTTAATAGCGTTTTCAATTAGGTTGTGCACCGCAGCAATCAATTGATCGCGATCACCGATTACGGTTGCTTCATCTAATTTGCCAATCTCGACATAGATGCCGCGCGCCTCAGAGTTGATCTGTGCCTGATTTACCGCCTCACGAACTACTTCACTTACCTCAACCGGAAAAGCCTTTGAGAGCGGATCGCTACTTTGCAGTCGGGATAAGTCAATAATCTCTTGAACCAGTTCTGTTAATCGCTTTGCTTCATGCTGCATGCGGGTAGCAAATTTAACGACCGCATCAGGTTGATCCTTGGCCCCCAAAATTGCCTCACTCAATAGACCAAGGGCCCCAATTGGAGTTTTCAATTCATGAGAAACATTGGCTACAAAATCTCTACGCACCGCATTAATACGACGAGCTTCGCTCTCATCAGACACTAAAACTAAAACCATTCCATCTTCATTAAGAGGGGTAATTGAAATCTTTACCTCTCGTTTGCCTTCACCGATCGGTCCGCGAGCAATCTCTATCGATCCGCGGTGAGTTTCATTGGTTCTTCTCACTACTCGAATCAATGCAGCTAACTCTTCAGTTGAAATCTTGCCATCTCTGAGTAATCCAAATGCAGAGATACCATCTGATTGGAAAAGTGGAACATCGCCAGGCAGCAAAATCATGGACTCGGCTTCTAGAGAGTTTAGAACTGTAAGAAGAATTTCGGGCAGTTCAGATACGACTAAATCATCATTCGCATCCTTGCGGAACTTCATGGCCCCATCCTACGAAAGGGCCTGCTCAGCGTCATATCGAGGTAAATCTGCTTCACCAATTGTTCACTTTGAAGTCAGCGGTCGTTAACCCAATTCATTGGAGATAGAACTGGCTTTAAATTACCTTTTGCTCATGACCTGGCTCCGCAGCGCTTTTCAAGATGAATTAGATGGCGTTACCGCCACTCTGGTTGATTTATCAAAACTTGTCTCTGATGCAATTTCAAAAGCAACTCACGCACTTCTAAATGCCGACATTAAAGAGGCTGAAGCGGTAATTGCGGCAGATGACCGAGTAGATGAAATTCAACATGAATTAGATTCTCGAATCATCGACATCATTGCGCGCCAACAACCAGTTGCATCTGATCTAAGAGCTTTAGTGACAGCGTTGCGTATGAGCGCTGATTTAGAGCGAATGGGAGATATGGCCCACCATGTCGCCAAGATTTCTCGATTGCGCCACCCTGCTCATGCGGTTCCAGAAGAGCTGCGTGGCACCGTGGAGGAGATGGGCAAAGTTGCCCGTCTAATCTCTGACAAAGTCGGAACCATCATTAACTCGAAGGATATTGATCGAGCTCTAGAGGTCGAGCACGATGATGATGAGATGGATAAATTACATCGTAAATTATTTACAACTTTGCTTGATCCAAATTGGACCCATGGAATTGAAAGCGCAATCGACATCACTCTGATTGGTAGGTACTACGAACGCTATGCCGACCATGCGGTTTCAGTGTCTCGCCGCGTGTATTTCCAGGTGACTGGAAAGTACAACAGTAAGTAAAACTTACTTCTTGCCTTGATTTGCTACCGCTTCAATCGCTGCTTTAGCCGCATCAGGATCTAGGTAGACACCTTCTTTTACTAGCGGCTCGTAATCATCATCAAATTGGAACAGCAGAGGAATTCCGGTTGGGATGTTTACCTCTGCAATACCTTCATCTGAAATACATGCCAGGTGTTTTACGATGGCGCGGATTGAGTTTCCATGTGCAGCTACTAGAACAGTTTTGCCGGCGCGCAAATCTTCGTTAATTTCCCCCATCAAATAAGGCATTAAACGATTTACAACATCTTTTAAACACTCTGTTTTTGGCATATCAGGGCCAAGTGTTTTGTAGCGCGGATCATGGCTTTGCGAGAACTCATCATTGTCATCAATTGGTGGAGGTGGGACATCAAAGGATCTCCGCCATAGTTTGAATTGTTCTTCACCATAAGTATCCAGGGTTTGTTTCTTATCTTTACCTTGCAATGCACCATAGTGGCGTTCATTTAATCTCCAACTACGGTGTACTGGAATCCAATGTCGATCGCAGGCATCTAATGCAATCTGAGCGGTATGAATTGCACGCCGCAGTAAAGAGGTATGAAGAACATCTGGAAGTAGGTTGTGTTCTTTCAGTAATTCACCACCGCGCCTGGCCTCTTGCTCTCCTTTAGCAGAGAGCCGGACATCAACCCAGCCAGTAAATAGGTTTTTCGCGTTCCATTCGCTCTCGCCATGTCGAAGCAAGATGAGCTGTCCCAGTGTGGAGCTGCGTGAATTCATAGCGACATTTTCTCATCTATTAGGTATTTTCTGAAATTCCCCTTAAAGTCGCCTCTGAACCACCGAGATTTGAATTATCTGCATAGGAGTTTGTATGGCTTTTACACCTAAAGATGCTGTGCTCTTTGATCTCTATACCTCTCTTGCAGAGCGACTGGCTTCAGCAGCGCGTTCCTCAGTCGAACTTGTCGCGGCGCCTATTGAAGAGCGACGTGAGTTGGCTAAAAGAATTGGAAATATCGAATCTGAAGCAGATGAGCTGCTCGGCAAAATTGTGCGTCGTATCGATGACATGTTCGTAACACCTTACGATCGCGGCGACCTCCAGGATCTAGCCAACTCTCTTGATGACGCTATGGATGCCATTGAAGAAGCTACAGATGTTGCGGTCTTGCACCGCGTAGAAAACTTTCCTCCTCTCGCTACAGAGTTGGTTGAGGTAGTACGCAAATGTGCAGAGTTAACCGCCTCTTCCATGCCGAGATTGAAGAATTTAAAGGATTTAGACCATTTTTACGCCGAGGTCGATCGACTCGAAGATGAAGGAGATCGTATTCATCGACGCATTACCGCTCAGCTCTACGATGGCAGCGTTGATGCTATGACTATTTTGCGAGTAACCGGAACGATTGATCAATTTGAAGAGTCTCTCGATCACATGGCAAAGGTGGCCCGAGTCATCCGTACTATCTCTTTGAAAGAGAGTTAAGAGTGGGCGACGCCTATCTTTTAGTATCAATAATCATCGCTGTTGCGCTGATCTTTGATTACACAAATGGTTTTCATGATGCTGCAAACGCCATTGCTACCTCAGTTGAAACAAAAGCTTTAAGGCCAAAACAGGCGTTAGCTCTTGCAGCGGTCGGAAACTTAGTTGGCGCCTTCATAAGTGAAGGAGTCGCCAAAACTGTTGGTAGCGGAATTATTGATGTAACACCATCAGTAAGCGGTCTTTATGTAGTACTTGGTGGCGTCTTTGGCGCCATCGCCTGGAACATGATTACTTGGTGGTTTGGCATTCCATCCTCTTCCTCCCATGCATTAATCGGTGGACTTGTTGGTGCGGCGCTAGCTTCCTCTGAGGTCGTGCACTGGACTGGAGTAATTC
Organism: Candidatus Nanopelagicaceae bacterium; assembly: GCA_018882885.1. Taxonomy (GTDB): domain Bacteria; phylum Actinomycetota; class Actinomycetes; order Nanopelagicales; family Nanopelagicaceae; genus MAG-120802. The sequence continues at coordinate 9,121 of VERG01000010.1, read as the reverse complement.
AAAAAGTTGCTATACCAATGGTGATTTCACCGGTAGTTGGTTTCTCATTGGCCTTTGGATTAACGGCGTTACTGCAATACATTTTCCGCAACGCGAAGCGCAGTACGGTTAGCAAGTACTTTAAAGGCGCTCAAATTTGTTCGGCTACCGCTATGTCGGTAGGTCATGGATTACAAGATGCACAAAAAACCATGGGTGTGATGACCTTGGCATTGGTAGTCGGCGGTTTCCACTCCGGTGATTCAATTCCAGTTTGGGTAAAAATTTCAGCAGCCCTCGCTATCGCAGCCGGAACTTACGCTGGCGGTTGGCGCATCATGAAAACCCTTGGAAAGCGTATGGTTCACATCGATCAGCTGCGCGGTGTTGCCTCTGAAACCGTTGCTTCTAGCATCCTTTTTGTTTTAGCAATTAACTTCAAGGCGCCAATCTCAACCACCCACACCATTACCTCAGCGATTATTGGCTCTGGTGCTACCCGTGGAAAGAAAGCGGTTAGTTGGCCAGTGGTTGGAAAGATTCTTACCGCTTGGGTTATTACCGTTCCAATGGCCGCTTTGAGCGCAGCTGCAATGGTTTACCTAACCAAGTTCTTAGGCTTCCACTAAGAATTAAATCAGGTGCGCAAACGCCTCAAGGTTTGCCAGCGATTCGCCCCGAGAAACCCGCCAGGCCCACTCACGTCTAATCGCATTGCTAAAACCCAACTCCAATAATGGATTAAATGATGAGTCGGAGTATTGCAATACCGCGCCAATTACTCGATCTAATTCTTTTTCAGTGACCGCACTAAGTGGCAAGCGACCCACTAAATAAATGTCCCCCAACTCATTTACCGCAAAAGCAACGCAGTACATCGTGGCATTTTTCTTCAACAACCATTCATGCACCGCATCCGCGTTCTCATCTGGTTTGCGAATAACAAAGGCGTTGATACTTAAAGATTGATCTCCGACTACCAAGGCGCAATGGGTCTGTAACTTTTTTTCTCCGGGCAGAGTTAGCAAATAGGTATTGTCATTACTCTTTTCAAAATCAATATCATGTGAATCCAAAAACTCATCAATGGTGGCTAAAGCCATTGCTCGGGTTGACATGATTTAAGCCAAACTACGGATTGTTTGTGAACCTTCAGAGAGAACTCGATCGTAAACATCCAAAATCCCACGGGCGGTCGCATCCCAGCCAAAGTGTGAAGCATGTTCGATTGCACCCATTGATAAGAGCAAGCGGCGCTCTGGCTCCATTAATAAACGAGAGATGACCGCAGACCAAGCTCGTGGATCATGGCCATCAACTAGTGAGCCTGAGATTCCATCAGCCACAGCGGTACGAAGCCCTCCTACAGCGGTGGCTACAACCGGGGTGCCACAAGCTTGCGCCTCTAGCGCCACTAATCCAAATGACTCCGAATAAGAAGGAACACAAACTAAATCACTGGCGCGATACCACTCTGCTAAATCCTCCCGCGTCATCGGCGGCAAGAACTCCACAACATCGCTGATACCTAAGAAAATTGTTAAACCTTTTAAGCGATCTGGCTCCTGTGAACCATTTCCTGATGCCCCACCAATAATTACCGTCTTTAACTTTGAACGTAGCCCAGGATTGTGTTTTACCATCTCGGCTACCGCGCGGATTAAAACCTCAGGACCTTTATGAGGTTGGATACGACCAACGAAGCTGAGCATTAAAGCATCATCTTTAATATTTAATTTCTTGCGGGCCGCTTTTTTGCCACCACCAACTTTGTAGGTCGTGAGATCTACTCCAGGTGGAACGACAAAGGTGCGATCAGGACAGGCATCGTAAAGTGAAACCAGGCTCGCTGCCTCTGCAGCAGTGTTTGCAATCAAAGCGGATGAGGCTGCAACCACCTGCTCCTCACCAATCGCGCGGGTTTGTGGCTCTGGCTTTTCACCTTCAGCCAAAGAAAGATTCTTTACCTTTGCCATTGTGTGCATGGTGTGAACTAAAGGCAACTTGTGGCGCTCTGAAATTAACCAACCAAGTTGACCTGAGATCCAATAATGCGAGTGCAATAAATCGTAATAACCCATCGGCAATCGGGCCTCTACATGCATAAAAGATGACATCAAGGCGCAGATCTGTGACGGCAGTTCATCTTTGGAGATTCCATCATAAGGACCGGCTTCTAAATGCCTAACGGTTACGCCATCTGCAATCTCTACCGACTCTGGGAGACCTGATTTATTTGCGCGGGTAAAAATATCTACCCCAATTCCAGCTGCTGCGATGCGCTTGGCACTTTCCACCACATAAACATTCATGCCACCGGCATCACCAATACCCGCTTGTTCGAGCGGGGAGGTATGCAACATCAGTGAGGCGATGCGGCGTTTGTGTTTAGCCATTGGAGACGAGTTTACTCGCCCTAATTTCTCCTACAACCTGGCCATCTCCGAGCACTTTTTCCCGTTCAATATCTACTGAAATCCCTAATTGCGAAAGAGTCGCAACAGCCAAAGCTCCTGCTCCGCGCTGGGACCCATCACTCATCTTCCAAACAATTACCTCACCTTTATTGGTTGCAATAATCATGACGCCCTCTGCGCCATCTTTAACAAATAATCCATTTACTTTTTCCATTAACAATGTTGGGAGGCGACCAACACCGGAGACCAATACTGGGTTGGTTATGCAAGCGCTAATAACTCTTTGATGAATTGGATCTGTTGAAATACTTAGATTTCTGACCGCATTAGCTAAGCCTTTAAGGGTCAATGCAAACAACGGCGCACCGCATCCATCTACCGCAACCTTGGAGATTTTCTCTCCACTCAACTCTTCAAACTCATTTTTAATCGCAATCTGCAACGGATGGGTTGAATTCTTATAAGTATTGATATCCCAATTATTTGCTACACAAGTGGCCAACATCGCAGAGTGTTTGCCACTGCAGTTAGCGGCAAGTGAACTTGGTGCTTTATCCCCCCAGGCCACACGCTCCTTTGGATCCAGTGGTTTATCGGGGGTATTACGCAGCGCACTCTCATCCAATCCCACACTTGCTAATGTCGAGATCGCCACAGCTAAATGTTGTGCGCTGCCGGCATGACTAGCGCAGGCCAACGCGATTTGCTGATCAGTTAACTTGGCACCGGCCCGCAACATCGCTGAAGCCTGTAAAGATTTAACCGCAGAGCGAGGATAGATAATTGAATCGACATCACCAATTTGTAAAACCGTTTTACCTGCTGCATCCAAAATCATTAAGTGTCCGGCATGTACCGATTCCACTAAATCATTTCTTACTACCTCGAGCAAAACCTCGCCGGTTTTCATTAACAATTAATCCTGCACCCGCGGCAAGGTCGACCAGATATGGGCTTGCAACTTGTTGCCGTTGTAGGCCATGTCATAGGCATAAAAAAGCTCGCCCTCAACTAAGCCATACAAACGCTGTCCACCCTCCATGGATTTTGCTGAAGGCGCAGAGTAAGCGTGATCCATTGCTAATTGAATCTTTGGTCCATCAAATCTGCCCACCCAACCTTCTGCAATTCCAGTGCTGTGCGCAATCAAAACCTCAAGTGTGTTCGCCGGTTTGACCCGCCAAAAACCGGTTTCGGAGGCAGCGGTTTTAATAATCTCGTTGTTGTCATCAATAATCCAAGAGCGAGAAAAATAGGTGAGAAAAGGTCTGCCATCATGACTAAAGGTGACCTCTTGAGCGAATTGAAAGTTTTCAATACCGGGATACTCGCCATGACCTTTGCCGCGCCAGGTACCAACCAACCAAGCCAATGGGTTTAGATCAGGATGTAACCCTTCAGGAATTTGAAAAGCCATTACCGCCCCTTCTTCAGCTTGCGCCATTGTTTTGCAGAGTAACCCAGAATCGCTAGCGACATAAATAAAGCGCTCACAATCAATGCGATGGTGGTAATTATCTCCACAGGTTTAATCTATCGGTACAAGTATCTCTTGATTGGCAGGGATGCCATTTACCGTCAATACCGCATCGGCCGGCGTCATTCTCTTAATAACGGCGAGGGCGATTGGTCCCAACTCATAATGCCGGGCCACAGATCCAACAAAACCAATCTCTTTGCCATCATAAATCACCGCATCGCCATGGGATGGAATATCAACACTGGAGCCATCAAGATGCAACAAAACTAAGCGACGTGGTGGATGCCCTAAGTTAAATACCTTAGCCACAGTTTCTTGGCCGCGATAACAACCTTTATTCATATGAACCGCTTTATTTAATTGGCCCAGTTCATTTGGGATTGATTTGTAATCACTATCTAGCCCAATTCTTGCTCTTCCTGATGCAATCCGCTCCGCTTCCAGCGCCCACATACCAACCTGCAGATTTGCCGAGTTAAATGCAGCGGTAGTTGCCGCTAACTCACTTCGTGGTACCAATGCAAATGGACCGCCAATTGCATCTGTTTTTCCAGGGGCGCGCACAATCGCATACTCACCCGATACATCCTTAACATCAACCCGCAACATAAACCGCATCTTGTTTAGGTAATCCAAAAGCGCTGGTGCTTTTTCTTGATCTAAATGAATAAATGTGGCGCTGCCATCATCCACCAAAAATAATTGTTGCTCAATATGTCCCTGCGGATCCAAAATCAACGCCTCTTTCCAATCACCAGCAACCAAGTTCTCTAGGTGTTGGGTGGTCAAAGAGTGCAGCCACATCAAACGATCCTCGCCGCTGATTTCAATAACTGCGCGATGAGATAAATCCGCCCAAGCTTTTCCTTCAGCTAAGGCGCGTTGCTCTTTAGCAACCTCACCAAAGTGCCAAATCGCACCTTTGTCTAGACCCTCTTCAACAAATACCGCGGTCATGATTTTGCAGTGCAGTTAGCGCAGGTTCCATAAATCGCAAAATGGGTGACATCGGTTTTAAAGCCATACTCATCAATCAAGGTATTTACAAAAGGTGCAGCAGTTTCAATAGGTGCATCACCAACAGAGCCACACTTGCCACAAACCAAGTGCAGATGGGTTAGCTCCTCTGCTGCATGATAAGTCGCACCACCATGACCTAAATGGGTGTGCTGTACCAAACCAACATTTTCCAGCGTCTCTAAATTGCGATAAACGGTTGAAAGATTGATTCCCGGATGGGTCGCGCGCACCTTCTCTGCAACCTCTTCTGGGGTGGCATGACCAAGAGCACGCACCGCCTCCAATACCAATTGGCGTTGTGGGGTTAGGCGCAGGCCCTTATCCCGAAGTTCATGATTCTTATCTGCCACCTGCGAAGTCTAAAGGTTGGGCAGGTTGTAGGAATCCTCCGGGGTTTTACGCATAGAAATAGCGCTGCGGATTCGAGCGATCCTTAGATACATCTCGCAACCTAGGCAGAAATTGAAGACCGCATTTAAGAATGCTGCCGCTAACGCAAAGCCAACCGCAACGGTAAAGACAGAGCTGACATCAGCTAATAATGAAATCGTTGCGGTCAATGCAAACAAAAATCCAACCACTTGTGCAAACTGTGGTGGACGGGAATCCTCTGTCGGCATATCACCTGACAAACGCGGCTTCACAAACTTGCGATAGATAAATGCGTAAGGAGATGCCTGTGGTCCAGCAAAAGCACCAAGTGCAAATACCCCAAGTTGCCAAAGCAATAATGGCAATGATCCGGTCAACAATATTGCAGTCAAAACAATCGTGGTAAGCAACGCGCCAAATCTTGGTCCACGGGCATCAAGTAGTTTTACATCCTCTGTGGTGTTGAACTTTAAAACATTAGTAATCGACATTTTTTCCTCATTTGATTGGTAGTTGGATAAGTAATAAATCAACAACTACGCAAGACAGAGCTGACCGGCAAAACGGCAGAAATCAATCACGCGCCGCTTGGTAAAGAGCTGGTCAGCTACAAAGAACATGGGGTAAAGAATAAAGAAGCTCAGCAAATGATGCGAGTTGCAAATAACTTGCAGGAAAAAGCTATTTAATCCCGTTGAGAGTAGCCATTACATCGGCCCGTTTGGGGGCCCCGATAGCTCGACCGACCTCTACCCCGGCGCCATTTAGAACCAAGGTAGTCGGAGTGGAACGCACATCAAGACGGCGCACTAAATCCAAATTCTTCTCGGCATCAATATCAACATGAACCACATCATCAAGATCTGCTGTGATGTCGGTAAGCAAGGCGCGGGTTGCACGACATGGTGTGCAAAATGCAGAGGAGAACTGCACCAGAGTTACCCGAGATCCCAACTCCTGCCCAATTTCATTGGCGGTCAATGCTGGCTTACCCAACCGTGATGATTTGTTCTTCAATTTTCCACGGCTGCGCTGATACCAAAGCCCATACGCTGTAGCGAGCGTAAAAACAATGAGAATTGGAAGGTAATTATCCACGCGGGTATTCTTTCACTCTTATGGCTCGCATTCTACTTTTGACGAACACCACTGGTGCCAGTGCGGAGGTTCTTCCTGCACTTGGTTTGCTCCAGCATCAAGTTCGCATCTTGCCCGCCATTGGTTCGGTATTGGTTGATATTCCAGAGGTTGATTGCCTCTTTATTGATGCGCGTCGTGATTTAACCGCCGCCAAATCTTTAACCAAATTAGTAACCACCACAGGAATTGGTTGTCCATTAATTTTGATTACAACTGAAGGCGGCCTCTCTGCTACCAATGCGGATTGGGGATTTGATGATGTCATCCTTGATACCGCAGGCCCAGCCGAAGTTGATGCCCGTATCCGCGTCGCGATAGGAAAGTTGCTAGCTCAACGCATCGCAGCAGATCCAACTTCTGGTGAAATTCGAAGTGGCGATGTAGTTATTGATGAAAAAACCTACACCGCAAAAATCAAAGGCACCGCACTTGATTTAACCTTCAAAGAGTTTGAATTATTGAAGTACATGGCGCAACATCCCGGCAGAGTTTTTACTAGATCCCAATTACTTCAAGAGATCTGGGGTTATGACTACTTTGGCGGCACCCGCACAGTGGATGTTCACATCCGTCGCCTGCGCTCGAAATTGGGCCCAGAGTTTGAAGCCATTATCGGCACGGTGCGCAATGTGGGTTATCGCTTCAACACCAGCCCCAAAGAACAATCCCTATCTGATCAACTCTCTTGATTACCCAGCTTTCACATCTTGATCAAAAAACTCAAGGTGAGGTTTTAAAGTTAATCTCAGCAGCAGCGGATCATGATGGCGTCCCACCGGTAAGCGAACATGTTCTTCTTCACCTGCGGCATGGTGGCGATAAAGCTGATACCCATTTCATAGCAACCCAAAATGATGAAGTAGTGGGTTACGCACACTTAGATCTCACCGATGAAGTCGAAGGCCCCAGCGCAGAGCTAGTTATCCATCCCGGTCAACGAAATAAAGGTTTCGGTCAGCAACTCTTGAAACAACTTCACCAAGCCTCTGGAAACTCATTAAGACTCTGGTCTCACGGTGATCTGCCAGGTGCCAAGAACATCGCAGAAAAAAGCGGATTCCATCGAGTGCGCACCGTTATTCAAATGCGTCGCTCTCTCAACGATCCAATCCCCGAACTCAAAAAAGAAATCACCATCAGAAACTTTCTCCCTGAAATCGATAATGATGAGTGGATTGCACTGAATAACAAAGCATTTGTTAACCACCCAGATCAAAGTAATTGGAGTTCACGAGATTTAGAGATTCGCACCAAAGAAAACTGGTTTGACCCACAAGGCTTTTTAATCGCAGAAGAAAATCAAAAGATGACCGGTTTTTGCTGGACCAAGATTCACGGTGGCCACACCCACAAACACTCTCATCATGAAGAAGAGCATGACCATGATCCCATCGGTGAGATTTACATAATGGGTGTCGACCCTGCACACTCCGGCAAAGGCATTGGTAAAGCGGTCACCATCGCGGGTCTGCGCCATATGCGATACCAAGGCATTTTCTCCGCCATGCTTTATGTCGACGCCGACAACTCCGCTGCAATAAAGCTTTACCAATCACTCGGCTTTACCGAGTGGGGGCGTGATGTGCTTTATCGATATACGATTTCACAATGATTACTCTGCCCAAAACTGATCTAACGGTTCACCCGCTCTGTCTAGGTGGCAATGTATTCGGCTTTAGCGCCGATGTTGCCAACTCTGAAGTTGTCCTTGATTACTACTTTGATAACGGTGGCAACTTTATTGATACCGCAGATATGTACTCACAATGGGCACCAGGTCATGTGGGTGGCGAATCAGAAACCATCATCGGCAACTGGATGAAAAGACGGGGTAATCGCTCCAAAATGGTGATCGCCACTAAAGTAGCAAAACTCGATACCCGTCCCGGCCTAAAACCAGCCAATATCGCGGCCGCCTGCGATGAATCTCTAAAGCGTCTACAAACTGATTACATCGATCTTTATTACGCACACCAAGATGACCCAGACACTCCAATTGAAGACACACTTACCGCTTTTGATTCATTAATTAAAGCGGGCAAGGTGCGCTATATCGCCGCCTCTAATTTCACCGCCGAAAGATTGCAACAATCTCTAGATATCGCAAAGCAGATGAATCTGAGCTCTTATGTTGCCTGTCAAGATCAATACAATTTAATGGACCGTGATTACGAGACCACATTAATGCCAACACTTAAAGCAAATGGTTTGTCACAAATTCCGTTTTATGGGTTAGCCCGAGGTTTCCTAACCGGCAAATACCGCCCAGGAGTTACCGTCGAATCAGTCCGCGCCACGGGAGTAGCAAATAGCTATGCCAATGATCGTGGTTGGAAATTATTAGAAAAGTTAGATCAAATCGCTAAAGATCACAACACCTCTGTGGCAGCGGTATCTCTTGCTTGGTTACGCGCCCAGCCCACTGTGGCTACCCCAATTGCATCGGCTACAAAGTTAGAGCAGATTAAAGAGTTGATGCCGGTTATTGAATTAACCAGCGATCAGCTTGCGTTGCTGACTAACTCCTGACACATAGCTCGAAACGCCGCGGTATGAGCATCAACATCAGCTGCCGTTGTGTAAGGCGACATTAAAGCCATGTTGTGAAATGGAGTTAGTAAAAATCCATCATTTAGCAGCCTTAAATGAATGTACTGCTCCAATTCAAAATCTCCCGCCCGAGCAGCCTCGCCACCCGTGCGTGGTGCATGAC
>VERG01000009.1 GCA_018882885.1 Candidatus Nanopelagicaceae bacterium | reverse complement strand
GATTGAAATCAACAAGTATCACTTACGGTGCCTAACAGAGAGGAAATGTGATGGCAGAGCCAATCCTCTCCCTCCGCAATCTGAATAAATCCTTCGGGCCAGTTCATGTTTTGAAGGATGTTAATTTCAACGCCTACGCGGGACAGGTAACCGCATTAGTTGGCGACAATGGTGCGGGTAAGAGCACTTTAATTAAATGTATTGCCGGTATTTACACACCAGAGTCTGGTGATTTTATATTTGAAGGAAAACCGGTTCAGATTAGTGGACCTCGTGATGCAACAGCACTTGGAATTGAAATCGTTTATCAGGATCTAGCGCTCTGCGATAACCTAGATATTGTCCATAACATGTTCTTGGGCCGCGAAGAAAAAAGTGGTCTGACGCTAAATGAATCAGCAATGGAGTCGCTGGCAAAGAAAACGCTAGATGGCTTAAGTGTTAGAACAGTTAAATCAATCCGGCAGAAAGTGGCTTCCTTAAGTGGTGGTCAGCGCCAGACTGTTGCTATCGCACGCGCCGTATTGTGGAATAGCAAGGTTGTGATTCTGGATGAGCCAACCGCTGCACTCGGTGTAGCCCAAACCGAACAGGTTTTGAAACTTGTAAGACAATTGGCTGACAATGGTCTTGCGGTAATTGTTATAAGCCATAATTTAAATGATGTTTTCCAGGTTGCTGACAACATCGCTGCTATGTACTTAGGAAGTATGGCGGCCCAGGTTGATAAGAGCTCCGTTTCGCAAAATGATGTTGTTCGATTAATAACCACCGGTAGCGCCGAGACCGTGACTGGGGGCAAAAAATGAGCGAGCAGATCAGTATCGAAAAATCCTTGAGTGATTGGTGGAGCCGGGTTAAAGCGGGACAGGTAGGAGCGCTTCCAGCGATCCTTGGTTTGCTGGTGCTCTGCATTGTTTTTGGCTCCATGAGCTCGGTTTTCCTCACCCCCGGAAACTTCGCCAATCTATTGACTCAGGCCGCAGCGGTTACCGTGATTGCGATGGGTCTGATTTTTGTTCTGCTGTTGGGCGAGATTGATCTTTCTGCTGGGTATGCAGCCGGGGTCTGTGGCGCAATCTTGGTAGTGATGATTACTGAGATGGATTACTCCTGGTACGTCGCATTTCCAGTTAGCGTATTTGCGGGAGTTTGTTTAGGTGGCTTTATTGGTTACTTGGTCGCGCAATTAAAGATTCCATCATTCGTGGTGACTCTAGCTACCTTCTTAGCATTCCAGGGTTTACTGCTCTTGATTATTGGTGAAGGTGGAACAATCCGAATTGAGGATCCAGTAATCCTCTCCATTCAAAATAAGAATTTAACGGTGCTAAATAGCTGGTTATTTTTCGCATTAGCTGCTGGCGCATATTTGCTGGGCGGTTTCTGGAAGTTTTACAAGCGACGTAAAGCCGGGTTGATTGACAATCTTTTCAAGTTTTGGCTGATAAAAGCTTTAGCGATGGTCGCGATTGGAACCCTGGCCACCTCAGCACTTACAGTTGAGCGAAGCAATAATCCAGATTTGGTCAGCCTGCGCGGAATACCTTATGTTGTGCCGGTAATTTTATTCTTACTTGTAGGTGCAACTTTTGTTCTGACAAGAACCTCTTATGGTTTGCATATTTATGCTGTCGGTGGCAATGCAGAAGCGGCGCGACGTGCCGGTATAAATGTAAAAATGGTTCGCATCACCGCATTTATGATCTGCTCTGGATTTGCTGCCGTCGCAGGAATGATTTTTGTTTCCCGGGCCAACTCCATTTCTCCCACTACTGGTGGTAGCTCCACTTTGCTATATGCAGTTGGCGCAGCAGTTATTGGTGGTACCAGTCTCTTTGGCGGTAAAGGCAAGGTAAGTGATGCCATTCTTGGTGGATTGGTAGTTGCTGTCATTGACAATGGAATGGCTTTGTTGGGATATCCCGCTGGAATCAAATTCATGGTCACCGGTGCGGTGTTGCTAATTTCCGCAACAATTGATGCGGTTTCTAGGCGTGGGGCGGTTTCTAGCTAATCCGAAGGGATCACGGCTAGGATTTTTTTATCCTGGGATTTGCAGGTATTCTTCCCATCCAACTCTTGCGGGAGTGGTGAAATGGCAGACACGCAGGTCTTAGGAACCTGTGCTTCGGCGTGTGGGTTCAAGTCCCACCTCCCGCACCAACTTTCAATATTTTCACTTCGCAAATACCTTAACTCCGCTGCGTTCACCCCATTTTCAACACCCACTTAATCATGGGAAGATTCGCCGAGTTCACTGAATTGATGAGGAGCTAGAACGTGGCCGATAAGAAGTTTTTATCATGGGTTGGTTTCAAGGGCGAAGAAGAGGCCGATAAACCAAATCTTGCTGCCGGTTCTGCGGCGTTGGATCGAATCCGCGAATTAGAGTCTCAATTAAATGATCTGCGTTCAAGGCGTGACATCACTTCATTATCTAAAGAAGAGTTTGAGATTTTGGCGACTGAAACCGCGATGTCGATTATTCGCACCGCCCAACAACGTGAGTCAAAAGCGAATGCAAATGCCGAACGCCTCTTGTCTGAGAGCAAAAAGCAGGCGACGAGTGCGATTGAAATTGCGGAAGCTAAAGCAAAATCCACTTTGGCACAGGCCGAGTCACGGGGTCGTAAATATTTAGAGGCTGCAGAAAGTGATGCTGCCGATTTAGTTTCCAAAGCGGAATCTGAGGCTGAGGATCTAATTAACAGTAAGAAACGTGAAGGATCTCAGATTACTTCTAACGCCAAGAGAGAAGCGGAGCGCCTTGTAGTTTCGGCAACCACAGAGGTTTCCGAGTATCGCACCTGGCTGGCGGGAGTTATTTCAGAGGCTGAGCGACTTTATCGAATCCAAACCCAATCACTAGATGCGGCTGAAAATGCGATATCACAATCTCGAGCCCGTCTGGAGTCTGCATTTAACAGATTGGCAGAGTTGCAGAAGCAGGTAGTTAGCGCAATTGCTGCAGATGGGACACCTACTGGTGATGCCAAGTTGGCGGCCCGGGTTGCGCAGGCACAGCAAAGTGCAGCCGATGAAAACCAAAACAGAGGCGTTGTTGCAAAACCATCTGGCGCAAAGAGTTCTGCAAAGAAGAGCAGTAAAAACACCGCAAAAAAAGCTAAAAGCAAAGTCAAGAAAACAACTGCGAAATCTCGGTGATGTCCAGCTCCACAAACCGCTACATACACTCGGTAGATGGATTACGAGCGGTTGCGGTAATTGCGGTTCTGCTTTATCACCTCGGTATCGATTGGATTCCCGGCGGCTTTCTAGGTGTTGATTTATTTTTCGTAATCTCTGGTTATGTGATTACCGGATTAATTCTAGAATCAATCGCCCGCTCAGGAACTCTAGATCTCAGAGCCTTTTATCTGAGTAGGGTGCGCCGCTTACTCCCAGCGCTAATTGCGATGTTGGTATTTACAACTCTCTATATCGGTGTTTATGCACCAGAAACCGTGCGTCGCTTCATCTCTGATATTCCATATGTATTGAGTGGCAGCATGAACTGGGCGCTAGTGGCTCGGCAACAGGATTACTTTGAAAGCATAGGCAGGCCACCGTTATTGCAACACACCTGGTCGCTTGCAGTAGAGGCGCAGTTCTATCTGATTTGGCCCTTAGTGCTTCTCTTTATTCTGCGTTATTTTGGCAAAAAAAATATTTCAATTGTGGCGCTGGCCATTGCACTCGCCTCAGGTGTAGCGCTGTTTGCATACTCCATTCGAATTGATACCCAAGAATCAGCAATTAGCCATGTTTACTTTGGAACCGATACACATTCCATTGGCTTGTTTTTGGGATCAGCTTTGGCGGTCAGCTGGAAACCACAGAACTTAACAAGGGAGATCTCTAAGCGAGCGCAGGATTTTGTTGATCTGTTTGGAGTATTTGGATTTCTTGGGTTGCTTGCCACCTTTCTCTTTATCAATGAAAGCGATCCAACTCTCTATCGAATCGCATTCCCCCTCGCCGCCATATTTGGTTGTTTCACCTTGGTTTCGGTAGTTCATCCCGCATCACGGTTTGCTCCACTACTTAGTAGCCGAGTATTAATCTGGATCGGAGAGCGCTCCTATGGCATCTATCTCTGGCACTGGATTGTTTTTCAACTTACTAGGCCCTCAATTGATTTGGTCGGCGATGACTGGGCCTTATATGCATTGCGGGTCCTAATTGTTTTCGCTTTGGCTGATATCTCACTTCGCTATATAGAGATTCCGGTTAGACGTGGGTACTTCGAACTCTGGTTCCGTGGCATGAAATATCGCACCAAATCAGTCCGGTTACGTCAAAAACTCTTCGCATCCGTTGCTGTGATTGTCACTTTATTTGCCACCTCACTCGTATCTATGAATGCGATGAAAAAGGCTGATGAGATTCTCGCCGCAGAACAGGCGGCAGTTGAGAGTGAAGAAGAAGTTGATCAGGTAATTACCGATGCTGATACGCCCGGCCTGTGGGTTACTGGCGATTCGGTAATCCTGGGTATCCGCAACGTTTTGGCAAAGTACGAGCGGATTGAGTTAATTAATGCCCGAGTTGGACGGCAAATAAATGAGTTAATTGAGGTAACACAAACTGATCAGCAATTTGTTGCCAACTCCCCCGTGGTATTAAACCTGGGCAATAACAACCGACTGGTTGAGTCTGATGTAGTAGCGCTTATGGAGATTGTGCGAAATCAGCCGAGGATTATTGTGGTTAATACTGCGGTGCCTCGTGGTTGGAAAGAGGAGAACAATCAAATTATCAGCTCAGTTGTAGCCCGTTATCCAAATACGATTTTGGTTGATTGGGATCGCATCTCTCAAAATCATCCAGAGTACTTTGCTACCGATGGTGTTCATTTAAATCCACCAGGGGTCAATGCTTATGTTGCAGCGATCCGCGAAGTTTTAAATAAATAAAAAACCGCCCCGAAGTTCGAGGCGGTTTCTCTAAAGTAATTAGAGTTCTAATTAAGAGTTACTGAAACTTACCCTTAAGTGAGAACTTCTTAGCATCAACCTTGGTGCCATCGGAGTAAACCGATTGAAGTAGGAACTGAGTTCCTCCCTCATCGCCGACCTTTGCAATTGCATATGAGAGTTGATCTGCTGCAACTGTGGTTACCTCAGTGAAATCAACCGCGTTGTAGGAAACCGAGATTACGTATCCGGTAAGACCTTCTGTCGCAGTCGGAGCCTTCCAACGCAGGGTTACACCCTCGCTGCCATTTGCAATTGCAACAAAGCTTTGTGGAGCTTCATAAGCCGAAAGTGCTGGCTCTTCACTTGCGCTTTCAGATGGTTCTGCGGTTGGCTCTTCAGAGACAGACTCTGATGCTGTAGGAGTTGGTGTTGCACCTTCATCATCGGAAGAGTTGGTTAAAGCAAATATCGCCAAAAGAACCACGCCAGCGATTACTAGGAACAAAACACTGCCTGAGCTTTTCTTGGCTGGAGCAGCTGGTGCAGATGGTTTTGCTGGTGTTGGTGTGCTAGTTACTGCAGCGGTGCTGCGAGATGGAACTGGTGGAATAACGATCTTTGCGGCATCAACCTTTGCGCTTGCACTCTTCTTAGCAGAAACTTTTTTGGTTGCCGGCTTCTTAACTGCGGCCTTCTTAATCGGACGCTTTGCCGATTTTTTTACAGCTTTCTTGGCGGTTTTCTTAACTGCTTTCTTGCCCGATTTGCTAGTGGTTTTTTTGGCCACTTTTTTTGCGGGGCGCTTTACAGCCGCCTTCTTAACTGGGCGCTTTGCAGAAGCTTTCTTCTTTGCTGCCACAACTACTCCTTCGACGTAATTTCGCTGCTTTGCCTAAGATTGCAAGGCAGATTCAATGTCATAAGCCTACCTGCGCAATTTGAAAGTAGATGCCTTTACAGGCCAATAAAGGGCTGGATTTTCGGGGCGATTTCGCGCAACGCTTTGCCGCGATGGCTAATCTCATCCTTCTGCTCCGGCGTCATCTGCGCTGTTGTTATGGAAAATCCATCCGGTTGGAAAATCGGGTCATACCCAAAGCCAAAATCACCCTCAGGTGCAAAGCGAACTACTCCATGCAGCTCCGCCCTAACGGTTAGATTTCTGCCATCTGGCATCGCAAGAGCGATGACGCAGACAAACTGCGCTCCACGTTGTTCAAGTGGAATATCTATTAACTCAAAAAGTACCTTCTCAATGTTGGCAGCATCATCACCATGTTTGCCCGCCCAGCGCGCAGAAAATACTCCGGGTGCGCCATTCAAGGCATCGATTGCGATTCCGCTGTCATCTGCCAGCGCTGGTAAGCCGGTTAGCGTGGCGATGGTTTGGGCTTTGAGTAAGGCATTCTCTTCAAATGTGGTGCCGGTTTCTTCGACATCAGCGAGATCAAATTCAGATACGGAACGCAGGCGCAGAGTTGGCGCATGTTCCAACAACAATCTCTGCAGCTCTGCGATCTTCCCCTGATTTCGGGTGGCGACTACCAGTTCATTCATCGTAACAATTTCAAGAAAGAGTTAACGAGCCAAAGCCGCTTGTTGCAGCTCTGCAAGTTGGAGACATCCCTTTGAACCTAAATCAAGAAGTTGATTTAAAAGCTCTCGGTCGAAAGGTTTTCCTTCTGCTGTTCCTTGAACCTCAACAAACTTTCCATCGCCTGTGCAAACAATATTCATATCGGTTTCGGCGGTGACATCCTCTTCATAGCAAAGATCAAGCATCGGGGTGCCATTGATGATTCCAACACTAACCGCCGCTACAGAATCTGATAGCGGAGATTTGCCGGTGATATGTCCCTGCTTCATTGCCCAAGTGATTGCATCGCTTAATGCAACATAGGCACCGGTTATCGCTGCGGTGCGGGTTCCGCCATCAGCTTGTAAAACATCACAATCCAAAACAATGGTGTTCTCACCTAAGACCTTCATGTCGACTATAGAACGTAATGAACGGCCAATTAGTCGGGAGATTTCTTGGGTACGTCCGCCTAATTTTCCTTTAACACTCTCGCGATCAGATCGGGTGTGTGTGGCACGCGGCAACATTGAATACTCCGATGTGACCCATCCTTTTCCAGATCCAACCAACCATCTTGGAACCCCGGGAGTAAATGAGGCGACACACAAAACTCGGGTATTTCCAAAGGAAACCAGTACCGAGCCTTCAGCCTGATTCAACCAGCCTCTTTCAAATTTAATCTCTCTTAGCTGAGTTGCGCCTCTGCCATCAATACGAACTAAGGCTTTTTCACTTGCTGACACTGGCGCTCTCTTTCACTTGAGAAATTGAATTCAATATTGAAATCAAAAAAGTAATGCTCAAAGTTTACCTTTAACAAAGTTGACCTCTGGACCGAGGAATCTTCTCGCTAGGTTGGCGAAGTTTTCTGGATCGCCACTTGAGATAAATTGATGTGTTGCGGAAGAAATCTCTGTGCGCAGCAAATTGTTTTGTACCAAAACCCGGTAGAGATCTTTGGCGGTCTCTTCAGCGCTTGAAACCAGAGTGACCTCATTTCCCATGACGTAGGAGATAACACCGGTTAGCAATGGATAATGAGTACATCCCAAAACCAAGGTATCTATCTCTGCTTTCTTCAAAGGTTGAAAATACCGCTCAGCTGCTGCAGTAACCGCAGCCCCTGAGGTTTCTCCTCGCTCAACGAAATTAACAAAATCCGGGCAGGCCACCGTTGTTAAATCTAAATGCGGCGCTGCAGCGAAGGCATCGTTGTAGGCCTGCGAATCAATTGTGGTTTGGGTGCCTATTACGCCAATCTTGCCGCTTTTGGTTGCAGAGACCGCACGTCGTACCGCCGGTTGAATAACCTCAATTACCGGTATCGAATAACGCTCGCGAGCATCGCGAAGCATTGCAGCGCTTGCGGTATTGCAGGCGATAACAATCGCTTTAACTCCGGCATTAACCAGGGAGTCCATAATTTCCAAGGCAAAGGTGCGCACCTGCGCCAATGGTCGCGGGCCATAGGGTCCACGCGCAGTGTCACCGAAGTAGATGGTGGATTCATTTGGCAGCTGATCAATAATCGCTCGAGCTACCGTCAGGCCGCCTAGTCCGGAATCAAAGATCCCAATCGGTTGATTGGCTTGATTTGAAGGCGATGTAGCGCTTGAGGACACGGGTTGAAGTGTAAAGCCCCGCAAAACTGTGGCCTGGCTCATTAATATTTCAGATTCCGCTGTCCGATTTGCCCTGAAAAGTCATAGAAAAAAGTTAGATTTCTTAAGAAATGCCGTGATTTCCGCTTGAACAACTCATGAGTAAGTAGGACCCTTTTACCTAATCGCGTCGACCGAGGCTTCATATGGGCCTACGGAAGAGGTGATCGCTTGGCTCTTACTGGGCCGAGCAAACCAGGCTCGATTAAACCCGAGCGAACCTAATAGCCCACGGAGGCCATTTTGCTTCAATTAACAGCAACCCAGTGGAGCGTTGTATACAACGTCCTTTCATTCGGACTTGTCTCAATGCTTGCTACAACTGTTTACACCCTAGTTTCACAGCACCGCGTTCTTCCTAAGTACCGCAACGCGCTTGTGCTTTCATCAATGGTTACCTTCATTGCTGGTTACCACTACCTACGTATCTTTGATTCATTCAAAGATGCAACCGCAGAAGGCACATTCAATGTTGCCCATGATGTAAATGCCAGCTCAATGGCATTCAATGAGGGATACCGTTACGTAGACTGGATTCTTACCGTTCCATTGCTTCTTGTTGAGGTAATTGCAGTTCTTGCACTTGCTAAGGAAGCATCAAAGTCAATGATTATGCGTCTTGTTCCTGCATCAGCAGCAATGATCGCACTTGGCTATCCTGGAGAAACCTCTTCAGATCAGGGTGAGAAGATCATGTGGGGCGTTCTCTCCACAATTCCATTCCTTTACATCCTTTACGTACTATTCGTAGAGCTTGGTAAGTCACTTGATCGTCAGCCAGAAGGTGTAGCTGCAACCATTGGTCGCCTACGTCTTCTACTTATCGCATCATGGGGCGTTTACCCAATCTCCTATCTACTTCCAATCATCGATGCAGATGGAGCAGCAAGCTCTGGAGCATTCGTTGGACGTCAAGTTGGTTACACCATCGCTGACGTTGTTGCGAAGTGCGTATGGGGTCTAACAATTCTGAAGATCGCTCGCATGAAGTCCATTGCAGAAGGCATGAAGGACGATCACTAAGAATAATAAGTAAGTAGTAGTAAGGCAGGGCTCGGGAAACCGGGCCCTGTTTTTATTTATCCAGCGCTTCAAGCAGTGATTGTTGCAACCAGCCAATCCAAGAGTAAACCGCGTAAACCGCCTTCATCGGATCGCTCTCGACCATTAACTCGTACTTCTTATGGAGATCCGAGTTTTGTGCCTCGGAATTTTCCAGATTTGAACTATCGCCATCCGCTTGTGGTCTGCCCTTCTCGGAGCCAAAACCAAGGCGTACCGCCAGCGCTAACCGCAAATCATTTAATCCACCGAGCCAAGCCAGTGAATCAGCCATTTGTAATGTGATTTGAATTGAACCCTTATCTAACGGGGTATCGCCATTCCAATCCTCATCCTGCGGCAAGAGCGCTTCATAAATCAATAAAGCATGAGCTTTCTTCTTTTCTCGCAGACCATGCTCTGTGTAGCGACGGAACTCGCCCGCAGCCTGCTCATCGTCGTAGGCATTAGGTAGCAACCTTCTCAAAACTGGATCCTCTGGCGGAGCTTCAGAATTAGATATACCCACCAGATGCAAAAGTGGATCTACTTGATGAGATTGACCATCGCCATCTGCTAATAACTCTAGAAGTTGCTCGGTTAAATTAATTAACACATGGGCCTCTTGAGAGGTAAAGGTGATTGATAAATCCCCGTTATCGAGCTGGCGGAATGATGACATTCTTATAGCTCCTACAACTCAATCTTTTTCACGGTTCAATCTCCCTTTGCACAGTGGCCCATAAACCGTACTCGTGGAGTCTTTGTACATCCCGTTCCATCTCTTCGCGAGTTCCGGTGGTAACTACCGCCTTGCCTTCATTGTGAACCTTTAACATCAACTCAGTTGCACGATCTTTTGAGTATCCAAACAACACCATAAAAACATGGGTCACATAACTCATTAAATTAACGGGATCATCCCAGACCACACAAACCCAAGGTCGATCTGCGCGTAGATCTGTCTCGGTTTCAGATTCAGTGATTGTGCCTAGTGCCATTCTTTTTCAATTCTAAAAAGTTGATTTCACATGACATTTATAAATCATGATTGCGGGTTTTCGCTGCCACCATTGTCATCTGGTCCCTTGCGCAGACCGGCATGAATCTCTTTACAGGTTGGACAGATAGGAAATTTTTTTGGATCACGTGATGGCACCCAACGTTTGCCACAGAGAGCGGTGACAGGTTTTCCCGAAACCGCTGATTCGACGATTTTGTCCTTCTTTACGTAGTGCGAAAATCTCTCATGATCGCCCGATTCGAGATCTTCTTGGTGCTGCGTTTCTAATTGCTCATCTATCAAAGTGTCAGTCGATCCCAAGCCGCCTACTCCACCCTTGCCGCGGGAAAACAACCCCATTTTCCAGTTTGGCGCTTGATTCATAGCGGAATAATAAAGCTAAATTCTCAGAGTGAACTAAGCGCGACGTAAGATAAGCGGATGAAGGATCTATTAAAGACTGAGCATCTCTCTCGAGCCGATGTCGAGCTACTTCTGGATACCGCTGCCAGGTTTGCTAAAGATCCCACCTCAGCCGCAGATACCTTGGCCCACAAGAGCGTCGCGGTTTACATGTCCAAACCCTCCACTCGCACCCGATTGGCAACTGAAACCGCGGTGGCTCACTTGGGCGGTACACCAATATTTCTGCGCAGTGATGAGCTACAAATTGGCCGTGGCGAAACTATTGCCGATACCGCCAAAGTAATAAGCCAGTTCTGTAGCGCTCTTCTAATTCGTACTTATGCTCAAGCAGAGGTTGATGAACTTGGGGCAAACGCAACTATTCCAGTTATCAATGGATTAACAGATTACGATCATCCAACCCAAGCTTTAGCGGATTGGATAACAATCAGAGAGAAGTTTGGGAAGGATATCTCTGGGCGTAAATTTGTATATTTGGGTGATGGCAATAATGTAACTACGGCTTGGTTAATGATGGGTGCAATTATGGGTGCGCATGTTGTCGCCGCTACCCCATCGGGCAAATGGGCCCCAGATAAAAATGTTATTGAGACCGCCACAAAGATTGCACAAGCAAATGGTGGAACGGTCGAGCTCACCCATGATCCGATTGCAGCTGCGAAAGATGCCTCGGTTTTGTATACCGATGTTTGGATGTCTATGGGAGATCCCGAAAGTGAAAGAAAAGAAAAAGAGATAGCGCTAGCGCCCTTTAAAATTACGGAAAAATTAATGGCTACTGGAGCATCAGACAGCATCTTTATGCATTGCCTGCCAGCACATAGGGGCGAAGAGGTAGATGCCGAGGTAATAGATGGTCCGCGATCTGTTATTTGGCGGGAAGCCTTTCATCGTCGCACCACAATCCAAGCCATCATTTTTCACCTGGTTCGTGGCGAGCTTAAGGGCTAGGCTTTACAGATGCGCGTTGTCGTTCCAGCTGAGGTAAAAAGCGGCGAAAAACGTGTGGCTTTGTTGCCTGACATTATTTCTAAATTAACTCGCGCCGGTCTTGAAGTCGTTATTCAATCGGGTGCCGGTTTAAATGCTGGCGCTGCAGATGAAGCCTACAAATCGGCTGGGGCGATTGTTTGCGATGCCGGCGCAATAGCTGGCGAATTAAAAAATGCTGATGTAATACTTTCCGTGCAGCCATTAAGCGCTGATGTCGCTAGCACTTTAAAATCTGGCGCCATAACAATTTCATTTCTATCACCTTCGAGTGCACAAGACTCCATAAACGCATTTGCTAAGGCCGGAGTCACTGCATTTTCTTTGGAGGCGGTACCACGCATTTCTCGTGCCCAATCCATGGACGCCCTTACCTCACAAGCTCTTTGCGCTGGATACCGCGCCGCCTTGGTCGCTGCGGATTTATCACCGCGGTTTTTCCCATTATTAATGACCGCTGCAGGAACCGTTACACCAGCAAATGTTTTGGTGTTAGGTGCTGGAGTTGCTGGATTACAGGCGATTGCAACCGCACGTCGACTTGGTGCGGTGGTTTCAGCTTACGATGTCAGGCCATCATCTGCAGATGAAGTTAAATCTATGGGTGCAAGTTTCATTGAGTTAGAACTTGAGGCATTGGAAGGCGCTGGCGGATATGCCCGCGAAATGACTGAGGACCGGGCCGCAAAACAACGTGAATTGTTAAAACCTTACATTTCTAAGTCACATGTTTTGATTACCACTGCTGCGGTACCAGGTCGACCAGCGCCAAGATTAGTTACTAAAGAGATGTATGAGTCAATGGCAGAGGGTTCAGTAATTGTTGATTTGGCTGCTGAGAGTGGTGGCAATGTCGAAGGTTCCAAGTCTGGAGAGATTGTTATTACCTCAAATGGCATAAAGATTTGGGGTGGCAAAGATGTTCCGAGCCAGCTCCCCTTCCATGCTTCATATCTCTACTCCCGAAATGTTGTGAACCTGCTTTTGTTAATGAGCAAAGATGGTGCGATTGTTCCCGATTTCGCAGATGAGATTATTAATGCGGCGGCCCTGACACATGGTGGCGAAGTTCGGAAGGGCGTATAGGTGAAACTATGGATTTAGTAGCGATAATTACTATCTTTGTACTCGCTGTTTTTGTTGGTTTTGAGGTTGTTTCGAAGGTTTCCTCGACTCTGCATACTCCATTAATGAGTGGTGCAAACGCGATTCATGGCGTGATTTTGGTTGGTGCGATTATTGTGGCTGATCACAGCGAAACAAATTTAGAGTTAGGGCTATCGGTTGCGGCGATTGTTCTGGCAACCATCAACATGGTGGGCGGATTTGTTGTAACAGATCGAATGCTCGAGATGTTCAAGGGCAAGTCTGGTAACCGTGCTAGTCAAGGCTCTGGTGATAAAAAATGAGCCGCACTATTTACGATTTAATTGGCCTTGGCGCAGGTGTCATGTTTATTTTGGCGTTGAAGGGACTTTCTCATCCACGCACCGCACGTCGTGGAAATATTTTGGGTGCAATTGGCGCAACCGTTGCAACCATTGCGGTCTTCTTCTACGCATCTGAGGGTAATGAGCTTCCGCTAAATAACTTGGGTTGGATTTTGGGTGCAATAGCCTTTGGTGTTTTGGTTGGTGTTCCGGCCGCGCGAAAAGTGCAGATGACCGCGATGCCGCAGCTAGTCGCTTTATTTAACGGTGTAGGTGGCGGCGCAGCTGCACTTGTGGCAATTGTGGAGTACTTGAAGCTAGGCAATACCGCATCCACCGGCGTAGTTATCGCAACTGTATTTACCGTTCTTGTGGGATGTGTTTCATTCTCGGGTTCAATCGTTACATTCTTGAAGTTGCAGGAGTTAATGACAACCCGTCCTGTCGTTTTCCCTGGTGGCAGATTTGTAATTGCGGCGACTTTGATAGGAACATTAGCAAGCGCGGTTTGGGTGGTAATGGAATTAGGAACTACCCCATTACTAGTTTTGGCTGCGCTCTCTTTACTGTTCGGCGTTCTATTTGTATTGCCAGTAGGCGGCGCGGATGTTCCGATAGTTATCTCGCTCTTAAACGCCTTTACTGGCTTAACTGTTGCTGCAGGCGGCTATGTATTGGATGCAACCTTGTTGATTATCGCCGGAACTTTGGTGGGAGCATCGGGAACTATTTTGACCCGATTGATGGCAGAGGCCATGGGGCGCTCTTTATTTGGCACTTTATTTGGAGCATTTACCGCAAAGCCTCAGGAGGCTGGTACGGCATCTGAAACTAGGCCGGTTAAATCTGGAACCCCTGATGATGTTGCCATCTTGTTGAACTACGCCCGTCGAGTAGTAATCGTTCCTGGCTTTGGATTAGCGGTGGCACAGGCACAACATACAGTTCGTGAATTAGCTGATCTGTTAACGGCTAAGGGAATTGATGTCGCCTACGGAATTCATCCGGTGGCAGGTCGTATGCCAGGACATATGAATGTTTTGTTAGCGGAGGCCAATGTTCCTTATGAACAACTATCAGAGATGGAAGAGGTTAATCCCACCTTCCCACAAACTGATGTGGCGTTGATTATCGGTGCAAATGATGTTGTAAACCCGGCGGCTAAGACCACTCCGGGATGCCCTATTTACGGAATGCCGATTTTGGATGTTGCGCAGGCGGGAAATGTTATTTTCTTGAAGCGATCAATGCGACCAGGTTTTGCTGGTATTGAAAATGAGCTTTTGTTTGATTCCAAGACCACTTTGTTGTTTGGTGATGCAAAGGCTTCTTTGACTAAGGTAGTTGGTGCGCTGAAAGCGCTTTAATTCTTTTCCACAACTTACTAATTTAAATACTTTTACATCGGCTTTTTGTCAGTGCCTTATTACAGAATTCTCCTATGCGAGTCACCCTAGAAAAACCAGTCGAAGAGCAGCTTATTGAGCTGCTCAACCAACCTGGCGGTTACGAACCACTGGGTCACTTGATTGGTATCAATCCAGAGAACCTCACAACTGCAGGCAAAATCGATTACTTAGCCGCTTTAGAGAAACAAAACTCCTGGTTGACCTCACTCATCCAGCGCGCGACTCTGGCAATCGCCGGTTCTGAGCCCTCCGAAAGCTCAGATCTTTGGGAGGGTGTTGATGAGTCCGAGCGAGAGGATGTGGCTACCGCCCTTCGTCTATCCTCCAGTACCGCACAAATACGCATAGATGTGGCTCGAGTGCTCACTAATCACTTACCCGCAACATGTGAGGCTTTGGCAAATGGTGACATCTCACCAAGCCACGCGACCTTGATTGCGCGTGAATCTACCGAGGCGATTAAGCGGGGTATTTCGACTGAAGATTTATTGATAATCGAAAACAAGGCCCTAGCTCATGCTGAGTTTCATACTCCAGCACAGGTTGGACGCAAGCTTCGAACCCTTTTCGCCCAGGCATCTCCTGAGAGTTTTGAAGAAAAAGTTGTCGCTGCCCGTGACACACGCTCCGTTCGCATGTACCCCGAAGGTGATGGAATGGCAACACTTATTGCTCTCTTGCCGATAGAGGATGCTCAAACAGTAATGCTCTCTATAAATTCTTTGATTTCTATGAGAGATAGAAGGAGTTGTTCTCTAAACTCCAAGGAAGATTTTGGGAATCACCAGTCTCTCGACAATCGCAATATCGAGATGAAGCGCGCCGATGCTTTGGCTGAGATTTGCGGCGATTTGTTGGCCCGAATTTCTGATGATTATCAGCCGCATCGTCGCCCAGTTTCGATAAATATAACTATGGATCTACCTACAGCTCTCGGTTTAGCTGACAACCCTGCAGAACTCAATGGTTATGGACCAATTCCAGCCTCAGTAGCAAGACAACTTTCCAGTGATGCAAAATGGCGAAAATTCATTACAGATCCAGGCACTGGCAACTTACTCAGTCTCGGTAGGGAAAGTTACATGCCGTCACAATCTTTAGTTGATTTCTTAACCGCACGTGATCGAACCTGCAGGTTCCCGGGGTGCAGTCAACCTGCAAGAGTTTCAGATATTGATCACGCGATTCCTTGGGAGGAGGGCGGACAAACATCTCCAGAAAATCTTGGGCTGCTTTGTCGTCGCCATCATCGTATGAAAACTCATGATGGTTGGCATTTAGAGAGTTTTGCCGATGGTTCCTGCCGATGGATTTCTCCCGCGGGCAAGGAGTTTATTGTTCCGGCTCGACCGATACATGAGTCTGCCTAACAGTTCGAATAAGAATCTCGGGATTACTATTCATATGTGGAATCACTGGCGCTGCTCGCAGCCTTAATCGTTTCGATAGCAAGTATTGGCGGTCCAGCTTCGTTATTTTTTGTTTTTTTATTTAAAAGGTACAAAAGAGCTCACTTGCGCCCCAGTGTTCTTATTTCTAGGATTTATTCTTTTGTGATTCTAATACTAAGCATTCCTGCCATCCTTGTCGGGATGCGGTTACTGACACTTGACTTTGGTCTTGGCGGTTCGATTATCGGGCTTATTGGCATAACTACGGGATCTCTGGCGCTTTTTAAATTATTCGGCAAGCAATAGATGGATACTTTGAATTATCTAAAGATGCAAAAAGATTATTAATAGGCTGCAATTTCAGTAAGAGATTAAGGCCGTGAAATTCGGTATCAGTAGAAAGCTCTCGGTCCAATTGATAATCGACGGCGCCAGCAACCAATAAAAAGTACTAACGGGTGGAGGTGCCGGGAATCGAACCCGGGTCCTTCGACACTGATACAGGGCTTCTACGGGCGTAGTGTGCTAGTCGTTTTCTCAGTCCCGGTTCTCACGCACACAAGTAACCGACGAACTCAGTTGTGTTAGATGTCCTTTCCGACAGTCACAACGCTATCGGTTAGTAAGCTCTCTATCGACGTTGGATCCTGAGGCGAGAGCAAGCTCAGGGCAACGGATTACAGCGCTCGCTTAGGCAGCGAGATCGTAATCAGACGAAGTTTTATCTGCGTCTGTTTATATGCACGGGTTTGTGTGGTTAACGAGATCATCCCGGCTTCCTCGGCCCGCTTCCCCTGGCTCAACAATCGAAGTCGAGACCGTTCACCCCCGCGATTAACGTGGATTAGAAGCTGAAAGGTAATTGTACGTTAGGCGCAACCGAGCTAACTACCAAGTTATTCCCAGCGTAATCAGTATTTTCTTTCTCAATCAGTAGTTTCGGGTGTGTCCAGCAAAACAAGCGGCCGATTGCCCGAACTCAAAATCTAATCCTCGTAACTTCCTCGGCGTGATGACCCACCTTTACCTGAAGCGCGACGTGAAAGTTCTCGATCAACCTCTCGACTCGCTTGCTTTTCCATAAGAGATGCACGCTTATCATGCGCTTTCTTTCCACGGGCAAGACCAAGTTCCACCTTCGCCTTCCCATCTTTAAAGTAAAGGGTTAGTGGAATCAAAGTAATCCCGCCCTCTTTCAATTTTCCAATCAACTTTGCTATTTCGCGGCGATTAAGGAGAAGTTTTCTCTTACGTCTAGGTTCGTGATTGGTCCACGAGCCCTCGTTGTACTCCGGGATGTGAACCCCGCTCAACCAAAGTTCTCCATCCTCAACAACGGCATACCCATCAGTTAACGTTGCTCGCCCAGCCCGCAAAGACTTTACCTCGGTACCCATCAATACCAAGCCGGCCTCAAAAACCTCGTCAATGAAATAGTCATGACGCCCCTTCTTATTCTGGGCAATTAACTTCTTTCCTATTTCCTTAACCACAGAGCAAGGGTATCGAGTTTGCCCAAGTATTTTTGATTGCCTAGCTATGTCTGTGAAACTAAGTACGAAATTTTTCCAGCAAAACTCGGCTTATTTTTGAGAAACGAGCGCGGCCAATCCGCCTAGCACTTGCAGAGCCTTCAAGCCCACCTGGGAATCAATTACCTCTAGATCCGGGGTTATTCCAAACTCTTCTATAGCCCTGCCGCTTGGAGTTCTAAACAATGCAACAGTTAATTCAATTCTTGATCCATCACTTAAAGTGACAAACTCTTGAACCGAACCCTTGCCATAAGTGCGTTCTCCTATGACAACACCTCTGTTGCGATCCTGAAATGCCCCTGCCAAGATTTCAGCAGAACTAGCAGTATTTCGGTTCACGATCACCACTACTGGAGACTTTATCGGACTTGAATTCTTCGCCGTGAACACTCTCTCATTGTCATTTACTTGATAAGAAACAATAACCCCACGATTAATGAACAACTCGGAAACTCCTACCGCCTCTTCAATTAAACCTCCAGGGTTATCCCTCAAATCAATTATTACTCCAGAGTTAAAATTCAAGTTCTGTAGGGCGACTTTTACTTCCTGAGTAGTTCCCTGGGCAAAATTAGCAATCTCCAGAAGTGCAACTCCCTTTGCAACTTGAGTTGCCTCAACCGAACGAGCAACGATTTTCTTAGCAGAAAGAGAAGCTAGAACTTTTTTCTCACCTCTAGCGACAAGAAGTTCAATTCTCTTGCCGGTACTGCCACGAATAATTGAAACAACCGAGGTAAGGGAGGCACCTCTTACATCTGTTCCGTTTATTTCCAGTATTTGATCCCCGGGAAGAATTCCAGATTTCGCGGCAGGGGAATCATCCTGAATGGAGGATATTTTTATCTGACCACTTCGCGTCTTGGTTAACCATACCCCGATGCCAGTAAAGGTATTGGAATTCTGTTCTTGCAAGACTTCCAACGCACTCTTCGGGAAGTAGTTCGCCCACTCATCGCCAGTCGCTTTAAGAACGCCTGAAATCGCAGCCCTCTCCAAAACCTTTCGGTCCAACTCTTGAGCTCCAGTTTCTAAAACTTTGTCAATTGCGTTATCAACCAAAGTTCCATTACTACTTTTGCCTACTTGAACCCCAATTCCAAAAAGTAGTGTTGAGCAGATTGCCAAAATAGAAATTCGACGGAGTTGATCGGAAAGAAAGAATTTAGATTCTGGTTTGACTGGCCATAATCCAGTTGGCGTCTCTGTAGTACTAGAGTTTCCCCGAATCACTGCAGGTTTTTCTTGGACTTTCCCTATGCTAGATGTAGAACTAGAGACTTTGCTTGTCTTTTTTCTTCCCTCAAAATTGGCGGTCTTGGTCTTGGGTTTCGAGGACTCTAAGGCTTTTTTGCGCTGCTTACCGACGCCGGTTTGGCCACCACTCTTTTTCGACATCAGCTATAACTCCGACATATCTTCTTAGTAAACCAGCAAATCCTGACACGAAAGGTAACTCAATTTGGGTCGGTTTCTCAAGTCCCTTGGAACGAAATTGAGCTTACCGACTCTCAATCCATTACCTCAGAAGAATTCTATTAACAGAGAAGTTAACTAACACCTCAGCCGATAACTAACACCTCAGCCGATAACTAACACCTCAGCCGATAACTAACAGCTCAGCCGATAACTAACAGCTCAGATAATATCTAACGCCTAAGAAGGCATCTAATACCTAAAAGGAGCGAACTAGACCTTCAAGTACTTACGCAAAGTCAGCACTGAGGCCAGTGATGAAACCACCACTCCAGTTGCCAACAAATAAGCCGATGCCAACCAAACATCGCTCCAGGTGAAGAAGTTTGTGAAGGTTAACAAAGGAGCGATTCGATCATCAATAACGTATTTCAATCCCGATAGAAGACCTACAGAGAAGCCCCAACCAAGAATTGCCGAGAAGACTCCCTCAAGAATAAAAGGAAGCTGAATTGAAAATGAACTCGCGCCAACTAGTTTCATTACATTGGTTTCACGGCGACGATTAAAGGCCGCGATTCTTAAAGTATTACTAATCAATAAAGCGGCCGTTAGAACGCTAGCAAAGCCGATCGCCAAGGCTCCATCTCGCAAGACATTTAGCAAGCGGAAGAATTTCTCTAAAATTGATCTCTGGTCTTGGACAACATCAACTCCAGGTCTTCCCGAAAAAGCGCTTTGCACAACAGCAAACTGAGTTGGGTCTTTCAATTTAACTCGGAAAGATTCCGGTAATTGATTTGCGGTGACATTTTGTGAAATAGCGGAATCCTTAAACCGCTCTTGGAATCGCTCAAATGCCTCTGATTGAGACTCGTAGTAAACCGTCTCAACAACCGGCAACTCTTCTAAATCATTTTGAATCTCAAGACGTTGCTCGGGGGTAACAACTCCGCCAGAGCAAGATGGTGAATCTGACAGAGAACCGCAGAGGTAGACCGACACCTCAATCTTGTCGTACCAATAATCCTTCATAACCCGAACCTGGGCGTTGGAAAGCAATCCGATACCTAGCAACGACAAGGAAATCGCCACGGTGATTACGACGGCGAAGGTCATTGTGAGGTTTCGGCGGAGTCCAATTCCAACTTCACTCAAAATAAATCTTGCGCGCATGATTAACCCGTATATC
The DNA here is from genome assembly GCA_018882885.1 of Candidatus Nanopelagicaceae bacterium. Taxonomy (GTDB): domain Bacteria; phylum Actinomycetota; class Actinomycetes; order Nanopelagicales; family Nanopelagicaceae; genus MAG-120802. Next base: position 37,386 of record VERG01000009.1, on the reverse strand, counting down.
CGTACACGCCACGCGCCTGATCGCGAATGACTTGGCCTTTGTCTAACTCAATAACACGCTTGCGCATCTGATCCACAATTCCCGCATCATGGGTCGCCATCACGACAGTGGTGCCCTCGCGATTAATGCGATCTAGCAACTTCATAATTCCAACAGATGTAGCTGGGTCAAGGTTTCCGGTTGGCTCATCAGCAATGAGAATCGCTGGATTGCTCACATATGCGCGAGCAATTGCTACACGTTGTTGCTCACCACCAGACAACTCCCCTGGTTTGCGATCTGCTTTATCTTCTAATCCAACAAGTTCTAATACCTCGGGAACCTCACGTGCAATTTCCTTCTTAGAAAAACCTAAAACATGTAATGTGAATGCCACATTCTCGGCAACAGTCTTATTTGGTAATAAACGAAAATCTTGAAATACCGTGCCAACCTGGCGGCGCAATTCAGGCACTTTCCAATTTGAGAGTGTTCCTAAATCTTTACCAGCAACGTGAATAGTTCCAGAGGTTGGCTTCTCCTCTCGAAGCACCAAACGAAGGAAGGTAGATTTTCCAGAACCTGATAGACCCACAAGAAAAACAAACTCGCCCTTTTCAATATCAATGCTCACATTGTCGAGAGCAGGGCGATCGGTCTTGGAGTAGACCTTTGTTACATTTTCAAAGCGAATCACGGGTGTGATTTTAGGTAGTTTGGGGGTTAAAGTTTTGGACAAAATCGCCCGTTTTGAGTGAGAAAAAACCTAAATTGAGCGTAATTCTCAGAAATCTACTAATTAAATCAACGGAAATCTCTGAGATTCCTCAATTCAATTGAGTCAGACACTTGAACCTTTTAGCTTTCATCGAAAGGCAAGCTTTTAAGACTACCTTTTCTCTCGCCTCCAGCGAATTCCTGCCGCTATGAAGCCATCTAAATCCCCGTCAAGGACCGCCTGAGTATTACCTGTTTCGAAATCAGTGCGATGATCCTTCACCATTTGGTATGGATGAAGAACGTAGGAACGAATTTGATTCCCCCAAGATCCAGATGTATCACCACGAAGCGCATCAATCTTTGCGCGCTCTTCCTGATTGCGTTTTTCCAATAACTTCGACTGCAAGACCGCCATTGCTGTTGCTCGATTTTGGATTTGCGATCTTTCATTTTGGCAGGAAACAACAATTCCAGTAGGAATATGGGTAATACGTACCGCGGAATCTGTTGTGTTTACTCCTTGACCTCCAGGACCAGAAGATCGGTAAACATCAACTCGGATATCTTTCTCATCAATATCAATGTGGTCGCTTTGATCTACTACGGGAACCACTTCGACTCCGGCGAAAGAGGTATGTCGACGATTTTGACTATCAAAAGGTGAGATTCGAACCAATCTATGTGTTCCTTGCTCTACAGACAATGTTCCATAGGCATATGAGCCGCTGACACGAAAGGTGGTTGACTTAATCCCGGCCTCTTCAGCGTAAGAGGTTTCCAAAACATTTACCCCATACTGATGTCGTTCGCAGTATCTAAAGTACATTCGCGAAACCATCTCTGCCCAATCCGCAGCATCTACTCCGCCCGCTTCAGATCGAATGGTTATTAGCGCATCACGATGATCATATTCACCACTAAGAAGGGTCTGTACCTCTAACTCAGAGATTAGAGCAGCGAGAGCATCCAACTCTTTCTCTACATCAGATTTTGCGCCGCTATCCCCTTCGGCCTCCGCTAACTCCAACATGATGGGTAGATCTTGAATCCGCGAACGCAGTGCGGTCACCTTGTTTATGGTTCCCTGAACACGAGAAAGCGCACTAGTTACTTTCTGTGCATTATCTGGGTCATTCCAAAGATCTGGTTCGCCGGCTTTGGCTTCTAGTTCAATCTGCTCTTTGCGAAGCTTTCCGATATCGATTACAGATTCGATTGATGCCAAAGTTGAGCTTAACCCAGCAATCTCAGAGTTAATCTCGCGCTCGGCCATGGCGCCAAGAATAGTGGATTATTTAAAAGTGGACTGCACCGAGACATCTACTCGATTTGTGAATGATTCAACTCCTAAGATTGATGTAGCAAAGGGCAATTGGTATTCCTGTTCAACTGTTGCGCCCAATAAATACCCATCACACCTATAGCTGATGATTCGCGCCGGAGATGGTTTTGTGTTCATGGCAGCTAATTCCCGAGAAAATGTGCTTCCTGCATCACTGCAGTTAATTGGAACTAGCTCACTGTTTGATCCTGGAATCCCTTTGGTTGGCAATCTGTAGTAGTAAACCCATTCATCTAGCTCCTGAGTGGCGATTGAAAGAGCGGCCTCGGTTGTATTAATCAAGTCTCTGCGCGCCACGTAAGTTGAGGCGACATTAGAAACAACAAATGCCATCAACATAGCAACTGTGAAATAGAGCATGACGAGTGGAGATATCGAACCTCTTTCAGAGTCGAACTCTTCCGGTGCCCTGAATAATCTATTCAAAGGTTGTACCAATAAACCTGGAGCCTTTCGAGCGTCAACAATTCTCACTGATCATCCCTCTAACTACTGCTCGTTATCTGTAATGGCTGATCAACAACTGAGCCGCTTCTCATTACAAGTAATCACGGCGCATCCACTTAATCTCTGCTCATTACACTTAATCACGGCGCATCCCGCCATTTATCTACATATGTTCTGGCAACCGCGCTAGCTTTGCGATTCTTACTTTCCTCAAGCCCATCAATGGATTCAATTTTTCGATAGAGCTCTAACTCAATAAGCGAACCAGGGGTTAGACATTTCTCTGCAAAACATTTGATGTTGTAGGTAAATTTGCCCCCAATTTCTCTACTTGAACTTGTCGAATTCCAAGTATTCAAAGAGTTTGCCGAAGCTTCCAACTTGGTATATTCATCAAGAATTACTTTTACCCGTTGGTGACCGGTAAATAGATCTGGTGCGGTTGCGAATGCACGTACCGCCTGGCGTGCCAACATAGAGGTATTAATCTCCTCATCCGCGGTGTTATGCATGGCGTTAAAAAACAGCAGTGCTGGTAGAAAGAGAGGCGTTGCTAATAGGACAAACTCAGAAACTGCCGAACCACGTTCATCAACGTCCAGTCCTGAGAGTAAAGGATGGCTGCGAAAGCGAGCTCTCGGGGAAAGCTTCTTACTCGCGAATCGCAATCGCTTCAGCTTTCATCTTGGGATTGCCAGTGAGCAAATTAGTAATCCGCGGACTGGAAATTTCAGAGCGCGCCAAGATTAACTCTCCTCCTCCAGGCAATGGAACTGTCTCTGTACTCAATTCACGCTTATCGGAAGCAAAAAGTTCAACTTCCTGGCTGCCTCCAAGGGCGGCTCTTGTTACTACATTTTGTAGAGACAATTTTTCTGCCACCTGAAATCCACCAGATAAAACCAGCTGTAACACCATCAAGAAAAATGCAGTGGTTGGAATAAAAGTCAGACCAGCTTCGATTGATCCTCGCTCGAAATCCTGATGTATAGATTTGTGGTCCGAATCTTGTCTGGATTCTTGTCTAGATTCATGTATGGATTCATGTATGGATTCATGTATGGATTCATGGTTGCTGTCGTATAGCTTGAAGGTAAATCTCATCGAATTCCATTCATAGCATCAAGCGAGTTCTTCAAAATTGAGCTTAATCTCGGGGCAGCAATAGTCCATATTGCTGTGACGAGACCCGTAGTCATTAAAACCACAAGGACCCAACCCGGCACATCGCCCCTCTCGGAGTCTTTCCGCGCTGAATCGATAATTCTATGTAGCGCAGTATCCTGAGACATATAACTCTCGTTGCGAGATTCTCTTGGCGCTTTAGTTGAAAATTTTTCTCCGCACTCCTTGCTGGAGATTTCATCACCTTGCTCTTTAGTAGGAGTTTGTTCATTTAGCGTGTGAGTCAATGAATGCCCAACTTGTGCCTGGGAAGATAATTTGAAGTTATTGCTTCTATCCAATTTACGCTCTAATTTCTGATTGAAAGTACTCTTGGCCAAGTTCATAAAGGAAATTCCTTTTAGGCTTGCCCCATAAACAGCAGATGTTGTAACAGTTTTAATGCCTTCGATCTTCTCAACGACTGATCTCATCGATATCGCTCCCTATTCGCTATGGCTTGTTAAGAGGTAATCCTGTATTGCCACTGACATTCATTGTCGAGGCGGTCAAAATCTGTGGATAAACCTGGCTGTATTAATCAAGAGAAGAAGCCGCCCAGCTGTTGATAAGAGGGCCATAATGCGAAGAGAATTGATATTGGCAGAATCAAAAATACGACCGGGATCATCAACCCAATCTCCGCTTTCCCCGCTTTAGCCATAATCTCGCTTTTGCTTGCCATCCTGGCATCTCTCACTTGAGAAATCAGAATCGGTCCTAATGTTGACCCACGCTCTATCCCTAAGATCAGACTGGTTACGAATCGACGAAGTGAATTGGAGTCAAAATCTCTTTTTAGTTTATCCAGAGCTTCAATAATTGAATCTCCCATTTCAATATTTCGCACCACATTTAGGAAAGCAGTAGAACTTAAAGACTCAGATTTATTGGCCAGAATGGCTATTGCCCTTCCAGGGCTAATACCTGACGAAATTAGAATTGTTAATAATTGAATCTGGGCAGGAAGTTCGCTTTCTAATTGCTTTGTTAAATTAATAGTTGTTTTCACTTTATTACGTTTGGCAATCGTCACAAATGCGCTCGTCATGACCGATAGCGCAATCATTGGGATTAAGTAATCACCTTTAGTAAAGAATGCGACTGCAACAATCGCGACTCCCAAAGAAGCAACCAAAAAATAAAATGGGAGTAAAGCTTTGCGAGTAGATCTACCGCCAGATTCCATCTTTTTTAGAATTAAGTTTGTAGAATTTAACTCATCAAAGCTTTCTACGCTCGCAATCCAAACTCCCCAAAAAAGTAATGGCGCTACAACCAGAAGTGATAAAAATGACTCGCTTTGAAATAAAGTTGGATTCATCGCAGTGCCCCCACGTATTCCAAGTACAACCTCATCTCAATTCCTCCATGTAATCCCAGTACAACCTCATCTCATTTCCCCCACGTATTCCCAGTACAACCTCATCGCAACGCCCTGGCTGCGATTGGAATGCGACCAACTCGCTCCATCCAGAGATAGGCCAATGCCGTCATAAAGACTCCGCAGGCCAGAATTTTCACACCGGAGCTAGTCGAGAAAGCCTCTACCGTTGATCTCTGCGATGAAAGCAGAAGAAGCAGAATCCATGGCGCAACAGTCGCCAACGCAGCAGAGTTCTTGATCCAGCCAAACTTGGTTCTTATCTCCTCCAAGACATCTAAGTCATCACGAACAAACTCAGATAAAAGTCTCAAAGCATTATTGGAATCCCTACCGCCAAACTCCTTTGCAACAATCAAAGTTTCAAAGACTTGATCAGAAATTGAAGATTTCAACTCCTCTTTTTCTTTCCTTAATGCGAACTCCAGACCCTCTCCATTTTGAACAGCGAACTTCACTTTGATGAAATTAGGTCGGAGCGCAGTTGGAGCATGTTCGGCAAGTGCTAGTAAGGCATCCGAGATTGAAACGCCGGACTGTAAAGCTGAGACCAGGGAGTCAATCACCTCAGGCCAAGAACTTTCCCGCGCTCTTAACACCTTTTCAGCTCTCTGCCTATTTATCAAAAAGGGAATTGAGGTAGATAACGTGGAAATTGCAATTGATATTTGTTTTGAATTAGTTAGTAATAGCATCACCATGAAAGTTGAGAGCATTGAGACGCATATCAGTAATAGGGTTTTCAGTCTTATTTTATTAAGCTTGTTGCTGAACCCTCTTCCCAAATCAAATCTAGTAAAGCCACTTTGAACAATCAATAGACCGATGGCACAGATCATTGCAGCCAGGAATGCGCAAATAATTGGACTAATCGCAAAGGCCGGATACATATTTATCTTCCTTCCATAAATATAGATTTTCCATCTCTATATTTGAATTTTCACATCGATCATTTACTTTGCAGATCTCTAGCACTCGTCTAGTACCTAGGCCATCAAGACCTACATGAATAACTAGATCAATGGCATGAGCAACAGTCGGTGTTATGAAATCCTGAGTGATGTTTTCTCCTGCTAAGAGGGGAAGTGTCTGTAGCTTCCTAATCGCATCCCGTGCTGAGTTAGCATGAATGGTCGCCATTCCTGGAATACCTGAGTTCAAGGCAATCAGTAGATCAAGCGATTCTGCCTCCCTAATCTCGCCGATAATTAGCCTAGAAGGCCGCATACGTAACGCCTCTTTGATGAGCTTTCGAATACTTACTTCACCCACACCATCCAGACTGGCACTTCTTGTCTGCATGGCAACGCAATCTGGAACTCTTGGCTTAAGTTCAAAAACTTCTTCGATCGTAATTATTCGTTCACCGATTGGGACTGCAGAGGCCAAGGCATTTAATAAGGTTGTTTTTCCAGCTTGAGTTGATCCACTCACCAATAGGTTTTTTCGCTGATTAACTGAACTTTGAAGAAGGTCCAATATTTGGCTATCAAATACTTCAAGTTCGACTAAATCACGCAGAGTCTTGCCCCTCATTAGATGCTTCCTTATGTTGATTGCCCAATGCTCTGCAGTTATCTGTGGGATTGATATGTGAAGGCGACTCCCATCAGGCAATCTGGCATCAACAAATGGATGTGCCAGATCAATTCTTCTCCCACACCACATCAAGATTCGATCCATGATTGCCTGGAGTTGTGTTGTGGTTAGAACAACATTGGTGAGTTCTGACTTCCCATTCTTTGCGACAAATATACGTTGTGGTGAGTTTATCCAAATTTCCTCTATCTCAGGATTGTCAAGTAAAGGTTGGAGGGCTCCGTAAGGCGCATTACTTGAATTAAGACTTCTTTCTTCGTTTTCACTTTCAATTCTAAATTCATCACCAGTTTCTTTAATGCGATCATCTCTGAAATTATTTAGATTATTGTTTTCGAGAGGATTCACTAAACTATTTGCGCTTCTTGCTCTCCCATCAGATTTTGATATCCGCTCAATCTCGGATTTCAATTCTTGAACGACTTCAGTTTGTTTCTTTATCTCACGCGATGATCGAGCCGGGTTTTTCATGACCTATTGATAGGCGATTGATGGCTGACAAACTTTGTGTCCTTAGGAAAGACCTGTTTATAACTTTTAAGCACTCAAATCCAGGTATTACTGGGTGTTACTCAGCGTCTAACTAGTTGAATCCTCACCTAACCCTTTGTTGGCGAAAACGCTCGTTGGGCAATCTCTCTGCTTAGGAATCTTTCTTTGGTTCCGGATGCTGCCCACTCTGGGACGGTTTAATAACGCTTCAAGGCGCTTTTTTGCGATGCTAGAATTACGCTCTTGCCAATCACCTCTCCAGGACAAAATCTTGAGATGGTTTGCATGAAGAATTACCAGGTTGTTTCTTAAAGAAACTAAGCCAGGTAAGACATGGTGGGCGTAGCTCAGCTGGTAGAGCACCCGGTTGTGGTCCGGGATGTCGCGGGTTCGAGCCCCGTCGCTCACCCCACTATCTCAATGGCGATGTTCAATACCTGTAGCACACCCCACTATCTCAATGGCGATGTTCAATACCGGTCGCACAACCCACTAACTCAATGGCAAGTTCATGAATTTCTCCCCATGCTTTTTGCCTTGGGCTTTTATTTAATCATTTCTCTTTCGGTGGTGGCGACACTCCCCAAATAAGCGCAGAGTTATCTACATTCCTGGCTGCTCAAAATTCTGACCATAGCTTCCTGTTCAGCTCGGGTGACCCACAATCCATATTTCGCTTTAACATTAATTTGCAGAGCCACGTATTTGCAGCGAAATGATTTGTAGGGCGGTAACCAGGTGGCTGCATCTCCATCGCCTTTTTGCGAATTTAGTGAGCCCTTAACCGCCAAAAGGTTTATCGGATCGTTGGCAAATGCGGTGCGCTCTTTCAGACTGGCTTGGAAAATTCCGGTTTGCCAGGCATTAGAAAGTGAAACCACATGATCAATTTGAACCAACATGCTGCTCTTTGAGCCACGCTCAAATCTAATTTCAGTATTTGAAAATGGATCAATTAAAATTCCACTTTCAATAACACAATCCTTGGTTTTTTCTCTGAACACAACATTAACTAGGTCGCGCCTCAAGATGTCATTTCGAGTATCACATCCATTGCGATCTACATCAGACCATTGCGGACCAAAGGCCGAGCGAGAGTATCCAGTTTTTGGCGCTCTACCCTTAATAGGAATCTGTTTGAGAATTTCTAAAGTTTGTTGTGAAGTAAGGCCAATCTCGAGGCTTTTCTGCGCACTCTTGCTTAGTTCGCTTTTGCTTGGATCGCTTTTGCTTAGTTCACTCTTGCTTGGGTCGCTCTTGATTAGCTCCTTTTTGCTTAGCGCCGACTCACCCAATTTCTTGGTTATGGCCAACTCCCAGGAAGATTGATAGTTATTCTGTGTCTCAAATACAGAAGCATTAGCCGCTGAAATATTGATCGCTGAAATAGCCAAAAGAGCTATAGGGAATGCTTTGTGCAACTTCCGGTTGTTTCTTGCCGCTTTTCCTCGGTGCAACTTCACACCATGATTCTCCCGCAATAGCCTCAAAAAACACCTTGACGCAAAATTGAGTTCGAGGTTATCGGCAGGAAATTCGGAGTAAAGCAAGAAAAGCTCGAGGTTCTAGGGTTCGAAGGGTGGGCCCTCAGGAATGCCCAGAATTGGTATCTCAGGCGCATATGGTTATAGTTTCCCCCGCTTGTCCGTACGCACGGTCAACGGGTTGTTAGCTCAGTTGGTAGAGCAGGTGACTCTTAATCACCGGGTCGTAGGTTCGATCCCTACACAACCCACTCTTGTATTGACCCTGATCTTGCGAGCTTTGCCTGAATCAAATTAAAAATCACCCTTCTCAGTTCCCAAATGATCTACCCCAAAGAAATTCTGATTTCTAAGTAGGGTCATGCGCTTTACTAGAAGGGAAATGAATCTTCAAAACTAATCTCGGCGAGAAATTGGAATCGCTTTTAGGTTCCGCTTTTCCTTAACAATCATAATCTCTGGAGCATCAATGGAGTTTACTAGTTCCAACACTCTCTCCTGATCCCATTGGCCATCCAATTCTCCAATAGATTCTTGATCGCCTTTGATTTTGCCGACCACGCCATAACCATCCTGCAACGCGCGCCACATTTGCACCTGTCCGCCAAACTCTCGTTTTAAGAGAGCAACAAGCTCTTTATCCTTTGGCCCAACCAAAACAATGAACCGTTCTCGCTCACTCTTTCTAATATCAACAGCACGCTCTTCTCGATAAATACTCCAGTGATACCAGCCGATTCCGGCATTTGATAACAATATCGCCAATGCAAATCGCATCTCTCTTAAACTCTCAAGACCTAATTGGTTATTTAGTAGGTTGTCTAAGAGTATGAAGACGGCTGTCAAAAGAGAGATAACCGCCGCAACTGATGCAACGCCGAATAGCATAAGGAGGAATATGCGCCTCGTCGGCGAAGTAATTTCTTCGCCTCCTACAACTACGTGAGCTTCGATTCTAGACCAGAAGAAATACCAGATAGGTGCTCCAACCAATATCAAAGTAATAGCGATCATCAAGGTATTGCTGGAGCTAGATGTTGAGACAATTTCTCCGGGAGTTAAAGACTCTAAAATAGCAACAATAATCATCATCAAACCAGCCGCAGCTGAAATTAGGCTGATGCCAGAGATTATGTACTCATAAACCCTTCTAATCTCATCGCGAGATTTAATTGATGAAGCTTTTACCGTATTCACTACTCGACCGTGATACCACCACACCAATAGACCGGCAATTAATCCACCTAAAGCGCCGGCACTACTATCAAAATGCTTACTAGCCAACTCTTCTGTCGGATCACCGACCGTCCAGACTAAAAGATCATAGATAATCACGCTAGATGAAACAACCAGAGTAATGAAACCTCCAGCTACACCAATCAGCAAGACATATGAATACCAAATTAGTTCGCGAGTTGAATTTATAGCCTTAATCAACCAATACTGATACCAAACCGGTAAGCCAACAATGATCAAAATAAGGTATTTGATTGTTGGATTTGAGGTTTCCACTAGCAATGCTTTTTCATTGGTTTCGATACCTAATCTGGCAACACTGGAAATTAGACCACCTACACCGAAACTCAATGTTCCAAGGCCTATCAGAGAGCCAATTACATAATGAATTCGGGCATCATCTTCAGTGCTATTACTTTGAATCAATTGCCAGTGGGTTATCCATACCAAGCTCCAAACTAGAAAACTGGAAAGCTGCTGCCCACTAAATGTGGCATTTCCTATCGCCCAATTTAAGACTGAGTATGCGGAAGTCATCGAGGTAGCTAGTGCAGTGATAGAGGTGACTGTCAAATAGGTATTCCATGCCGCCGAATGACGCTCTGAAGCATCCTGGTGGAGTGTGCGTCTAGTCCACAAGCCAACCGCTATAAAAATAGGTATTCCAATAATCACAAAGGTTAAATCTCTTGCTAAGTCACTGCGGCTCTCTGCAATCACCTGACCTGAATCAAACAACCTACCGATTAACCCTGAGGTTCCGGTTGCAGAAACAATCAGCAGTCCAAATAGCAACAGGTATTGGAACAATCTACGAATGGAGAATGTGCTGGGGGCAGCTGCAGAATCTTTGGCAAACAGTTTGCGAGCGACAACAATAATAATCAGTATGAAGAATAAGGGAATCAGTAAACCGAAAATCATTTATTCATCTCCCCACATGAGTACATGGGCCAAGGAATTCCTTGAATCCGCCAGTTTCCAGATTCTTTAACTAATCGAAAACTATGTTTTTCAGTGTAGTAATCATCAAAAGGGCCACCAGATGAAATATCAATCAACGTATCGACATAAACCGTCGCGCCATCAGAATCGGTGTTTCCTAGATTAACTCGAACTGAATCTGGCATCCAACTTCGATCTAAGTCACTTGCGGAGCATTCTGAGTTTAATGACAAGTAATTTATAGCTTTGTCATTCTTTCCTTCAATTGCAGCGGTTAAATAAAGTTGGACCACGCCCTCTGGAGAATTCGGTGCATATTTAGTGTTCTCGGTTGTTGTACTGAGATAGGCTGCTAAAGCCGCCAGTAAAACCGTAATAACCACTAAAACAGAGAGAACTCTTCTGGGATGGAATGCTGATTCAGCCATGCCTCAATTATCGTCTTGATTTTCCTTCCAGGCTCTCATTAACTACACATTTGACCCCCAATTTCAGGGTTTATTAATATAGCCCCATGGCGGTTCACAAAATAATCCTTTATTACGGCTTTGCGCCTGTGACCGATCCAGAAGCGGTTCGACTTTGGCAAAACACTCTGTGTGAATCGTTAAATTTGAAGGGACGCATATTGATTTCAAAACATGGAATCAATGGGACTTTGGGTGGCACCATAAAAGATTTGAAGAGTTACATAAAGGCCACAAAGCAATATCCGGGCTTTAAGAAGATTGATTTCAAGTGGTCAGAAGGAACCGGAAATGATTTTCCCCGTTTAAGTGTTAAGGCGCGTAAAGAGTTAGTGGCATTTGGAGTACCTGAAGATCTGAAGGTTGATGAAGAGGGTGTAATTGGCGGCGGCCGGCATCTCAAACCAAAAGAGGTAAACAAGCTTGCAGCTGAATTGGGCGATGATTTGGTTTTCTTCGATGGTCGCAATGCCTATGAGGCGAAAATCGGAAGGTTTAGGAACGCAGTTGTTCCAGATGTGCGAACTACTAAGGACTTTATTACCGAGCTGGATAGCGGCAAATATGATCATCTAAAGAATAAGACCATTGTTACCTACTGCACCGGTGGAATCCGCTGTGAAATTCTGACAACTGTGATGAAACAGCGTGGATTTAATGAGGTTTATCAAATCGATGGTGGCATCGTTAGGTATGGCGAAAAATACGGTGATCAAGGCTTGTGGGAGGGATCTCTCTACACCTTCGATGGTCGCAAGACTGTGGATTTTTCTGATTCCACACCAGTCATTGGAAAATGTGATGTATGCAAATCAGCTACCAAAACCTTCTATAACTGCGCCAATGACTTCTGCCATAATCAATATCTGCTTTGCGATACTTGTGTTAAAGATTCAAAGAATCTGAAATGCACCCATGATGATGCAAAACAGCCCTCAAGCGCCAAATAGAAGACAAGTACAAATGGCAACCAAAATGCCCAATAATTATGCCCAGTAAAAAAAATCTATTTCGCAGAGTTCCCAAGAGTTCCGACCACAAATACAGCAGAGGCGTGGTTGCGGTGGTTGCAGGTTCTGCAAGTTATCCCGGGGCCGCAGTGTTAACAGTAGGAGGAGCGCGCCGTGGTGGTGCTGGATATGTAAAGTTTTTTGCTAAATCTGGTGAACTGGCCAAAATTGTTTTGCAATATTTTCCTGACGTTGTGCCAATTAAGAACTTAATTGATGAAAAAATTGACTCTCTAGTAGTTGGCCCTGGAGCGGTTTCCTTGCGTTCTCTTCCCGGCCCTGTCCCTGTGGTCCTTGATGGCGCTGCTATGTCATTGGCTTTGAATGGTAAAACTAAACGAATGGGAAGAAAGGACCAAAATCAGATTATTGTTCTGACACCTCATGAAGGAGAGCTGCAGAAAATTGGTTATCAAATAATTCACAATTCAAATGAGCGATTTACCTCTCTTCAGATTGAAAAAAATCGCAAAGTGGTGGCGCAGAGAATCGCCGAAGAGTTGCAAGTTATCGTTGTTTTAAAAGGTAATAGAACCGTCATTGCAGCACCAGGCAAAAAACCAATAATCGATTCAATAGGTGGTCCCGAGTTAGCGACCGCCGGGTCGGGTGATATCTTGGCAGGATTAATCGGCGCTTTTCTTGCTAGTTGGAAACCAGCGAACCTTGATGCCGCGCAAAGAGTGGTGGCTGATGCCGTTAGGTTGCACTCAAAAGCGGGCAAGCATGCCAAGAAATCTCACTCAACCGTTGTTGCTACCGACATTCTTGAGTCCCTCGCACACTGCTGATTAGATTGGGGCATGTCCGAATTCATCCCAAATCCTGCGCGTGGCAAAGAGGTCTTTGACTTAGATCGTAAACATGTTTTTCACTCCTGGTCAGCGCAAGCGCAGATCTCGCCGTTACCGGTTGCGACTGGAAAAGGTTCTTACTTTTGGGATTTTGATGGCAAGCGATATCTAGATTTTTCCTGTCAATTAGTCTTTACCAACATCGGCTTTCAACACCCAAAGGTAGTTTCTGCCATTCAGAAACAAGCAGAGCTACTTTCCACCGTTGCGCCGCAGGTTGCTAATGATGCAAGAGGCGAGGCGGCAAAGCGGATTGTTGAGCTAGCTGGTGCTCACCACGAGAAGGTGTTTTTCACTAATGGTGGCGCAGATGGAGTAGAAAACGCTATTCGAATGGCCAGATTGCATACTGGACGACATAAGGTTCTTTCTTTCTATCGCTCGTATCATGGCAATACCACCACCGCTATCTCGGCGACTGGGGATCCAAGGCGCTGGCCCAATGAGTTTGCATATGGACATGTTCACTTCTTTGGCCCGTACTCATATCGCAGCGCTTTCTGGTCGCAAAGTGAAGAGCAGGAATGCCAACGAGCCCTCGAACACCTAGAAAATGTAATTATCTTTGAGGGCCCACAAACCATCGCTGCAATATTGATTGAGTCAGTAGTTGGTACGGCTGGAGTTTTAATTCCACCAGCTGGCTACTTAGAAGGCGTGCGCGCATTGTGCGATAAGTATGGGATTCTCTGGATTGCAGATGAGGTCATGTCTGGCTTTGGCAGAACTGGAAAATGGTTTGGCTACCAGCATTCGGCTGCCGAGCCTGATCTAATTGTTTTTGCTAAGGGCGTTAACTCAGGTTATGTCCCACTTGGCGGAGTTGTAATCTCCGCAGCCGTTGCCGCAACCTTTAATGATCGAGTTTTCCCCGGTGGACTTACCTATTCTGGCCATCCCCTAGCCTGCGCCGCTGCGGTAGCAACCATAGATGTTATGAAGGAAGAGAAAATCGTTGAACACGCTGCTGATATGGGTACTCGAGTAATTGGGCCAGCGTTACGGGAGCTAGCTAAGAAGCACTCTGTTATTGGTGAGGTACGCGGTCTTGGTGTTTTCTGGGCCCTCGACCTAGTTAAAGATCGCAACACTCGAGAGCCATTAGCGCCATACGCTGGTTCTAGCCCCGCTATGAATGAATTGGTGGCGGAGTGTAAAAAACTTGGTTTAATGCCTTTCAGCAATTTCAATCGCATACATGTTGTGCCGCCGTGCAATATTTCTGAAGCGGAGTTTGCCGAAGGCGTTGAGATACTGGATAAAGCCTTTGCTTTGATTGGTAAGCACTACACCGGTACAGATAAAAAGTAGATCGGGATAACAATGACTGAGCCTAAGAGAATTACTCATTTTATAAATGGTGCGTATTGGAGTCAGCCTGCACAGCGTACGGGTGATGTTTACAACCCAGCTTTAGGTCAGGTAACTGGAAAAGTAGATTTTGCAACTGTTGAGTTAGTAGATCAAGCGGTTGAGATTGCATCCAAGGCGCAGCAAGAATGGCGCAACGCATCGCTGGCGAAAAGAACTCAGGTACTTTTTGCATTCCGAGAAATCCTTAACTCTCGTAAAGAAGAGATTGCTAAGTTGATTACCGCCGAGCATGGCAAGGTTTTGTCTGACGCTCTCGGTGAGGTAACTAGAGGACTAGAGGTCGTGGAGTTCGCATGTGGAATTCCACATCTTCTTAAAGGCTCATACTCTGAAGGAGCCTCCACAAGTATTGATGTTTACTCAATTCGCCAACCCCTGGGCGTCTGCGCCATCATTTCACCTTTTAATTTTCCCGCAATGGTTCCGATGTGGTTCTTCCCCATCGCGATAGCCGCGGGTAATTCAGTAATAATCAAGCCCAGCGAGAAAGATCCTTCGGCAATCAACTTGATTGCCGAGTTTTGGAAGGCTGCGGGATTGCCGGATGGAGTTTTCAATGTAATCCATGGCGACAAAGTTGCGGTAGATAGATTGTTAGAGCATCCCGGAATCTCATCCATCTCCTTTGTGGGATCAACACCAATTGCAAAATACATTTATGAAAATGGCACTAAGAACGGCAAGAGGGTGCAAGCCCTCGGTGGCGCTAAGAACCATATGTTGGTTTTGCCAGATGCTGATTTAGATTTAGCGGCAGATGCCGCAGTTAACGCAGGTTTTGGCTCTGCGGGCGAACGCTGCATGGCAATCTCCGCACTGGTAGCAGTAGAGCCGATCGCTGATGCGTTGATTGAAAAGATTGCCCAACGTATGAGTGGTTTGAAAACAGGTGATGGAACCGCCGGCAGTGACATGGGCCCGTTAGTAACCGCGGTGCATCGTGACAAGGTTGCCTCTTATGTTGATGCAGGGGTGCGTGAAGGTGCAAAGCTTGTAGTTGATGGCAGAAATCCACAGGTAAATGGAGCTGCTGAGGGTTTTTGGTTGGGACCAACTTTATTTGATCAAGTAACTCCTGAGATGAGCATTTATCAAGAAGAGATCTTTGGTCCGGTTCTCTCAGTAATTCGGGTAAATAGTTATGAAGAAGGCCTAGAGTTAATCAACCGTCATCAATATGGAAATGGCACCGCGATCTTCACCAATGATGGAGGCGCTGCTCGCAAATTCCAAAATGAAGTTTTGGTTGGAATGGTGGGTATCAATGTTCCAATTCCAGTTCCCACCGCCTATTACTCATTTGGCGGTTGGAAAAACTCCCTATTTGGCGATACCCATGCCCATGGAACTGAAGGGGTGCACTTCTTCACCCGCGGAAAAGTGGTAACTAGCCGCTGGCTAGATCCAAGCCACGGTGGAATTAACCTTGGTTTCCCGCAAAACCGTTAGCCAGTTTTAATAGCTCCAAAGCGGCAACCGTTGCATCAAAACCTTTATCCTCTTTGCTGCCAGGAACACCACTTCTAACCTTTGCTTGATCAATATCATCAACAGTTAATACGCCAAAACCGATTGGTTTGTTGCGATCTAGTGAAACCTTCATTACTCCATCAGTTACACCTTGGCACACGTAATCAAAGTGTGGAGTCTCTCCTCGTACTACAACACCGAGAACTACCGCAGCGTCAAAACCAGAATCCAACGCATACTGCGCTGCTAGTGGAAGTTCGAAAGATCCAGGCACATAATTAACCGGCTCAATCTTTACCTGAGCAGACTCTAAAGCGCGGTGGGCCCCTGCAACTAAAGCCTCACAAATCTCTTTATGCCAACTTGCGGAGATAACGGCAACACGAAAACCGCTCATATCATCTAACTTAATCGCCGGAGCTACTCCTGCCATTTCTTCTCCTACTCCTTAACTTCTTTGATTTTATCTGCTGACCTATGAATTTTTCAGAATCCAAATCACCTAAAGATGTCCAAGTCTCTCCTGTTTAGTCTTGATATATCGCTTATTAAACTCATTTACCTCTCCAGGAAGCGGAGTGCTTGATGCACTTATTCCCGCTGCATTTAAGCTCTTTAATTTCTCTGGATTATTTGTCAGAAGTTCGACGCTATTGACCCCCATCAACCTAAGAATCTCGACCGCATCATCGAACTCCCGCTCATCAACCTCATGTCCTAGCGCAAGGTTGGCTTCAACCGTGTCTAATCCTTGATCCTGTAATTGATATGCCCGAATCTTCTCCGCCAATCCAATTCCTCTTCCCTCTTGATCACGCAGATAGATAACTATTCCACTGCCAGCGGATTCGATTAGTTTTAATGAGGTTTTAAGTTGAGAACCACAATCACAGCGCAGCGATCCAAGCACATCTCCCGTAAGGCATTCAGAGTGCATTCTTACTAAGGTCGGTGTCGTATCTGATATCTCACCAAGTTGAAGAATCGCATGATCAACACCGCCTCGGCCGATAAAGCTGGCAATTCTCCAGTTAGCGACACCCTGATTATTTCTTGAGGTTCTCGGCATTAATGCCCAATGTAGTTTTTGTGCTGCATCATTTCCTAAGGCAGCTGGTTGGGTATTACCTGATCCCGCACTCTCGCTCTTGAGATCTCTTTGCAGATCAATATTGATGCGCTCTAGCAATGCCTCGATAGTGACAATTGGAATATTGTGTTGTTTAGAAAACTCTTCGAGCGCAGCTCCACGCATCATGGAGCCATCTTCATTTACCAACTCGCTGATAACTCCAACCTCGCTTGCACCCACCATTCGACACATCTCAACTACCGCCTCGGTGTGACCCTGCCTTGCCAACAAACCATTTTCATTTGCCACCAGAGGGAATATGTGTCCAGGGCGAACAAAATCCTCCGCCGTGGCAGATGTGTCACCTAACGCCTTGATTGTGATGGCACGCTCTTCGGCACTAATTCCCGTAGTGATGCCATTTTTCGCATCAACGGTAACGGTAAAGGCGGTGCGTTTGTTGTCTTGATTGTTTTTCACCATAAGTGGAAGGTGAAGCTGACGTGACCGAGCCTCTGTCATAGCAACACAGATAACTCCGGATGTATAGCGGATCATGAAGGCTAATTTTTCAGTGGTTGCTGCGCTAGCTAAAAGAAAAAGGTCACCCTCATTCTCTCTACCTTCATCATCGGTAACTATTACAAAACCGCCATTTTGAAAGAGTTTCAAGGCCGCTTCAAGCTGAGGATTACTCATTTCTCATCTCCTGTCGCGTTGTCGATCTCAGAGTTCGGCGAAAGTTTTTGAGCCTGCACTAGGCGCTCTACATATTTAGCTAATACATCAACTTCGATGTTGACGAAATCTCCTGGTTTTCTCAATCCTAAAGTGGTCTTTGCTAAGGTCTCTGGAATCAACCAAAGAGTAACCCTGCTGGTCTTGTCCTCAATCTCTCCGACCGTCAACGAAACACCGTCAACACAGATCGATCCTTGATTAACTACATAACGACGCAACGAAGCTGGAATCTCCACAACAAATCTTTGCCATTTATCACCGGGCTCACTTACCACTACCTTTGCCACACCATCTACATGACCCTGAACGATGTGACCACCCAGCCTGGCATCGGCTCTAGTAGCTAGTTCAGTATTCACCTTAGATCCTGAAACTAAACTTCCTAAAGTTGTTAACTTTAAAGTTTGCACCATTACATCAGCGGTAAAGGTATTTTCCTTAATATCAGTTGCGGTGAGACAAACGCCATTGATGGAGATGGAATCTCCCACAGCCAATTCCGCCGCTAAATCACTAGCGAAAGTGATTAATGCGCAGTCCTCACTCTTACTAATAGAGATAACCTCTCCGACTCCCTGTACCAATCCGGTAAACATTTAGTGTGATCCTCCTACTCTCGAGTTCTCCCTAAATGGCGAAAGCCAGGCATGAGATGCGGTAAAAATCTGCATTTTCAAATCAGGGCCCACTCTTTCAATCTCCCCAAAGGAAAGCTCTATCCGATCAGCCAAGGTGTTTATCCCTAAATTCGATATGAAATTAGTACCCGAACCCAACAATCCTGGAGCAAAATACAGCTGAATCTCATCTACTAAACCTGCCTGAAAAAGTGCGGAATTCAATTTATTTCCCGCTTCGACCAGTATTTGATTCCAGCCTTTTGTATTGGCCAGCTCGAGAACTACAGCAAAATCATGGGTCTTTAGGAAGTGGGTTGCAGCTGTTGCATCATGAACCTTGAAATTACTCGGAATTTGGGTATTTCCAAGCACAATTCGCTCCGGATTGGAGATTCGTCCCGATGGATTTTTCGCATCGGTAAATCTAGGGATTAATTGTGGGTCATCTGCCAAAACAGTGCCGGTTCCAGTCAATATGGCATCGGATTGATTGCGTAATAACGCTACATCAGCCCGAGAAACTGCCGAAGTTATCCATTTGGAACTTCCATCCTGTGCAGAGATCTTTCCATCCAAAGTCGCAGCGATTTTGCTGACAAACCAGGGTCGTTTTCTGTTGACCTTGTTAAGCCAAGCACGATTGGTTGCACTCACTAAATCCTCTTGGACTCCAGAGATCACAGTCATTCCAGTGTTTGAGATTTTTTCCGCTCCCCCAGCAGCTATCTGATTGGGGTCATTGACGGCAAAAACAACGGCTGCAAATCCAGCCTCGATTAAGGCATCGGTGCAAGGCGGAGTTTTACCAAAGTGATTACATGGTTCTAAAGTTATTAGGATGGCACAATCAGAGAAATCTTTTTTGCCTGATCTCTTCGCTGCATTCAGAGCTGCTATCTCCGCATGTTCGCCACCCGCATGAAATCCTGTGGCAATTTCATTTCCACCTGAATCAACAATGACTGCGCCAACTATGGGATTGGGGGAAGTGAGACCAAGACCTTTTTTAGATAACTCATTGGCACGCAGCATTAGACGATCAATATTGATCGTCGAGATATCAAACCTTTGCTTCAATTAAGCGCGCCCTCCGGTTGAAAATAATCCGGGGCGAAAAACGGGATATCCCAAAGGAGCTCTATCTGAACAGGTCAAAAGACATGACAGAAAAGAGTTCAATCCAAAGAGTTCAATCCAATGTGCCGATAAAGACACAAATAGAAAGTACCCGCGTTCCCTCTCATCCGGACTTTAACCGTCGGTCTTGGAGTTTCACCAAGTCCACCGTTAACTGGCTGCCAACGGGTCGCAGACTTTAACTGCCGGTTCGGAATTACACCGACCCCGGAAACGACTCCGTAAGTCTACTTAATTGCCATCCCAAAGCGCCATTTCCCGCTTGAAGGGGTCAAGCCCCATTGGGCCCAAATTAAGTGCAAAGGAGTGAAACTTCTTGAGTTCAAATTTAGAGCCCAGTCTTTGCTTGGCCGCTTCACGGCAATCCATCCAAAAACGTTCACCGACTTTGTATGAAATCGCCTGTCCGGGCCAACCCAAGTAGCGATCCACTTCACTGCGCGCTGAAATTTCATCTAACAAAGCACGTTCATGAAGCAGCTTAAAAGCGGACTGCGCATTCCAGACCTGTCCATCAAAATCGGTGTATCCACAGTGCATTCCGATATCAACAACTATGCGAGCTGCTCTCAAACCTTGCGCAGATAGATAACCCATCTCATAACCTGGATCTTCAAAAGCTCCTAATTCATCCATTAAACGCTCTGCATAAAGCGCCCAGCCTTCACCATATCCGGAGACCCAAACTCTATTTCTCTGGAAACGATTCAGTCGTTCAGTATTAACTTTTGTGGTGGCAACCTGTAGATGATGTCCCGGAACCGCTTCGTGGTACCAAGTAGAAACAATATTCCACCAACCAAAAACTTTTCTGCCCATAGTTGGAAACCATGTTGTTCCGGGTCGAGAAAGATCTTCACTGGGTCCCATGTAATAAGCGGCAGATGCGCTTCCTTCTGGCGCTAATCGCGCTTCGCAATTCTTAATTCGTGGATCAATATCAAACTCTTTGCCATCTAATCTGTCCACGGCTACTGTAATGAAATCACGTAACTTTTTAAGTAACTCTTCTTCACCTTCAACTGTATAACGTGGATCTTCATCTAAGCGATCCGCTACTTCACGAAGCGAAGTCGCATCTGGATAAAGTTTTTTTGCAGCTACCCACATACGATCATTAATCAACTTCAACTGCTCTATACCCCACTCATAGGTATCTCTAAGATCTAAATCCGCACCAGTGAAGTGTCTGGCCCACATCTGATATCGCTCTGCGCCAACCCCATCTTTAGGATCGCTCTGTGGGGCATATTCATCGCGCAACCACCCTGCTAAATCACCTGAAGCTTTTTCAGCACGCTGTGCAGCTGCGAATAACTCCTGATTGGAACCGGAAGGATCAAATTTCTTAGCAACGGCGGTGAATGCGCCCTTAGAAAATGTCTCTAGCTGCCCTGCTGTTGCCAAAACCTGGCGTCGGGAATTTACCGTTCCTTTTTCAGCGGCAAAAGATAAAGCTGAACGCCAACCCTGGAAAGCCTCCTCTACACCATTCAAACGCTTGGTCACATTTGCAACTGTCTCCGGTTTTTCCTTATTCATCATTTCAAAGACCTGACGAATCCGGGTAACGGGTGAAGCAATCAGATTGAAAAGAATATTGGACTCCAAACTTTCACTCAATTTGAGCTCTGATGAAAGACGCTCTATTGCTACATCCTTTGCAATTCGATCAAACTCATTGATTGGAGTTTCGGCTTGAATCGCCTTGAGGGTGTTCCGCGCTAAATCCTCTTGCTTTTTGTATCCCGCCATCGAGAAATCATCAAGCCTGTCATCATGACCAGGAACACCAAGCATGGTTGCACCAATAGGAGAGAGCTTGATTCCCTCTTCAATGAAATTATCTAGAATCTTTGAAATGGGGCTATTAGACATGCTTTCTCCGTTTCTAATTTTGGCTCCTGGTATTCGCCAGAAACTAATTGATTAAAATTTAAAACTACTTTGAGCCATCCTCTAATTCGACTAGATCAAAGTTGCCCTTTCCGATCTGGCCTTGATTTCGATACATCTCTAATTTGGCACGGGTATCTGCGATATCTAAATTTCTCATCGTCAATTGTCCGATGCGATCTGTCGGCCCAAAGGCCGCCGAATTGGTGCGCTCCATAGATAATTTCTCTGGATGGTAACTAAAGCCATCACCTTTAGTATCGATAATTGAGTAATCATCACCACGGCGCAGGCGCAAAACCACCTCACCAGAGACCGCAGAGGCAACCCAACGGGTCAGCGATTCACGCAGCATTAATGATTGCGGGTCTAGCCATCTACCTTCATAAAGTAAACGCCCTAGACGTCTACCTTCGGCGTGGTAATTGGCGATGGTGTCTTCATTGTGAATTGCTGAAACCAATCTTTCATATGCAATGAACAGCAAAGCCATACCTGGAGCTTCATAAATTCCTCGGCTCTTTGCCTCAATGATGCGGTTTTCAATCTGATCAGACATGCCAAGGCCATGCCGACCCCCTATTTCATTTGCCGCTTTCATTAGCGCAACTGAGTCTGAGAAATCTTTACCATTAATAGCTACTGGACGACCTTGCTTAAATGTGATGCGAACATCTTCAGAGGCAATGGAAATACTATGATCCCAAAACGCCACACCCATAATTGGATTTACGAGTTCGATTGAAGAGTTTAACTCCTCCAATTGTTTTGCTTCATGGGTTGCACCCAGAATATTGGCATCGGTTGAATATGCCTTTTCAACGCTATCTCGGTATGGCAAATTGTGTGCCGTTAACCATTCCGACATCTCTTTTCTGCCGCCCAATTCAGTGACAAAATCTTTATCTAACCAAGGTTTATAAATCTTCAGATTTGGATTAGCCAATAATCCATAACGATAAAAACGCTCTATGTCATTACCTTTATAGGTAGAACCATCTCCCCAGATTTGTACATCATCAGAGAGCATGGCCCTTACTAGTAAAGTTCCTGTGACTGCCCTACCCAGTGGAGTTGTATTGAAGTATGCACGTCCTCCGGTTCTAATGTGGAAAGCTCCACACGCAATTGCAGCTAATCCCTCTTCAACTAATGAGTTTTTGCAATCAACTAGGCGAGCAATCTCTGCGCCGTAATCTTTTGCACGTTGAGGAATCCCAGAGATATTCCCTTCGTCATATTGACCAAGATCTGCCGTATAGGTACAAGGTAGCGCTCCCTTTTCACGCATCCAGGCCACAGCAACAGAAGTGTCCAATCCCCCAGAGAATGCGATTCCCACCTTGCGACCAATAGGAAGCGAGGCTAGAACTTTGCCTCCGGTGATTTCTTCTGACATAGCGTTAAGCCTATCCAACTCTGCTTATCTAACGAAGCGCATCAAGCTGGGCAGCCAATAATTCCTGCAATTTCGGGGTAATTCCCCATTGCTGCAACATTAGGTCGTACTCGGCAAATTCTTTTGCCTTAACTTCATCACTTTTGGCAGCTGGAGTTCTATTCAGATTATGTACTCCGGTATTCATGGCTCTGATCATTAGATTCTTGGGTGTATGAGATCCGGCAATGAATTCTATGATCTCGGTTTTGTAACCCAAGATGCGCAGAATTTGTGCGCGCAAAGAGTCGGTGATTAAGTCACCTAGCCGTTCATGCAAAATTCCATGTCTCGTTGCAATTGACCAAGGAGCCGGCGCAACCTGCATTTGTCTTTGAATATCATGTTGGCAACATGGAGCCACCAAAATGGCTCGCGCATTATTTTTTACAGCCCAAGCAATCGCATCATCTGTCGCTGTATCGCATGCATGTAGTGCAATCGCAACATCTACCTCAAAATCAGCTAAATTGGAGATTTGCTTGGCTTCGAATTTAACCTCTCCGGAAACCCCCAATTGTTGGGCGATTTGGCTATTTCGTTCTCTGCTATCAGTCCGCTCATCGACTCCAATTACTGAAACAGCAAAACCTTGGTTCTTAAGATACTTATAGGCAGCAAATGTAAGATAGGCGTGACCGCAACCTAAATCAACTATTTTAATCGCTTTATTAGCCAAGGACTTTTTTGTTACTTCAGGAAGTACTTCTACTATGTTCTTCAAAAATTCTTGCACCTGCTTGAATTTGTCAGTTCGAGTTGGTTTTAGTACGCCATCATTGTCACTTATACCCAATGCTATAAATATCGGATCAGTCTCATCCAGTAATCTAATCTTGATTCGATCATGACTTAGGGAGATTTCATTAGGAATGTCACGACTCACTTTAGTAAAGCCAAATTCTGCCTTTCCTGATTTAGTAACTCGTAAATTAAACTGTTGTACATCGTTTTCTACAATTAGATTTGCATAACCATCCATTAAGTAGTTACCCAAATTGAGCTGATCTAAAGGCAGATTCTTAGTTATGTCCTTTTTGCCATCATGGCTTACGCATTGCCAATGCAGTCCAGCTTTTAACTGAACTGGCCTGATATCAATTCTCTGGTAGGGCGGCATTAGGTTGCGCTGTTTTCCGGAAAAAATAATCCGTCGTACCTTTGTTGGGTCGGCAAGTAAGGTGGCCGCCTGGGCAAGGGCCTGCTCAATATTGAGTATCGAAGAATTGAGTATCGAAGAATTGAGTATCAAAGCCAGTTCTCCTCACCTTTATTCGACGCTAGTTGAGAGCTAGGTTGCAATCCAGGTTGCCATCCAGGTTGCAATCCAGGTTGCTCATCGGCCTAATCCAACTACTCAGTTAGTCTACGACGGTGAAGACCATCCGGTATTGGATCGCGCTACCAATCCTGCTCTCTCTATCAGTAATGGCAATTTGGGGAACAGCGCATTTTGGGCCAATTGGAAAGCCATCTCAGCAGGCTTTGGAGTGTCAATCTGTTAGAGAGTTGATCATTGCCCAAGAAGTGGAGGGCAAGGCCGCATGGACTCAATATCGAAAGTTGGTTGATGAATACCTTTCCCTAGCCGTAGATAGCCAGGAAAGAATCCCTCTTGTTGAAAATATGGCCAGCGCAGTAATTGTAGTGCTCGGTCATGATTTAACTATTTATAAAGAATTGGAGAAATTTCCAAAGTGCGTTTTACGTAGCAAACGCGAGCAAATCCCTAGCTTAGTGGAAGAAACACAGGCAGCCATAAATTTCCTTAGCGGAAGTACTGCGATTGATGGAACCTACTTTGACCCTAAAGCGGGAAGTTGGAATGCGACGTACTACGAAGAGTTCCTCACTGCGCAGGATTTCTTAATCGGAACAAGCAAAGAACCTTCAGGCACAGCGGATCTTTAATAGCTTAACGATTTACCGCTTTGAACTTCCTCAAGGTTGTTCGATCAAAATTCTTCGCACGTTCATGATGTTTTCTAAGTTGCAGTTCAATTGCTTCTGCCGCTTCATCAAAGGCGGCCAAATCATTGAACCCCTCCCCTATGGCTCGTAATAGAGGACCAGAGCCATGGGTAGTTATTGCAACTCTATGAGATTTCTTGCCGAAATGTGGATTTGATTGGTGCCTGATGTCTAGCTCGATGCGATCTATCGGAACATTGAATCGGGAAAGTCTTTCCAGTCTTTCTGTTGATATATCAGAAAAATCTGCGGCAAGTGTTGCACCATGATTATGAAGAATAATTTTCATTTTGACTCCTCTAGCAAAGGTCAAAAGCCTCATTGAAAAAGGTACTCCTGAGTTCCATGCTCCACAATGGTCTTACCCCAGAATCTTCCCTGCCCACTTTCCTAATCCACTCTGAAATTACCAAACAGATGCTGTGAATCTCTCTAGATTAGGTTTAGCCTTACGGTATATGTCTAGTCATCAGCGGCGTAGTAAAGCCTCGATTCTCGCCGAGTTTAACTATGCCACAGAGTGGAAGACACTTTTTCGCTTCTGGCGCAGTGACTTATGGGCCGGAATTACCGTAGGTGTTGTTGCTCTACCACTGGCATTAGGTTTTGCCATAACTACAGGGGCACCTGCCAGCGCCGGTTTAACAACCGCGATAATCGCTGGATTCATAGCAGCTTTATTTGGTGGCTCCAACTTTCAAGTTAGTGGACCTACGGGAGCTATGACCGTTGTTTTAGTTCCGATAGTTTCTAAATATGGAATTGATTCACTAATACCCATTGGCATCGGGGCTGGCCTGCTCATCCTTGTAATGGCATTTTTAAGGTTGGGCCGTTTCATTGATTCAGTTCCTTGGTCTGTAATGGAGGGTTTTACTCTAGGAATAGCGGTTATTATCGCTTTACAACAAATCCCACTTATTTTTGAAGTAGGTAAAGCTGAAGGTTCTCACACCTTGGGTGTTGCTATTGATACTTTGAACTTTGCCTTACATCAGGAAATAAAGGTGATTTCAATAGCTTTAGTACTCTCAACTTTATTAGTTAAATGGAGTTGGCCGGCGATCAGAGAGAAACTAGGGTTAAAGGCTCACATCCCGGCTAGCATAATCGCCGTTGTATTCCTAACCATCATTAGTGAGGTTTTGGATTTAAAGGTAGATCGAATTGGCAATCTTCCTAGAAATTTGGAGTTCAAGTTTGAGGTAAGTTTTTCTGGTCTGCCAATGAGTGGAATTGTTTATGCGATCATTGTAGTGGCGTTACTTGGAGCCATTGAGTCATTGTTATCTGCTCGAGTAGCTGATGGTATGGCTCGAAAAACTATCGATCATGAGCAGCAAAAACATCAACCCAATAAAGAGTTGCTGGGCCAAGGGTTTGCGACAATCGCCTCTGCCTTTGCCGGCGGACTACCTGCAACCGGAGCTATCGCTCGAACCAGCGTTAACGTTCGCTCGGGTGCGCGTACCAGATTAGCCGCGATGATTCATGCGGCCTTCTTGCTATTAGTCGTTTTATTGCTCGCTCCCCTTGTTTCCATTATTCCTACCGCGGTGTTAGCGGGCGTTCTATTAGGTACCTCGCTGCGAATCGCCAGCCCTCGTTCGGTAAAAGAGGCTTTGACAACGACAAAAGCGGAGGCGGTGGTTTACTTGATTACAGCGGTTTCTGTAGTGGCAATTGATCTGATTTGGGGAATTGTTATTGGATTAATCGCGCACAAGGTTGCGAAAAAATAGGAGAATTCCTACAGAAGCAATATTAAAAAGTATGGGTCTAAAAAATTAAAACGGTAGAAGTACCGTTGCCACGGTCAAAATCAAAGATAAACCTGCCGCTTGAAGCAAAATTCCTAACGCGGTTTTACGATCTGCCTTACGGTCCTCAGGGCTTTGCACCCGTGACAGATCGCCTAATTTGCCCAAATTGAAAGTTCCCATAAAACCGTAGGCCAAACAGAACTTTCTGCGAGATTGAATGAAACCAATTGAGAAAACCATTAACGGAACAAACATCCCCCAGCGAGCTGAGGAGGGTGCATCGCTACCAACTAAACCAGCAAAGGTTGATATTGAAAGAACCAGGCCCAAAATTGCTACGAGTTGGCGCCGTCTGATCTCTTCTCTTCCAAGATTGCAGCTACCTGGAATGTAAACCGGAGCGCTTGATTGGCTCATTAGAACGCTTCCTCTAAATTCTCTTCACGATCTTCATCTTCATTCCATACGGCTTGTGCCTCATCCTGTTTTTCCACCCAAGATAGGAATGAGAGTACCCCTTTAAATGCAACAGCTAACAAGGTTACAAAAGCGGTTAATCTGCGCAGCGCCTTAATCACAGCACCAAGCCTACGCCAGTTGAGCAAGACTTTCCAAGGCGGCCATGGCTGCGTTATGTCCAGCTATGCCAGAAACTCCACCACCACGAACAGCTCCTGAACCCGCGATAAATATGCGCTTTGATTTTGTCTCTACTCCCCATTTACGCGAGTCACCATCGGTTTTCCAGGGAAATTGCAGATTGCCATGAAAAATATTTCCGCGCGGTAGGCCAAGAGCTATCTCTAACTCCTGGGGAGTCTTAGCCTCAATGCACAGATTGCCTTCACTATCAACGGCCAAATAATCCTGAATCGGTTTTTCCAAATACTCATTTAGTGATTCCAAAACTTTAGTTAGCGCTAATTCTTTGACCTCATCATGATCGTCATCAAATAAGAAGGCGGGTAAATGCAGAGCGAATAAAGTCAAGGTATGAAAACCTTCATTAATCAGAGAAGGGGCCATTATTGAAGGATCTGTAATCGTATGACAGTACATCTCTGCCGGAATCTCATCGGGAATCTTTCCCTGCAAAGCCTGTTCATATGCTCGTTCTAATTGATGAAAACTCTCATTAATTCTAAAGGTACCCGCAAAGGCTTTTCTTGGATCGGCGCCGCTCTTAAGTTTAGGTAGCTCACGCAAAACCATATTTATTTTTAACTGTGAACCGTCGAGAAACTCTGGGGCGGGAATTCCAGCTATTTTCTCAAGAACTTTCGGCGCGCAATTTGCGAGCAGTACTTGGCTGGCGAAACTCTCTCCCTCTTTAGTCTCTATCTCTATAGCGTCAGCGCCTTCATTTACAGATACAACTTCGGTCTCTGTTTTGATCTCAACACCTAACTCCTGACAACGCCTCTTAAGTTCAGCCACTAAAGCTCCCATTCCCCCTTTGGGAACCTTCCACTCGCCGTTTCCATTTCCAACTAAGTGATAGAGGAAACAGATGTTGGCAGCATGGCTTTCAGCATTAGTAAAGGTGCCTATCAATCCATCAGTTAAAACGATCCCCTTCACAAGATCATCATAAAAATTGTCATGCAAAGTTTGACCTAAAGTATTTTCAACTAACTCGACCCAAGTCAAGGGATCCACCATTTCTTGCACCTCTGCAGCAGTAGGAAGCGGCTGCAAAAATGTGGGGGCTAAAACACCAGCAAACTCTTGAACCGATGAGTAAAAGTTGATCCAAGCCTGAGCTTCCTCTCGACCACCGGTCAACAACTCCATGGATTCATGACTCTCTTGATCAAAAATGCGATTAATTAATAGGCCTTGGTCTGTTTCATCAAAATATGGAGCGTAAGTCGAGACTGCGCGACTCAAGCATTCAAAATTCAGGGATAGATCAGTGATTATCTGATCAGGAAGCAATGCAACTAAGTAGGAGTACCGAGAAAGCTGGGCATCAATCCCTTTAAAAGGAGAGATACTTGTTGTGGCCCCACCTACATAATCATTTTTTTCGAGTACCAGAACCCTCTTTCCAGCCTTTGCTAGATAACAGGCTGCAACCAAACCGTTGTGACCGCTACCAACGATTATCGCGTCATAATCTAGATTCACAATTAATTTCCTAGTTTGCCTTATCTGAATACTCTTGGAGTTCTAAAGACTTTTTTGAATGCGATGGAAAGCTTCTGTGATAATTTCGGGACTGGTCCCGAAATTAAGGCGGGCAAAGCTCGTATGTTTTGGACCATACATAACTCCGCCATTAATCGCCAACTTCCCCCGTTCCAATATGAGTTTTGTGGGATCTTCGCCTAACCCAAGGTTTGAGAGATCTAACCAGGCAAGATAACCAAAATCTGGAATGCGATAGCCGATTGCAGGTAATTGAGTATCAATCAATTTTCTAATCAGATTTCGGTTCTCATTCAAAGTTGCAATAACCCCGTCCAACCAAGTCAAAGAATCTCTAAAAGCCGCTGTCGCTGCCACCGCACCAAACAGTGAGGCGCGAAATGCCACTGAGATTGGCATGGAATTTATCTTCTCTTTTAGCTCTTGAGAGCTAGTAATAATCAATGCACATTTCAATCCGGCCAGGTTAAATCCTTTGCTTGCGCTAGTTACGGTAATCCCCACCTCGCGTGCGGCATCACTAACAGCTAAGAACGGAGTAAAGGTATTAGGCTCATAGGTAAGCGGACCGTGAATCTCATCGCTAATTACTTTGACCTGATACTTCACAGCTAAATCAGCAAGTTTTGCCAGTACCTCTTTAGAAAAGATTACTCCTACTGGATTATGAGGATGACAAAGAATGTGAACTTTGATCCCTTTTTGATACTCGCGTTCAATCGCATCCAAATCAAGTGAATAATCAAGGTTGCTCTCATTAAGTGGGACATCGACTAAAGTTGCTTTTACCTCAGCAACCCAACGCCACATATTGTCATAAACCGGAGAGTTGAGCATCACTCGATCTCCCGGATTAATAAGGGTACGAATTACCTCTACAGTTCCAACCCCAACATCGGTAGCAATTCTCATCTGCGCAACATCAGCATTCCAATTCCATCTATGCTTTGAAAACTCTGCAAAAGCTTCAAACATCTCTGGAAATGGCCCCAGATATCCGGTATCGGATCTTTCAATCATGTCTCTTAATGCACACTTGACCGGTTCAGCAATTGGAAAATCCATCTCTGCAACTGGAAGCGGCAAAACATCAGATGGAAATTGTCGCCACTTAACACTTTTTCTATTTCTCAAATCTTGCAGGGACATAGCATTTACTGAATTAGTCACAACCAGCAGTATGCCACTTTACGACGATAACTTTAAGTAACTTTGAAGGGTTATCCCTTAACTGATCCAGCCAACAATCCCCGGACAAAGTACCGTTGTAGAGCAAAGAAAACTGCGACCGGAACAAGTATCGATACAAATGCTCCGGCAGTTAATAGCTCCCAATCCCCACCTCGAGTACCAGTCATCTCAGCCAACCTCACCATGAGCGGGGCGATTTCTCGCTTTCCACCACCAAAAGTCAATGCAACAAGAAGATCATTCCAAACCCAAAGAAATTGGAATATGGCAAATGATGCAATAGCTGGAACACTAAGCGGCAGTACTATCTGGCGGAAAAGCTTGAAGTAATCAGCGCCATCTACTCGTGCGGCTTCAATCAACTCACGTGGCAACTGAGCAATAAAGTTATGAAGTAGAAAAATTGCTAGCGGAAGTCCAAACATTGTGTGTGCCAACCAAATTGGAATGAAGGTGCCGGTTATGCCAAAACTTGGAATTACCGTAACTGAACCAATGTGTAACCCACCTGAAAACAGCTGCAAAAGTGGGATGAGTGACATTTGAAGTGGGATAACTTGCAGGGCAAATATTGAGAAAAAGAGGAAGTTGCGACCCTTGAAGTCAAACCAAGCGATTGCGTATGCGGCGAAAATCGCAATCGTAATTGGAATTATTGTTGAAGGTATAACTATTGCAAAGGTGTTCAAGAAATACTGACTTAATGGCGGGGTTGCTCCTCGGCCCTCAAATAAAACCCGCGAGTAGTTTTCAAATGTGAACTCTGGCTTTGTCAGTACTGTCCACCAACCAGATGAGCTGATTCCCGAACTTGGCCTAAATGAGGTTACGAACAAACCAAAAGTTGGAATGGTCCAAATTGTTGCTAACAAAATCGCGGCGAAACTTGCCCAAGGACTTGAAAGATGGGTTTTAACACTCTCGATATCTCTAACTTTATTACGATTCAAAATCTTCATTATCGCTCCGCTCTCTCGCGACGCAGATGGATAACGTTGTAAACAACCAATGGGAGCACGCCGATGAAAAGAATTATCGCCAAAGCGCTGCCGGTTCCATAATTCAGGGCTCTAAAGGATTGGTTATACATTTCATTTGCAATCACACTGGTTTTAAAGTTTCCACCAGTCATGGTTCGGATGATGTCGAAAACTTTCAACGCGCCAATTGTGATGGTACTTAGAACCACGATAATCGTGCCGCGGATCATAGGAACTGTTACTTTGGCAAAGCGTTTCCATCCACTAGCTCCATCGAGCATTGATGCTTCGAGGATTTCATCAGGAATAGCTTTTATCGCCGCTGATAAGACCACCATGGCAAAACCAGTTTGTATCCAAACAAAGACGATAATCAACAAGAAAGTATTCAGCGGTGAGGTCAGTATCCAGTTGGTTGGGACAAAACCCAACCACTCTGCGATCTGGCTTAATAGTCCGATTTCAGCAACTCGATCGTTGGGCTGAAATTGATATACAAATTTCCAAATAATGCCAGCGCCAACAAATGAAATAGCCATTGGCATAAATATCAAAGATTTAACAACTCCGGGACGGCGCATTCGATCTGTTAGCACCGCAATAGTTAGACCAAACCCAGTTGATGCAAGTGGCGCAACAACCATCCAGATTCCAGTATTTTTCAAGACCTCAAGAATTTCAGGTTGCGTGAAAGCCCAGTGATAATTTTCCCAACCTACAAAATTCTCTCCCCGCGCATCGCGAAATGATAGGTAAAGAGTACGAAGAGCAGGACCAATCAAACCAATGAATAAAAAGACCAAAGCAGGCGTTAAAAATATTAGGTACTTAATGTACTTTTGCAATTTCTCTGAGGTGCGCTCTGCGAGCCAAAAAGCTGCAATGACTATTAGTGCAAAGAGAAAAACTGTGATGACTAAACCAGTTAACTTTGAAAAAGCTTGTTCGAGTTGGGTTTGCCGCGCTGCTATTTCTAGCATTCCCACTCCTTCCGCTAACGAACTTTTCATTCCATTCTGATGGAGAAATCTACTTTGCAAAAGAGGTGCGGTGTAATCCACCGCACCTCTTCTTAGACTAGCGAGTCAACTTTATTTAGTTGACTCGCCTATCTTTAGGACTTAGGCCAAGACTTCTCGATTGCATCAAGAACAGCCTTGTCAGACTTGTTCTCAGCAACCCAAGCGGTCATTTCCTTCCAGAATGAACCAGCTCCAACTGCAGCTGGCATTGCATCTGAGCCATCAAAGCGGAATGTTGTTGCATTCTTTAGAATCTCAACAGCATTCTTATTAACTGGGTCAGCTACATTTGCAACATCAAGACCCTTGTTAGCTGAGAACCAGCCACCAAGTGCTGCCTTCTTGTTGTTCCATTCTGGAGAAGTGAGATATAGCTGTACAGCCTTTACCTCTCCACGATCTGCAAACGCACCAACGAACTCGCCACCGCCAAGAGCTGGACGCTGATCAGCGGTTACGCCTGGGAAGTAGAAGGTGGTAATTCCGCCCTCTACATCAGTGTCTTCTGGGGTAACAATTGTTGCGCCCTTATCAGCAACCAAAATTCCACCTAGGAATGATGCTTGTCTGTGCATTGCGCAGGAGCCGTCAACTACGCCATAGCCACCCTCTTGGAAGGTAGTTGTAGCAATCGCTGAAACATTTCCAACATACTTTGGATTCTTTAGAATCTTTCCAGCTTCTTTTAGAACTGCTGCGACTTTGGCATCGTTGAATGGCATTGAATGATTTACCCATGCATCATAGGTAGCTGCATCGTTAACACGAAGCATTAAATCTTCCATCCAGTCTGTTCCTGCCCAACCAGTTGCATCACCTGAACCAAAACCGACGCACCATGGTTGAACTTTGCCTTCAGCAGCAATTTTGTCTGAAAGTGCCAACAACTCACTCCATGTGGTTGGAACTGTCCAGCCATTATCAGCAAATGTCTTTGGTGAGTACCAAACAAATGACTTCACGTTGGCACCGAGTGGTGCGGCATAGAAGGTTCCGTCAACTGTTCCGTAGGCCTTCCAATCTGCGCCGTAATACTCATCAGCGGCGGCAGATACTTCGTCACTTGCAGCAAACATCTTTCCAGTTGCCACCATTGCTTTTAGCAAACCAGGCTGTGGGAATACAGCTAGATCTGGTGCGGTACCGCCTTCAACACGGACTGGTAGCTGAGCTTCAAACTCTGCTGTTCCATTCCAGTTGATTGTGATTCCGGTGCACTCTTCAAACTCAGCAAAAGATTCCTGATAAATCTCTGCCTCTGGACTGCGGATTGAAGAGTAAATTTCAACCTCAGTTCCATCATGTCCCTGATATGCCTCATACGCATCACAATTAGCTCCACCAGCAGAGTCATCTGAACTTGAACATCCACTTAGAATTAGAGTTAACGCAGCAAAGGCTGATGTCGCCAAAACAAATCGACGACGCCGCAAAGTTGCGGTCATATAGTTTTCCCCTTTCGAAAGGACTATAAAAATCCTCAGATTGCTCTGAGGAATCCCGCACAGTCTTCTCCCAGCCCGCAGTTAGGGCAAGGGTTAACCCATGTAAAAAAACTGCAAATGATTAACAGTTTGATTAACTAAAAACGATTTCAGTTGGCTCGGCGCATGCTCACTTGAGCCGCTTTATCCAGGTCGTACTGTGCGGTGGCAGCCATATGACTGCTCCCTCCGAGCTGCGGGGCTCATCTCCAGGGGCTGAGCAGAGCATGATCTCGTATGCGGCAAAGAACTCCGGAACTGCCACCTGAAGCTCTGCAGCTGAGGTATTTGAATAAACCGCGTACTCGCTGCCTCTGCTAAATCCAATGACCTCATTACTGCGTATGAGCCAATTAAAATCTAAGTTAGAAAATTGCTTTCTTAGTCGAAGAGATTTTTGATAAAGCTGCAAAAATGAAAGATAGTTTTTTTCAGTAAGACTCTTTTGCGCCTCTACAGTTTTATCTTTCCAATCAGCGGGAATTGGTAACCACGGCCTTCCGGAGGTAAATCCAAAATTAGTTTGTGAAGCGTTCCAAGGCAATGGTGCTCTTGCACCGTCACGTCCTTTATCTACACCTTTGGTTCTAAAGAAAACCGGGTCTTGTCGATCTTCATCAGAAAGCGGCGCATCAGAGAGTCCCAACTCCTCGCCTTGGAATACATAAACCCCTCCGGGAAGTGCGTGGGTCAGGAGTGCGATAGCTCGCGCCTTGCGCTCTCCTAAGTCGCCTCCGCCCATGCGAGTAACTAGACGAGGTGAGTCATGATTGGACAGTACCCAGGTCGGTGGTGCCGAAACTGCTGCAACCTCATGCAGTGTTTTTTCAACAGCGCTTGCCAAGAAATTCGCATCCCATTCCGCAATTAGAAAATCAAAGTTAAAGATTTGATGAAGCTCATCCGGTCTTACGTAAAGTGTTGCTCTAGAGCTGGGATGAACCCACGCCTCAGCAACGCTCATACGATCACCAGGATAAGAATCAAAAATCCTGCGCCACTTTCGATAAATCTCATGGACACCATCACGATCAAAAAATGGGACATCAGATAGAAGTGATTCTCTCTGCTCACGTGGCATATCACTTACATCAAGTCTTAGGGCGCGGGTCAAGCCTTCTGGATCTCGATGGTCACGCAGTATTTCATCCTTAACCAATCCATGTGCGACATCAATTCGAAAACCATCTACCCCTTTATCTAGCCAAAATCGCAAACTCTCCTCAAAATCCTTATGAACTTCCTCATTTTTCCAATTTAGATCAGCTTGAGTGGAATCAAATAAATGTAGATACCACTGACCTGCTTTGCCATCTGATTCTGTAACTCGACTCCAGGCTGGTCCACCAAATATCGAACACCAGTTGTTTGGCGGTATCGCTCCATCATCACCCCTGCCATCATAAAAATGGAAGCGGGCGCGTTCTTTTGAACCGGGCTTGGAATTCAGCGCTGCCTTAAACCAGATGTGCTCGGTCGAAAAGTGATTTGGAACAATATCAACGATAACTCTTAGGCCAACCTTGTGTGCCTCAGTAATGAGTGAGACCGCATCGGACATTTTGCCAAATCTTGGATCCACATCTCGTGGATTTGAAACATCGTAGCCACCATCATTGTTGGGCGAGGTATAGAAAGGACTCAACCAGATCGCATCTACTCCCAAATCTTTTAAATAAGTTAATCGGGAAATAACGCCGGGTAAATCGCCTTCACCATCGCCATTGGTGTCTTGAAAGGATCTCGGATAAATCTGATAAATGGCGGCCTCTTGCCACCACAACTTTGATTTCTCAACCGCTGAACTCATCTTTAAACTCTTAACTCTCCAACCGCCGAGTTGAGTTTCTAACTACTAATGTGGTTGGCAATGTTAAGGAGTGAGATTCGCTCTTGGGTGATTTCAAACGTTCCATTATCGACCATGCCGCCATTTCACCCATTAATTGAACGGGTTGCTCAATCGTTGTTAAGTCGGAGAACTCCGCCATTTCATGTCCATCAAAGCCGATTATTGAAATGTCATCTGGCACCTTTAAGCCATTTCTGCGGATGGCCTGCAAAGCGCCCAGTGCCATCTCATCTGATTGGGCAAAGATTGCTGTTGGTCGATCTGGTCGTGCCAATAAATCATCCATAGCCCTACTAGCGCCATGCATTGTGAAATCCCCGTATACCTCACGTGATGGTTTCCACTCCAAACCGCTCTCCGCCAGCACCTGCATAAAACCATTTCTTCGATCTTGAGGAACGCTAAATCCGAAGGGGTCATCTGGGCGCCCAGAGAGCAAACCGATTTTTTTGTGTCCTAGATTTACTAGATGTTGAGTCGCGGTTCGGGCACCTGCAACATCATCAATTGCAACGCTTGAACAATCCGCATGATGCATTCCGACTAATGCAATTGGAATGCCAAGGCCCAGCATCGACTCGAACTCCTCTTCGGTGGGCGGCAAGCTAATAACAATCAAAGCATCAACTCGACCCTTTAGTAATTGGTGTTGAAATAACCTCTCTCGCCCCTTCATTTGGGAGAAGTTATAAAGCAATAGATCAAGGCCGGCCTCACGTAAGGCTTGCTCTGCACCATTAATTACCTGAGCAAAATACCAACGGGATATATAAGGAGCTACAACCCCTACTGAATTGGTGCGGCCAAAAATTGATTTAGCGCTGGATTGTGGAATCGCATAATCTAACTTTTCAGCAGCGTTAAGAATTTTGTTTCTCGTCTCAGGATTTACATGATGCAAACCTCGCAAGGCGCGGGAGACGGTGGCTATTGAAACCCCGGCTTCGGCCGCGACCTCTTTAATGCCAACTTTTCCGGTATTCATAACTCACCTCCACCCCTGCAAAGGCATTACTCAGTCCTGCAATTTGCTGCAAGTGGCTAAAAATAGAGTGCAAAACTGAAAATGACTAGAGGTTTTTTGAAAAATAGCACTGCTAGCCTGCGGTTTATGTCTCAGACCCTCCCTAGCGCGCGGAAAATCGCCTCCCACATCATTCAAATAAACCCTAAGTTTGAGGTTGTAATTGAACGGGCTGGATTCTGCACTATCGGCGCCAAGGCTGATGGGCGTTCAGTTGAAGGTGTAACCAAATCAAAGAAAGCAAAGGTTTCAAACTTTGCCTCCCTGGCCTCATCAATTCTTTCTCAACAACTTTCCACAAAAGCAGCCGCAACAATAATCGGCCGGGTAGAGGAAATCTGTGGCGGTACTTTGCAGCCCAAAAAACTGGCTGGAGTTTCTATCGCCAGATTGCGAGCAGCAGGCTGTTCTAACTCTAAGGCTCGCGCGGTAAGAGAGTTGGCAAAAGCAAGCGTCACTAACCAGATTCCAATGAAAAATCTGCATCGCCTAAGTGATCAGGAAATAATGGAGTATTTGCTGCCAATGTATGGAATTGGTAAATGGACAGTAGAGATGTTTATGATGTTTCAGCTTGAAAGAGTTGATGTTTGGCCAGTTGGAGATTTAGGGGTTCGAAGAGGTTGGGAGCGCATTCACCGTATGCGAAGTGAGATAACTCCAGAGACATTGCTCAAATTAGGAGCCTCTTACTCCCCCTATCGCAGCCATGTTGCTTGGTATTGCTGGCGGGCAAATGAGGTTTTACCGAATAAAGATTAGCTAATTAAGAAGGCTATTTGCTTTTTGGCTCCAACACCAAAGCTACTGAGTTTATGCACCAACGCTGATCAGTTGGAACCGCATATCCCTCACCTTCAAAT
Organism: Candidatus Nanopelagicaceae bacterium; assembly: GCA_018882885.1. Classification (GTDB taxonomy): domain Bacteria; phylum Actinomycetota; class Actinomycetes; order Nanopelagicales; family Nanopelagicaceae; genus MAG-120802. Next base: position 214 of record VERG01000009.1, on the reverse strand, counting down.
ACATGACCCAGATGTGAGCCACATGCTGCACAACGCACCTCAGTGCGAATCCGCGGCGCAAGTGAGCGATCCTCTAGAAGGATTACCGCATCATCCTTTGTTGGCGCGTAAAAAGAGGGCCAACCGCAGCCAGAGTGGAATTTTTCATCACTTCTAAACAACTCAGCGTTACAAGCTTTACATTTATAGACACCGATAGTTTCAGTTTCATAAT